>NZ_JABAFY010000025.1 GCF_012843875.1 Desulfovibrio piger | reverse complement strand
TGGTGGGCCATCAGGGACTCGAACCCCGAACCAACTGATTAAGAGTCAGCTGCTCTACCAATTGAGCTAATGACCCATCCGCGAAAAAGAGACCTACTCTTTTGCGGCCTCTCTGTCAACACTTTTAAAAGAAAAAAAAAGATTTTATAGTGCCTTCCCAGAGGTATTTGATGAAAAAAACACGGAACTTTGCTGCCCTGATTGGGGTGCTTGTTTTATTTTTGTTTATATTCCAAATAGATACGAGAGAGTCCGCTGCGGCGGACATCGTATCCGTGCAGCCGCATTTTGCTGAAGGCCCTGACGGCATCGTTATGGCTGTGGAGATGGCATTCCCGCAAGGCTACCATGCCTATGCCCATGAATCCGGAGATGCCGGACGCCCGACCACGCTTTCCATCCGTCTGGATGACGGCAGCGGACTGCCCGTCTGGTATCCGCAGGGCTTCATGCAGCGGGATCTGTTCGATCCTGATGCGACCGTCTACGTTTACGAAAGCCCCACGACCCTGTTCGTCCTTTTGCCGCACGAGGCCCGGCATCGCGGCTTTGAGGCTGTCCTGAGCATGCTGCTCTGTTCCTCGCGCAATTGTCTTCCGGTCTCGCAGACCATCAGCGGCCAGGTACCGGATACCTTGCCCGGATTGGAAGAGGCCCCCTGGAAGGCCCGCTGGGAAGAATTGCGGCGTTTGCCGCCCGTGCTCTCCAAAGGCAGCGCCCCTGTGTCCGGTCTGCCTTTTGCCATGGACGAGGGCGGAGCGGGCGGCCTGAGTGCCGTTACGGATCCGGCGCAGGACCCGCTGGCCGCCCTGCAGGAGGAAGACGGCGAAAAGCCCCTGCCGCCCCCGGACGGTTTTGCCCTGGAGCTGACGCCGCAGCATGCTGACGGCTCTGTGGAGATATCGGGATTCGGCATGGCGCTTGCCGTGGGCATTCTGGCGGGCCTGCTGCTCAATGCCATGCCCTGCGTCCTGCCGGTGCTGACCTTCAAGATCAGCGGTCTGCTGCTCATGGGCGGCAGGGGAGACAAGGAGAGCCTGCGGCGTTTCCGTGAGCACAACCTCTTTTTCTCCGCAGGCATCATGACCCTGTTCACCCTGCTGGCCCTGGTGCTGGGCGCCGCCGACATGATCTGGGGGCAGCTCTATCAGCAGCAGAGCCTGCTGCTGGGCCTGGTGATGCTGGTCTTCCTCATGGGCCTTTCCATGCTGGGGGTCTTCACCCTGCCGGTCATCGACCTCAAGGCCGGTGCCAACAGCAAGAATCCCCGTCTGCAACCCTACCTGACCGGTCTGGTCTCCACCTTCCTGGCCACGCCGTGCAGCGGCCCGCTGCTGGGCGGTGTGCTGGGCTGGGCCTTCACCCAGCCTCTGCTGGTCCTGATGGTGGTCTTTTGGGCCGTGGGCCTGGGCATGGCCCTGCCGTACATCCTGTTCAGCATCTGGCCCCAGCTGGCCCGCATCCTGCCGCGTCCGGGCAACTGGATGAAAGTCTTTGAACGTGTCCTAGGCTTCTGCCTGCTGGGCACGGCCCTGTATCTGCTCTCCATCCTGCCGGTGGAAAAGCATATGCAGGTCCTGTGCGTGCTGCTGGTGCTTTCGCTGGTGGCCTGGCTCTGGGGCCAGTTCTGCGGCCCCGCCTCCCCCCGCCTGCGTTGCCGCATCATCGGGGCCCTGACGGTCCTGATACTGGTGGGCTCCTTCATCTGGGTCCTGCGACCTGCCGCACCGCTGGTGCAGTGGCGGGAATTCAGCCCCGAACAGTTCCAGGCCGATCTGGGCCAGAAAGCCATGCTGCTGGAATTCACGGCGGATTCCTGCCCCAACTGCAAGGTGCTGGAAGCTACGGTGCTGACCGATGAGCGGATGCGCAAGCTGCGTGCGCGCTACGGCATGGAACTGATCCGCGTGGACCTGACGGGCGTCAATGCGTACGGCATCCGCCTGCTGGAGGCCCTGGGCAGCAAGAGCATACCGCTGACGGCCCTGTTCCCGGCAGGGGAGCAGGCTTCGTCCCCGCTGGTGCTGCGTGACGTCTATACGGCCGGGACGCTGGAAGATGCCCTGGAAAAAGCGTTCGGGCAATAGCCTGAGCCGTATGACCTGAAAATGATGAAAGGCCTGTGGTGACGCCACAGGCCTTTTTTATGGGCTTTCTTTGCAGGTATCCCTGTCTGGCATGGGGGACTTGAGGCCTGGCGAATGATGGATCGCCCCGGAAAGGAAGAGGGCGTTTGCGGCTGCGGCCATTCCTGGGGCGCGAAAGCTGCGGCTTTCCTATGCTCGTGGCGCCAAAAAGGAACGTTCGGGCCGCATGATGCGAAAAAACTGGGAAAAATGAAGGCCGGCCCCGCGAGGGGACCGGCCTGAGGAAACGTGTTTGAGGAAGGGCAGGGAGGGGAATGGCTTCCCTCTGTGCGCCGGACGGCGCGCTGGCGGTCACAGATTGTGTCTGTGAGCAAGAAAAGCCCACGGGACCGCCCGCCCAACGATCCGGCAACGCTAGCGGACGTGCAGCAAAGCCCTGTTGCTGCGCAGCTGCAGCTCACTGACGATGAGGCGCTCGTATTCGGGGGCCATGGCAAGGTCGGTCTGCATCTGGGTGCGCAGCAGATCTTCCAGCTGCTGGGTCTCTTCCCAGATCTCCAGCAATTCATTGTCGGCAAGCGTCTTCACGCGCTTGTCAAAGGGTTCGTCATCGACGAAAGGCTGGCAGGAGCCCATATCAATCATCCTGTTTGGCGGTCAGAAAAAAGCGGCGTACGGCCGGGTCTTCAGCCAGCAGACGGGCCATCAGGGCAGCGCCCTGCGGGCCGGGATGCAGGCCATCCTCAAGATCATCCATGTACTCGGGCGAGGCCGCCAGAGCGGCGTGCACATCGGCACAGGGATGTCCCTTGCGGGCACATGCCGTCACATAGGCCTCGCAGAGCGAGGCGATGCGCTGGCTCATGGCGGGCTCTTTAACAGGAGGCGGGCAGATAAGCAAGACCGGACCCAGGGCCGAGGCCTGATCCAGCATCTGCATGACCGTGGCGCAGACCTCGTCCACCGGCCGCATCTGGGCAGGAGACATGTCCACCACGCCCGGGCAGAAGGCCAGATGGTTGATGGTGCCGGGGATCTGGCGGGACGCCACTTCGGCCTGCCAGCGGGCGGCGATGTCCGTGGAGGTATGGCGGCGCACGCCCAGATTGTAGAAGGTGGCGGGCGGCATATCGTACCAGCCGGCCTGGGAACCCAGCAGCACAAGGCGGCTGACCCAGCCGCCGGGCATGGCATTGTCATTGACGCCCAGGGTCAGGGAATCACCGAAAAAGAAGAACGTTTCCGTGGTGGAACGGGGAGCCATGATGCCTCCTGATATGAGCAGAACATATTGGGCGGGATGCTTTCCGGCACGATGGCGCGGCCGGAGCAGAGCCGCAAAAAGGGCCTTCCGCAACCGGATGGAGCATCCATCCTCGGAAGGCCCTGAAATGATCCTTTACGGGCAGACCTGGCCGTCCGCGAAATGCTGGGCCGTCTTGCTCAGGCGCAGCAGCGCCCGCAGGCGGGACTCGTCACCCAGTGAGGCGCAGATGCTGGTGCAGAGCAGCAGGGGCGAAAGGTAGCCGTCGCTCCAGTCCAGGCTGAATTCCAGGCTGCCGTCCTCCAGTTCCTTCCAGCGCAGCAGGTGGCGGCGGATGTCGCTGGTACGCGGGCCCTTCTTGGTCTCGCGGGTCAGCATGACGCTTTCCTGGGCGGCGAAGGCCGCAAAGCAGTCGCGTACGGCCGCCAGCGAAAGGCCTTCACCGTCGATGCTGCCGGTGCGCAGGCGGAAGGTCTCGGCCACGGACTGTTCCGTGCGGCGGCTCTTGTCCACTTCTTCCACGCGGATGACGGCCATGCCCGTGGGCAGGGCCGCGGCCAGACGGGTATGCACTTCGGCAGCGGACATGGGGGTGCGCAGGGTGATGGCGAACCATTCGGCCCGGCTTTCCATGCCCACCGGCAGGGCCCGGCCAAAGGACATCAGCGGCATGGGATGGAAGCCCTGCGAGAAGGCCATGGGCAGATCGGCACGGCGCAGCGCGCGGTCGAGGATGGCCTGGAGCTCCAGCTGGCTGAGGTAGGAGCTGCCGCCGGTCTTGGTATGCCAGATGCGGTACTGGACGGCCTTGACGGCCAGCTCCGGCGCGATCTGCGGCGGTTTGTTCTCGTGGGTACGGCAGATGATGCGTCCTTCCTCGTCACGGGCGGGCTGGTGGGCCTGCTGGTCACGCTGGGGGAAGACCAGACGGTTGTGGTGCTCCAGCGGCTGGCCGTCCTCGCCCAGGCTGGCATGAGGCATGCGCGAAGGCCCGGCCTTGGTGTCGCAGGCGCCGCACTGGCGGCAGGCATGGTAGCGGCAGTCTTCCGTGACCTTGCCCGCCAGCGCACGCTCGTATTCGCGGCGCAGGAATTCGGGCGAGATGCCGGCCTCCAGATGTTCCCAGGGCAGGTATTCGTCCATGCTGCGGGCCCGGGTGAATTCGTCGGCGGTCAGGCCGCATTCTTCCAGGGCTTCCAGCCAGGGGGCCAGATCGAAACCTTCGATCCAGCTGGTGAAGATGCCGCCCTTGCGGTAGACCTTTTCCACCACATCGGCCAGACGGCGGTCAGCGCGGGAAAGGATGCCTTCCAGATGGCTCATGGCCGGTTCGTGCCAGCGCAGCTTGAGGAACTTCTGGCCCTTGAATTCGTTGCGCACCACCTGCACACGGCGCTGGATCTCTTCCTGGCTGATCTGTTCCACCCACTGGAAGGGCGTGAAGGGCTTGGGCACGAAGGGCGAGAGCGCCGCCGTGACCTGCAGGCGCGGATTGCCCTTGCCCGCGGCGTCGCGCACCTTGCGGCAAAGGTCGGCGATGGCCTTGAGGTCCTCGTCAGTCTCGGTGGGCAGGCCGATCATGAAATAGAGTTTGACCTGACGCCAGCCGTATTCCAGCAGCTTCTGCACATGCAGCAGCACCTGTTCCTCGGTGACGCCCTTGTTGATGACGTCACGCAGGCGCTGGCTGCCCGCTTCGGGGGCCAGGGTACAGCCCGTGCGGCGCAGGTCGGACATGCGCTGCATGATCTCGTCGTCGATGGAGCCCACGCGCAACGACGGCAGCGAAAGGCTGATCTGTTCCTGGGCGCAGCGGCCCAGCACGCCGTGGCTCAGGGTCTTGAGCGCGGAAAAGTCGCCCGTGCTCAGCGAAAGGAAGGAAATCTCGTCAAAGCCCGTCTTTTTCAGGCAGTCGTCCAGCAGGCCGGTGATGGTGTCCAGCGACCGTTCGCGCACGGGGCGGTAGACCATGCCCGCATGGCAGAAACGGCAGCCGCGCGTACAGCCGCGGGCGATCTCCAGCGACAGGCGGTTGTGCACCGCGCCGATGGGCACCACCTGGCTGGTGGGGTAGGCCACCTTGTCGAAGTCGGCCACGATGCGTCGCGAGGGCCGGGCGTGGTCGGCAAAACGGGGCTGCAAACGGCCTTCCGCATCCGGCGTGAAGAAAGAGGGGATGTAGACGCCATGGATGTGGCGGGCCTCTTCCAGACAGCGGTCACGCGTCCAGCCTTCGTCCAGGGCCTGTTCCAGCAGGCGCAGCACATCGGGCAGGGATTCTTCGCCGTCGCCCAGCACCATCAGATCGATGAAGGGGGCCAGCGGCTCGGCGCTCAGCAGGGCGCCGCCACCGGCGATGACCAGCGGGCACTGGCGCAGATCCTGCGGTCTGTCGGCCGTGCGCAGGGGGATGTTGCCCAGCTCCAGCATGTAGAGCACGTTGGTGTAGCACAGCTCATGGGTGATGGAGAAGGAAAGGCAGTGCAGGTCACGCAGCGGCGTGCCGGATTCCAGCGTGCCCAGCGGGCAGCCGTGTTGCCGCAGGATGTCGCCTGCTTCGCGTTCCGGGGCCATGACCCGTTCGGCCCACCAGTGTTCGTGGCTATTGACGATACCGTAAAGGATCTTCTGCCCCAGATAGGACATGCCGACTTCATAGGTATCGGGAAAGGCCAGGCCCACACGCAGGCGAACCTGGGCAGGGTCTTTGTGGCAGGCGCCCTCTTCGATACCGGCGTAGCGGCTGGGGCGGGGCAGAATGGGGAGCAGTGCGCGCATAAACATCCCTGTTGTCTGGATACAAAAAAGGGCGGCAGATGCCGCCCCGGAAACCTGATGGAAAACGGGCTACTTGATGAGGCCGCTGCCGGTCTGCACGGAGGGACCGAAGCTCAGCTTGCCCAGGCCGCCGGCCACGGTGAGGTTGGTGCAGGCTTCGATGTACTTGTCCTGCAGTTCCTTGGGGGTGTCGGCGTAGCGGTACAGGAAGTGACGGCCTTCCAGGGTGCCGGTAAAGTTGGGCTCGAAAGGATAGCCGTAAGGCAGGAGCATCATCTGCATGCCCTGCTGGGTGGGGATGCTCTGCAGGCTGGCCACTTCGTTGAGGCAGTCTTTTTCGGCGTCGTACTTGCCGATGACCATTTCGCCGGTCACCAGCTTCATGAGGCGGATATCGTAAGCCATAATGTCTCCTCGCCAGCATGGGGCCGTATGACGGCCGGACATGCGGAAGTCTCTGAATTTTGCTCCAAATAGGTAGGCGCTGAAAGGCCGGGTGTCAAGAAAATTTCTGTTGCCTTGCGTCCTGAAGTGACTAGACTGCTGCGCATGGAACACAGCAAAAAACTCGACCTCAGCATCTCGGCGGCGGACCTGGAACGCATCGAACAGATCCTGGACTATCATTTTTCACGCCCGGAACGGGTGGCCCTGGCCCTGACCCACAGCTCGTGGGCCAATGAGCACGGGCTGGGGCAGGCGCACAACGAGCGCCTGGAGTTCCTGGGCGATGCCGTCCTTGAACTGTGCATCTCGTGGGAGCTGTTCACGCGCTTCCCGCAGGCCCGCGAAGGCGACATGACCCGTGTGCGCTCCCAGCTGGTGGGCACCACCAGTCTGGCCCAGCGGGCCCGGGAAACGGGTATCGACCAGCTGCTGCGCCTGGGGCGCGGCGAGGAGCGGCAGGGCGGTCGCAGCCGTGACGCCGTGCTCAGCGACGTGTTCGAAGCCGTGCTGGCCTCCGTGTACGAAGACGGCGGCTATATCGCGGCCCAAAAGGTCGTGGCCCGCATCTTCGGGACGCTTCTGGACGAGGTCTGTGTGGGCAAGCCCAAGACCAAGGATTTCAAGACCAGTTTGCAGGAACGTTCGGTGGCCCTTTTCCACGATCGCCCTGTCTATACGACCCTGGCCTGTGAAGGCCCGGAGCATGCCCGGCACTTCACCGTGCAGGTCTCCCTGCCCTCGGGACAACAGTTCACGGCCACCGGCACCAGCTGCAAAAAGGCCGAGCAGGAGGCCGCCCGCCTGGCATTGTGCGCGCTGGAGGCACGGGGATAGGCTGCAGGGTGGATGTTTTTTGAGGGGGAAAGGGAACCTTTTGGCTGGCGCACAAAAGGTTCCCTTCCCCCCTCAAGCTCCCCCCATCCCTCCCAAACGCGCTTTACTATGGAGGATGATGGGTGACTGCCTGTGGCAAGGTTGCCGCTACTGATGGTCCCCCGAAAAAATGCTGAGCCTGGCCGGTGCAGGTCAGGCTTTTCGTTTTTTCTCTCTCTTCTTCTTTTTTTTCTCTCTTCTTTCTCTTTTGCTGGCAGTATCCGGTGGACGGGAGGCCATAAAAAGGACAGCCGTACGGCTGTCCTTTTTTATGGCTTTGGGGAAAGCGTATTGGAAAGAGGAGCGACCGGATGCCGGTCGGCCTGTACCCGTTCATCGTGGACGTTACAGCCTGCAAGAACGGTATTAGCCCTGGGAGAGGCCTTTCACGCGAGGAAGAGGGACTCCCTTGCTGCCTTAAAGGTACAGATGCGGCAGCACCTCGCGGGAATCCAGCCATATGGTCACGGGGCCCCAGTTGATGAGGTGGACGCGCATGTCCGCGCCGAACACGCCCGTAGGCACGGGGCGGCCGCTTTCCTCGCTGACTTTTCGGGTGAAACGGTCGAACATCTCGCGGGACCAGGCAGGATCGCCGGCATGGGAGAAGGAGGGGCGGCGGCCCTTGCGGCAGTCGGCATACAGCGTGAACTGCGGCACCAGCAGGACATCGGCCCCGCAATCCCGGGCGGAGCGGTCGAACTTGTCGCAGCGGTCTCCTTCGCCGGGGAAGATGCGCAGATCCAGCAGCTTGCGCGCCATGCCTTCAAAAACAGGACTGTGGTGGAAGTCCGGGCCGTCTTCGTCACCAAAGCCGGTCATGACCAGCAGGCCCTTGCCGATGGCGCCGGTGGTCTGGCCGTCCACAGTGACGGCCGCTTCGAGGACACGTTGAACCAGGAGTCGCATCAGTCCTCCTTGGCGGTCGCGGCACCGTCCTGCCGGGCGGCGTGACGGGCAGCTTTCTTGGCCTGTTTGGCCATCTCTTCTTCACGCAGGGCGCGGCGCAGGACCTTGCCCACGATGGTCTTGGGCAGTTCCTCGCGGAATTCCACCAGGCGGGGCACCTTGTAGGAGGCCAGGCGCTGGCGACACCAGCCCACGATATCGGCCTTGGTCAGTTCCACGCCGGGACGGGGCACGATATAGGCCTTGAGGGCCTCGCCGCGCACGCCGTCGGGGATGCCGACGCTCACGCCTTCCAGCACGTCGGGGTGTTCCAGCAGGACTTCGTCCACTTCACGCGGATAGACGTTGTAGCCGCCCACGATGACCATGTCCTTCTTGCGGTCCATGATGAAGAAATAGCCTTCCTCGTCCATGACGGCCAGGTCGCCGGTATAGAGCCAGCCGTTGCGCAGGGCGCTGGCGGTCTCGTCGGGCAGGTGCCAGTAGCCCTGCATGACCTGCGGGCCACGGATGACCAGTTCCCCCAGCTTGCCCACAGGCAGGGGGGCGGTGCCGCTTTCGCTGTCCACGATGCGGGCATCGGTGCCGGGCAGGGGCATGCCGATGGAGCCTTCTTTCTGCTTGCTGTCTTCGCGGGGATTGATATGCGTGATGGGCGAGGCTTCCGTCAGACCGTAGCCTTCAAGGATGATGGCACCGGTCAGCTCCTGGAAGTGGCGGAAAGTATCGCGGGGCAGGGGAGCGGAACCCGAGATGCAAAGCTTGATACAGGTCAGGTCATACTGGCCCAAGGTCTTTTGCTGCAGCAGCGAGCTGTAGACCGCGGGCGCACCGGGGAAGACCGTGGGGCGGTGCTTGCCGATGAGGTGCAGCACGTCCTGGGGCACATAGCGGGGCAGGGGCAGCACCGTGGCGGCCAGGGCGGCCGGGATGGTCAGGCCCGTGGTCAGACCGTAGACATGGAAAAAGGGCAGCAGGCCCACGAAGCGGTGTTCCGTCTCGGGGGTCTCCTGGATGATGCTCAGGATCTGGCGGCAGTTGGTGCCCAGATTGCTGTGGGTCAGGGCCACGCCCTTGGGGATGCCGGTGGTGCCGCCGGTATATTGCAGCAGCGCGGGCGTGTTCTGCGGGTCGGCGATGGGTTCGCTCAGGGGCTGGGCGCCCCTGCTGAAGTCCTTCCAGGCGATGACCTTGTCATCATAGGGGATGGGGACGGCCTTCTGGCGGCCCTTGGTGAAACGGTAGATGAGGTTCAGCGGGAAGGAAAGGGCGTCGGCGATGCCGGTGACCACATAGGTCTTGACGGGCAGACGGTCACGCAACGGAGCCACGCGGGGCCAGAGCATGTCCAGCAGGACAAGGCATTCGGCACCGGCGTCATTGAGGTTCTGGAGCAGCTCCCGTTCCATGTAGAGGGGGTTGACCATCACGGCCACGGCCCCGCATTTGACCACGCCCCAGAAGGCGATCATGGTCTGGGGCAGGTTGGGCAGCATGACGGCCACGCGCTGGCCCGGCCGGATGCCCGCGCGGCGCAGGGCCCCGGCAAAGCGTTCCGCGGCCTCATGCAGGGCCTTGTAGCTCAGGCGGGTGTTCTGGAAGATCAGGGCCGGGCGCTTGGGATAGCGTGCGGCGGCCTCATCCAGCAGGCTGTACAGGGGCTGGTCGAAAACAGTGACGGTACGGGGAACGGACGGTTCGTAATGGGAGAACCAGGGACGGTGCAGCTCGGGGGTCATGCCATTTCCTTGGTGTTGCGCGGGTGAGGGGGAAGCTGGAACGCCGTGGCCACGGCATAGGCCTTGATGCCTTCACAGGCACCGGTAAAGCCCAGCTTTTCTTCCGTGGTGGCCTTGATGTTGACCGAGTCCGTACCCAGGCCCAGCAGGCGGGCCACGTTCTTGCGGATCTCTTCACGATGGGGAGCCAGTTTGGGGGTCTGGGCCACGACGGTCAGATCCACGTGGCAGAGGGTCAGACCGGCATCCCGGAAGCGTTCCAGCACGTCGTCCAGAAGGACAGCAGAGGAAATATTGTCGAAACGGGCGTCGGCATCAGGGAAAAGACGGCCGATGTCGCCCAGGGCCGCGCAGCCCAGCAGGGCATCCATCAGGGCATGGAGCAGGACGTCGCCGTCGGAATGGGCGATGACCTCGGGAGCATTGGGGATGATGATGCCGCCTAGCTTCATGGGGCGGCCGCTGCCGTAGCGGTGGACGTCATAGCCCATGCCCACGCGCGGCACCGGCATGACGGGGGAGCGTTCTTCCAGCAAGGCAAGGTCCTCGGGATGGGTGATCTTGATATTGGCGGCTTCGCCCGGCACCACCAGTACGGGGTGCCCGTGGGCTTCCATCAGAGCGGCATCGTCCGTGGCCGCGCGTCCGGCGGCGCTTTCCTGCCGGGCGGCATCGTGGGCGGCCAGGAGGGGAGGCAGGGCAAAGCCCTGGGGGGTCTGCACGGCGCGCAGCCGGGCACGGGGCGGCGTGTCCGTCACAAGATCGTCGCAGACGACCTTTATGGTATCCGTGACGGCAAGGCCCGGGATGACGGCCACGGCACCTGCGGCGAGCGCATCGCACACACGGTGGACGAGGGCCGCGCTCATGAAGGGCCGCGCACTGTCGTGCACCAGCACATGCGTGGCTTCCTTGGGCAGGGCGGCCAGCCCGTGGCGTACGGAGTCCTGCCGTTCCGCTCCGCCGGCCACGGCCAGCCAGGGAATGCCGGGATCCTCGTCGCGGGCCAGCTGGGCCAGGCGCTGTTTTTCTTCTTCCAGGCAATCCTGGGGGAAGACAAAAACAAGGCCCGCCACGGCCCCGGAACGGGCCAGAGTGCGGGCTGAATGCCAGTAAAGGGGAACCCCTTTCCAGAGCAGGAACTGTTTGGAGTGGCCGCCTGTAGCGGCGGACAGGCGCTTGCCCTGTCCTGCGGCCAGAACGAGGGCCCAGGGACGGACGGGAATTCGTGTCATGCTGTACTCGCAAAAAAAACAGGCAGGAGTCGAACGATAAGCCGGGTTCTGTTCGCGCCGGGGCGCGCGATCGCCATTCCTCTAGAAGAGCAGTTGCCTGCCCTCTCAAGCAGCCTACCCGGAAGGTATGGCCGGGCCAGCCTCCTTCCCTATTTGGCCTTGCTCCAGACGGGGTATGCCGAGCATGCCGTGTCACCACGGCATCTGGTGGTCTCTTACTCCACCGTTTCACCCTTACCCGGCCGGTACGGGACCGGCCGGGCGGTTTGCTTTCTGTGGCGCTGTCCGAAGGTCGCCCTTCCTGGACGTTATCCAGCGTCCTGCCCTGTGGAGCCCGGACTTTCCTCTCCGGGCCAATGCCCGCAGCGGCGATCTGTCCGGCTCCTGCCTGTTGATTTTTAGTCCACCAGAGTCTTGGGTTTGGCCGGAGCGGCCTGCAGTTCCATATCCGGGAAGTGCTCGTTCCAGAAGATCAGGCGCTGGCAGTTGGGGCAGCTCAGGATCTGCTGGCCGCGCTGCAGTTCGATGAAGGACTGCGGCGGGATGGCGATGTGGCAGCCGGAGCAGATGCCTTCGCGCACACCGACGATGACGGGATGCTCAAGACGCTTGCGGATGAATTCGTACCGCACGAAGACGGGCTGGGGGATGACGCCGGCGGCATGCTGGCGCTTTTCTTCCAGTTCGGCCAGCTTGGCCTGGGCCAGCTGGATCTTTTCTTCCAGGCCGTCGCGGCGCACTTCCAGTTCGGCCTGGAGGGCGCCATGGGTCAGGTCCAGCTCGGCCAGGGCTTCGTTCTGGCGCTGCACCTCTTCCATGAGGGTCATCTTTTCTTCCTCACGGGAGCGGTTGATCTTTTCCATGCTGTCCATTTCGCGCATCATGGCATGGTATTCGCGCGTGTTTTCCACCTGCATGAGCTTGTTCTTGCTCTTCTTGATGCGGGCGGAGTCGTCGTCGATCTCCATGGCGAGGCGCTTCTGCTGTTCCTGCAGGTGGGTCAGCTTTTCCACGATGCGTTCGCGCTGGGCGTTGCTGGCATCGAATTTGGCCTGCAGCTCGTCCAGCTGGCGGGGAGCGGATTCCAGTTCCTGACGCACGGCAAAGATGGCGTCGTCCACTTTCTGCAGCTCGACAAGCTGGCGGATCTGGTCAAGGTAGACAGCGGTGCTCATGAGGTTCCTCCTAAAGAACGCGGGGATGGACAGGCTGGAAAGGGGAGGCCGAAGGCACGAAGACGACTTCGAGCATCGGGCAGGCGTGCTGCAGGTGGATGGCGGCACGCCGCATCATTTCTTCTTCCAGGCTGTGATGGCCCACGTCGAAAAGACAAAGTTGCGTATCCAGCGCCGTATGGTATTTGACGTCGCCGGTGATGAAAATGTCGGCACCCGCGGCGCGGGCCTCCTCCAGCAGGGAGGATCCCGAACCGGTGCAGTAGGCCACCCGCCGGATGCTTTCCGGGCAGGGGCCGCTGACGGTGGCGGTGCTCAGGTCGATGTGCGCGGCCAGCATGCCGGCCAGCTGCCGCAGGTCCACGGGCTCGGCCAGATCGCCGGCCAGGCCGAAGCCGTGCGGCAGATCCTCCGTGCCGGGGCCGGTGGGTTCCAGCACGGCCAGATTGTTCAGAGGCAGCTCGCGGGCCAGCCAGGACACCGGGCCGTCGCTGTTGACGTCCAGCGAGGTATGCGCGGCGTAAAGCGGCACATCGTTGGTCAGCAGCAGGCGCAGGACTTCGTGGTAATGGTCGATGCGGTTGGGCAGCGAAGGCTTGAGCGCCAGCGGATGATGGCTGAGGATGCACTGCGCACCGAGCTCGAGCGCGGCCGAGACGGAAGCCGGGCTCGGATCGAGGCAGACAGCCAGACGCGTGGCGTCGGTCCTGTGCGCGGCCACCTGCAGGCCCGAAACGTCCCAGGACGCGGCGCCCTGCAGGGGGGCCATCTGTTCTATGATGCTAATGATCTCTGCTATATGCATATCGATCCCTCACAGTAAAAAAGCACTTCCCTGAAACCAGAAAAGTGCTTTCAAAAGCAAAGGGCGGCAGGCTCGCTGCAAATGATCGACACCTGTGTCTGCGACCACTGGGGCCGTAACCAGCAAAATGGTTCAAAGAATTTAGCTGGCCCTGAGCCCGCTGTCAAGCGGGAAGTCCCCTCCCTTCCTTATATTAAAGGGCGCGCAGGTAGCGCACGGCGTTGGAGAACAGCTGGGTGGCCGGGGGCACGTCGATGGAGCCGCGGGTCCAGGTGGGATAGTTGGTCACATGGTGGAACGCTTCGGGGTGGGGCATGAGGCCCAGCACGCGCCCGCTGGGATCCGTCAGGCCGGCGATGGCCAGGCTGGAACCGTTGGGGTTGAGCGGATATTCCATGGTCGCCTTGCCGGTCTCGGGATCGGCATACTGCAGGGCGATGAGGTTTTCATCGGCCAGGCGCTGCAGGGTGGCGTCGTCACGGGCGATGAGCTTGCCCTCGCCGTGGCGCACGGGCATGGCCATCATGGGCAGATCCTTGGTGAAGACGCAGGGGCTCTTGGGGTTGGGCAGCAGGTGCACCCAGCGGTCTTCGTAACGGGCGGAGTCGTTGTGGCTCAGAGAGACCTGGCGCTCGAAACGGTTGTTGTCCAGGGCGGGCAGCACGCCCAGCTTGACCAGAAGCTGGAAGCCGTTACAGATGCCCAGGATCAGTTTGCCGTCGTTGATGAATTCGGTCAGGGACTGGAGCAGGGGAGTGCCCGTGCTGTCCTTCAGATAGCGCCAGCGCATGCTGGCAGCCTGGGCGGCACCCAGGTCGTCACCATCCAGGAACCCGCCGGGGAACACGAGAAAATGGTAATCGCTCAGGCGGACTTTGGCGGCCACGATGTCGGAAAAGTGCACGACGTCAGCGCGGTCGGCACCCGCGAGACGGGCGGCGTGGGCGGTTTCGAGATGGGAATTGGTGCCATAGCCGGTGATGACGAGAGTATTGACTGTGCCCATGCGGCAGAAGCCTCCTTGCAAGCGGTAGCCACAAAGGGCCACTATAGAAATGGAAAAAGAGACTACCTGCAAAGTTTATAATAGTCAATGCTGGTAAAATGATTCGGATTGGTGTAAAATCTCCCGATTGCGCGAGGGCGGTTCGCCCGGGCGCAGCACATGCGGTCCGGACCACGGTCCGCTGTATGTCATCAAAAGGTAGGAGTTCATGAAAACCAAGTTCATTTTTGTTACGGGCGGTGTGTTGTCTTCCCTGGGCAAGGGCCTTGCCGCGGCTTCGCTGGGCGCCCTGTTGCAGACCCGGGGACTTTCCGTCACCATCCAAAAGCTGGATCCGTATATCAATGTTGACCCCGGCACCATGAATCCCTTCCAGCACGGCGAAGTGTTCGTGACCGATGACGGGGCCGAGACCGACCTGGACCTGGGCCACTACGAGCGTTACCTCAACGTGCCCATGTCGCGCAAGAACAATACCACTTCCGGTGCCATCTACAACCACGTGATCGCCAAGGAACGCCGGGGCGATTACCTGGGCGGCACCGTGCAGGTGATCCCCCACATCACCGACGAGATCAAGCGCACCGTGCTTTCCCTGGCCGAAGGCGACAACGCCCCTGACGTGGCCATCATCGAGATCGGCGGCACCGTGGGCGACATCGAAGGCCTGCCCTTCCTGGAAGCCATCCGCCAGCTCAAGTCCGAGCTGGGCCGCGACAACTGTCTGAACATCCATCTGACGCTGGTGCCCTACCTCAAGGCCGCCGGTGAGCACAAGACCAAGCCCACCCAGCACAGCGTCAAGGAACTGCTTTCCATCGGCATCCAGCCCGACATCATCCTCTGCCGCTGCGAGCACAGCATCCCCGAAGAGATGCGCCGCAAGATCGCCCTGTTCTGCAACGTGGATCAGGATGCCGTGTTCTCCTCCGTGGACGTGGGCAACATCTATGAAGTGCCCCTGCGTTTCTACGAGGAAGGCTTCGATCAGAAAGTGGCCATCATGCTGCGCCTGCCCGCGCGCAACGCCCACCTGGAAGACTGGAAAAAGCTGGTCTACGACTGTGCCAATCCCCAGGGCAGCGTGACCATCGCCATCGTGGGCAAGTATGTGGACCTGAAGGAAGCCTACAAGAGCCTGCATGAAGCCCTGATCCACGGCGGCGTGGCCAACCGCGTTTCCGTGGACCTGCGCTACGTCAATTCCGAGAACGTGGACGACGGCAACGTGGCCGCCACCTTTGCCGGCTGCGACGGCATCCTGGTGCCCGGCGGCTTCGGTTACCGCGGCGTGGAAGGCAAGATCGCCGCCATCCGTTATGCCCGTGAGAACCGCATCCCCTTCTTCGGCATCTGTCTGGGCATGCAGTGTGCGGTCATCGAGTTCGCCCGTCACGTGGCCGGTCTGGAAGACGCCAACTCCGAAGAATTCGATCCCCTGAGCGCCCACAAGGTCATCTACCTGATGACCGAATGGTTCGACTTCCGCACCAAGAACCTGGAAAAGCGCGACGCCGAGAGCGACAAGGGCGGCACCATGCGCCTGGGCGCCTACCCCTGCAAGATCATCCCCGATACCCGTGCCTTTGAAGCGTACGGCAAGGAACTGGTGGAAGAACGCCACCGTCACCGCTACGAGTTCAACAACGCCTTCAAGGATCTGCTGGAAGAAAAGGGCATGGTCTTCAGCGGCACCGCCCCCGACGGCTCCCTGATGGAGATCGTGGAACTGCCCGACCATCCCTGGTTCCTGGGCTGCCAGTTCCATCCCGAGTTCAAGTCCCGTCCCATGGCGGCGCATCCCCTGTTCCGCGAATTCATCAAGGCCGCCAAGAACAACCACAAGAAATAGGGCTTTTGTGCAAGAAAAGCCGTTCAGGACGCTCCGCTGGCGCGGGGCGTCCTTTTTTTATGCAATGACTTGAAATATTCCCTTTTTTGTGCTCCCAGGCCAGCCTCCCTTGCCTATTGGTGCAGCATGTGGCATGGTATTTGAAACGTAGAAAATTTTTACTGACAGGATAGCACCCCATGGCATTGGAACTTCGTCAACAACTCAAATTGTCGCAGCAGCTGGTCATGACCCCCCAGCTGCAGCAGGCCATCAAGCTGTTGCAGCTTTCTCGTGTCGAACTTCTGGAGACCGTCCAGCAGGAATTGCTGGAGAACCCCTTCCTGGAAGAGGCCCCGGCCAATGAGCCCGTGGCTCCGCAGGATCAGGAGGAGCCGCGGCACGAGAAGCCCCAGGACGAAGTCTATGACGAAGACCTTTCCCGCAATGCCGACTGGGAGGAATATCTCGGCGAATTCGCCAGCACGCCGCGCACCTCGCAGGGGCGGGAACTGGAGATCGCGGAAGAGATCTCTCCTCTGGAGGCCCGTTACTCGGCCAAGCCCACACTGGAAGGCCATCTGCTCTGGCAGCTGCATCTTTCTACCCTGACGGAAGAGCAGAAGGAGATAGGCGAGATCATCATCGGCAACCTGGGTTCGTCGGGCTATCTGCGGGCCAGCGTGGAAGAGATCGCCGAGATGGCGTCCACCACTCCGGAGGCCGTGCAGACCGTGCTGGAGCGCGTACAGCTTTTCGACCCGGTGGGCGTGGCGGCCCGGGATGCCCGCGAATGTCTGCTGGTGCAGCTGAAGAGCCTGCGCTACGACCGTGACCCCATCCTGCTGGAACTGGTGCAGTCGCATCTGGAAGATCTGGAAGCCCACCGCTACAAGCCCCTGCTGCGCAAGTTCAAGCTGGATATGGAAGGCCTGCGCGAGTACCTGGACATCATCCAGTCCCTGGAGCCCCTGCCCGGTGCCAGCTTCGACGGCAGCGAGCCCACCTATGTAAGCCCTGACGTCTTCGTGTACAGCGTCGGTGACGAGTTCGTCATCCTGCTCAATGAAGATGGTTTGCCGCATCTGCAGCTCTCCAGCATGTTGCGTGATGGCGTTCCCTCCTGTAATGAAAAAGAGAAGGACTACGTTTCGGAAAAGGTGCGTTCCGCATCCTGGCTCATCCGCAGTCTGTACCAGCGGCAGCGGACGCTCTATAAAGTGGTGGAGAGCATCGTCAAACATCAGCAGCCCTTTTTCCGTGACGGCGTCACCAAGCTCGCGCCGCTCATCCTCAAAGATATCGCCGACGATATCGGGATGCATGAATCCACGGTCAGCCGCATCACCACCAACAAGTATGTGGCGACGCCGCACGGCATCTTCGAACTGAAATTTTTCTTCAACAGCGGGCTTGAACTGGACGATGGAAGTCAGGTAGGCTCAGAGAGCGTCAAGGCTCTGATCAAAAAGTTCATCGCTGGCGAAGATCCCAAATCGCCCCTGAGCGACGAGCGGCTCAGCGAGCTGCTCAAGGAACAGTTGAAGGTCAATATCGCACGGCGCACGGTGGCCAAGTACCGCACGGCGCTGAACATCCCCTCATCCTCAAAGCGCAAGGAACATTTCTGATTCCTGCACCACGGGAGGTTCTATGAACATTGCTTTCACTTTCAAGAACTTCGAGGCCTCCGATCATCTGAAGAAGTATGCCCGTCGCCGCATGGAGAAGATGGGACGCTTTTTTGGCAAGGCTTCCGGACTGGAAGTCGGTGTTATGCTTACTGTGGACAAGTTCCGGCATCGCTGTGAAGTGACCATCGCTGGCGAGGGGCTGCACCTGAGTGCTTCCGAGCAGTCTTCCGACATGTACGCCGCCATCGACCTTGTGGTGGACAAGGTCGAGGCCCAGATCAAGAAGCACGTCTCGCGCGTCAAGGAACAGCGCCGTCAGGCCCGCAACGCCAGCGTGGACGTCTTCACCTACAACCTGGAAGCCGATCCCGATGAAGAACCCGCCGTGGTGGGCACCGAGCGCTTTGCGCCCAAGCCCCTGCATCTGGACGAAGCCCTGATGCAGCTGGAATCCATCGGCAGTGAGTTTCTGGTCTTCATCAATGCCGAGACCGACCGCGTCAATGTGGTGTACCGCCGTCGCATCGGCGGCTATGCCGTCATCGACCCCGTCCTGTAAAGACTTCGGGGCCCCCGCAAGGGGGCCCCTTCGAGATTGCCATGAGCCAGACACCATCCGAGGGCGCGGCAGCGCCTGTCCAGGTCTGTATAGTCACCGGCCTTTCGGGGGCCGGTAAAAGTACGGCGCTGCGGGTCTTTGAAGACCTGCGCTATTTCACTGTGGACGGGTTGCCTGCCGGGCTGGCCGTCGAGATGGTGGAGATGATGCGGCGCGGATCCATGGAACGCTTCCGGGGCATGGCCCTGGGCATGGACATGCGCCAGCAGGACTTTCTGGAAGAGCTCAATGTGGCCCTTGCCCAGCTTTCCGAGCACGGGGTCCGGCCCATACTGCTTTTTCTGGAAGCCGGAGCGCAGGAGCTCATGCGCCGTTATGCCACCACCCGCCGGCCCCATCCGCTGGAGCGTGAGGGCATGGGCCTTGAGGATGCCCTGCACGAAGAACGCACGCGTCTGGCCCCCGTGCGCGAGATGGCGGATCTGGTCATAGATACCAGCCGTTTTTCCATCCATGACCTGCGCCGCGCCATCCAGAAGCGCTGGAGCAGGACGTCGGGCAAGCTGCGGGCCATCCGGGTCAACGTCATCTCGTTCGGCTTCAAGTACGGCGTCCCGCGCGAGGCGGATTTCGTCTTTGACCTGCGCTTTTTGCCCAATCCCTATTTTGTAGAAAAATTGCGTCCCCTCAGCGGCAAGGACAAGGCTGTCCGTGACTATGTCTTTGCCTCCGAGGCCGCGCAGGAATTCGAGAAGAAGCTTTTTGACCTGGTGCGCTTCATGCTGCCGCAGATGGAAGCGGAAGGCCGCTACCGGGTCGCCATCGCCGTGGGCTGTACCGGTGGCCGCCACCGTTCCGTCGCCACGGCCGAGGCCCTGTTCCAGATGCTGCGCCAGGCGGATTATCCGGCCAGTATCGAGCACAGGCACCTTGAACTTGGCTAGGAAAGCTGGCACTCTTGGCCTTACGTGCTGCATTTTGCAGAAATTTCAGTTCCAGCGCGAGGTATGTCATGTCGGAACAGCAATCTTCCACCCAGGTCGGCATCATCGTTGTCGCCCATGCAGACTATGGCTCTGCCATGCTGCGCACGGCGGAGTTCATCCTTGGTACCCTGAGCGACTGCACCTCCATCAGCGTGGACATCGCCCAGGAAGTGCCCGAGACCGTGCGCCGTCTGGATGATGCCGCCCAGCGGCTGGACAAGGGCGCCGGGGTCATCATCCTCACCGACATGTTCGGCGGCACCCCCACCAATCTGGCCCTCTCCCTGCTGGGGAGCCATAATGTGGAAGTCGTCACCGGCGTCAACCTGCCCATGCTGCTCAAGGTCTTCACCTGTCGCGAAAAGCCCCTGGCCGAGCTGGCCAAGCTGGCCGGAGAGGCCGGAACCAAGGGCATCGTCGTGGCCGGCAGCATGCTGCGTTCCCGGAACAAAGAAAAAACAGGCGATTGATCCGTATGCTCTGGTTCAGAGTGGACAACCGTCTGGTGCACGGGCAGGTCATCGAAGGCTGGCTGCCCTATGTGGCCGCCCGGCACCTGATAGTTGCCAATGACGCCATGTCGGCGGACCTTCTGCAGCAGCAGATCGTCTCCTTGGCCGTGCCGGAGCAGGTGGCCATCCACTTCGTACCGGTGGCCGCCCTGCTTGAGACCCTGGCCTGCTGTGGCGAGAGCAGCCTCGTCCTCTTTGCCGACTGTCAGGATGCCCGCAGGGCCCTGGAGAGCGGCGTCGACATCCGGGCCCTCAATATCGGCAATCTGCACTACGCACCGGGCAAGATCCAGGTTTTTCCGCATGTGGCCCTTTCCGAACAGGACAGGGAGGACTTGCGGGCCATGCTGCAACAGCAGGTAGAGCTGGATTTCCGCTGTGTGCCTTCCGACAAAATCCGGGATGCTTATGAGCAGCTTCTCTGATGCCCTCTGGCTGGGCGTGCAATACGCTTTTTTTTTGTCCTCGCGGGGGTAGCCCGTTCCTCCTTTGTCTTCAGGCTGGCTGACAGGCCCCTGTTCTGGGCACTGTTGCTGGGCGGCCTTTCCGGCCAGTGGCAGCCCGCGCTCTCGCTGGGGATCGTGGTGGAGCTGCTCTGGCTCGATGTCATCGCCCTGGGCAGTGTGGTCCCGCCTTTCGGGACCCTGGCCTTCCTGCTGCTTTTTCCCCTGTCCATCATCCCGGGCTGGTCTGAGGCCCATCAGTTCCTGGCCCCCCTGATGTTCGCGGTATTCGCGGCTTACGGCGCCAGCTATGCGGAGCGCTACCAGCGGGTGGCCCTCAATCCGTTGGTGGATCTGGTCACGGCGTGGTTCACTTCCGGTCGCGGCTGTACGCCGGGGCAGGCCGTAGCGCTGGGGGCCGTGGTGCGCGCTGCCTGGCAGTTCTCGCTCTACATGCTGTGCTATGTGGCCTTGTGGCTGGCCTGTGATCTGCTGGGAGAGGCGATATTCCTTTTTGAAGGGCAGATGGGCTGGCCCGTACTGTTTGCTGCCAGCATGGTGGGCGGCATCCTTTCTTTGCGCACACGCCGGGCGTATGCCTGTCTTACGGGGATGTTCGTGGCTGTCTGCGGCTTTTTGGCCGTGACCAGACTGGACATGTTCTAGGAGCTGCCGGGCGCTTCCGGGGAACAGATTCTTCATCACCTTGTCATAAAAAAGCTGCGTCCTGCACGGCATTGCCATGCGGACGCAGCTTTTTTCGGTCGCCATCCGTGGTGGCGGACAGTGCCGGAGGGAGACGGTTTCGCCGTCATCCCTGTTGAAAAGCCTGTATCCAGGCCAGCACGGGCAAGAGCAGGGCCAGCAGGGCGGACAGCCATTGCGGCAGGCCCGGCCAGCGCCGTCTGGTACGCAGGGCCTCCCAGAAACCGAGGGCCATGCCGGCCACCAGGCCGCAGATGTGGGCCAGATAGTCCACGTTCCCTTCGCCCATGCCCCACATGGCCAGAATGCCTACGCCGGCCGCCAGCGGCAGGTAGCGCTTGCTTTCATGATGCAGGACCATATACCCGGCCAGGGCCCCGATGGCCGCGAAGACAGCCGTGGAAAAGCCCAGGCTGAGGACGAATTCCCGTCGCAGCGCCACGGTGAGCAGATTGCCGAGCCCGCCGCCCAGCACGGTGAGCAGCAGGGCCCGTCCCGGACCTGTCAGCCGGGCCAGCAGGGGCAGCATGATGCCGCCCAGCAGGACATTGCCGCCCAGATGGGCGGCGTCGGCATGCAGGGTCAGGGCCGTGAACAGGCGTTGCCATTCTCCGTAGATGCGCAGGCGGACGTTGTCCAGCGCTCCGGCCTGTTCCCAGCCCATTGGGAGGGGCAGCCCGTCGGGCAGCGGCCACCAGCCGCTGCGCAGGCCGTGCCAGAGGACGAGCAGGAGCAGGGGCAGGGCAGCCAGCCAGCAGCGGGCATGGAGCGCGGGCGGCAGGCCGCGGAGTGCCGGAGGGCGCTGCTTTTCCGCATGGAAGTGCTGCAACTCCTGCCGGGCCAGACCTTCCAGCAGGGCAGGTACATAGATGTATTCTTTTTGGCGGAAGCGCCATAGCTGATGGGGCAGACCGCAGGCGCTGAGCACGAGGATCATTTCCTGGCGCTGGTTGTAGGAGGTGATCCCCTCGGGGCCGGTGAGGGAACGCCAGTGGAACGGCAGGGGACGCGGGCGGCGCTGGGCGTGCCAGTACCCCGCAAAAGGGGCAGGCAGGCGCAGAAGGCGGGGCTTCATAGCAAAAAAGCCCCGATTGCAGTGGCAACCGGGGCTTTGCGGACAAAAAACAAGTTAGTCCTGCTTGGCGCGGGCGGCGGGCTTGGTCACCACACCGGAGCGCAGGCAACGGGTGCACACGGTCAGGGTGCGCACGGTGCCGTCAGCGAACTGATGACGCACGCGCTGCAGGTTGGGGTTGAAGCGGCGCTTGGTCTTGATGTTGGAATGGCTGACAAGATTGCCGACCTGGGGCTTTTTGCCGCAGAAATCGCATTCTTTGCTCATGATGTCCTCCGTATATGCAGAAAACTGTGTGTATCGTTTATGCGGCAAAGCCGGGTAACAGCGGCCGCGCATTGCGCAGGCAATGAGCCATGCATCCAGCATGGCCGCGCAAGCAGTTCCTTTACCCAAGCTTTGCCAAAAAGGCAAGCCTTTTTCCGGGAAAAGCCCAAATTTCTTTGCTGCGGGCTATTTTTCGGGCGCCAGGCATGGGCAGAGCATCTGGCGCCGGGGCAGGGCGGCCCCTTCCGGAGGGCGACATCCTGCCTGTCCGGCTTCCGTATGCGACAGCAGGCGGGCATGGACGCGGCAGCCGATGGCGTAGGGGGGCAGCCACTGCCGCCACTGTGGTGTCGCGGCGTCGATGGCAAGCCGTGTCAGATCCGGGCAGGCGGTGCAGGAAGCACAGGGGGCATCCGGCAGTTCCAGCACGCAGCAGGCATCCGGGGATTGCTCCAGCGTGGCCATGAGGCTGACGGTGCGGTGGCGCAGATCCAGCTCGGCATCCATGACCGTGGCGCAGGCCTCGGCATCATAGCCCAGTTCTTCATAAGCCATCCAGATCACTTCGCCGTTCATGCGCCCGTACAGGGGATGGCTGTTCCGCAGGCGCTTTTTTTCAGCATCGGGCAGCGTGGCGCTGTCCACCAGGGGAAGGGTTTCGTCCATGGTCCTCCAAAGGCAAAAAAAGGGGCCGGCAGGGCCGGCCCCAGGATGATGGATGAGGCGGATGTTACTTCAGCAGGCCCTGCAGGGTCTGCTTGCCCTTGCTGATGGTCTGGTCGAATTCCTGCTGCAGGGATTCCATCAGTTCCTTGACGGAAACGATGCTGTTGACACGGGCCACGTTGGCGCCGCAGAAGGCGAAGCCGCGTTCCAGGTTGCCCTTCATGGCGCTGATGAGGGCCTGGGCGATGCAGTAGGGCGTCTTTTCCTGGTCGCAGGTATGCACGCAGTGGAAGACGCACTTGAAGGGTTTTTTGTTGCCCTGGCGGGCGGCCTCGATGAAGTCGTTCTGCAGGGCGCGGCCGGGCATGCCCACCGGGCTCTTGATGATGGTGATGTCTTCCTCGCGGGCAGAGATGTAGCTCTGCTTGAAGCGGTCATCGGCATCACATTCCTTGGTGGCCACGAAGCGGGTGCCCATCTGGACGCCGGAAGCGCCGAGGTCGAGGAACTTTTTGATGTCTTCGCCGGTGTAGATGCCGCCGGCGGCGATGACGGGCACGGCGCGGCCTTTCTGGTCTTCAAGACGCTTGGCGGCCTCGACCACCTGGGGGACCAGGATTTCCAGGGCGAAGTTCGGGTCGTTGATCTCTTCACGCTTGAAGCCGAGGTGGCCGCCGGCCTTGGGGCCTTCCACCACGAAGGCGTCGGGCAGATAGTCGAAGCGGGAGAGCCATTTGCGGGCGATCAGGGTCGCCGCGCGGGCGGAAGAGACGATGGGGACCAGCTTGGTCTTGAACTCTTCCTTTTTTTCTTCGCAGGCCTGCAGGAGATGCTTGGGCATCTCCAGGGGCAGACCGGCACCGGAAAAGATGATGTCGGCACGGTTTTCGATGGCCGTGCGCACCATCTGGCTGAACGTGGTCAGCGCCACCATGATGTTGACGCCGATGATGCCCTGGGTCTTTTCCCGGGCCTTGGTCAGCTCCTGGCGCAGGGCGCGCAGGTTGGCTTCGATGGGGTTCTTGGCCACGTCGGGCTCTTTCATCCCGATCATGGCTCCGGCGATGACGCCGATGCCGCCCTGATTGGCAACAGCAGAGGCGAGGCCGGAAAGGGAAATGCCAACACCCATGCCGCCTTGGACGATGGGCATTTTAGCGGTCAGGTCTCCAATGGACAAAGAAGGAAAAGCCATGATGCAACCTCCAACATGGCGCTATAAGGTAAAGCCCTCGAGGGGCGGTATTGAAATCAATTTTCGGAAAGCATTACCAGAAAAACCTTATTTTCACAAGGCCGCTGTCTCTGTCAGGCATGGCAAAGTGCCTGATAGTCGCACCAGCGGCAACCTTCGCCCGGACGGCCGGTGAAATCAGGGCCGTGCTCCATATGCCAGAGCAGCAGGGAGAGGACGTCAAAGCATTGACGGATGCGTTCGCCATTGTCCAGATCCAGCCTGGGCCCGAACAGCCAGTATTCCCGCCCCTTGTCGCGCAGTTCCACCAGGGCGGCGTCGTGCAGATCCTTGAAACCGGCGGCGTGCAGCATGCACAGGTAGGCGGGCAGCTGGATCATGCGCAGCTTCTCGGCCAGCTGGTCGAAAGCCCCGGCGGCCAGCCGGCGGCGTTCCTCAAGAGGGATCCCTGCGTCCCGGACCTGCGCCATGTGGACGAACAGGGCTTCGTCATCCCATAAGGCACCGGCAGGACTGTTGATGGTACCGGTCTTGTAATCCACGATGCAGAGGCCGTCCTCACGCCTGTCCAGTCTGTCCAAGCGTCCCTTGAAGGTATATTCCCGGCCGTTGCAGCTGATGACCTGGGTCAGGGGATATTCCAGTTCCAGGATGGTGGCTTCCGGCTGATTGCAAAGATATTCCTCCAGACGGCGCGGGGCCGCCATGGAGAACATCATCAGGCTGTCGGGCGGCAGCTGGGTCCGCAGGTCGTGTCTTTCCATCTGGCGCTGCAGTTCGGCACGCATGACGGCCATGTCGAAGGTCCCCGCATCCACCAGCTTGCCGCGATACGGACGGTAGAGCTGCTGCATCACATCGTGCAGCACGGAGCCCACTTCTGCCGGATCGTCTATCTCGTTGACCTCCTGGACGGGCCGGAAGCGGCACAGATGTTTCCAGACGAAGGACAGCGGGCAATGCAGATAGGTATCCAGGGCCGTGGGAGAGATGGGCGCGGCCAGAAAGGCCCGCATGGCATCCTGCAAGGCCTGGTTGCGCTTCAGGGACAGCTCGCGGGGCGGCATGGGGGCCACGGCACAGGTGGCCACAGCCAGCGGCGGCGTGCCCGGCTTGAGGATGGCCCCGGTGCGCTGCTCGTGCGCCCAGATGAGCTGCTCCACAAAACGGCTGCGGGCCTTCTTGCTGTCCATGAGTCCGGAACGGCCCTGGCTCTCCTGCCAGTAAAAATGCACCTCGCGGGCGCAGGCACACAGGCGGTAGAGGGTGTGGGAGGCCGCCCGTTCCCGGCGGCGGGCATCAGGCAGGCCGAGGATGCGGCGCAGGCTGTCCGGCAGCAGGGGATCCTGGCCTGGGGTACCGGGCAGGACGTCGTCGGTGGCATCGATGATGAAGATGCGGTCGAACTGGAGCAGACGGCTTTCCAGCATGCCCAGCACCTGCACACCACCCAGCGGATCGGCTTCGAAGGGGATGCGCTGCTGTTGCAGCAGCTGGCGGGCCAGACCGTGCAGAAGGCGGGAGTCCATCTCCTCGCCGGACAGGGCATTGTGCTGCAGTTCCGGCACGCAGTGGCGTACGAGCCGGTACAGGGCCTCGGCATCCAGGGGGAAGCGTTCCCAGACGGCCTGTCCGTGGCGGGTCAGGAAGTCGCTCAGGCGCAGCAGGGCGCCGGCCAGGCCGGACAGCGTGGAAACGGCGCCGAAATCCTCCAGCAGCAGGTGCAGCAGTTCTTCCAGCAGGGCGCGCTCGGGACTGGGGGCAGGGAGGGCACCGTCCGTGGCGTCCTCTCCGGCGGGAGCATCCATGCTTTCTTCGCCTTCGGCCAGGGTGGCCAGCAGATCCTCATGGGCCACCAGGCGCCTGCCGCTGCGGATGCGGCGCTCCAGACGGCGGAGCAGGGGCCGCAGGGACTGCCCCGTGCCGGGCTCTTCCCCGGGCGCGGCGGCCTGGAGCATGCCCAGATAGGGGTGGCGCAGGCAGGCCAGCAGATAGCGCCAGTAGAAAAGCCCGTCCTTGTCCCGTCCTTCATGCAGGCGGAACAGGCTGTCCAGCAGGTGGAAGAGGGGCGAACGGTCCAGCGGATAGCCCATGGAGATGTTGACTTCCTTGTCCGGCAGATGGTGCAGCACGGGCAGCAGAAGGTCGCCGTGGGTCAGGAGGATGGCCGTGGAAGCCTCCGAAGGGGCATCCAGATCCTGTTGCAGGGCCTTGAGTTGGGAGTGGAGGTCATAACCCGCGAAATAGTGCCATTTTTGCGCGTCTTCCACCGGAGAGGGCGCGTCTGCCTCCCAGGGGCGGGCCGTGGCCTGCCAGCGTTGCAGCCACTGGACGTGTTCCTGACAGGCCCAGTGCACAGGCGGCCGCTCTTCCTCACCATGCCGGGCCAGGGCCGGATCCGTGTGCAGGCAGACGCGGGCACCGGCCTGCCAGAGACTGCGGAGCAGGATGTCCTCGGTCTCGGTAAGCAGGGAAAAACCGGCCAGCAGCACGGGATGCCCGTCAGCCGGGCGCAGCAGGTTGGGGATGTCCTCCGCATGGCGGGCGGCCAGCCAGAAGTCATGGCCCGGCGTGGTCCAGCCCTTTTGGGCCAGCGCCGCCACATAGGCATCGCGGATGCGCCCCAGAGCACCCAGCAGGGCCGCGGCCGGGGGGCTCACCTCGTCGATGAAGGGCAGGTCGTCCGTGACCATGTTCTGGCCCAGCAGTTCTTCCAGCAGATTGGCCAGACGTATGCCCCAGGGCAGGAAGGCGTCCGGGGACAGTTTGCCGAAGCGTTTTTCCAGCTCGTGGTCTTCGTCGGCCAGATCGAGGACGCAGTCCCGCAGCAGGGCCACCCTGTCCAGCAGGCAGGCCGTACGCAGCGGCACGGGGCTGGCATGCATGCGCCACAGGCGCACCATGTCCGGCAGGGAAAGGACCTTGGGCAGCAGGCCGGTGGTCCCGGCAGCGGCATAGATGTCCACAAGATAGCGCCACGGACGGTTGTGGGGGACGATGATGACGGCATCACCCGGCCGTCCGTCGCTCCAGAGGTCGGTGGCCTGTTTCAGGGCAGGCAGGAAAGGCTGCTGCCAGGAAAAGATATGGAAGGGGCTGCTCATGCCTCGTCCTCACAGAAGTAGCGGGGATAGGCCCCAAGATCCGTAAACAGTTCCGAAGCGCTGTCGGGTTCCACCAGGCGGAAAGACTGCCTGTCCAGATAGATGAGCAGGCCGCGGGCCACGGTGGTGCCGCTCTGTTCCAGACAGCGCAGATAGCGTTGCACCTGCCGGACATGCTCGTCCATGACCCTGCCGCTCTTGTAGTCCACCACCAGGGTCCCCCAGGACAGGGGGACGATGAGGTCGGCACGCAAAAGGTCCCGGCGGGAACCGTCGGCGGCCAGCATGGATTGCTCCGGCACACCGCGCCGCTGCCAGAGGCCGAACTGGGGCAGACGCAACAACCAGAGCAGGCAGGATTCCATGTCGGCGGCAACGCTTTCCCTGTCGGAGGCGTCCTGTCCGTCGGCAAGGGGGATGGTGGCGAGCACTTCCCGCACGGCAGCCCTGATGTTGTCCTCACTGAGGCCGCCCAGAGGCAGCTGCTCCAGACAGGCATGGAGCAGGGTACCGCGATCCCGTGCGGAAAAGTGCATCCGTTCCAGCGGGTTGCGATAGATCTTGAGCCGGGGCAACCATTGCATGGGACGCCAGTCTTCCTCCGGGTCATGCGGTACTGCCGTCTGTCCGCCGGAGAGCTGGTCGGGAGTGCTATCGGCTCCTGCGGTTTCTGCTGCCGGGGCCGTATCGTCTTCTCCTTCCTCCGCCACAGCAGGCTGGACCGGATGCAGCACGTCGTCCCCGCCTTCCAGCAGGTAGGGGACCTCGAGTCCGGCCTGCTGCCAGAGGACATCCAGGGCGTGGCTGCCGCAGCCCTTGCGCACGGTGGCGGCGCTGGTACGGAAGACGAGGAGCTCTTCCCGTGCCCGGGTAAAGGCCACATAGAACTGGTTGAGCAGTTCCATGGCCTGCCGCAACAGGGCTTCGTAGTAGACCCTGCCGCAATGCGGGCCGTTCTTGCAGACCATGCGCAGGCCGTCTTCCTCCATGAGCACCGGATCGCTCGCCTTCAGGGTGGCATCGGTCCAGGGCAGGAGGACCACAGGAGCCTCGAGGCCCTTGGATTTGTGGACGGTCATGATGCGAACGGCGTCGATGCCTTCAGGCATGGGGACTTTTTCCTCCTCGCCCTTTTCCTGCCAGTGGGCCAGGAAGTCGGGCAGGGTGGCCAGACCCTGATCCTCGGCATTCTTGAGCACTTCAAGGAAGCAGCGCAGGAAAACATCGGCATCGGGATAGCGTTCGAAGACCTGCAGGCGGTCATACCATTCCATGACCGTGTCGTAGGGCGTCATGAGCCCGGCCTGATTGTGGAAAGGCGCCAGGACGGAGGCCCAGAAGCCGGGGAAGTTCCGTTGCAGATGCTGCACCAGGGGGATGCTGCCCCTGTCCACGCAACTGTCGTGCAGGGCCTGAAGGTCGGGGACAGGCAGGGGGCCCTGCTGCACCAGACTGCCCGTGACCACGGTCCAGAGGGCCAGCTCGTCTTCCGCGTTGCACAGGAACTGCAGCAGGGCCACGCTCTGGATCACCAGAGGATGGGTGGACAGCAGCAGGCTGTTCTCCGTGACGATGGGGATGTCGGCCGCTGCCAGATCCTCGGCCACCAGTGCGGCCTGGGCATTGCTGCGCACCAGCACCATGATCTCCTGCCAGCGACGGCGCGGGGCCAGTTCCTGCCGGAGCACATGGCGCAGGCGCGCCAGTACGGCGGTGTTGAGCTCTTCGCTACTGTCACCGTCGATGGCTTCCACGCGCACAAGGCCGCCGGGAGGCGAGCTGGGCGAAAAATCCTGGGCCGTCCCGGCATAGCCCGCGGCCACACGGTCCGCATAGCTGTCCAGCAGATCGTCAGGCGTGTCCTGCGGCATCAAGGCGGCAAGGGCCTGCCGGGCTACGGCGGCATCCTCCAGAGGCGAGAACAGGGCATTGTTGTGCGCGATGACCTGACGGCAGCTGCGCCAGTTGGCCGTGAGCGTCTCGTGGCGCACATCCGGGGCCAAAAGACGCAAGGGAGCTTCGATGCCGTCAAAAAGGGCGGCATCCCCGCCACGCCAGCCGTAGATGGCCTGCTTGACGTCGCCCACCCAGGTCAGGGAACCGCCCCGGGAAAGGGCTTCTTCCACCAGCGGGCTCAGGGCCTGCCACTGCTCGCGGCTGGTGTCCTGGAATTCGTCCAGCAGGAAATATTGCAGGCGGCTGCCCAGACGGCACAGGGCCTCGGAGACGCCAAAGCTGCCGCTGAGCACCAAGGCGGCCATCTCCGGCACCAGGACGGCGGGCAGGGTGCCTTCCTGCTGCTGGTTGGCCCGCATGGCGTGGACCAGCAACGTGGCCAGCTGGACGGCCGGGGCAAAATTGCGGGCCGAACGCAGCAGGGCATGACGACGGCTGAAATCCGGCAGCCAGGACGTCAGTGCCTCCAGTGCCGACAGCAGCTCTTCCGTACGCTTCGTTTTGGCCGTGAGGAATTTGTCGACCTCGGGCTCGGCGATGGACTTGAGCTTGAAGGCCCCTTCGTCCCGCTCCTGAAGGCGCACCAGGGCCTTGCGGCTCGTGGCATGGAGCTTGGTCTTGGCCTGCTCCTCCGCGTCGAGGACAGCCCGGATCAGGCCGCGTGTCCTGTTCCAGAGCTGCTGGTGGCGGCTTTCCAGCTCTTCCGGGCTGGCGATATCCGTGAATTCGTCGCGCAGGATGCCGTCCAGCAGGGGGCGGATGATGTTGCCCAGCTTTTCCCCCGCATTGAAGCCCTTGCTCTGCTGCACATGGACGATGGCCCAGTAAAGGTCGCGCAGCAGTTTTTCCATCTTCTCGTTGCCCTGGGAGGCCTGGTTGAGCAGGGTATCGAGATAGGGCGTCACGGCATCCATGCTCACGAAGGCGGGCTGGAAATCCGGGGGCAGATCCAGCTGCAGGGCGGCCGAACGCACGATAGCGTGGAGCAGGCTGTCGATGGTGCGGATGTTGAGGCTGGCCAGATCTCGCAGGATGACGTCCAGCCAGCGGGCGGCCATGTCGGGCGTCAGGGGGATGCCTTTTTCCGGCGTGCCCAGGGCGATGGCCTTAAGGCGGCCGATGACGCGGTCGCGCATCTCGCCGGCGGCGGCATTGGTGAAGGTGATGGCCAGGATCTCATCCCAGCCCGAGGGGCCGGTGCCCAGCCCGCAGGAGGCGGCAGCGGCCGGTGCCGGGGCCCCGCAGGCCGCCAGCAGACACAAAAAACGCCGGGTCAGGTCATAGGTCTTGCCTGACCCGGCAGATGCCTTGACTTGATACAGACTAGCCATGCGTCTCCTGCTGCGGCAGCATACCGGCCAGCATGCCCTGCCCCGTGGATTCCAGGGCGGCGCGCCAGAGATCGGAATAGATGTTGAGCTTGCGGCGGCGGCGCGTCACCAGCTCCAGCGGCAGATGCACGTAGCGGTCCTGGATCTTGCCCACCACCATGTCGGTGCGCCCGGCCATGGCCGCATGGACGGCGTACTGGCCCAGGAAGCCGCAGTAGACCTTGTCGTTGGCCGTGGCCGGCACGGAGCGGATGATATAGCTGGGGTCGATGTACTTGAGCGCGTGGGGGATGCCGCGGGCGTCCATATAACGCTTGATCTCGGAGCGCAACAGGTCGGCCACGTCGCCCAGCAGCAGGTTGCCCGAGGCGTCGGTGGCGCCGGAACGGTCCAGCAGATGCTGGCCGGCGCCTTCGGCCGCCACGATGACGGCGTGATGGCGGCTTTTCAGGCGTTCTTCCAGCGCGGGCAGCAGGCCGCCTTCCCCTTCGAGGGTGAAGGGCGCTTCCGGCACCAGAACAAAGTTCACTTCCTTCATGGCCAGCGTGGCCTGGGCGGCGATGAAGCCCGATTCCCGGCCCATGAGCTTGACCAGGCCGATGCCGTTGGGCATGCCCCGGGCCTCGGTGTGGGCGCATTCGATGGCCTCGGTGGCCTTGTAGACGGCGGTCTCGAAGCCGAAGGACTGGGGGATGAAGTTGATGTCGTTGTCGATGGTCTTGGGGATGCCGATGACGGCGATCTTGAGGTTGCGCGCCTGTACCTCGCGGCTGATGCTCAGGGCGGCCTTCATGCTGCCGTCACCGCCGATGACGAACAGGATGCTGACGTTGGAGCGTTCCAGGCTGTCCACGATCTCTTCCGCGGACTGGGGACCGCGCGACGAGCCCAGGATGGTGCCGCCGAAGCGGTGGATGTCGGCCACGCGTTCGGGCGTCAGTTCCATGGGCTGATGCCCGCAGGCCGGGATGAAGCCTTCCAGCCCGTAGCGGATGCCCATGATGGAGGGCACATGGTAGGCGTGGTGCGCCTCCATGACGATGGCGCGGATGACGTCATTGAGCCCCGGGCAAAGGCCACCGCAGGTCACGATGGCGCATTTTGCCCGGCTGGGATCGAAGTAAAGTTTTTTCCGGGGGCCGGCAGCCTCGAAATCCAGGCGTACGGGTTCGGTGAACTCGTCGCAGAGTTCCCTGTCCACCTGTATGGGCAGGCGCACGTCATCCACCCAGGTACGGTAGGGCAGCCTGGACGTGAGTTTGGGGGTGCCGAGAGTACGGATGCTGGTATCGATGGCGCCGGTTTTGGTCATGCTTCACCTCGTGGTGGGATGCTCGGTTCAGGCAGGCTGCGAAAAGCAGTCGCGCATGGCGGCGATGGAAAGGGCCAGGAAGGCATCCAGCGGCAGGCCCGCCTGTTCGCACTGGCGGATGTTGTCGCGGCAGACGCTGGCGGCAAAGGCCTTGTCCTTCATCTTTTTCTTGATGCTCTTGACTTCCATGCCTTCATAGCCCGTGGGACGCATCAGGGCGGCGGCGCTGATAAGGCCGGTGATGGTCTCGCCGCAGCGCAGGGCGAAGTCGAAACGGGTCTGGGGCGCACAGCCGGTCATCTCGCCGTTGTGGGCGCGGATGGCGGTCAGGGCCTCTTCGGGCAATTTGCCTTCCAGCAGGCGGGCGCCTTCCAGTCCGTGCTTTTCCGGTGTGGCTTCCGTGGCGGGATAGTCCACATCGTGCAGCAGGCCGGTCAGGCCCCACAGTTCTTCATCTTCACCAAATTCACGGGCCAGGGCCCGCATGACGGCCTCGGAAGCAATGGAGTGTTGCAGCAGGCCCGCCTGGACATGGTTCTCCGCCAGCAGGGCCAGCGCTTCGTCTCGTGAGATCATGATGGTATTCTCCTTGCCGTGATTCTAAAACAGGCAGAACTGCATAGCAAGGGAAAGCCCCGCTATCCAGGGAAGGAAGCATGACGGGGAAAAGAGGGCGAGTGATGCCGTTACGTTGAGGCTCTTCCTTATATTATGGATACTGCCGGACAGCGGCAGGGCAGGGGCTTGATGGACGGAGCAGGAAGGGAAAGACTTTTGCTGGCCTGTGGCGGGCGCGGGGGCTGCCTGTTGACAGCGGCCCGGATATGCCCGATGTAAAGGGATTCAGATAATCCCCGCAACAAAGATTGGGAACTATGCCAATATACGGTTTGCGCTTTCGCGCTTTGGGACAGACCCTGTACCATACGGGCCCTGCCGATCTGGCCGTGGGCGATCATGTGCTGATCGCGGCCGATCAGGGGCAGGCCCTGGCGCAGGTGGTCTCCGGTCCCTATGATTATGTGGCCGGTGTGGAGCCGGAGAGCCTGACGCCCATTGAGCGCCGGGCCACGGAAGAAGACCTGGCCGAGGGCCGTACCAACGAGAAACTGGCCCGCGAGGCCACGGAGTTCTGCCGCCAGTGCATCCGTGACCGCCGCCTGGACATGAAGCTCGTGGACGTTGAGGTCTTTTTTGACCGCAGCAAGCTCATTTTCTATTTCACGGCGCCGGCCCGCATCGACTTTCGCGAGCTGGTCAAGGATCTGGTGCGCGAATACCGCGCCCGCATCGAACTGCGCCAGATAGGGGTGCGCCACGAGACCCAGATGGTGGGGGCCGTGGGCAACTGCGGCATGGTCTGCTGCTGCCGCCGGTACCTGCGCAAGTTCGCTCCCGTGACCATCCGCATGGCCAAGGAGCAGAACCTGTTCCTCAACCCTGCCAAGATCTCGGGCATCTGCGGCCGCCTGCTCTGCTGCCTTTCCTACGAGCAGGAGAACTACGACCGCTTCCACCACAATTGCCCGCGTCTGGGCAAGAAATACCAGACCACGCAGGGCACCATGAAGGTGCTGCGGGCCAACATGTTCCGCAATTCGCTGTCCGTGCTCAACGAGAACAACGAAGAACAGGAACTGACGCTGGAAGAATGGCAGGCCCTGGATCCGCATCGTCCCGAGCCCCATCCCAACAATGCCCAGCCCAAACAGGCGCAGCAGCCCCAGAAGGCGGCACAGGGGGATGGCCTGCTGGTGGTCTCCGTCACACCGGAGAACGTGGACGATCCCAACCTGTTCGCCGATGTGCTGCCGCCCGACGCGCCCCTGACCGCCGGGCCGGAAGTCCAGCCGCAGCAGGCCCAGCCGCAGGCCGAGGCCGCCCCCGCAGAGAACAGCAAAAGTCGCCGCCGCCGTCGCCGCAAGTCGCAGCAACGGCAGGACGGCGCCGCCGAATAAACGGAGTCAGACGTGAAGAACTTTTATATCACCACCCCCATTTACTATGTGAATGCCAAGCCCCATCTGGGACATGCCTATACCACCATCGTGGCCGACTCCCTGTCGCGCTTCCACAAGACCCTGGGCGACAACACCATGTTCCTGACCGGTACGGACGAACACGGTGACAAGATCGTCAAGGCCGCCGAAAAGCAGGGCGTCTCCCCCAAGGAATTCGTGGACGGCATCAGCGGCCTGTTCCAGCAGCTGTGGCCGCATCTGGGCATCGAGAACGACGCCTTCGTGCGTACCACCGACGAAGACCACAAGGCCCGCGTGCAGCGCTTCCTGCAGCAGGTCTATGATGCCGGCGACATCTATTTCGGCGAGTTTGGCGGCCACTACTGCTACGGCTGCGAACGCTTCTATACGGAAAAGGAGCTGGAGAACGGCCTGTGCCCCCAGCATCTGACCAAGCCTGAATTCATCAGCGAGAAGAACTACTTCTTCCGCATGTCCAAGTACCTGCCCTGGCTGCGGGAATACATCGAGAGCCATCCCGACTTCATCCGCCCCGAGCGCTACCGCAACGAAGTGCTGTCCATGCTGGAATCGGGCGCGCTGGAAGACCTGTGCATCTCCCGTCCCAAGTCCCGCCTGACCTGGGGCATCGAACTGCCCTTCGACAAGGATTACGTCTGCTATGTGTGGTTCGACGCCCTGCTGAACTACATCAGCGCCCTGGGCTGGCCCGACGGTGAAAAGTACAAGACCTTCTGGCCCGGCGAACATCTGGTGGCCAAGGACATCCTCAAACCCCATGCCGTGTTCTGGCCCACCATGCTCAAGGCCGCGGGCCTGCCCGTGTACCAGCACCTGAACGTGCACGGCTACTGGCTGGTGCGCGATACCAAAATGTCCAAATCCCTGGGCAACGTGGTGGAACCGCTGGAGATGCGCCAGAAGTACGGTCTGGACGCCTTCCGTTATTTCCTGCTGCGCGAGATGCATTTCGGTTCCGATGCCTCCTTCAGTGAAGAAGGCATGGTGACCCGCATCAACGCCGACCTGGCCAACGACCTGGGCAACCTGTTCAGCCGCGTGCTGTCCATGACGGCCAAGTATTTTGAGAGCAAGGTGCCCCAGCCCGGCGAATTCAGCGAAGACGACAAGGCCATCGTCGAGCTGTGCGCCACGGCCATGACCAATTACATCCAGCTGTTCGGCAACACCCAGTTCGCCCAGGGCCTGGATTCCCTGTGGGATCTGGTGCGCGCGCTCAATAAATACGTGGATTCGCAGGCGCCGTGGACCCTGTTCAAGCAGGGCGACACCACGCGTCTGGGCACGGTCATGTACGTGCTGCTGTCGGCCATGCGCAAGGTGGCCCTGTGCCTGTGGGCCGTCATGCCCGATGCCTCCCGCACCCTGCTGGAGCAGCTGGGCCAGCAGCCCGGCGAGGGCCCTGTGACCACCTCGCTGGAAGCCGAGGCCGGCAACTTTGACGGTCTGCAGCCCGGCACTGAAGTGGCGGCCAGCTCCAACCTTTTCCCGCGCATCGACGTCAAGGCCCTGCAGCAGGAAGCTCCGGCCGAAAAGGCCCCCAAGGCCAAGAAGGAAAAGAAGCAGGAAGCCCCCAAGGCCGCTCCTGCCGCCGAAGGCCAGAGCGGCGAGATCAGCTTCGACCAGTTCAAGGCCGTGGAGATGCGCGCCGGGACCGTGGTCGTGGCGGAAAAGCATCCCAATGCCGACCGCATCCTGCGTCTGGAGATCGACTTTGACGAAGGCCAGCCGCGCCAGATCCTGTCCGGCCTGGCCGACTACTACAAGCCCGAGGAGCTGGTGGGCAAGCAGGTCATCGCCGTGCTCAACCTGGCGCCGCGCAAGATCCGTGGCCTCATGTCCAACGGCATGGTGCTGACCGCGGAAAAGGACGGCAAGCTCTCCGTCCTGACGCCTGCCGCGCCTGTGCCCAACGGCAGCCAGATCGCCTAGGATAAACGATTCTCGACAAGGGCGGGGAGGGCTTTTTGCCGGCGGCAAGGAGGCCTCCCTTCCCCATGCCTCTTCCTTTTTCGGCGCCCTTCAGAGGGAGCGGGGGAGAGCAGTGGGAGCCTCCGGGCAGAGACAAAAAACTCCCCCGTCCGCAAGGGATGGGGGAGACTGGAACAAGGGGAGTACGACCATCAGGCCGCCTTCCCTTTTTTCATACCTCGCGGCATGATGCGCACGACGGGGATTGCAATGCCCGGCATTTCCGTCTATAGGCTGGCCGCGGGCGCTGCGACCGGGGCCAGCCGGGGATGGGCTGCTGCCATCCGGGAAGCGCGGCACCCTGCGGGACCGGGGTCCCGGAGAGGGCGCGATGCCCCCTGTGCGGGCTCCGGCCGCTGTCCGGGAAGGCTAGTCGTTTTTTTCCTGCGTCGCGGGATCGAACAGGCGGCCCAGTGCCGCCGCGTCCAGCGGGTTGAGGTTGAAGCGCATCCCGGCTTCGTCCAGAAGGGCGGCCAGGGATTTTTCGGGATACAGGGCGCGCTGTTCCGCCAGCCAGGCGGCGGCTCGCCGTACCAGTTCCGAAGCGGGCATGATGGTGGCCATGGAGTTCTCCTTTTTGTGGATCACTCTAGCCGAGTCCGTTTCGGGAAACAACGGGTCTTCGGATCCAAAGGACGGCATATATGGATAATTTGTGGGTTGCGTTCATCCTCAGCATCGTGGAAGGGCTGACGGAATACCTGCCGGTCTCGTCCTCGGGCCATCTGGTGCTGGTGGGCGATCTGCTCAATTTCAGCGGTGAAAAAGCTGCCACCTTCCAGGTGGTCATCCAGCTGGGCGCCATCATGGCGGTGGTCGTCCTCTACTGGGGACGTTTCTGGGGCCTGCTGCGGCCGCAACAGGGCGTGCCCTTTGCCGGTCTGCGCGGCATCTGGATGCTCTTCCTCACCTGCGTGCCCGCCTGTGTGCTGGGCCTGCTGCTGCACTCCCAGATCAAGAGCCTGTTCACGCCGAGCATGGTGCTGATCCCCTTCGTCATCGGCGCCCTGCTGATGATCTTTGTGGAGCGCCGCCAGTTCCATCCCCGCTATGAGACCCTGGACGACATGACGCCCGGCCTGGCCTTCGGCATCGGCTGCTTCCAGTGCCTGGCCCTGTTCCCCGGCTTTTCCCGTTCGGCGGCCACCATCATGGGCGGCATGATCCTGGGGGCCCGCCGTCCGCTGGCGGCCGAATATTCGTTCATCGCCGCCGTGCCCATCATGGTGGCGGCCACGGGCTTTGACCTGCTCAAGAGCCTGCATCTGTTCACCGCGGCGGACATCCCCTTCTTTGCCGTGGGCATGATCGGCTCCTTTATTTCCGCCCTGATCGCGGTCAAGGCCTTCGTGAGGCTGGTGGGTCATATGACCCTGGTGCCCTTTGCCGTGTACCGCCTGCTGCTGGCTCCCTTTATCTGGTATTTCATGGTGCATTAAAAAAAAATTGGGAAAATCCCCAAAAAATGCTTGCCAAAGGGGAGCAACTTCTGTAGATACATCCCTGCGTTGAGTGGGACACGAAACGCCATCACGGCAAGGTAGCTCAGTTGGTCAGAGCATGCGGTTCATACCCGCAGTGTCGGGGGTTCAAATCCCTCCCTTGCTACCAGAATATGACAGGAAGCCCGGAAATTTTCCGGGCTTCTTTTGTTATGGACTTTTTTGCCGCGTGTCCCGAGATGCGGGACAGCGCCCGGAGCGTCCTGCCGGTCCTTCATGGAAGGGCGGGGCGACGGGTGAGGGGATGTCCCGGCCGGGATCGCCTGCTGGATGACTTCCGCATACGGCCATCGTTTGGGGGATTGCTGCGGTCCCGGGATGGGAAGTCTCCAGAGCCATTTCGCCAGGAGAAACAGCCACGGCCTAGATCCTTCAGGCCGGGCCCTTTGCGGGAGTTTTTCTCCTTGCCGGGAGAAAATACAGAAAAAGCTTGCCAAAGGAGAGCAAGTTCTGTAGATGCATCTCTGCGTTGTGGAAAATTCACAAAGCCTTATGGCAAGGTAGCTCAGTTGGTCAGAGCATGCGGTTCATACCCGCAGTGTCGGGGGTTCAAATCCCTCCCTTGCTACCAGAAACTCACAAGCGGTTCGGGTCTGTCCCGGACCGCTTTTTTGTTATGGCTGTATCTGTGAATACTGCGGTGCGAAATGCAGCATCCTCCGCTCTGCGGGAGTTCTTCATTTTTTGCACCTCCCGGCATCCGGGGCACAGGCAGTTGCCGGTAAGGACATCCGCATGCGGCTGTTCTGCCCCGGATCGAACCGGAAACAGGGATGGGCAGCCCGCACAGGCAAGGCTTATGGGCCCTAGCCGGAAGACAGGGGACTCCCTGCAAAAGGGCCCTCCATCCCTGAGCATCCCGGGAGGATTTTGAGCCATATCCGGGCAAATCCCGCAAAAAAGAGGCATTCCTTGACGCATCAGGGCAAGGCGGTAAGGGAAAACGGACGCTTGTCACCAAAATGTCACCAAAGCGCCACAGTTCGACAGATCTTTTGAGGAGGAAACATGAAAAAGATCCTTGCTTTCCTGGTCATGGCTCTGCTGGCCATGCCGCTGGCAGCTTCTGCGTGGACCCCTGACGGCGATGTGACCGTCATCGTGGCTTACAAGGCCGGTTCCGGCACGGATACCGGTGCGCGCCTGCTGGCTTCTCAGGCCGAAAAGTATGTGGGCAAGACCCTGATCATCAACAACCTGCCCGGCGGCGACGGCAAGATCGGCTGGACCGAGCTGGTCAACTCCAAGCCCGACGGCCGCACCATCGGCTTCATCAACCTGCCCACCTTCACCACCCTGGCCGTGCAGCCCGGCTCCACCTTCGCCGTCAGCGACGTGGTGCCCGTCTGCAACCAGCTGAGCGAGACCGGCGTGGTGGTCGTGCGTGCCAACAGCCCCTGGAAGAGCCTCAAGGAACTGGTGGATGCCTGTAAGGCCAAGGGCAACCTGCGCTGCTCCACCAACGGTGTGGAAGCTTCCAACCATACCGCCGCCCAGCTGCTGGCACTTCCGCCGGCTTCGATTACAAGGCCATCCCCTACGGCGGTACCGCCGACCAGCTGCTGGCCCTGCGCCAGGGCGAAGTGCACTTCTCCTGCGCCAAGGTGGCCGACGTGGCCGCCCTGTGCAGCGGTGACAAGCCCGAACTGCGCATCCTGGGCGTGTTCAACACCGCCCGTCTGCCCGAATATCCCGACGTGCCCACCCTGGGCGAGCTGGGCTACTACAAGGAATGGTACGGTTCCGCCCGTGCGCTGGTGCTGCCCAAGGGTACCCCGCAGGAGATCGTGGACTTCTATGTGGAAGCCTTCCGCAAGACCATGCAGGATCCCGCCTGCATCGAGGCTCACCAGAAGGCCGGCATGAGCCTTGATTTCAAGGACAACAAGCAGCTGGCCGAACTCATCGCCGCGCAGGAGATCTTCTGCCGCGACGTGGTCTCCAAGCTGTACAAGAAGTAATCTCTGTCATGTCCCGGCGGGGAAGGGCGACCTTTCCCGCTGTTTTCCATTCAGAGGATGTCCGGCATGTTTTTTGATTTTAAAAGGTGTGGTAATCTCGTCCCATGAAACAAACAGATTTTCGTGATG
>NZ_JABAFY010000024.1 GCF_012843875.1 Desulfovibrio piger | reverse complement strand
ACGAAAATCTGTTTGTTTCATGGGACGAGATTACCACACCTTTTAAAATCAAAAAACATGCCGGACATCCTCTTATTAGTACTGATTATCAGGTGCCAAAGAGGCGGTTTACAAGCATCATGCAGGGCATTCACGATTTTGGGGAACCGATCACATATGGGACATGAAAACTAGGTGTGGGACATGAGACAGCTTCAAATCTCAGCGTCCATTTTTCCATTTCCCATATGGGAATCTCTGCTGCGACCTTTAAAGCAGCAGAGCCCATGGTGAGGAAAAAGGCTTTCGGTATGAAAACCCCTTATTCATAAAATGCATGATAACCATGTGTAAGTATTAACTATTATAAATGTCCCATAATGATAATTATGTAAACTTTTATCTATGAGACGACGAAGAAGGCACTCCTCTCTCCAAGATCAGACAGAAAATTTTTTGCCATATATTTTTGCTCAAGCTGCACTTTAAGAATAGTCTTGGGCCAGTCAGCATATACCTGAATCTTTCTGGCGTCTGACTCTGCCGTCTATGGCATTCCCCCGTATGCTTGACATGGCTGCTTTTTTGCCACACCTCTAAGGCATGCACGCCAAATCCTCTTTTTTCCGCAGCCGCGATGGACGCCCCCAGCGTCGTTCCAATCCGTTTGCCCCCAGATCGCCCCAAAATGGTCATTCCTCCCCTGCTCCACGGAACAACAGCTCTTCTCCATCTGGGCTAGAGGAAGATCTGCAGGACGGGACCCGGCTCAACAAGCTCATCGCAGCTTCCGGCTATTGCTCTCGCCGCAAGGCCGATGAGCTTATTTTTGCCGGAGCTATCCAGGTCAACGGGGTGGTGGAACGTTCTCCCGGCAGGCGCATCCTTCCTGATGACCTCATCCAGGTCGAAGGCCAGCAACTTGCGGCTCTGCCCGCCTCTTTTTCCTATATCATGCTGCACAAGCCCATCCAGGTCATGTGTACGGCACACGATCCGCAGGGGCGTCCTACAGTTTTGGATTGTCTGACAGCGGAGATGCGGCGAAATAGAGTCTATCCTGTTGGAAGGCTTGACTATTTTTCTGAGGGGCTATTGCTGCTGACCAATGATGGCGAGCTGGCACAGCGCCTGATGCATCCCCGGCATCATCAGCCAAAGACCTACGATGTCCTTGTGCGGGGAACTGTCCCGGCTGCCGCGCTGGCAACCATGCGCCGTGGCATGACATTGGCTGAGGGAGAGCATTTGCGCCCAGTCGAAGTGGAAAGCCGCTTGCAGGCCAATGGGCATACGCGGTTGCGGATGGTGCTGCATCAGGGGGTCAACCGCCAGATCCGCCGCATGTGCCGGGATCTTGGCTTGACCATCCTGCGCCTGAAGCGCATCCGTCTCGGCCCCCTTGGCCTTGGCGATCTTCCTGTGGGCGAGTGCCGTTTTTTGTCAGCCGCAGAGACCGCTGCCCTGCTCCAGGCTGCGGAGATCCGGCGCTCATGAGGAGATTTGGCTTAGTGAGTGAGCACCGGGACGTTCTGTCCCAGATACCCAATAGCCCACGCACATGGGATGAAGTATGAAAAAGGACGCCTGACGGCGTCCTTTTTTTATGGTTCAAATTTGCTTATTTGCTCAGGCCAGCAAGCGCTGCAGCAAGGCCTGGGCTTCTTCATGCAGGGCATGCAAATGCTGCTCTCCAAGGAAGCTTTCCGCATAGACCTTGCAGATAGCCTCCGTCCCGGAAGGCCGGATGGCGAACCAGCCGTTCCGGCTGCAGACCTTGACCCCGCCAATGGCAGCTCCGTTCCCCGGGGCTGTCGTCAGGATCTCAGTGACCGGGGATCCCGCTACTGTCCGCATCTGGACATCCTCTGCCTTCAATGATTTGAGGCAGGCCCGCACGTGATCGTCGGCCGGAGCATCCTGGCGCTGGTACAGCGGAGCGCCGAACTGTTCCGTCAGGCTGCGATAGATCTCGTCCGGCCCGCGCTCTTCGCGTGCGGCCATTTCCGCTGCCAGCAGGCAGAGCAAGGGGCCATCCTTGTCGGTGCTCCAGGGGCTGCCGTCAAAGCAGAGGAAGGAAGCGCCGGCACTTTCCTCACAGCCCATGCCGCAGCTGCCGTCTGTCAGATAGGGCACGAACCACTTGAAACCGACCGGGACTTCGATGACCTTGCGTCCCAGCTCCTGGCCTACCCTGTCCAGCATGGCGCTGGTCACCAGAGTCTTGCCGATTCCGGCATCGGCCTGCCACTGGAAGCGGCTGCGGAACAGATGCCAGGCAACGGTGGCCAGATAATGGTTGGGATTCATCAAACCGCTCTTGGCCACGATGCCGTGACGATCCGAGTCCGGATCACAGGCAAAGGCCAGGTCGAAGCGGTCGCGCATATCGAGCAGGCCACTCATGACATACGGCGAAGAGCAGTCCATCCTGATCTTGCCGTCCTTGTCACAGGGAACAAAACGGAATGTGGGGTCGATGACTTTGTTGACCACGGTCAGGCGCAGTTTGTAGCGCTCGGCTATGGGCTCCCACAGGGAAAGGCTGGCTCCCCCCAGAGGATCGACCCCCAGGGAAATACCGGAAGCCGCGATGCTGTCCATATCCAGGATGCGCGGCAGGTCTTCCACATAGCGGGCGGTAAAATCATAGCCCTGCACCAGCGAAGACCGTCGGGCACTGCTGTACGGCAGGCGATGGACGTCACAATTGAGGTGATCAAGATAGATATTGGCCTGCTTTTCGATCCAGGCGGTCACCGCTGTTTCGGCCGGGCCGCCATGCGGCGGATTGTATTTGAAACCACCGTCAGCCGGAGGGTTGTGAGACGGCGTGATGATGATGCCGTCAGCCAGAGCCTGACCGCCGTGCTCGCTGTTCCAGCACAGGATGGCATGGGAGACCGCAGGGGTCGCTGTGGCGGAACCGTCGTGGGAGATGCGGACCTGCACATCATTGGCCGTCAGGACTTCAAGCGCACTGCGAAAGGCCGGTTCCGACAGGGCATGTGTATCTCCGCCCATGAACAGCGGGCCGGTGATACCGTGTTGTTTGCGGTAATCACAGACGGCCTGGGTGATGGCGTGGATGTGGCGTTCGTTGAAGGTCTGCTTCAACGAAGAACCACGATGCCCGGACGTTCCAAAAGACACACGTTGTGCGGCCTGATGCGGGTCAGGCGATTCCGTATAGTAGGCACTGACGAGCGCGGGGATATTCTCCAGAGTCTCGGGCGCCGGCAGTTTGCCGGCATGGGGATGTACTGCCATGATGTATCCTCCTGCCCCTTTCTATCGTTTACCCTGTCGACCCGCAAGCCCCGGGAAAAAAAAGAGGGGGGCTTCAAGCCCCCCTCTCTCGATTGCATATCCGGATTATTTTCCGCTGCTGACAGGAACCGCGCGGAAGATGTTCTCACCACGACGGTTGATCTGCAGCATGACGGCGCCTCGCTTGCTGCCCTCGCCTGCCACGATCTTTGACAGGTCTTCGGGCGAAGACACCGCCTGGCGGTTGGCCTTGACGATGACATCACCGGGGCGGACACCGGCTTCGGCAGCAGGCTTGCTGGGATCCACATCCAGGACCAGCAGGCCACCCTTGCCTTCCAGCTTCAGTTCGCGGCGCTCCTCATCCTTGATGGGACGCACCGTCAGGCCGAGCTGGCCCTGATTCTGCTGCTTCTGGCCGGCTTCGGAAGGCTTGCCGCTGTTGACGCCGGTCTGGCGATCGCCCAGCGTCACATCCATGGTCACGGCCTTACCGTTGCGCCACACGTCCAGGGTCACCGAAGTGCCGGGCTTGTGGGCCGCAATGGCTCGCAGCAGGGCCGAGGCGTCTTCCACGCTCTTGCCGTTGACCTTGGTGATGACGTCACCGGCTTCGATGCCGGCCTTGGCCGCCGGTTCATCGTCCAGGACACTGGCCACCAAGGCACCGGAAGGATGTTCCATGCCAAGGGCCTTGGCCGTATTTTCATCCACATCCTGGATGGTCACACCGATCCAGCCGCGGCTGACCTTTTTGCCGCTCTTGATCTGCTCCACGATGCCAGCCGCCATGTTGCTGGGGATGGCAAAGCCGATCCCCTGCCCGCTGGCGATGATGGCCGTGTTGATGCCGATGACCTCACCCTTCATGTTCAGCAGCGGACCACCGCTGTTGCCGGGGTTGATGGAGGCATCCGTCTGCAGGAAGTTGTCAAACGGACCGGCATGGATATTACGGTTCTTGGCCGAAAGGATGCCGGCCGTGACCGTGTGGTCCAGAGCAAAAGGATTGCCGATGGCCAGCAGCCATTCCCCTACCAGCAGGGCGTCGGAATCACCGAACTTGAGGAAAGGCAGATCCTTTTTGGCCTCGACCTTGAGCAGAGCCAGGTCAGTATCTTCGTCCGTCCCCACGACCGTGGCCGTCAGAGGGGCAGTCTTGCCGTTGCTTTCGTCCAGCGTCACCTGGATGCTGTCGCCATCGGCCACCACGTGATAGTTGGTCACGATGTAGCCGTCAGGCGAGATGATGAAACCGGAACCACGCGACATCTGTTTTTGCGGAGGACGCTTTCCGCGCGCATTGGGACCGCCGAAGAATTCGAAGAAGCGGTCCGCTCCCGGCGGCATGCCACGGAACATCTCGCCGAAGAATTCCTCAGGACCGGCCGCAGCCGGGGAGGTCCGCTCCGCACTGATGTTGACGACAGCCGGGCCGCATTTGGCAGCCAGTTCACTGAACTCAGGAAGGCTGGCCGCCTGGGCGAATTGCGCTGCCGTGAACAGGACAAGAGTCAGCACGGCAGGGAGAAAGTGTTTAATCCTCATACAGGGCACACTCCTTAGCGTTTGTTTTGCAGAGCCTTCTGCAAAGCCTGTGCCATGATGCTCATACCGGCATCCTTGGGAGCGGAACTGGTGTGCTGTTTCCAGGATTTGTCTTCGGCGGCGGAAGCTTCTTCCATGCCTTCGGGGGCCAGGCTGATGCGGCGGGCAGTGGTATCCACGGACTGCACGACCAGGGTCACGCTGTCGCCCTTGTCCAGCTTGGAGAATTCACCGCTGTTCTTGGCGTTCTTGATGACGCCGGCGGGCAGCAGACCGGTGATGCCGGGAGCCAGGCTCACGAACAGGCCGAACTGGCTGCGGCTTTCCACCGTACCGGTCACCACGGTACCGGCAGCGAAACGCTGGTCGGCATCCTGCCAGGGATCGCCTTCGGCGTCACGCAGGCTCAGGGAGATACGGCGGCTTTCCACATTGATCTCCTTGATCTTGACGGAGATCACGTCGCCCACGTTCACCACGTCCTCGGCCTTGTTCACGCGCTTGGTCCAGGACATTTCGGAAAGGTGCACCAGGCCTTCCACGCCGGGCAGCAGTTCCACGAAGGCACCGAAGGGAGCGATGCGCACGACCTTGCCTTCCACCACGGTACCGGCGGCCAGACGGTCAGCGGCCTGCAGCCAGGGATCGCCTTCAGCCTTCTTGCGGGACAGGGAGATGCGGGTGCGGCCCTTGTCGTCCTTGCTGACGGACAGCAGCTTGGCGCGCACCATGTCGCCCACGGCCACAGCTTCGTCAGCGCTGTTCACGCGGGACCAGGAGAGTTCGGAAAGATGGATCATGCCTTCCACACCGGGGGCCAGTTCCATGAAGGCACCAAAGGAGGCCAGACGGGTGATGCGGCCTTCCACGGTATCGCCCACATTAAGGGAAGCCAGGACCTTTTCCAGGTTTTCCTGACGTTCGCGATCCAGCAGGGCGCGGCGGGAAACCACGATGTTGCGGCCGCGGTTTTCCACACGGATGATGAGGAACTGCATGGTGCGGCCCACCAGAGCTTCGGCGTCAGCCACGCTCACGCTGTCCATCTGGCTGCCGGGACAGAAGGCATTCTTGCCCATCACGCTGACAGTGTAACCGCCCTTGCAGGTACCGGTCACGCGGCCATCCACGGGCACACCGGCGTCGCGGGCGTCTTCCAGGGCGGCCATACCGGCGCCACTCATGGAGCGGGACAGACGGATCTCACCAGCGGAGGTACCCACAACATAGACTTCGATGCTGTCACCGGGGGCAACGCTTTCGTTGCCTTCGGCATCGAGAATGTCCTTGCGGTCCATGATACCATCCAGCTTGATGCCCACATCCACAAAGACAGAGTCACCGGTGATGGTGATGATGGTGCCCGTCACTTTCTGACCAGGCTGCAGGCGCACAGTGCCGGCTTCCTGGGCCGCGAACATGGCGGCGAAGTCTTCGCTGCCTTCTTCGAAGGTGGACAGATTCTTTTCGTCAGTCATGGTATATTTGCTCCTTAAACAAATAATTTCCTGTGAAGTCCCCTTATATAGCGCATTCACCGCCAGAAAACAACAAAGATGCTGGCAGCAATTCCGGCACAGGATATGGCTAATTTTTGGACAGGTGGACAATTTTTGGACGATGCTCTCTGACAGGACGGCAGAGAAAACAATTCTTGCAAAAAGTTAATGTAGAACTTTAAGAAAAAGGGATTCAAAAGAGCAGGCCGACCGTATATGTCCGGTATCCATATCGCACGCGCTGCAGGGATCAAATTTTTCGGAACCATTCTCAAAAACATATAGCTCAAATTTTGATTTTAAGCCCTTAAAAATTTTTTTTCGACCCAATAATCATAAACTCCAGAAAACGGCTTAAAATCGATTTTGGGCCGTTTTCTGGAGTTTCGTCATTTTTATTGCTATAAGCAAGAGCGATTATCAATTATCAAGATCTGTTTTGCTCCGGCACCCGGGACCAAGGATGCGGCTTCTGCCACCCCCGATGGGAAGGACTTCTATCTGGGTGGGGACCCGCTCCTTCAATCCCTGCACATGGGAGATGATACCGATGAGTTTCCCTCGCTGCTGCAGGCTGGCCAGGGTACTCAGTGCCGTATCCAGGGCATCCTCATCCAGCGTGCCGAAACCTTCATCAAGGAACAGTGAATCGACCCGGGTAGTACGGCTGGCCATCTGGGAGAGCCCCAGGGCTAGGGCCAGGCTGACAAGGAAGCTTTCTCCACCGGAAAGATTCTTGGTACTGCGCAGCTCCCCGGCCTGGTAATTGTCGCGAATATTGAGCTCCAGCGTCCCGTTGCCCACTTCCAGCAAATAACGGTCAGTCATTTTGACCAGTTGGCGGTTGGCATGGGCGACCATCAACTCAAGATTCATCTGCTGGACGATGTTCCGGAATTTTTTCCCGTCAGCGGAACCTATCAGCTCCTGCAACGCGGACCACTGTTCGAACACACGTTCCTGCTGCTCGATGCGCTCCACGAGTACGCGCTGCTCCTGCCGCAAACGCTCATTGTCCGCCAGTCGTTGCAGGCAGGAGCCCTGTTCCTGCTGCAACGCTGCCTGATGCTGTTCCAGTACTGCCAGCTCCTGCCCCAGCTCTTCCCTGTTCTTTGTCGTCAGGGCCTTCGCGGTCTCGGTGGCCAGATGTTCCCTGGCCGCCCTGCCCCGCCCTGCCAGTTCCATGCGGGCTGCGTGCAGTTCCTGTGACAGACGCTCCAGGCTTTCCCGTTCCTCTGCGGGCAGACAGGCTTGCAAAAAGCTCCGCTCATCGGCGAAGGCTTCTTGCTCCAAGCCCTGTGCAAAGGCCTGCCCGGCATGCACGCTCTGTTCGGCTATGCTGGCCAGCAAGGCATCTTTTTCTCTGATGGCGGATTCCGTCATGGTGACGACATCCGACATCCTGCTGACTGCGGCGGTCTGATCGGCAAGCCGCTGTTCATCCCGTGACACGGCCTGGGCCAGATCGGCTTCGACTTCCTGGACATCTTTTTCAGCAAACAGCGCCAGACGCTGCTCGTGCAGCTTTTTCCACTGCCCTTCCCTTTCACGGGCTTCCCGTTGCTGCGATTCCAGATGAGCCTGCTGCGATTTCACTTCCTGATCATGCTGGCCTGCCGACAGCTCGAGCTCCTGCCGCGAAGCGGTCAGGCGCGTCATCTCTGCCGTCCGGCGTTCCCTCTCCGTACGGCGGGCCTTCAAGACAGACAAGATGGACAAGAGTTCGGTATCGGTTGTGCCGAGACCGTAGGCAGCCAGCATCGTATCAAGCGTCTGTTTCCCCTGCTCTTCCTCTTGTTGCAATTGCCCGGCTTCCTGCCGTACTCGCTGCTGTTCGGCAGTGACCATGTCCAGCTCATGCTTGAGCCGTTCGACGGTCTGATCCAGCATCGTCTTTTGTTCCTGCAGACGGGGAAGATTGCTCTCCAGCATCTGGCAGGCCTTTTCGAGCTTGTCTGCTGTGGAGATCCGCTGATAGAGCTCCCGAAGGAATTCGTCCATCCTGCTCTGCTGTTCCCGCACGAACGTGACGGCATTTTCCGGAGATTCCCGCAGCAGGGAAGGCAACCCGGCCTTCTCTGCCAGCTGGGCAAGATAATTCTGCGCTTCCTGGAGCTTGTCCTGAAGCGACCGGGCATCCTCCATTCCAACGAGCAGACTTTGCTCCAGGCCCGTCAACCGTTCCCGCAAGGCGGCACACTGCTGATCCGTCACCGTGAAGCGCCGGCGAACATCTTCCACCTGTTGCCAGTTGTCGGAAGCCGGCAGGCCCTGCAGGAGGTAGGGGTGTTCCAGAGAGCCGCACAGCGGGCAGGCATGTCCTTCCTCAAGAGAAGCACGATGCTGTTCCAGGCTGGCGATACGCAGGGCCAGCATACGTTCACGTTCCAGGCTCGCCAGCGAGATCTCCAATGCATCCCGCAGAGCTTGCTGCTGTTCTAGAAGAGCCTTGCTTTGCTGGTGCTGTTCCTGCCACTGCTGCAACTTCTGCCGCCAGCGCCGCACCTCGGTATGGTACAGGAAAACATCCTTCAGAGATTTTTCAACAGCTTGTAACAGCAGGATCTTTTTCTGGATACCGTTGTATTCCTCCTGCCACTGGAGCAGGGAACGGCCCTCCAGAAGTTTTTCTTTTTCTTCAAGCAATTGCTGCCGCCGGCTCTCTAGCTGCGCCAGTTCGGCAGCGGCGATTTCCTGACGCCGGAGACGTTCCGCCAGCCGGGCTTTTCCATTCTCCAGCTGCTGGCTGATCTGTTGCAGGGCCATATTCCGTTGCTGCTGCTTCTGCTCAAGGTCATGCACCCGCTGGATACCGGCCTCGATGCCGCTCAGCTGCTCTACCAGTCCGGCATCTGCCGCATGGCTCCCCAGCCAGTTCTCCACGGCGGCCTGCTCCCGGAGGAGGTCGTCGAGAGCCTGCCGCCGACTGTCGCGACGGGCCTTCAAGGAGGCAAGGGCCTGCTCCTGCTGGCGCACTTCCAGCAGGACGCGGCGCACTTCCTTTTCCGAGCTTTCCAGCTGGATGTCGAGGGCCCGGACCTGATGCAGCAACGGCGTCTGGCGGGTCTGCTCCGCTTTGGCTTGTTCAAGCTGACGGGCGTACTCCTCCTGCTTGTGCCGGGCTTCCTGCAATTTTTCCTGCAAACGGGGCAGCTCCGTAGCGTGGCTCTGCCGCTGCTCTGTCAGCAGACTTTGCTGGTGGCGCAACTGCAGCAAGGCAGAATAGCTGCCTTCCAGCCGGGCGGCCCGCTGGGCCTGCTCCAGCCGCAAAGCCTGCGGACGGAATGCCTGTTCCCGGAGGGACAATTTTTCTTCTTCCACTTCTACCTGGGCCAGCTGGCTCCGGGCCGTATCGAGCCCCTGCAACCACTGCAAGGCTTGCTGCAGCTGCTGCGCCTGGCTCCTGGACTGACGGCCCTGCTCTTCCAGCCGGGACAGCTGCTGCCGCAGGGCCTGCTCTTCGTCCGCAGGCAGCAGGGGCTTGCCGGCCAGTTCCTTGCGCATGTCCTCCAGCAGGAGCTTTTCCTGCCGGTGCCGTTCGTGCACCAGCATGGAGATACGGCTGTATTTTTCCGTGCCGGTGATGCTTTCAAGGATGGGCGCCCGGCTATCGGCCGAAGCATCCAGAAAGGCCGAAAAACCGCCCTGCGCCAGCATCATGGAACGGGTGAAACGGTCGAAGTCCAGGCCGGTGATCTCGGTGACCACTCTGGCCATATCCCTTTTCTGGGCACAGATGATCTGGCCGCTGTCCGCATCCGCGATCTCGTGCCGTGCCGCCTGGAGCCTGCCTTCCGGGGATTTCCTGGCCCGCCGCTGGCTCCAGTGGCAACGGTAACGACGCCCGGAGGCGATCTGGAAGACCACCTCCGCCATGCATTCCCCGGTCTGGCGGGACATGATCTCGTTCTCGCTGTCGCTCAGGGTCTTGAGCCGCGGCGTCCGCCCGTACAGGGCCAGACAGATGGCGTCCAGGATGGTCGTTTTGCCGGCACCCGTGGAGCCGGTGATGGCAAAGATACCGGCGGATACGAAATCCGGCCTGGTGAGGTCTATCTCCCAGATGCCGGTCAGGGAATTGAGGTTCTGGAAACGTATGTTCTGGATACGCATGGCGGCCCCTATTCGGCGTTACTGTCGGTTTCGTGCATGGCGGTGAGGATCTCGCCGTACAGGCGCATGAGCAAGTCGGCCTGGGAGCCTTCTATCTTCCGGGCTGCAAGGCAGCGCGAAAAAACTTCCGTCTCGCTCAGCTCTTCAAGGTTCCTGCCCGTATCGTCCAGGCTTGGCTGGCTGTCCAGCAGACGTGCATTGCGGATCTTCAGGACGCGCAGCCCGCTCCCGGCCACAGCCGTCTCTACCTGCTGGCGCAGGCTGCCCTCAAGATCATCGCCGGTATAGACCACTTCCAGCCAGGCGGAGCTGTTGCTGTCCCGCAGTGTTGCCAGGCGGCCGAGTATCTCGCACATGGAGCCGCTCACGCGCTCCAGCTTTTGAAATTCCGGCACAGGCAGCAGCTCCACACGGGCCGAACGCCCGGTAAAATCTACCAGGCAAACGCTTTTGGGCTGCGAGGCCTCACCAAAGCCCATGGGCAGGGGCGAGCCGCTGTAGCGCATATGCTCCATGCCTCCTACCCGCTGCGGCACATGCAGATGGCCCAGAGCCAGATAGTCTATGCACGGCGGGAAGATGGACGCCGGGACATGCGCCAGCGAGCCCACATAGAGGTCACGCACGCCATCGCCATCAACGGTCTGGCCTCCGGCAGTGAACAGATGGCCCATACAGAGCAGGGGGACGTCAGGTGCCAGGCGGTCCCGCAGCGCCGCCGCCTCTTCAAGGACCTGCGCGTAATGCCGACGGATGGCTTCCTGCATCTTGCTTTCCTTGTCGCCGCTGCTCTCCCCTTCTTCCACCAGACGCATGTCGGCATCGCGCAGGAAGGGAACGGCACAGACGATGAGCGCGACCTTGCCCTGGGCATCGCGCAGGACTTTGATCTCTTCCGTGGGATCTTCGGGCAGGTTGCCCACCACATGGACATCCAGCACCTGCAGGATCTCGCGCGAAGCCCCCAGCATGGAAGGCGAATCATGGTTGCCGGCAGTGATGACCACATGTCGGCAGGAGGAAAGATAGACCTGCCGCAAAAAATCATAATACAGGCGCTGGGCTCTGTTGCTGGGCGTGCCGCTATCGAAGATGTCCCCGGAAACGACCAGGACATCCACTTCTTTTTCCTGCAAGGTACGGGCAAGCCAGTCCAGGAAAGCCGAAAATTCCTCGTAGCGTTTCTGGCCGAAAAGCGAGCGGCCAAGATGCCAGTCCGATGTATGAAGTACGCGCATGAGATGAAGGCCGGTTTGATGCCGGATACGGCAGTGGAGAAAAAATGACCGCCATGCGGCGGGTCTTTTTCAGTTATAAGGCCGAAAAAAAGGCCTGTGAAGGCCCGGCAATGAAGAAAAAACGTAAAAGAAACGCCCTGCTTGCGCAGGGCGTCTTCGTTAGTAAGCACTGATGTATTCATCCAGGCTGCCGGCAGAACAGTTCCGGCTCACCCAGAATGCCGATGCCCAGACCATAAGAGCCGTTGCCTGGGTATCATCCAGGCTTTTGAGCTTGCTTTCCAGACTGGAGCGGCTGGCGCCATGCCGGGCATGCAGGTTGTTGAGCTCACAGGCATCACTGACCCGCAGCAGCAAGTAGGACAAACGCGTGTGGTCAGGCAGCAGGCGCGTATCTTTATGCGCTTCCACGATGGTCTTCAGTTCGCCTGCGGTGAACATCTGCTTGATATTGGCCATGGCGCGGAAAAACGTATCCACAGCCCAGGGCAGGATGAATTCAGCTCCGGCGCTCTTGGTACGAAAGTAATCCTTGAGCCAGCGTTCCTGCTCGTCGTTGATGCGTGCTGCTACCTGTGGCATGGGGCCCCCGTAGGCGTCTGCGACGCCATTTTCCTGCGTTATTTGTGCAAAGCCTACCGCAGGGCCCGTCAAAATTCAAGATATTTTCTAGAAAATGTCTTGCATTCCGTACAGACGTCCCGGCTGCTGTCCGCACAGCCAGGCAGCGGCTCGCAGGGCCCCCTGGGCGAAGGTCTCGCGCGAATGGGCCTGATGCGTCACTTCGATGCGCTCGCCGGGGCCCATGAAGTAGACCGTGTGCACACCGACCACATCGCCGCCGCGAATGGCCTGGATGCCGATCTGCGCCTTGGGGCGTTCACCGATGATGCCGTCACGGGCGGAGCAGCGGACGTCGTCCAGATCCCAGCCCCGGGCTTCGGCCAGGCATTCGCCCAGACGCAAGGCCGTACCGCTGGGGGAGTCCTTTTTACGGTTATGGTGCAGCTCCACCATCTCGATATCGTACTTTTCCCCAAGGGCACGGGTCAGTTCGGGCAGGACCTTGAGCAGCACATTGACGCCGATGCTCATATTGGGCGCCCAGAACATGCGGCAGCTTTCGGCCAGCTTCGCCAGTTCCTGCTTTTGTTCATTGGTGAAGCCGGTGGTGCCGATCACATGGGCCGCACCGAACTTGGCCACGCTGCGGGCCGTGGCCAGACTGACTTCGGGGGCGGTGAAATCGACGACGACAGCTTTGCCATCCAGACCTTGCAGCAGCTCTTCCACATTCTGGCTCACCGGGCACGACAACGCGGCCAGACCGGCAGCAAATTCGCTGCGTTCCACCACGCCCGCAAGCGTGAAGGCGGGGTCTTCCTGCACCAGCGTGCAGATGGTCCGGCCCATACGGCCATTGGCACCCATGACGATGATCGGCGTGCTCATTGCTTCACCTGTCCTGTTCTGTTGAAAGTTATGCGTCCATCCTGTCAGCGAGCAGATCCAAGAAGGCTGCTTCATCAAGGACGGTGATCCCCAGGCTTTGGGCTTTTTCCAGTTTGCTGCCCGGATTTTCGCCCACCACAAGGATATCCAGTTTTTTGCTCACACTGCCCAGCACCACGGCGCCGGCCGCCTCAGCCAGCTGTTTGGCCTTGCCCCTCGCAATGGAAAGGGTACCGGTGAAGAGGATGTTCTTCCCCTGCAAGGGACCGCTCTCCCCGGCTGCCTCGGCAGGCTCTGCCGCAGCCACGGGCCACAGACCTGCCTCACGCAATCCGGCCAGCATATGCTGGTTGGCCGGGCTTTCAAAAAAGCTGCGGATGGAGCTGGCCACCTCGGGCCCCACATCCGGCAGCTCCAGCAGGCGCTGGGTATCGGCAGCCGCCAGGGCATCCATATCGTGAAAATGCGCCGCCAGCATGCGGGCGGTCTGCTCGCCCACATGGCGGATGCCCAGGGCACTGATGAGGCGGGCCAGAGTGGCATTGTGGCGGGCATCATCAAAAGCGTCTACGATCTTGCGGGCCAGCACGTCGCCCATACGGTCGAAGGGCAGCAGATCCTGCACGGTGAGCCGGAACAGCTGTTCCGGGCTGGTGACATGCCCGCTGCTGACCAGCTGCTCTATCCATTTCTGTCCCACGCCCTGCACATCCAGACCAGCCTTGGACACGAAGTGACAGATGGAGCGCAAGCGCACCGCCGGACAGGAGATATTGCCGCAACGCCAGGCCGCTTCACCGGGTTCGCGGTGGGCCGGCTCGCCGCAGACGGGACAGATATGCGGAAATTCGAACGGCCTTGCCCCCGAGGGGCGTTCCTCCAGCACCGGGCCCACCACTTCGGGGATGACATCACCTGCCCGCTGCACGATGACCGTATCCCCTACCCGTACGTCCTTGGCCAGAATCTCGTCTTCATTATGCAGAGTGGCGCGGGTGACCATGACTCCGCCCACGGCCACCGGCTCCAGCTGAGCCACAGGGGTCAGGACACCGGTACGCCCCACCTGGATCTCGATACCGGTCAGACGGGTATGCACCTGCATGGCCGGGAATTTGAAAGCGATGGCGAAACGCGGCGCGCGGGCCGTGAAGCCCAGGGCCTCCTGCGCTTCCAGATCGTCCTGCTTGGCCACGGCACCGTCGATCTCCATGGGAAAATCCGCCCTGCCCTGACGCACGCTTTCCACATAGGCTTCCACAGCGGCCGGATCGGCGCAGAGTTTGCCGTCGGGCGGCGTCAAAAAACCGTAGTCACGCAGCCGGGTCGCCAGTTCGTGCTGGAAATGACAGGGGGCCGCCTGTCCCCAGCGGGCCTCGCCCAGGCTGTAGGCCAAAAAGCGCAGGGGCATCTGCTGGGTGTTGGCGACATCCAGCTGGCGCAGGGCACCGGCAGCGGCATTGCGCGGATTGGCCAAGAGCTTTTGGCCCAGGGATTCCCGGCGCTCGTTGATGGCGGCAAAATCCTTTTTGTAGATGACCACCTCGCCGCGCACTTCCAGCCGTTCCGGGAAGGGACCGGCCCCGCGCAGCCGCAGGGGGACCGTACGGATGGTGCGTACGGCCTCGGTGACCACTTCGCCCTCTTCCCCGTCGCCGCGGGTCAGCGCCTGTTGCAGGACGCCATCCTCATAGATGATCTCCAGGGCAAGACCATCCAGCTTGGGGTCACACCAGAAGGCCAGCGGCGCTTCGGGCAAGGCGCGCTGCATGCGGGCCACGAATTCCTGCCACTCCTCGGCGGAAAAGACGTTGTCCAGACCGTACATGCGCTGACGGTGGCGCTGTTTGGGCAAACCGCCCAGCAAACCGCCTCCCACGCGCAGCGTGGGCGAATGGGGACTGCGCCATTGCGGATGGTCTTCCTCCAGTACCTTCAGCTCCCGGAACAGGGCATCGTACTGGTCGTCGCTAATGATCGGCTTGTCCAGCGTATGATACAGATAATTGTGGTGCTCCAGGATGGTCGTCAGCCAGGCCATCCGCTCCTGGGGCCTGTCCTTTGGCGGTTCGGGCAGGCTCAAAGGATCCACAGGCGCCGGGGCTGCGGCTGCGGCGGAAGGCGCGACGATTTTTTCCGCAGCCTTTTTCTCGGCCCGCTTTTGGGGGGCGGGCGCGGCAGGGGCACCGAAAAGGGAAAGCTGTTCTGGACTCATGATCACTCCGGCAGGGCGATAAGGCGTTCACGCAGGGCCCGGATACGGTCCCGCAGGGCGGCGGCACGTTCGAACTCCAGTTCCCGGGCCGCCTCGCGCATCTCTTTTTCCAGACGCTGGACCAGCGCCGCGGTATCTTCGGCAGTCAGGGGCACGGCATTGTCCTGACGGGACGCACGCCCCCTGCTCTTGCCCCGGGATGAAGAACTGGTATCCACATACAGGGCATCCAGCGGAGATTCAAGACTTTTTCGGGTACTCCGCGGCGTGATGCCGTGCTCCGTGTTATAGGCCGTCTGCTTGGCCCGGCGCCGTTCGGTCTCGTCCATGGCAGCACGCATGGAGGCCGTGACCGTATCGGCATACAGGATGACATGCCCGTGGACGTTGCGCGCCGCACGGCCAAAGGTCTGGATGAGCGATCCGGTGGAACGCAGAAAGCCTTCCTTGTCGGCATCGAGGATGCACACCAGCGAGACCTCGGGGATGTCCAGACCTTCGCGCAGCAGGTTGATACCCACCAGCACGTCGAACTCCCCTTGCCGCAGGGCCCTGATGATCTGCAAACGCTCCAGGGTGTCGATATCCGAATGCAGATAGCGGGCATTGACGCCCATATTGCAGCAATACTCGGTCAGGTCCTCGGCCATGCGCTTGGTAAGGGTGGTCACCAGCACCCGCTCCCCGCGCCGGATGCGTTCCCGGCATTCTCCCAGCAGGTCTTCCATCTGTCCCTTGGTGGGGCGCACCTCCACTTCCGGATCCACCAGCCCCGTGGGCCGGATGATCTGCTCAGAAATGATGCCTTGGGACTGGTCCATCTCGTATTTGCCCGGTGTGGCCGAAACGTAGACCACCTGATGCAGCAGGGAGCGGAACTCGTCGAACTGCAGGGGACGGTTGTCCAGGGCCGAGGGCAGGCGGAAGCCGTAGTCCACAAGGGTCTGCTTGCGCGAGCGGTCGCCCTTGAACATGCCGCCCACCTGCGGCACGGTGATGTGGGACTCGTCCACGAACAGGATGAAATCCTCGGGGAAATAGTTGAGCAGGCAGGAAGGCGGTTCCCCGGCCTTGCGGCCGTCCAGATGGCGGGAATAATTTTCGATGCCGTTGCAGTAGCCAAGCTCCTCGATCATCTCCAGATCAAGCTGGGTCCGCTGCTCCAGACGCTGCGCCTCCACCAGGCGCCCGCTGGCCTTGAAGGCCGTCAGCCGTTCCAGCAGCTCCTGCCGGATGTCGGCCGTGGTCCGCTTAAGGTTGTCCTGGGCGGAAACGAAGTGGCTGGCCGGATAGATGACGGTCTTGCCCACTTCCGCCAGCACGTCCCCGGTCAGCGGATCCACTTCGCGCATGGAGTCGATGTCGTCTCCAAAAAATTCGATGCGCAAGGCCCGCTCGTGATGATAGGCGGGGATGATCTCCAGCACGTCCCCACGCACACGGAAGGTCCCGCGATGAAAGTCATAGTCGTTACGCTCGTACTGAACTTCCACCAGGCGGGTGATGAGGGCATCCATGGACATATGCTGCCCCACTTCCACGGGAATGATCATACGGGCGTAGAATTCGGGGGAGCCCAGGCCGTAGATGCAGGAGACCGAAGCCACGATGATCACGTCGCGCCGGGTCAGCAGGGCATGGGTCGCGGCATGACGCAATTTGTCGATATTGTCGTTGATGGACGAATCTTTCTCGATGTAGGTGTCCGAGGCGGGCACATAGGCTTCCGGCTGGTAGTAGTCGTAATAACTGACGAAATACTCCACAGCGTTCTGCGGGAAAAATTCGCGGAACTCGTTGTAGAGCTGGGCGGCCAGCGTCTTGTTGGGGGCCAGCACCAGCGCCGGGCGTCCGCAGCGGGCAATGACATTGGCCATGGTGAAGGTCTTGCCGGAGCCGGTCACGCCCAGCAGGATCTGTTCCGGAACACCGGCTTCCAAGTTGGCCACCAGGGAATCGATGGCCTCCGGCTGGTCGCCTGTGGGGACATAGGCGCTATGGAGCTTGAAAGGAGACTGGTTCATCATTGCTCGTCGGGAAGCCAGCCCAGGGCAGCATCATGGCGAAAAGACATCCGCCACGGCTGCCACGGCAGCTGGGAGACAGGTTCAGGATCAGGGACGGGCACAGCCTGCCGCAGGAGCGCCAGGAATTCCTTGCGGGGGATCTCCCGCGCGCCCATGGCCAGCATGTGGGGCGTGGCCTGCTGACAATCCAGCAGGAGGAAATCCCGTTCGCGCAGGAACGCCACCAGGCCCGCAAGGGCCGCCCGCGAAGCTTCGGGACAGAGGTGGAACATGGATTCCCCGAAAAAGGCCCGCCCCAGGGCCACACCGTACAGGCCGCCCAGCAGCTCCCCATCCCGCCAGGCTTCCACGGAATGGGCATAGCCCAGAGCATGAAGGCGCTCATAGGCCGCTATCATCTCGGGCAGTATCCATGTCCCTTCACTGTCGCGACGGGGCGCCGCGCAGGCCCGGATGACGCGGGAAAAGGCCGTATCCATGCGCAGCTCGAACGGATGGTTGCGCAAGGCCCGGGCACTGCGGCGCGGCAGATGGAAGGCATCCGGCGGCAACACGCAGCGGGGATCAGGACACCACCACAGCAGGGGCATGTCCTCACCGTACCAGGGAAAGATGCCCCGGCTGTAGGCTGCCAGCAGACGTGCCGGCAGCAGATCGCCACCGGCACACAATATCCCTTCCGCGGTGCAGCATCCCGGCGAGGGGAACTGCGCCGCATACAGGGCTATCTGCTTACGCATCGTTGCGGCCGTCATCCCCCTCCTCCGCTTCCGCGCCCTGTGCAGGGGCCGCGTCAGGGAACTGGAGTACGAGTTCATTGTCCTTGACTCCCAGGCGGACGAGCCCGCCGTGGCGCAGACGGCCGAAGAGCAGCTCACCGGCCAGGGCGTCTTCCACCCGGCTGCGCAGCAAACGCCGCAGCGGACGCGCGCCCATGGTGGGATCATAGCCCTTTTCCGCCAGCCAGGCACGGGCACGGGGCGTAGAGGCCAGCGTGACCTGCTGTTCCGCAAGGCTGTTCCCGATCTCGCGCAGGAACTTGTCCACGATACGCTGCATCATGGCAGGCGTGAGGGCCCGGAACGGGATCATGGCATCGAGACGGTTGCGGAATTCGGGCGTGAACAACCGTTCCACAGCCCCCAGGGCCTTGCGGGCCGCATCTTCGGGCGCGGCCTTGCCAAAGCCTATGCTGGCCTTGGACATCTCGAACGTCCCGGCATTGGAGGTCATGATGAGCACCGTGTGGGAAAAGTCCGTCTTGCGGCCGGAATTGTCCGTCAGGGTACCGTAGTCCATGACCTGCAGCAGGATGTTGAAGATGTCGGGATGGGCCTTTTCTATCTCGTCCAGCAGGACCACGGAATACGGGGCCTTGCGCACGGCCTCGGTCAGCAGGCCGCCCTGGTCGAAGCCCACATAGCCTGGCGGCGAACCGATGAGGCGCGAGACCGTGTGCGGTTCCATGTATTCGCTCATGTCATAGCGCAGGAACTCCACGCCCATGGTCTGGGCCAGCCCGCGGGCCAGCTCCGTCTTGCCCACCCCGGTGGGGCCATAGAAAAGGAAGGCGCCCGTGGGCCGCTGACGCTGCCCCAGGCCCGCACGCGAACGCAGGATGGCGCGCACGGTCTGCTCCACGGCTTCTTCCTGCCCAAAAACGATCTGCTTGAGGTTCTTTTCCAGATTGGCCAGGCGGTTCCGCTCCTGCCCCGAGACCGTCCTCACGGGCACGCCGGCCATACGGGCCACGATGCGTTCCACGTCGGACACCGTGACGGCGGCCGTCCGCTTTTCATCCTTGCGGCGCAGGTCCACGGCGGCCCCCACTTCATCCATCACGTCGATGGCCTTGTCAGGCTGCAGACGGTCACGGACATAACGGTTGGAAAGGTCCACGATGCTGCGCAGCACGGCCTCGCTGTAGCGCACGCGGTGATGGCCCGCGTAATGGGACTGCAAGCCGCTGAGGATGGCAAAGCAATCCTCGGCATTGGGTTCCCCCACGTCGATACGCTGAAAGCGCCGCGTCAGGGCCCGGTCTTTTTCCAGGTGGTTGCGGAACTCCTCATGGGTGGTGGAGCCGATGCAGCGCAGCTCCCCGCTGGCCAGTACGGGCTTGAGCAGGTTGGAGGCGTCCATGGAACCGCCGGAAGTGGCCCCGGCGCCCACGATGGTGTGGATCTCGTCGATGAAAACCACGGCATCCGGGATGTTCTTGAGCTCTTCCACGATGGCCTTGAGGCGGCTTTCGAATTCGCCGCGATAGCGGGTACCGGCCAGGATCAGGCCCATATCGAGGGCGTAGATCTTGACGTCCTTGAACTTTTTGGGGACCTGCCCCTGGGCGATGCGCAGGGCCAGACCTTCGGCCAGAGCTGTCTTGCCCACGCCGGGATCGCCCACGAACAGGGGATTGTTCTTGCGGCGGCGGCACAGGACCTCGATGGCCCTGTCCAGTTCTTCCTGACGGCCCACCAGGGGGTCGATCTTGCCGTCACGGGCACGGGCGGTGAGCTCGGTGGCGTACTTTTCCAGAACGTTCTCCCCGGCTTCGCCTTCTTCCTTCTCCCTGGCGGCATCGGGGGACACGCCCCGGGATCCGCCTCCTTCCGGCATACCGTGCGAGATGAAGGTCAGCGCGTCCAGACGATCCACTCCCTGACGCGTCAGGAAGTAGTGGGCATAGCTGTCCTCTTCATCCAGGATGGCCACGAACAGGTCGCCCAGTTCCACCTGGCTCCGTCCCGAAGCGTGGATATGGCCCAGGGCCCGTTCGAGCACCCGCTGCACACCGGCGGTCTGATGGACTTCGTGCTCGCCCTGATCCGGCAGCACCTGCATCTCGTTACGGAAAAAGCCTTCCAGCTGTTCGCGCAACACCGCCACACTGGCCCCGCTGCCTTCCAGCAGCAGACGGCCGGGGGCCACGGTCGTCAGTGAGAACAGGATGTGCTCCACCGTCAGCAATTCATGCCTGCGGCGTTGCACTTCCTGGACGGCAACCTTCAAAACTTCCTGAACAGCAGCACTGAGCATATGATCCTCAACGATATTTTTCCATGGTGCAGCGCAAGGGGAAGCCCGCCGCGCGGGCCCGCCGCCTGACGAGCGCCACCTTTGTTTCCGCTATCTCATGCGTGTAGACGCCGCACTGGCCGATGCCCTGCTGATGGACGGCCAGCATGATGGCCGTGGCTTCTTCCGGTGTCTTGTGGAAAATGTCGCACAGGACGCCGACGACGAAATCCATGCTCGTATAATCGTCATTGTGGAGCAGGACCACATAACGGTCCGGTTCCTTGACCTTCTTCTTGACGATGGTGGCAGTATCCGTTCCCGGCTCGTTCCAGGTTTCATCGGCCATGAGGGCTATCCTCCACGGTAGGCAGGCCCAGATCCCGGCGCCAGCGGGCCAGTTCTTCGGGCGTGAACACAAACGACAGGTCGGGCGGCAGATTATTCCGCTGCCGCCACTCCTGATGAAGATAATGATAACTTTGAGTACTAACGGGGACGTCGTCAAGTCCCAGCAGGGCTTCCAGACGTAGGATTTCTTCCTCGGGCCCCTCCAGCTCCACCACACGGGCAAAGGGGACGATATCCATGTCGATACTGGTATGCTCCAGCGTCCAGGTCTCCCGGATTTTTTCATAGCAGGCACGGACCACATAGCCCAGGCCTTCCAGGATGCCGTGCATCTGCGCGGCGTCGGTGACAGGGGTCTCCCGCTCTTCACGGACCTTGAAGGCCGCATCCGGCGCGGAGACGGGCGGCAGCTTGAGCGTCAGTACGTTTTGCGCATGGTCCGGCCATTCCTGCGAGCGCAGGCGCAGCAGGTGATGCCCGGCCCGCAAGGAGCCGTCAGGCAAGTCATAGATGCGGTTCCGCTCCAGATGGACGTCCCCTCCCTGCGCGCCACACTGGCGCAGGCGACGGCGCAAGCTGTCGAAGTCGACCTCGAGATATTTGCGTTCTATTTCAAGAGCCATGATATGCTCACTGTTTGCGATGAAAGAGTTTCTGCTGCAGGTCGGCGATGGTCGCGATGCCGCCCTTGCCGGGATGGATCACGGGCTCGAAGCCCAGACGGCGCGCCTGGGCCAGACGAAGGTCGTGGGCGGCCACGGGCCGTACCTGACCGTTGAGGTCCACTTCGCCCCACAGGACACATTTTTCCGGCAGCGGCACGTCATAATACGACGACAGCACCGCCGCCACCAGGGCCAGGTCCAGCCCGGGCTCCTGCAGCTTCATACCGCCGCCGACCTTGGCATAGATGTCCACCTGCCCAAAATTGAGTTTGAGGCGCTTTTCCAGCACGGCCAGCAGCAAATGCAGACGGTTGGCATCGAAGCCGAGGGCCGCACGCCGGGGGATGCTGAGGAAGGTCCGGGCCACCAGGGCCTGCACTTCCACCGCCAGCGGGCGCTGCCCGTCCACGGCCATGACCACCGCCGTGCCGGACAGGGAGGCGTCGCGATCGCCCAGGAAAAAGGTGGAGGGGTCATCCACCACTTCCATGCCCCGCCCCCCCATGCGGAAGACCAGCAGCTCTTCATTGGGGCCAAAACGGTTTTTGAAGACGCGCAGCAGGCGGAACATCTGGCGGCGGTCGCCCTCAAGAGAGATGACGGTATCCACCATATGCTCCAGCAGGCGGGGACCAGCCAGAACACCGTCCTTGGTCACATGGCCCACCAGCACCAGCGTGACGCCCAGACGGCGGCAGGCTTCCAGCAGGGCCATGCTCACGGCACGCACCTGATTGACGTTACCGGGCAGGCCTTCGGCATCGATGCTGCTCATGGTCTGTACCGAGTCCACCACCAGCAAACGGGGCGGAGCCAGCTCCAGAGCGGCGATGACCTCGTCCACACTGGAGGAGGACATGGCCAGCAGGTTGTCATGCAGCATACCGAGCCGCTGTCCCCGCGCCTTGATCTGTGGCAGGGATTCCTCGCCGCTGGCATAAAGCACTCTGCCCCCCTGGGCAGCGACCAGACCCGCCACCTGCAACAAAAGGGTGGATTTGCCGATGCCCGGCTCGCCACCGATAAGGATGGCCGCGCCCGGTACCAGGCCCTTGCCCAGCACCCTGTCCAGCGAGGCGATGCCGCTGGGATAGGGATGATGTCCGGTCTCGGCTACGTCCTGCAGGGGAACAGGCCGGTTGCCCGCAGGGACGGATACCCTGGTGTTGCTGCGGGACAGGGCCTTGGGCTGTGCCGCGGCCTGAAGGGTGTTCCACTCATGGCAGCCGGGGCATTGACCACGCCATTGCAGGGTCTGCGCGCCACAGGCTGAACAGATAAAGACTTCTCTCGTTTTAGCCATGGCATAAAAATAAAAAAAAAGTGCAGCCCATGCAAGCATGTGCAGCAAAGTTCAGCTCTTGTGCTCGGTGTGTTGCAATATCGCGCCGTCACGGATGCAGTCATGATGCGGAATTGCGTCATGGCTGTGCATCACTATTTGTGTTTTTTATCACATGACTCCCATAGTTCTTTCCGATGCGCTCTTTCGCGCTATTGCAGAGTTTCTGGGCCTATCCGTCCCGCTTTTCGGCATCACCGATGTATCCCAAGGGCATAAAAAAAGCCCCTTGCGGGGCTTGAGAGCAGTTTTGTCGGGATGTCTAGCGGGGCAGGGGCACTCCCTTCTGCGCATCCACGATGGCGACGTAGAACTCGCTGACATCATTAGGCGGGCTGTCGAACACGACCATGAAGGGAGCGCTGGCGCCGGGCAGCAGGGTCACATTGGCCCCCTGCTCTTTCTCGGGGTCGGCCAGACGGCTGGCCATGGCTTCCTTGTCCAGTACGGAGAGCTGCAAGGGGGTCAGCTGGTTGCCGGCGGTCTGACGATTGGAGGCGATGACCTTCTGATTCTGACCGTAAAGAACGGCTTCCACGGTGATCATGCTCACGGGCTGGGGGAATTCATTGACCACCCTGCCCTCGATGACCAGGATCTTGCCCATCTTTTCGTTGTTCACATAGTACTGGCGCACGTCCTTCATGGTCAGCAGGGCGATGTTCTCAGCGGTGGCTGCCGTTCCCTGGACAGGTGTCAGGGGGCGCTCATGCCAGCAGTACCAGTAGACGGCGGCACCGCCGCAGGCCAGCAGGAGCAGCAGCATCAGCCAGAACAGCCAGCGGCGCCGGGGGCGGGGCTGCTCCACATCGTCCGGAAGAAGATCCGGGATGGGCGCAGGGGCAGGCTCAGGCAATTGCAGGGCAAAGACCGTCTTGCATACGGAGCAGCGCAATTTCGCACCCGGCCGGGCAAGATGTTCCGGCAGGTTGAAACGGCTGGCGCAGTGAGGGCATTGAATTTCCATCATTTGGCTCCAGGTGCGGGCAGGTGCTAGTCCCCGGTGGATTCGAAGACCAGCTCTTCCACATCAGGCAGGGCCCGATATTTTTCAGCATAGTCGAGGCCGTAGCCGACGATGAACCCTTCCTCGAGCTTGAAGCCTGCAAAGTCAACAAGAACGTCCACCTCGCGGCGTTCGTTCTTGTCCACCAGCGCGGCCAGACGCAGGCTGCGGGCCCCGCGGGCCTCGAACTGACGCATCAAGAACTGCATGGACAGGCCGCTGTCCACCACGTCCTCGACGATCAGCACATGCTTGCCGGTGATGTCGCAGTCCACGTCCTTGCTGAACACCACATGGCGGGAACTGGATGTCCCCTTACCGTAGCTGGACAGACGGACGAAATCCAGTTCGAGGTTCTCCGAGCGCATGGCCCGGACGAGGTCGGTGAAGAAGAACACAGCCCCCTTGAGGACGCATACGGCCACCAGGGGTTCATCACCGTAAACGGCATCGATCTCGGCGGCCATGGCACGCACGCGTTCGGCGATCTGGCCGGAGGTATAGACGATCTTGCGTTCCTTGATGGCCTTCATCTTAATCGAGCTCCAGGAACATGGCGGTTTCGTCGCAGTCGGGGTACTTGGCGCAATGCACGCAGTCGGCCCAGATCTTCTGGGGCAGGACGCCCTTGTCCACCTCATGGAAACCGATGCGCTCAAAGAAAGCCGCCTGATACGTCAGGGAGAAGACCTTCTTGAGGTGCAGGATGCGACAGTCATCGACGCAGGCCATTACGATCTTACGGCCCAGGCCCTGCTTGCGCAGATCTTCGCGCACGGCCAGGGAGCAGACTTCGGCCAGATCCTCCCAGACAGGCGCCAGGGCGCAACAGGCGGCCAGGCCGCCCCGGGGGGCGTCGATGACCAGGAAATTACGGACATGGCCGTACAGAAAGATCAGCGCACGGGGCAGCAGCAGGCCCTTGCGCGCATTTTCCATCAGCAGGGCATGGATATCCTTCACATCGTCCATGGTCGCACGGCGTACCGTGTAGGTGTCGCTCATTATTTTTGCTCTCCGAGAGAATCAAAGATTTCCGTCAGTTCTTTTTTCGAGACCATGCCCGACCCCATCAGGGCCAGACGTCCGTTCTTGCCGTAAAAAACATTGTGCGGGATGGTGCGCACGTTGAAGGCGCGGATCACGTCTTCACTGGCCCTGTACACAGGGTAGTCGACCTTCAGCCGCTTGAGGAAGGCCGGGAGCGTGCTCGCGTCCTCATCCACCGAAAGCCCCACGATGACGACCTTGCCCTCGTACTTGGGCGCCAGGCTGACAAGATCCGGGATCTCCTCACGGCAGGGGGGGCACCAGGTGGCGAAGAAGTTGAGCATGACGACCTTGCCCTTGTTCTGGGCCACTATGGAGGTCAGGTCCTTGAGCCCCACGGTCTTGTACTCCTGGGCCTGCGCCAGGCAGGGCAGGAACAGGGTCAGAAGCAGCAGGGGCAAAATAAATCGCTTCATGGGATTATCCTGTGACAAACTGTTTGGCGGCCCGCACTGCGCTGACCGCATCTTCGCAATAGGCATCCGCGCCGATGGCATCGGCAAAGGCCTGGGTCACGGCAGCGCCGCCCACCAGAACCTTGATGGGGAGATTGCGCTCCCGCACCAGACGGATGGTATCTTCCATCCGTACCATGGTCGTGGTCATCAGAGCCGACAGGCCGATGATACGCGCCTTATGTTCCAAAGCGCAAGCGACAATCTGCTCCGCCGGGACATCCTTGCCGGCGTCGATGACGTCGAAGCCGTGGTTGCCCAGCAGCAGGCAGACAATGTTCTTGCCGATATCGTGGATGTCCCCTTCCACAGTGGCCATGACGATCACGGGACGTTCCTCAGGGCCGCGACTCTTCTCCAGCAGGGGCTTGAGGTGGGCAAAGGCCTTCTGCATGGTCTCCGCCGCGCGGATGAGCTGCGGCAGGAAATACTCCCGACGTTCATAGCGCGTCCCCACTTCGGTGATGGCCGGAATCAGGACGTCCTGCACCAGGGCAAAAGGCTCGGCACCGGCGGCCAGTTCCTTTTCCAGCAGGGGCAGCACGTTTTCCAGATCGCCGAAAAGAACGGCATCCCCCAGGGTTTCGGCAGCGGCCCCCGGGCCCTTGCCGGCCCTGACCACACCGCCGCTGGCCTTCCAGCCAGCATAGGAGGCGATGAACGAACCGGCGTTGCTGTCGCTCCCCTGCAGCACGGCCACGGCATCGCAGGCCTCATGCAGACGGGGAGCGGAAGGATTGGCGATACAGGAGGACAGACCAGCGCCCGCGCACATGGCCATGAAGGTGGCATTGAGCAGGTCGCGGGCCGGCAGGCCGAAGGAAACGTTGGAAAGGCCCAGTGTGGTCGCCAGGCCTTGGCTGCGGCACCAGCGGACCATCTCAAGGCATTGCAGGGCGCCTTCAGGCTTGGAGGACACCGACAGGGCCAGGATGTCCACCATCACCAGACGGCGGGGGATGCCCAGGGCGTCGGCCTGCTCCAGCAGCTTTTCCACGATGGCGATACGCTCGGAGGCCCGGACGGGCAGCTTCGTCCCCTGCAGGGGAAGCAGGATGAAGGGCGCGCCGAAATCGCGGCAGATCGGCCCCAGCAGCTCCATGCGCCCGGCTTCGCCGCTGATGGAATTGACAAGGAAGGAGCCCGGACAGTAGGGCAAGGCACGGGCGATGGCCTGGGCATTGGAAGAATCCAGCGACAGGGGCACGTCCACCCGAGAGACCAGACGCTGCACCAGATCGGGCAGGAGCACGGTCTCGTCCACCAGAGAGGCACCCACGTTCACATCAAGGATGCGGGCCCCGGCCTGCAGCTGCTCATCGGCCAGGCGGAAGGCTTCATCGAACTGCCCGGCCTGCAGCTGGCGGGTCAGTTCCTTCTTGCCCGTGGGATTGATGCGCTCGCCGATGACGCTGAACGGCTGCCCTTCTCCCAGGCGCAGGAGCTGCGAACGGCTGGTCAGGCAGATGCCCGAAGGGCTGACCACCGGACGCTCGTCGCAGGTCACGCTTTCCAGGGCCTGACGCAGGGCCGCAAGATGCTGGGGCGTGGTGCCGCAGCAGCCGCCCAGCACCCGTGCCCCGCGGGCGGCGAAGGCCGCCGTTTTCTGGGCAAAGGCCTCCGGCCCCAGAGGGAAGACGGTCTCCGAGCCGCGCAGCTCCGGCAGACCGGCATTGGGTTCCGCGACGACGGGGCAGGAACAGACCGACAGCAGCTCTTCCACCACGGGCAGCATCTGATCCGGCCCCAGGCTGCAGTTGGTGCCCAGGGCCGCCACGCCCATGTTCTGCATGGTCTCGGCAAAGATGGTGGGCGAAGAGCCCGTCAGGCTGACGCCCTGCTCGAAAGTCATGGAGACCATGACGGGCAGGTCGCAGACCTGACGCGCAGCCGTCACGGCGGCCCTGGCTTCGGCCAGGTCGAACTGGGTCTCGATGAAGATGAGGTCCGCCCCGCCGGCCACGAGGCCGCGGATCTGTTCCGAGAAGGCCTTGATGAGTTCCTCAGGCTCCATATCGCCCAGCGGACGGGCAAAATGACCGCTCGGGCCCACGTTGCCGGCTACGAAGACAGGACGCCCGGCCTGGGCGGCCGCGGCGCGCGCGGTCTCCACCATACGCTTGTTGAACGTAAAAACATCCAGGGAGGCCGAGAGTTTGCAGGGATTGCCGCCGAACGTGCACGAAGTGATGATGTCCACTCCTGCATCGAGATAGGCTTTGTGGATACCCTGAAGGATATCCGGTCGCTCCATGCAGAACTCTTCCGGGCTCACCCCGGCTGGCAGGCCGGAAGCCTGCAACATGGTCCCCATGGCGCCATCGAGCAACAACGGGCGCCTTTCCGCAAGGCGCTGAACAAATTTCATTCCTGTACCCAGCCTTTGTAATAAAATGTGGCATCTGCCCGTCAAAGGGCCGGCTGCAAGGCAGCCGCAAGGCTTTTACTACTGAAAATCATTGAAAAGGACAAATCAAAACTATAGCATGGGGCTACACCGACATCAGGGATGTCATCAGCCCCCTGAGGAAAATAATGAAGAAAAACAACAAGAATGTCCCCGATCACCCTTCTTCCGCGCCTGTGGCGGACGTGGAAGTCCTGGATGCCGCAGACGAAGACAGCTCTCTGGACTCGCTGGAAGAACTCGATGAGGACAGCCTCGACCAGGGCGAGATTCTGGATGTGGGCGACGACGGCCCCATGCTGCTTACCGAAGGCAGCCATGACGAATCCAGCCTCCCTGCGCCGTCCATGCCCCGCCTGCCGTCCACCGGCGGCCGGGACAGTTTGCAGCTTTACCTGCGCGAGGTGAGCCGCTTCCCCATGCTCAAGCCCGAGGAAGAACACGAGCTGGCCGTGCGGGTGCGCGATCACAACGACCCCGACGCCGCCTTCAGGCTGGTCTCGTCGCATCTGCGCCTTGTGGTACGCATCGCCATGGACTTCCAGCGCCGCTGGATGCAGAACGTCCTCGACCTCGTCCAGGAAGGCAATGTGGGCCTCATGCGGGCCGTCAACAAGTTCGACCCCGACAAGGGCATCAAGTTCTCCTACTACGCCTCTTTCTGGATCAAGGCCTATATCCTCAAGTTCATCATGGATAACTGGCGCATGGTCAAGATCGGCACCACCCAGGTGCAGCGAAAGCTGTTCTACAATCTCAACCGTGAACGGCAAAAGCTGATCGCCCAGGGCTTCGATCCCGACGCCGCCATGCTCTCCGAGCGTCTGGGCGTCAGTGAAGAACAGATCACGGAGATGGATCAGCGCCTTGCCGCCAACGACCTTTCCCTCAACGCCCAGGTGGGGGAAGATACGGGCGGCGCCACCCGCATGGACTTCCTTCCGGCCCTGGGACCGGGCATCGAGGACAGTCTGGGGGATTCCGAAGTGGCGGAGCTGCTGCGCGAAAAGCTCAAGACCATCCTGCCCAAGCTCAACGAGAAGGAACTCTACATCCTGCAGAACCGGCTGCTGACAGATGACCCCGTCACCTTGCGCGAGATCGGTGAACGATATAACGTGACCCGCGAACGCGTGCGCCAGCTGGAAGCCCGTCTCCTGGAGAAGATCCGCCAGCATCTGGCCCTGGACATCAAGGACTTTTCCGACGCCTGGATTCAATAATCTATGAGAAACAAGACCATCCTCCTGCTCTGCTCTGCCCTGCTGAGCGGTTCGCTGTCCCTTTCCCTGCTGGGATGCGGCGGCTGTGCCTCCACCCAGCCCCGGAGCGGGGCCGCTTCCCCCTCTTTCCAGGGCATCGAGATCCTGCCCGAGGAAAAAGAGCTTTCGCCGGCCGCCAAGGATACCTACGCCTATCTCCTTTATATGCAGGCCCTTGCCGACGAGGATGAAGAACTGCTCCTGCAGGCGGCCCAGCAGATGACCGGCGGCACCCTGCCTGCCAAGGCTTGGCTGGAAGGCGCCCTGTGGCTGGACAGCCGTCGTTCGGAAAAGGTGCTGCCCCTGCTGGAGCTGGGCCTGCAGGTCTGGCCCGACGATCTGCCCCTCAATCTGTTCAGCGCCGAGGCCCTGGCGGCCCACGGCAAGACGGAACAGGGCCTGGAGCAGATCCGGGCCTTCGTGGCGCGGCATCCCGACTCCCTGGATGCCCGCATGGAGCTGATCCTGCTGCTGGTCAAGGCCAAAAGATTCGATGAGGCGGAAAAGCACATCGGCAGTATCGCTGCCGGTGAACGGACGCCCATGGTGGATTATTACCATGCCCGGGCCCTGATCGGGATGCAGCGCCGTGCGGAAGCCATCCCGCTGCTCCAGAAGGCCATCCAGGCCATGCCGGACTTTGTCGAGGCCCTGGTGGAGCTGGCCTATGCCTACGAACAGCAAAAGCAGTGGAACGAGGCCCGCACCATCTACGAAAAGCTGCTCAAGCTCCAGGTCTCCGAGCAGGATGTATGCCTGCGCCTCGTCCACCTTTCGCTGCGTCTCAACCAGCCGGAAAAGGCCCTGAAATATTTCCGCAAGGGCCCGGATGCCGCGGCGTTCAAGCTCACCGCCATCAGCATGTTCCTAGAAAGCCGCCATTATTTGCAGGCAGAGCGGCTGCTCAAGGAGATGCTGGACGAGCCGGGCGTACCGCCTGACGTTTTCCTGATGCTGGCTGGTATCGCCCGCGACCAGCGCCGTGACACGGAACTGGCCCTGAGCTGGCTGGCCCGGATCCCGGCCAGCAGTCCCACGGCCGTACAGGCGGAAGGGCTGAAAGCCCAGATCCTGGCCGATGCGGGCAAGGAAAAAGAGGCGCTGGCCTCCGTGCGCAATCTGCAGCAGCGCCATGCCCGCAACGAGACCCTGCTGTTGCTGGAGGTCCGTCTGCTGGCCCGTCTCAAGGCCATGGACGAGGCCCTGGCCAGGGCCCGTCAGGCCGTGGAGATCGTCCCGGAAAGCTCGGAACTGGCCTTTACCCTCGGCAGCCTTCTGGACAGCCTCGGCAAGCGTGATGAAGCCATGAAGGTCATGCAGGGCATCATCGCCAGCCATCCGGAGCACTATCAGGCCCTGAACTATGTGGGCTACAGCCTGGCCGTCCAGGGGAAGGATCTGGAACACGCCCTGGAGCTGCTGCAGCGGGCCGACCGTCTGGCCCCTGACCAGTTCTTCATCGTGGATTCCCTGGCCTGGGCCCTGTTCCGCCTGGGCCGTACGGAAGAGGCCCTGCAGAACATCCGGCGTGCGGTGGCTCTCGTCCCCTGGCCCGAAGCCGAGATACTGGAACATTACGGCGACATCGCCGCCGCCGCGGGCCAGAAAGAGGAAGCCCGCAAGGCCTACGAACAGGCCCTGAAACTCAAACCCGCCAATGCGGAATCCCTGCGCCAGCGTCTGGGGGACCTATGAAAAAGATCCTTTGTCTCATCGTCCTGATGTTCATGGCTTCGGCCTGTGCCCGCCAGCCTTCCACCGTGCCGCCTGCCGACAGCGCCGACCGCTGGCAGGCCTTCGTGGCCCGCAGCGGAGCCGTCAAGGAAGCCCCTTATCTTTTGAACGCCAGTCTGCGTTTTGGTACGGAGGGCGATACCCGGCGTGTCACGGCCCTGCTCTGGGGCAATGACAGCCGGAGCCTGCGCATGGACGTCATGGCCGGTATCGGGGCCGTAGTGGCCAAGATCTGGGAATCCGGCGATGAGTTCCTCGTGTACAGTCCCACGGAAAACCGGGCCTTTTTCCATCAGGGCAGCAACAAGCCCCTGCTGCGCGTCGGCGTACCGGTGCCTTTTGCCCTGGATGAGCTGGCGGCCCTGCTCAACGGCCGTCTCGTGACGGTCTTCGGTGACCGTTACTCCGACAGCCAGGCCCTTGCCAACGGCCATGTCGGTTTTACCCTTTCTTCTGCCGTGGGCGGCCTTCTGGAGATCGACGCCCAGGGCCAGGCTGTGGCCTGGCAGGAAAACGGCAGTCGCGGCTGGAGCATGGCCATCGCGTATGACGAGGCCGGTCTGCCCCGTCGCGTGAGCCTGCGCCACCCCGACGGCCAGACGGCCGTGCTGCTGGTCAAGGAACGTCAGGCCCCGGCTCCTTTCAATAACGAACAGCTGAGTCTGCTTCTGCCGGACAGCACCCCGGTGCTGCCCCTGGAACGCTACACGGCTCCCCAGCAATAACCCTAAGGAGAGATCATGAAATCCATCCACATGGCCTGTGACCACGCCGGTATCGAACTCAAGGAAACCCTGCGCGCCCATCTGGAAAAGATGGGCTATACGGTCACCGACCACGGCACCTACAGCAAGGAAAGCTGCGATTACCCCGTGTTCGCCCACGCCCTGTGCAATGCTGTCGAAGCCGAAGATGTGCCCGGCATCCTGATCTGCGGTACGGGGATCGGCATGTCCATAGCGGCCAACCGCCACAAGGGCATCCGCGCGGCGCTGTGCACCACGGAACTGCATGCCCGCTTCACCCGCCTGCACAACAATGCCAACGTGCTGTGCCTGGGGGCCCGGGTCACGGGCGTGGAGCTGGCGCTTGCCATCGTCGATACCTTCCTGTCCACCGAATTCGAAGGCGGCCGCCATCAGCGCCGCATCGACCTCCTCAACGCCTAGTCTGTGGGACCTGTCATGCAGCTGTACAATACCCTTACCCGTAAAAAGGAAGAATTCGTCCCTGTCCGGCCCGGCAAGGTCAACATGTATGTCTGCGGCATCACCGCCTATGACTACTGCCACATCGGCCATGCCCGGTCCGCCCTGGTCTTCGACGTGCTGGTGCGCCATCTGCGCGCCCTGGGGCTGGATGTGACCTTTGTCCGCAACTTCACCGACGTGGACGACAAAATCATCCGCCGCGCCAATGAAGAAAAACGCGACTGGCGTGAAGTGGGACAGACCTACATCGATGCCTTCCATGAAGACATGGACCGCCTGAACGTGGTGCGTGCCGATCATGAGCCCCGCGCCACCGAATACATCCAGCAGATGCAGGACCTCTGTTCCGAGCTCATCGCCCAGGGCAAGGCCTATGCCGTGCCGTCCGGCGACGTGTATTTCCGCGTGCGTGCCTATCCGCCTTACGGCAAGCTCTCCGGCCGCAGCCTGGACGAATTGCAGGCCGGTGCCCGCGTGGCTCCCGGTGAAGAGAAGCAGGATCCGCTAGATTTTGCCCTGTGGAAGGCGGCCAAGCCCGGCGAGCCCTTCTGGGAAAGCCCCTGGGGCAAGGGCCGTCCCGGCTGGCATATCGAATGCTCGGCCATGAGCAAGGAATATCTGCCCCTGGATATCCACGGCGGCGGCCAGGACCTCATCTTCCCCCATCACGAGAACGAGATCGCCCAGACCGAAGCCGCCTGCAGCTGCCAGCTGGCCCGTTTCTGGGTGCATAACGGCTTCGTGCAGGTCAATGCCGAAAAGATGTCCAAGTCGCTGGGCAACTTCAAGACCATCCGCGACATCCTGGCCAGCTACCTGCCCGAGACCCTGCGCTTCTTCCTGCTGGGCAAGCATTACCGCAGCCCCATCGACTTCACGGCCGACATCATGGACGAGTCCGAAAAGGCCCTGCAGCGCATCTACGAATGCCAGCTGGAAGCCGGCAAGGCTCTGGAGCGCGCCAAGTGGAAGAAAGTCGATCTGCCCGCCGACATCCTCAAGGAATGGGACGAACACGGCCAGGGCTTCAATGCCGCTCTGGACGACGATGTGAACACGGCCCAGGCCCTTGGCCACATCTTCTCCCAGGTGCGCCTGGTCAACCGTGTGCTGGAAGACAAGGCCCTGCGCGCGGGCGAAGGCGCCCGCCGTCTGCTGGAAGAGTTCTTCGAGCGCCGCAATGACTGGTCGGCCCAGCTGGGCCTGTTCGGCCAGGATCCGGCCACCTTCCTGCTGGCTCTGCGTGATCAGCGGGCGGCCCGTCTGAACATCGACGTGCCGCGCGTGCAGGCCCTGCTGGACGAGCGTGCCGCGGCCCGTGCCGCCAAGGACTTTGCCCGCTCCGACGAACTGCGCGCCGCGCTTGCCGAACTGGGCGTGGCCGTGCGCGACACCGTGGAAGGGCAGGTCTGGGATATAGCTTAGCGAGGTGACGATGCTGCATCGTTTCGGGAAGTTCCGTCGCCCTGTGGCGCTGGTGATGTTGAGTGTCTTCCTGGTCGCCCAGCTGTTTCTGCCGCTGACGGCCCGGGCATTCTTCTTTGGAGGGGTCTCCCTCAAGGACGAGAAGGAGATGGGGCACAAATTCGATGTGGCCATCCGCTCCAGCCTGCCCATGGTCGACGACCCCGAAGTCAGCAAATATGTGGATGGCCTTGTCCGTCGTCTGGTCAAGGCCATCCCGCCCCAGCCCTTCACTTTCACGTCCGGCGTCATCCTGCATAACGCCATGAACGCCTTTGCCATCCCCGGCGGCCATGTCTATGTCTTTACCGGACTGATCATGAACTTCGAGGATGAGAGCCAGCTGGCTGGCGTTCTTTCGCATGAGCTGGCCCATGTGACCCAGCGCCATGTGGCCTCGCGTCTGGAGCGGGCCCAGTATCTGTCCGTGGGCAGTTTGCTGCTGGCCATCGCCGGCGTGGCCGTCGGCGGGCCTGCGGGCGGCGCCGTGGCCGTCGGGGCCCTGGGCGCAGGTCAGTCCGCCATGCTCAATTACAGCCGTCTGGACGAGAACGAAGCCGACCAGATCGGCCTGCAGTACCTGACCAAGGCGGGCTATCCGCCCTCCGGCATGGTGGGCGGCTTCAAGATCATGCGCCAGAAAAGCTGGATGGCGGGAGCCAGCGTGCCCGCCTATCTGTCCACCCACCCGGATATCGGTGACCGCATCAACGGCATCCAGGCCCGGCTAAGTTCCTTCCCCGCTTCCATCCGCAACCGGTCCTTCGACAATCGCCGCTTCAAAAGGGTCCAGACCGTCCTTTGGGGACGCTACGGCGACAGCCAGGCGGCCCTGCAGCGTTTTTCCGGCAAGGACGCCCTTTCCTGCATGGGGCGGGGCATGGTCCTTTCGCGCAGGAACAACGTGCGCGAAGCTGCCGCCGCCTTCGATCAGGCCCTGCAGCTGGCCCCCAAGGACCCGCTGGTGCTGCGCGAAGCCGGGACCTTCCACTACCGCAAAGGTGACATGGCCAGGGCGGAAGGCCTGCTGCGTCAGGCCATGCAGCTGGACAAAAACGATTTCATGGCCAGATTCTTTTATGCGCGCATGCTGGATGAGACCGGCCGCGCCCAGCAGGCCCAGCCGTACTATACGGAAGTCCTGCGGGCCGTGCCGGAAGCCGCCGATGTCCATGAAGCCTATGCCCGTTCGCTGGGCTCCATAGGCAAGACCGGACTGGCCTACATCCACATGGCCTACAGTGCCATTTACTCCAACAACCGCAAGCTGGCAGAGCGCTACTTCAAGCAGGCCAAGGCAAAGACGGAAAAATCCGCCGACAGTGCGGCTTTCCGCAAGCTGGATGCGGTGTACAAAGAACGCAAGGAAATCTGGGAAGACCGATGATAGAAACGCACGCGACGACGATTCTGGCAGTCAAGAAGGACGGACAGGTTGCCATGGCCGGGGATGGCCAGGTCACCCTGGGCCAGTCCATGATCATGAAGCACACCGCCCGCAAGGTGCGCCGCCTGTATGACGGCAAGATCGTGGCCGGCTTTGCCGGTGCCACGGCCGATGCCTTCACCCTGTTCGAACTGTTCGAAGCCAAGCTCAAGGAATTTCGCGGCAATCTGCAGCGTTCCGCTGTGGAGCTGACCAAGGAATGGCGCAAGGACAAATACCTACGCCGCCTGGAAGCCATGCTCCTGGTCTCTGACGGCGAACATATCCTGCTGCTTTCCGGTAACGGGGACGTGTTCGAGCCCGACGATGACGTGGCTGCCATCGGCAGCGGCGGCCCCTATGCCCTTTCCGCAGCCCGCGCCCTGCTGCGCCACAGCAGCCTCCCCGCCCGGGAGCTGGCCCTGGAATCCATGAAGATCGCTTCGGAGATCTGCGTCTACACCAACGACCATTTCGTGGTCGAGACCCTGTAGGGGGACAGCGTGGAGATCCGCACCGGTTGCAAGATCAATCTGGGGCTGGAGATAACCGGCATCCTGCCCAACGGCTATCATACCCTCGATTCCGTATTCTATCCGCTGGCCCGGCCGTTCGACGTCCTGGAAGTGGAACGCAGGGAAGCGGCAGGCATCCGCGTGTTCTGCGATACCCCCGGCATCGACCTGGAGCATAACACCCTGACCAAGGCCCATGCCGCTTTCGCGGCCCTGCTGCCGGAACAGGCCGTCTGCCCGGGCGTGGATGTCACCCTGCGCAAGGGTATCCCTCACGGCGCAGGCCTGGGGGGCGGCAGCAGCGATGCCGCAGCCCTGCTCCTGTGGCTCAACAGCTGCCTGGAGACGCCTCTGCCGCTGGAAGAGCTGGAAAAAGCCGCCATCAAGGTCGGTGCGGACGTCCCCTTTTTCCTTCACGGGCAGCCCCGGCGCGTGACCGGTATCGGCGAGGTGCTGACGCCCGCGGCAGTGGATCTGCCCGGCTGGTGGCTGGTGCTGGTCTGTCCGCCCGTGTCGGTCTCCACCCCCTGGGCCTACCGCGCCTATGACGATTTGATGGCGGAAGCGGAAAAAGCTGGTGGTAAAGGCTTGACAAATCCGGAGAGCAAGGATAATGAAACGCTTCTCGTGATGGGTAAATATGCCGGGACGGGAACGACGTTCCGCATCACCACAGAAAACGTGCTCCAAATCCGTAACGATCTGGAGCCCGCCGTTGTGCGTGAATACCCGCAATTAGAGACAATCCGCCAATATCTACTCCATTCCGGGGCCGCTTGTGCACGCATGAGCGGCAGTGGATCGAGCATGTTCGGCCTGTTCTCAGCCCGTCACGCAGCCGAGGCGGCAGCGCAAAGCCCGGAGTCACAGTACGGGAAGGTCTTTGTGCTGCCCATGAATGCTGGGATGTAGCCAAGTGGTAAGGCAACGGGTTTTGGCTCCGTCATTCGAAGGTTCGAGCCCTTCCATCCCAGCCACACCCAAACCATAACTGCTGCCGCTATCGGCAAGGTGAACGGACCATGTTCAGCGATCTCAAGATTGTCACGGGTTCTTCCAATCCCGAGTTGGCCAAAGCCATTTGCGACCACCTCGGCTGTCAGCTTACTCCTACTCTGGCAACCACCTTCAGCGATGGCGAGCTGCGCATTGAAATCGGTGACAACGTGCGCGGCGATGACGTGTTCGTTGTCCAGCCCACCTGTCCCCCGCTGGTCAACCGCAACCTGATGCAGCTCTGCCTCATGCTCGACGCCCTCAAGCGCGCCAGCGCCGGCCGCATCACGGCTGTGATCCCCTACTACGGCTATGCCCGCCAGGACCGCAAGGTGAGCCCCCGCGCCCCCATCAGCGCCAAGATGGTGGCCGACTTCATCAGCGTGGCCGGTGCCGGCCGTGTGGTGACCATCGACATGCATGCCGGTCAGATCCAAGGCTTCTTCAACTGCCCTGTGGACAACCTGTATGCCGCTCCTGTCATGATGGAACCCCTGCGCCAGATCGAAGGCGACATCGTCATCGTCTCCCCCGACGCCGGCGGTGTGGAGCGCGCCCGTTCCTACGCCAAGCGCCTGAATGCTCCTCTGGCCATCGTGGACAAGCGTCGCGACAAGCCCAACCAGGCCCAGGCCATGCACGTCATCGGTGACGTGGAAGGCAAGACCGCCATCATCGTTGACGACATCATCGATACTGCCGGTACCCTGTGCGCCGGTGCCGACGTGCTGCTCAAGTACGGCGCCAAGAAGATCATCGCCTGTGCTTCCCACGGTGTGCTGTCCGGCCCCGCCATCGACCGCATCAATGCTACCGAGGCTCTGGACCGCGTCATCGTGACCGATACCATCCCGCTGGGTGAAAAGCTGGCACAGTGTCCCAAGCTGCAGGTGGTGTCTGTGGCTGCCCTGCTGGGCAAGACCATCCACAACATCCACACGGGTTCCTCCGTCAGCGTTCTCTTTGTATAATGCCGGGTTTTCCCGACTCCATAATAAGAAAACTTCCCGCACTTTCATGCGGCACTAGGTAAGGAGTTAAACATGACCATTGAAAAGACGTTGAGCGTGCAAAAGCGTGAAGGTAGCGGCAAAGGCCCTGCGGGCCGTGCGCGCACGCAGGACATGATCCCCGGTGTGTTCTACACCGCCAAGGGTGACAACATCGCCGTGCAGGCTCCTGCTCTGCCTCTGGAAAAGATGTACGCCGAAATGGGCCGTACCGCCGTGTTCAACCTGGAAATCGACGACAACGGCACCAAGACCGTGCATCCCGTCATGTTCTGGGAAGTGCAGAAGCACCCCTACAAGAAGGCCTTCACCCATGTGGACTTCTACGGTGTGGATCTGGACAAGGAAGTCAAGGTCGACGTGCCGATCGAATTCGTGGGTGTTGCCCGCGGCGTCAAGCTGGGCGGCGTGATGGAAACCTACCGCGAAAGCGTGCGTCTGTGTAGCAAGCCCCTGGACATGCCCAAGAAGGTGACCATCGACGTGACCGACATGGGTATCAATGACAGCGTGACCGTGGAGACCCTGGCTCTCCCCGAAAACGTGAAGGCCGTGTTCGACAAGAACTTCGCCATCGTGAGCGTGTTCTCCAAGAGCAAGGACGCTGCCGAAGCCGCCGAATAAGGCGCCTTTCACCGCAGTTTTTTTCAGGCCGGTCTCTTTTGAGGCCGGCCTGATTTTTATACGTATGTCCAGCCTTCCTCGCCTGCAGTATCATACCCTGCGCCACGGAAATCGGCAGATAAGCATCGAGCTGTGGCCCAGACCGGGCGCCTCCTGCCTCGTTTTTTATCCGGGGACCATGTTCTGTCCGGTCCAGTACCGGACGTTCCTGCATTGCCTCTGGAAAAACGGACTTGCCGTCGCGGCCCTGCACCTGACCGGACATGGCAGCAACCCGCACCGGCGTCTGTTCAGTTTTGACGACCTGCTGCAGGACGGCCTGGATGCGGAACGCTGGCTGCATGGTCACGGCATGGGGCCTCTGCTCCTTGCCGGTCACAGTCAGGGAGGGATCCTGGCCATGGCCCACGCCTCCCGCAGTCAGCGGATGCGTGCCTGTTTCGCATTCAGCGGGATCTTCCCGCAAAGCCGCCGGGTCATAGAACTGACCCGATTCGCTCCCTGGGCAGCGCAGCGTGATCGTCTGCTGGCCGGGCTGAAGATACTCAGTACCTGCTTGCCCCGGCTGCCGTTGCCCGTATTCAGCTATCTGTCGGTCAAAAAGATCCTTGCCGGCTGCCTGCGTCTTCCCCTTGATCGCCGGCAGGCCAGGACAAGCTATCCCCTGGCGTACCTGTACTCCCTGTTCAGCACCTCGGTAGCGTCCACGGTCCACTGCCCGTTCTATCTTTTCAATGCTCTCGACGACGCTCTGTTCACCAGACCTCTGATCGAGGAGACGTTCGCCGCGGTGACGGCCCCGGAAAAACATTGTATCTGGCTGCCTCGGGGTGGCCATCTGGCCATACTCTCCCCCGTCGTGGCCGCCAGGACAGCCGCCCATGTGGCGGCGCTGGCCAGTGGTCACGGCCTGCCACTCTCTCTTCACCTGTAAGGAAACTGTCATGGATTTTGGTGGTGTCGTCGTTGGTTTGGGCAATCCCGGCAACCAGTATGCCGGAACGCGCCATAATTGCGGCTTTGCCTTTGTGGAAAGCCTGCTGGATCATGCCCGCCGGGAAGGCGGCCAGGTACAGAGCCAGAACGGAGGCAAATTCTCCTGTGAACTGTGGCAGCTGCGCTATGACGGGCTGCCCGGAGACTGGCTGGCCGCCATGCCCCAGACCTTCATGAATCTGAGCGGCCAGTGTGTCCAGCCCCTGCTGGCCTGGCACAAGATCCGCCCCGATCAGCTGGTGGTGGTGCATGATGAACTGGACATCCCCGCCGGAGAGCTGCGCTTCAAGAAGGGGGGCGGCAACGCCGGGCACAACGGGCTCAAGTCCATCACCCAGCTGCTGGGAACACCGGACTTCTACCGTCTGCGTATCGGTATCGGGCGGCCTCCCCAGAAAGGGGACGTCATCAACTGGGTGCTGGGGCGTCCTTGCAGTGAAGATGCCGACAAGATACGGACAGCGACTGATAAGGCGCTTGAAGTACTGGAAATTTTTGCAAAAAAAGGACTGGAAGCCGCTGTGCGGGCGACCCGTTCCTGATCATGAGCCGGCCTGTGGCCGGCTTTTTTTTATGGGCTTTAGCCTGTTGAGCGCCTGACAGGCGCGAAACAAAAAACCACCCGCTATGCGGGTGGAGACAATACGTTATACACACAAAAACACCTTTCCGCTACGATGAAGTTGTTCAAGCCCATCGCAACATTAACGGAAAGGTGTTTTTGTTATGGGAACCAAGGCTCATAGCCTAGATAGTGTCGTCAAATTATGTTTGCCCACAAAGATATGCATCTGATTTGAACGGCGGCAAGAAAAGATGCACA
>NZ_JABAFY010000023.1 GCF_012843875.1 Desulfovibrio piger | reverse complement strand
ATGTGCATCTTTTCTTGCCGCCGTTCAAATCAGATGCATATCTTTGTGGGCAAACATAATTTGACGACACTATCTAGGTCGGCCCGGACACGGGCGCCGTACGCATCCCGGTCCAGGGTGGAGGGCAGGGGAGAGGCGGCTTTTCCTTCCGCATCCGTGATGCCACGGGCACGGCGCTGCTCCAGGACTTCCATGAAGACCTGCAGCCCGTTCAGACTGCGGGGAAAGCCGACGTAGGCATACAGATGGGTCAGGACTTCCTTGATTTCATTGATGGTCAATCCGGCGTCCAGCGCCTGGCCCAGGGCAGGGCGCAGGCGTTCCAGATCACCATTGGCGGTGTAGGCGGCCACGAGCACCATGCTCTGCTGCCGCCCGTCCAGGCCTTTGGCAGGGCTGTTTCCCGCCTGAAGCAGCGGGAACAGGAACATCAGGATGACCAGAAGGGGAAGAAGGGATCTGCGTCGCATGGCAAGCTCCTTGAGGAAGATCATGGAACGAACCTAGCGCGGCCGCAGTGAGGGGGAAATATCAAATCGACGCTAAAAATTGTCCAATCGTCGCAAGGATGATTGAAAGGCAAAGAAGGAGTCAGGGAGGCATCCGGGTTGCGGCAGGAGCCTGCTGTGCTTTTGTCCGTGCTGCCGGGAGGCATAAAAAAAGGGACGGCTGTCGCCGTCCCTCGTGAAGATCGCAGACCTGTTGCCGCTACTAGACGTTGAACAGGAAGTGCATGACGTCGCCGTCCTGCACCACGTATTCCTTGCCTTCCACGCGCAGCACGCCGTCGGAGCGGCAGGCGGCTTCACTTTCGTGGCTCATGTAGTCGGCGTAGGAGATGACTTCGGCGCGGATGAAGCCGCGTTCGAAGTCGGTGTGGATGACACCGGCAGCCTGGGGAGCCTTCCAGCCCTTGTGGATGGTCCAGGCGCGCACTTCGTCGGGGCCGGCGGTGAAGTAGCTGCACAGGCCCAGCGTATCGTAGCCGGTACGGATGATGCGCACCAGGCCGCTTTCCGAGATGCCGTAGGAGGAGAGCATCTCGGCCTGTTCCTCGGCGGAAAGGCCCTGCAGCTCTTCTTCCAGCTTGGCGCAGATGCAGGCGAAACCGGAATGGCGTTCTTCGGCCAGCTGCTGCACGCGGGCCACAAAGTCGTTGCCGTCGGCCACGGCGGCTTCGTCCACGTTGGCGCAGTAGATGACGGGCTTGGCGGTCAGCAGGCCCAGTTCACGCCAGGACTGGAGGAAGGTCTCGTTGTCGGGCAGTTCGAAGGAGCGGGCGCCGTTACCGGCATTGAGGTGCTCCAGCAGGCCCTGCATGATCTCTGCGGCGGCCTTGGCGTCCTTGCTGCCCTTGGCCATCTTCTGCAGCTTTTCCAGGCGGCGTTCCACGCTCTGCAGGTCGGCCAGCAAAAGTTCGGTCTCGATGGTATCGATGTCGCGCAGGGGATCCACGCTGCCGTCCACATGGGTGATGTTCTCATCCTCGAAGCAGCGCACCACTTCCACGATGGCGGCGCATTCGCGGATGTTGCCCAGGAACTGGTTGCCCAGGCCTTCGCCCTTGCTGGCGCCGCGCACCAGACCGGCGATGTCGATGAAGTCCACGCTGGCGTGGATAGTCTTCTTGGGCGAGACCTTGGCCGAAAGCGCGTCCACGCGCTCGTCGGGCACGGCCACGGTGGCCTTGTTGGGTTCAATGGTACAGAAAGGATAGTTGGCGGCCTGCGCGTTCTGAGCCTTGGTCAGGGCGTTGAACAGGGTGGATTTCCCCACGTTGGGCAGACCCACAATGCCGATGCTGAGGGACATGGCCTCTCCTTGCGGGCTTGGAAGTTCAGGGCCATGCGCCGGTGGCGCAGGCGGGAAAAAGGCGCAGGAGCGCCCGGAACATGTCGTTGGAATGGGGAGTTTATAGGCAAAAGCCGTACGGCTGGCAAGTGCGGCGGCAGCGGAAGGCCGCATGGGCCGCGCTGGAGATGGACAGCCTGCCCCGGCGTGCGGCATGATTCGGTGTCCTGGATGCGGGGAGTGGCGCCGCCATGTTTCCGGCCCCTACAGGACTTGGCTTGCCTGCTGAAATAGCATAAGACACTGGCGGCACTTTTGTTGCAAACCAATTTTTTCGAGGTCTGCCATGCAGGAAAAACGTATCAGCCGGGGCATCAGGCTGGGTAAGCTGGCCATCGGCGGCGGCGCGCCGGTGATGGTGCAGAGCATGACCAATACCGATACCCGTGACGTGGAAGCCACGCTGGCCCAGATCGACCGCCTTGTGCGCCGCGGTTGCGAAGCGGTGCGCGTGGCCGTGCCCGACATGACGGCGGCCAAGGCCTTGCGGGCCCTGCGTGACGCTTCGCCCGTGCCCCTCATCGCGGACATCCATTTCGACTACCGTCTGGCGCTGGCTGCCCTGGAAGCCGGACTGGAGGGCCTGCGCATCAATCCCGGCAACATCGGGCCCCGCGAGCATGTGGATCGCGTGGTGGATGCCGCCAAGGCCAACGGCGGCGTCATCCGGGTGGGCGTCAATTCCGGTTCCGTGGAAAAGCATCTGCTGCAGAAGTACGGCGGCCCCTGCGTTGAGGCCATGGTGGAGAGCGCGCTCAGCCATGTGCGCATGCTGGAGGACCGGGGCTTCTACGATACCAAGATCTCCCTCAAGTCCTCTTCGGTGCTCGATACCATTGCGGCCTACCGCCTGCTGGCAAAGTCCTGCGACTATCCGCTGCACATCGGCGTCACCGAGGCGGGCGGGCTCATGCGCGGCACGGTCAAGTCCGCTGTGGGTCTGGGCATTTTGCTGCACGAGGGCATCGGCGACACCCTGCGCGTCTCGCTCACGGCCGATCCTGCCGAGGAAGTGACCGTGGCCTGGGAGATCCTGCGGGCCCTGGGGCTGCGCCGTCGCGGGCCGGAGATCATCTCCTGTCCCACCTGCGGGCGCACGGAGATCGACCTCTTCGGTCTGGCGCGTGCCGTAGAGGATGCGCTGGCCGAATCCACGGCGGACATCAAGGTCGCGGTCATGGGCTGTGTGGTCAACGGCCCCGGTGAGGCCCGCGAGGCCGATCTGGGCGTGGCCGGCGGCCGCGACAAAGGCATCATTTTCCGCAAGGGGGAAGTCATCCGTTCCGTCAAGGGACAGGACGCCCTGCTCGCGGCTTTTATGGAAGAACTTCAACGACTGCTTAAAGAAAAGGAAACTCACTGATGCGTTTCAGCTCCACCTACATCCCCACGCTCAAGGAATCCCCTTCCGAAGCGGAAGTGGTCAGCCACAAGCTGCTGCTGCGCGCCGGCATGGTCCGCAAGCTCACCTCCGGCGTGTACATCTATCTGCCTCTGGGCCTGAAGGCCCTGGAAAACGTGCAGCGCGTGGTGCGCGAGGAAATGGACGCCGCCGGTTTCTCCGAGCTGCTCATGCCCATGGTCATCCCCGGCGACCTCTGGAAAGAGACCGGCCGCTGGGAGTACTACGGCAAGGAGCTGCTGCGCTTCAAGGACCGCAACGACCGCGATTACTGCCTTGGCCCCACGCATGAGGAAGTCATCACCGACCTGGTGCGCGGCGAAGTGCGCTCCTACCGCCAGCTGCCCGTGCGTCTGTACCAGATCCAGACCAAGTTCCGCGACGAGATCCGTCCCCGCTTCGGCCTGATGCGCGGCCGTGAATTCGTCATGAAGGACGCCTATTCCTTCGATTCCAGCGATGCCGGTGCCGACGAAAGCTACAAGCTGATGTACGACGCCTACTGCCGCATCTTCAAGCGTCTGGGCCTGCGCTTCCGCGCCGTGGAAGCCGACACCGGCTCCATCGGCGGCAATTTCTCGCACGAGTTCATGGTGCTGGCCGATACCGGCGAAGACACCATCGCCGCCTGCACCGAATGCAGCTATGCCGCCAACGTGGAACGCGCCGAAGTGGTCTGGAACGGCACCCCCTGCACCGAGACCTGCGCCTCCTACGAAAAGGTCGCCACGCCTGCGGCCCACACCGTGGAAGAAGTGAGCGCCATGCTCAAGGTGGCTCCTTCGCAGGTGGTCAAGACCATGCTCTTCGTGGTGGACGGCAAGACCGTGGCCGTGCTGGTGCGCGGCGACCGCGAAGTCAACGACATCAAGCTCAAGAACCTGCTCAACGCCACCACCGTGGAACTGGCTCCGGCCGCCGTGGTGGAAAAGGTCACGGCCGCGCCTCTGGGCTTTGCCGGTCCCGTGGGCCTGGATGTGCCCATCTACGCCGACCTCGAGCTGCAGGGTGCCACCGATTATGTGGTGGGCGCCAACGCCGCTGACGCGCATCTGGTGCACGTGGACCTGCGCCGCGACGTGAAGGTCACGGCCTACGCCGACCTGCGCTGCATCACCCTGAGCGACCCCTGCCCGCGCTGCGGCGGCGCCATCGAGCTGCCCAAGGGCATCGAAGTGGGCCACATCTTCAAGCTGGGCACCAAGTACAGCGACGCCATGCATGCCGTGTATCTGGACGAGAACGGCAAGGAAAACGTCATGATCATGGGCTGCTACGGCATCGGCATCTCCCGCGTGGTGGCCTCCGCCATCGAGCAGAACCACGACGAGCACGGCATCATCTTCCCGCCCACCGTGGCTCCTGTGGAATGCATCCTGCTCAACCTCGACCCCGGCAAGGAAGAAGTTCGCGCCAAGGCCGAAGAGATCTACGCCATGCTGTGCAAGGCCGGTGTGACCGTGCTCCTGGACGACCGTGAAGAGCGCCCCGGCGTCAAGTTCAAGGATGCCGACCTCATCGGTGCGCCCATGCAGCTGGTGCTGGGCGGCAAGGGCCTGTCCCGCGGCGTGCTGGAATGCAAGGACCGCCGTACGGGCGAAAAGGGCGAACTGCCCGTGGATGCCCTGGAGACCGCGCTGCCCCAGTGGATGGAAGGCGTGCGCAAGGCCTGGGCCGAGCGCCGCGCCTAGGACGGCTGACAGCGGAGCCCCTGCATGCCCGCTGCGTGTGAACAAGAGCGCATCCTGTCCGTCACTGAACTGACGGACAGGATGCGTCGTACTCTGGAGGGGGCCTTCCCCTTCGTCTGGGTCCGGGGCGAGATAGGCGAACTGTCTTTCCCCGGATCCGGGCATATCTATTTTACCCTCAAGGATGCCGGTGCCCAGCTGCAATGCGTCTGGTTCCGGGACCGCCAGATACGCGGCCGGAACTTCGACCCCCTGACCGGCGAGATCTTCGCCGAGCCCCGGCCGGATCCCGTACGTCTGCTGCGGCAGGGCTCCGAATTGTTCTGTGCCGGGCAGATCAGTGTCTACGGGCCGCGCGGCCGATACCAGCTGATCGTGGAACTGGTGCAGGCCGGGGGGCAGGGCCTGCTGGCCCAGGCCTTCGAGGAGCGCAAACAGGCGCTGGCTGCCCGCGGTTTTTTTGCCGCGGAGCGCAAACGTCCGCTGCCTGCCAGTCCCAGCCGCGTGGCGCTGGTGACGTCACCTGCCGGGGCTGCCATCCATGACTTCATGGAACTGGCCTCCGTGCGGGGCCTGGGGGCCGAAGTGCGCCTGTTCCCGGTGAGGGTGCAGGGGGAGGGCGCTGCCGGGCAGATCTGCCGGGCCCTGGACGAGATCAACCGCCAGGGCTGGGCACAGGTCGCGGTGATCATCCGGGGCGGCGGTTCGCTGGAAGACCTTTGGTGCTTCAACGAGGAAGAAGTGGCGACCGCCATTTTTTCCTCAAAAATCCCGGTGCTTGCCGGTATCGGCCATGAAGTGGACGTGACCCTGGCCGACATGACGGCCGACGTTCGTGCGGCTACCCCTTCCCACGCGGCCCAGCTGCTCTGGCCCTTGCGGCGCGAATACTGGCAGCGCCTGGACGAGCTTTCCCTGGCGCTGGAGCGCGCACGCCAGGGGTGGCTGCAACGGCAGGAAGACCGGCTCCAGCGTTGCGAGCGCGGCCTGCGCCTGTGTTCGCCCGCCCGCCGTCTTGAAGGGGCGGGGCAGCAATGGCAGCAGTGGCGGCAGCGTTTGCTCCAGGCCGGGGAACGCCTGGTGCGGGATCGTGAGCGCAGCCTGCAGCACAGCCAGGAGCGTTTGCGGGCCCTCACGGGGCCGGGACGGCTGGCACATCTGCAGCAGCGTCTTGCCCTGCTGGAGCAAAAGCTTGGCAATGCCGTGCATCTGATGGTGCGCGGTCGTGAGCAGGCCGTGCGGGATTGCACGCGTGATCTGGCGCATCTGGGGCAGGAGCGTGTCTCGCATCGCGGGCACGGGCTGGAATGTCTGGAACTGCGTCTGGCGGCCTGCAATCCGCTGGCTCCGCTGGGGCGCGGCTATGCCGTGGTACGCACGGACGAAGGGCGCGTGCTGTCTTCGACCGGGCAGAGCAGCACCGGGCAGGACGTGCGCATCCTGTTACAGGACGGGGAGCTGGAAGCCAGGATCACCGCGGTGCATCCTCATGACGGACAGGGAGGGGAGCATGCCTGAACAGTCTTCTTTTTTCCAACGGCCGGTAAGCGGCATCCTGGGGGCAGTGGTCCTGTTCCTGCTGTGGTCTTTCCCGGCCATGGCGGCCATACATCTGGACGTTCCCGCACGGGCGGCCCGCGGTGATGCCATCCGCGTGCAGGTCTCCGGTGACGGCCCTGCCCGTCCTGTGACCGTCTTCTGGCTGGAGCGTGAGCATGTCATGGCGGCACAGCCGTCAGGGAGCGGCTGGCAGGCGGAGTTTCTGCTGCCTGTCCCGCTGGACAGCAGCGCCAAGAGCCTTGCCCTGAAAATGCGGACGCAGGACGGACAGCAGGCGGAGGCCCGCGTGGCCCTGTTTGACAAAAAGCGTCCGGTGCAGGCCCTGCGGGTGGACAAAAAATATGTGGATCCCCCGGCAGAGGTGCAGGAACGCATCCGCAGGGACCGTGAAAAGGCCGGCAAGGCCCTGGACAACTACAGCCCGGACCGTTTGTGGACGGCCCCTTTTGCGCGACCTGTGCCGGGGAGCGTGTCCAGCAAGTTCGGGCTCAAGCGGGTCTTCAATGACCAGCCGCGCGGCGTGCATCGCGGGCTCGATTTGCGCGGTGCGGAAGGGACGCCCATCCTGGCCTGCGCCGACGGCCGGGTCGTGCTGGCCGACGATTTGTATTTTTCCGGCAATGCCGTATATATTGACCACGGGCAGGGAGTGTTCACTTCTTACCTGCACATGTCCCGTATCCTTGTCCGGCCGGGCGATGTGGTCCGGCGTGGCCAGGTCATCGGCAAAGTTGGGTCCACGGGACGGGTCACGGGCCCGCATCTGCATCTTTCCCTGGTCGTCCTGGGACAGGCGGTGGACCCGGAACCTCTGCTGGAAGCACGTCCCGCTGCCCGGAGATGATGAAGCATGAAAGCCAGAACGAGCAAGAAGAACCTGACCTTTGAAGAGCGCATGGCGCGCCTGCAGGAGATCGTGGAAGCCCTGGAGAACGGGCAGCCGTCGCTGGAAGAGGGGATGGCCCTGTATCAGGAAGGCATGGAATGTTCCCTGCAATGCCGGCGCCAGTTGGAGCAGGCCCGGCAGCAGCTGACGGTCTGGCAGGAAGGACAGGTCCGGGCGTTCCGGCCGGAAGAAAATATGGAAGATTCCCTGCAACAGAGTGTGGAGCAACGATGATGATGTCTACAGAAGCCATGAAATCCCTGCTGAAAGAACGCGGGAAGCTGGTGGAAAGCTATCTGGCGACCTGTCTTGACGGGCAGGAGATGCCGCCCCGGTTGCGGGAATCCATGCTGTACAGCCTGCAGGCGGGCGGCAAGCGTTTGCGCCCTGTCCTGTGCCTGAGCTGTGCCGCCCTGTGCGGCCTGAAGCCGGAGGACGTGCTGCCCTTCGCCTCCGCCATCGAGATGGTCCATACCTATTCCCTGATCCACGACGATCTGCCCGCCATGGATGACGACGATTTGCGCCGCGGCAAGCCCTCCAACCACAAGGCATTCGACGAGGCCACGGCCATCCTGGCCGGGGATGCCCTGCTGACGGATGCCTTTGCCCATATGTGCCGGATGGAGCTGCCCGCCGGTCAGGTGCTGCGGGCCGTGGCGGAATTTGCCCGTGCCGCCGGTTCGTCCGGCATGGTGGGCGGACAGGAATGGGACATGCTCTACACCGGCCTGCCGCCCGTGAGCATGGCGGAGCTGCGCCGCATGCATGCCATGAAGACCGGGGCCCTGCTGCGGGCCTCCTGCGTGTGCGGTGCGCTGCTGGCCGGAGCTGCCGACGATGTGTGCGAGCGCATCGGCCGTTACGGTGCTGCGCTGGGGGTGGCTTTCCAGATCGCGGACGACATCCTGGACGTCGTTTCCGACACGGCCACCTTGGGCAAGCCCGCCGGCAGCGATGCCGAACAGGGCAAGAACACCTATCCTGCGCTGGTGGGGCTTGACGAGAGCCGCCGCCTGGCCCGCGAACAGGCGGATGCCGCCTGCGCCGCGCTGGCCGGGTTCAGCGGTCCCGAGGCCGAATTCCTGCGCGCCCTTGCCGAGTACACCATCACGAGAGCGGCCTGAGAAATGACGGAAAACACTGCACAGTCCCTGCTGGACAGCCTGACCTCACCGAAACAGGTGATGGATCTTTCTGACGAACAGCTCCCGCTGCTGGCTGCGGAGCTGCGCAAGCGCATCATCGATGTGGTGTCCAAGAACGGCGGGCATCTGGCTCCTTCGCTGGGGGTCGTGGAACTGACCCTGGCCCTGCTGCATACCTTCAACATGGAGCAGGACAAGATCGTCTGGGACGTGGGGCATCAGGCCTACGCCTACAAGCTGCTGACCGGACGCGCTTCCCAGTTCCACACCCTGCGCACCCTGGGGGGCCTCGCGGGCTTCCCGCGCCGCAGCGAGAGCCCCTATGACCGCTTTGGGGTGGGGCATTCCTCCACGTCCATCTCGGCGGCCCTTGGCATGGCCATGGCCCGCGATCTGGCCGGCGGCAAGGAACATGTGCTGGCCGTCATCGGTGACGGTTCCCTGACGGCAGGCGAGGCCTTTGAAGGCCTGAACCTGGCCGGGCATATGGGACGGCGGCTCATCGTGGTGCTCAACGACAACGAGATCTCCATCTCGCCCAATGTGGGGGCCCTGTCCCTGTTCCTGAGCCGTACGCTGTCCCGGCGCTGGGTGCGGCAGACGCGTAAGGATGTGCTCCAGCTTTTGCGCTCCATCCCCCGCATCGGCCAGAAGCTGGCCCTGTATGCCATGCGCGGCGAATGGAGCTTCAAGTCCTTTTTCACGCCCGGCATGCTGTTCGAGGCCTTCCGCTTCACCTATATCGGGCCTGTGGACGGGCACGACCTGCCCGCCCTGTGCCGTCATTTGCAGATGGCTGCAGCCGTGGAAGACGGACCGGTGCTGCTGCATGTACGCACCTGCAAGGGCAAGGGCTATGCCCCGGCGGAGAAAGACCCCACACATTTCCATGGTGTGGGCCACTTCGAGCCGGAAACGGGCCTGCTCATCCCCAGCAGCAACAAGACGCCTTCCTTTACCGGCATCTTCGGCAAGACCCTGGTCGAGCTGGCGGAAAAAGACGACCGTCTGCTGGCCATCACGGCAGCCATGCCTGAAGGCACCGGGACGAACCTTTTTGAAGAGCGCTTCCCGGAACGCTTCGTGGATGTGGGCATCTGCGAACAGCACGCCGTCACCTTTGCCGCCGGTCTGGCGGCCAGCGGCTTCCATCCCGTGGTGGCCATCTATTCCACCTTTTTGCAGCGGGCCTATGACCAGATCGTCCATGACGTCTGTCTGCAGAAACTGCCCGTGACCTTCTGTGTGGACAGGGCCGGTCTGGTGGGCGAGGACGGGGCCACGCATCATGGTGTCTTCGATATCGCCTACTTGCGCCATATCCCCGAGATGACGCTGCTGGCGCCCCGTGACGAGAACATGTTGCGTCATTGTCTGCTGACGGCCACCACGGCCGGTGGGCCCTGCGCCGTACGCTATCCGCGCGGTGCCGGTATGGGGGTCTCGCTGGATGCCGAACTGCGTCTGCTGCCTTCTGCTCAGGGCGAGATCATGCAGGAAGGGGAACGGGTGGCCATCGTGGCCGTGGGCAACCGTGTGCGCCCGGCTCTGGAAGCCGCGGCAGCCATCGAAAAAGAGTTCGGCTTCCGGCCGCTGGTCTTCGATCCCATCTGGCTCAAGCCGCTGCCTGCGGCGCAGCTGGCCGAGATCGCCCGCACGTTCGACCGTATCGTTTTTGTGGAAGAAGGCTGCCTGGCAGGCGGTTTTGCCTCGGCCGTGCTGGAGCGCTGGGCCGATGACGGCCTGCTGCGCGGCCAGCGCATCCGCCGTCTGGGTATCGGCGATGCCTTCGTGGAACACGGTTCCCAGGCCCAGTTGCGCGAGCTGGTGGGCCTGCGGGCACCGGATATCATCCGGGCTGTGCGGGAACTGATCCTGAAGGACTGAGCCTTTTATTGCATCAACGAAAAAAAGAGGAGCGTACCTTGCCGGTACGCTCTTTTTTTATGCCTGCGCTGGAAAAGAAGGTCGGGCGTGAGGCTTGGGGATGGGGAAGCCCCGGACATATGCCGTTTCGGCAGAAGGAAGGAACTGTATACGCACTGCCGTTGAGGGAAGATGTGCCGGGCGGAAGACGGGTTCCTGTGCAGGAGACAAGCAGGCCACGCTGTTGCCATCAGCGCGTGGCGCAATTCCTCAGCTTTTCCGAACAGCCTGCCGTTTTTCGACGTAAAAGCGGATGCTGCCCCCCTTGAGATGGGCCATGATACTGCCGGGCAGCTGAAAGGTGGTACCGCCCCGGCCTTCCTGCCAGGCCTGATCCAGGGCCAGCAACGTGGCGGAACGGGCCTGGCCGCCGGAGAGCCGGGCCAGCCGGGCCACGGCCCGGTGGTAAAGACGCAGCCGCAGAGCCGCATGCGTCTCCCGCAACAGTGCGCGGGGCAGGGTGATGCTGCCGGGCGCCTCCTGCCAGGGCGTGCGGGCAAGATGGTGTTCCAGCTCCTGCTGCCAGTACTCCCCGTCGATACCTGCCAGCTCCCAGAGATTGAGGCAGCTGTCCTCAAGGCGGGGATTCTCCTGCCGCAGGAGAGGGAGGAGGGTATGCCGCAGACGGTTACGGGTATAGCGGGTGTCCGCATTGCTGGCGTCTTCCCGCCAGAGGATGCCGCAGCAGTGCAGCAGCTCTCTCAGGGCATGCTTGTCCGTGCGGAGCAGGGGACGCAGCAGATGCCGTTCCGCGTCCTCGGCCCGCATGCCGCCCAGTGCCGGCCAGCCGGTACCGCGCAGAAAGCGGAGCATCTGGTCTTCGGTCACATCGCTCCGGTGATGTCCCAGCAGGATGGCTGAAGCGCCGCAAGCCTGACGGGCTTGCTCCAGCAGGGCATAGCGCGCCCGCCGGGCCGCTTCTTCCGTACCCAGCCCCACCTGTCGTGCCAGCCGGGGCACATCCGCCGTCAGGATGCGGCAGGGGATGCGCCAGCCCCGGCAGAGCCCGGCCACGAAGGCGGCATCTTCGGCGGATTCCGGCCGCAGCTGATGGTCCACTGTCGCCACATGCAGCTGCCAGTCATGCTGGGGGGCCAGCAGAGCCATGATGCATAAAAGGGCTGTCGAATCCGCGCCGCCGGAAACGGCCAGCAACCAAGTATCGCCATCAGCCATCTTCAGGCTGTGACGACAAAAGCGCTCCACATCTAGGCACAGGCGGGCCAGCCGGGAAGGGAGCGCTTGCAGTTCGGGGACGGGGATCATGCCGCAGGGCATTCCGTTTAGTTGGGGATCTTGAGTTCTTTCAGGGTATCCGTGATGTAGTCCATCATGTGCCGCTGCAGTTCGGGCGACGCATAGGCCACACATTCGCAGCGGATGCGGCCCCGGGCGCGCACCAGCAGCTCCAGACGCAGGCTGGTCTCTTCGCATTCCAGCGCCATGACATAGGGGCCGCACTGGCTTTCGTGTTCCTTCTGCACGGCGCTGAGCATATGAGCAGGGATGGGCAGCCAGTAGATGCCGTCCAGACCGGCGCCCAGATCCATGGCATCCAGATGTTCGCACAGACGCTTGGTCTCTTCGGCACGCAGGTCATCGATGAGGAAATAGCGCATTATTCGTGCTCTCCGTTGTTCCGGGCACTACAGGTACAGCCCTGGTCAAGGTTGAAGATGCGGCGCATGAGGCTGATGCGCGGCGCACTGCCTTCCTGCGACATGGTGCCGCGCTTGAGGAACATGATGGGATCGTGGTTCAGTTTGCGGACCAGAGCCAGCGCCATGACCTCGATGGCCTCGCGCGTGGCGTCGTCCACATGGCCCAGACGCTTCAGGGTACGGGCCACTTCTTCATGGGCGGCGTTCTCGCCGTGCTGGATGAGGTCCACGATGGTGGGCTGCACGTCCAGACTGCACAGCCACTGCCGGAAGATGTCCACTTCCTCGTCCACGATCTCGGCGGCTTTCTGGGCCTCGTCGCGACGGGTGGCCAGGTTTTCTTCCACCACTTCCTTGAGGTCGTCGATATCGTAAAGGTAGACGTTGTCCAGGCCGTTGACGTCGGGGTCGATGTCGCGGGGGACGGCGATGTCGATGAAGAACATGGGCCGGTTCTTGCGCGCCTTGAGCACGCCGCGGATGTCACGGGCACGGATGACGGGATCCGGCGAACCGGTGGACGTGATGATGATGTCCACCTCCGTCAGATGGGAGGCCAGGGATTCAAAAGGCAGGGCCCGGCCATTGAACTGACGTGCCAGTTCCTCACCGCGCGAGAACGTACGGTTGGCCACCAGGATCTCGTCCACACCGGCCTGGAGCAGGTGGGTGGCGGCCAGTTCGGCCATCTCACCGGCGCCCACCAGCATGGCCTTGTGGTGCTGCATCTCGCCGAAGATGCGCTTGGCCAGTTCCACGGCGGCATAGCTGATGGACACGGCGCTGGAGGCCACGGCGGTCTCGGTGCGCACGCGTTTGGCCACGGAGAACGCCTTGTGCAGCAGGCGGTTGAGGATCACGCCGGTGGCGTGGCAGGCGGCCGCCTTGCGGTAGGCGCTCTTGAGCTGCCCCAGGATCTGGGGCTCGCCCAGGATCATGGAATCCAGGCTGGAAGCCACGGAGAACAGGTGCCGCACGGCATCCATGTTCTTGTAGATGTAGACATAGGGCCGGAGCTCTTCGGGGTCGGTACCGCGTGCGGTGGCCCAGCGTTCCAGGATACGGCCCGCCACATCGCCATGACCGGTGGCAAGCAGTTCCACACGGTTGCAGGTGGAAAGGATCATGGCTTCACCGATGACGTCGTCACACGGCAGGGCCCAGTTTTCCCGGCTGCAAAAATCCACAAGGGCGAAACGTTCGCGCACGTCCACACCGGCGGTGCGATGGTTCAGGCCAACAAGTACGATATCACAATCCATATCAACGTCGGTGGATTAAGGTTTGATGAAGGAATGATGTGTTTCCATCAGGGTATTGACGACCACGATGGAGAAAAGGCTCAGACCGAAGACCAGCACCATCAGGCGGGCAGGCTTGCGGCCGCGCCAGCCGGTGGCCAGACGGCCGTGGAACACATAGGCCATGAGCAGCCAGACGATGATGCTGACCACTTCCTTGGGGTCACCGGTAAAGGTGGCGCCGTAGACGGGCTTGGCCCAGAACAGGCCGGAGACCACACCCAGCGTGTACAGCGGGAACGAGGCCGCCACGCCGAAGGCGTTGATCTTGTCCAGCAGGGAGAGGGCCGGCATGTCCTGCCAGAACCCTTCCATGCGCTGCTTGCTTTTGATGCGCCGTTCCAGGAACAGGAACAGGGAGCTGGCGGCAAAGGCCAGGGTCATGAGGCCCATGCTGAGGAACAGCGCCCCCACGTGCAGGGCGTTGAAAGAGCCCTTGAGCTGGGGAGGCACCTGCACCACGGCGGAAAGGTACGGGGCGGAAACGGCGAACAGGATGAGGGCCAGCGGCGTGGCCAGCAGGAGCAGGGCTTCCTGCTTGTAGCGCAGACGGCTGACAAGGCCGCACAGCAGGACGAACCAGGCCAGCATCTGCAGATAGCCGCCAAGGCTCAGGCCCGTGGGCATGGTCTTGTGGAAGCCGAGCAGGAGGGAAAACGTCTGGCAGACGAATCCCAGCCCCGCCAGCCAGCAGCCCAGCCGCCGCCAGAAGGCATTGCGCAGCAGCATGCCGGCCAGACCGGCCACAGTGGCAGCGCCGTAACAACACAGGGTCAGTAGGGTGGAGGTCTCAGGCGATAACATCAAGCAACTCCGGGATGCGGTCGTGCAGCTTTGGCGGCAGCAGGGCCTGCAGACAGCGCAGGCACGCCTGCCGGTCGCCCTGTTGCAGATGATCCTGCAGGGGCGACTGGGCCAGAGCGCGGAACAGGGCCGTATTGTGCCCTGTCTCGTCGTGCAAGGCAAGGACCATGGGACGCAACCGTCCCATCAGACGGACCATTTTCTGGCGGGCCTCCAGCCAGGTCGTCAGCTCGCCCTTCCAGCGCCGGGAAAGGGCCGGGCTGGCGCCGCCGGTGGAAAGGGCCAGCGCCATGCAGCCGGAGCGGGCCACGGCGGGCACGATGAACGAGCCTTCCGCCGGGGCATCGATACAGTTGCACAGGATATGGCGTTCCCGGCAGAGGAGGGCGATATGCCTGTTGACCTCGGCATTGCCTGTGGCGGCGAAGACAAGCTGACGACCGTCCAGATCTTCGTCACGGAAGGGCCGCTGCTCGAAACGGACGCAGGGCTGCTCCAGCAGCGGACGCAGCTCTGCGGCAGGGGCTTCCATGTCCAGGGCCAGGATCGAGGCCGGTGCGCAATGCAGCAGGCCCTGCAGTTTGCGACTGCCGACGCCCCCCAGACCGGCCACAAGGCAGTGCAGGCCGCTCAGGTCCAGAAAAAGGGGATAGAAATTTTTTTCAGGCGATTCGTGAGGCATGGGCAACGTTCCTGATAGCGGCCCGGACGCACGACAGCCAGCATGCCTCCCAGGAATGGCGGCACACTGGCTGTCGTATCGGCTAAAGCCGGATCAGTTCCATAAAGTAGGGTAGGGTGAAGCCCATGGACAGCAGCAGGCCGATCACAAGGGCAGGCTTCTGGCGCAGCGGAGTGGCGCTGCGCGCGACCAAGGTCCAGAGCAGGGCGGGCACAAGCCAGAGCAGCACGCGGAGGCTCTGGAAGATAGCATCCTGCTGCATGAACACACCGGTGGTCTGCCAGGTCTGCCAGATCTCCAGCCCGCTGGATGCCACCAGCAGCAGCCAGAGCAGGGCCCAGGCATTGCGGGCCCAGCGCGTGCACCAGGGGACCATGGTATTGTAATAGTCCCGGCCAAAGTCATCGGCCTTGCGGCGCAGGAGCAGCCACACGGCGCCAAAGCCGCCGGCAAGGGCAAAGATCAGGGGCAGGGTATAGCACAGGGCGCTCAGGTAAGCCTGACCGAACTGGGGCGTGAACAGCTGCGGGATGGTGATGCTGCTGGCCTCAGGCAGGGAAAGGGCATTGTACAGGCGGGTGACGGCCATGACGCCCACACAGGTCATCAGGCCCTGCAGGAAGGCGATGGCGCCCAGGACGATGTGCAGTACGGGATAATTGGCCAGGAATTTCCAGAGCATGAAGTAGCAGCAGGAAACGATGGCCGCAAAACCGAACATCATCCAGGTGGCTTCGCTGAGCAGGACGATGATGCTGTAGGAGTCGAAACCGTCCAGCGCCATGATGAGCCACAAACGCCCCCCCAGCAGCATGAGCCAGCCCAGCAGCATGCTCAGGCAGGCCAGCTGCCGCGCACATTTGTTGTAAGCGGAACGTTTGCGCCGCAGGGCTATGATCTCGCCGCAGATGGCGATGAAGGTAAGGCCGAAATAGGCATAGAGCAGGGCAAAGGGCACAATGATGCTCCCCATGTCCAGCCCTGTCTGCAGCAGCGGATTGTCAGCGATGAAGGCGCGCACGCTCTCTAAAAAGTTCCCCATTGTTCCTCCAAAGATTCACCGGATCCCGGTTCTCCGGCAGGGAGACGCCGAGTTCGTGTTGGTTGTGCCTCAAAAATGGCTGTGCTGCAAGCAGCGCTTGCATTGCCGGAGCGCATCGGGCAGAAAAAAGACAGGAGTCTCCCATGAAAGCACATGCCCTTAGCCTGTCCTTTTTCCTTGCTGTCCTGTCGCATCCCGTAGCTGTTCCGGCCGCGGAAGCACAGCAATCGCAGGAAAGCTGGCAGCTGCCGTGGTCCGGGAGCAGCAGGCCCGTGCATGCTTACCGTGGCCCTGTGCGTGAGGAGTTCTTGCAGTGTGATCAGGGGCAGTGCCCCCTGCCTGTCCATGATGGAGCTGCCTCTGCTGACGGTACGGCCGGAGGCCCGCCCCCGGCCGTGGAGCCTGGGCCCTCATCCCGTCAAAATGAGGCTGCGGTGCGGGATGATGCCGCAGAAGTGACGGGGCAGTCTGTTGCAAAAGGGCAGGAGGTGCATGCAGGTCACGAAAGCCCCTCCCGGGAAAAAACACCATCCGCGACCGCCGCGACCACCAGTCCCGCTGCTGCCGGGAAGGGCATGACGGCCCGGGCTAAGGATGCCCCCTCCGCACAGACGTCCTCCGCGGATACGTCCGAAAAACGGAAGCCTGTGACTTCTGCCGCCGCTTCCAGACCGGCAGCAGGTACGGCGTCCGGGGCCGCGCGTGCGGAAAAGCCTGCTGCGGTCAACGATGCAGGACCTGCGCCCGGCACAGACAGCCCGTCCGGTACGGCAACGGCGGGCACGTCCGCTCCCGTCACCGATGAAAAGGCCGCTTATCAGGCAGGGCTGGATCTTATATTGTCGGGCCGTCTGGACGAAGGCATGGCCCGTATGCAGGCCTTGCTGGAACAGCATCCTTCCGGGACCTATGCGGCCAATGCCGAGTACTGGCTGGGCGAGGCCCTGTCCAGCCAGGGCCGGAACGAAGAGGCCCTGACGCATTTCCGAAATGTGGAGGCCCGGTATCCCAGGCACCATAAAAATGCCGATGCCCTGTTGCGTACCGGGATGATCCTGAAGCAGCAGGGAGATACGGCAGGCGCCGGCAAGGTTTTCCGGCAGGTGGTGCAGCGTTTCCCTTCGTCCGCAGCGGCTGATCTCATTCGCAAAAAAGGACTGGTGCGGCCATGACGGATCAGGCTCCCGCAGCTCCCTTGTCTGCCCGCTGGACCGATATGGATGACCGCGCACGGCGTGAATACTGGGCCGGTCTTGCCCTGCGCCATTGCCGCGGATTGGGGGCCCGTTCCTGCTACCGGCTGCTCCGCCATTTCGGTTCGGCCTTCGCCGCGCTGGAAGGCAGGGAAAGATGGGCCGATGCCGGGGTGGACAAAGGCAAGGCCGCCGAACTCTCCACAGGCTCATGGCGGGTCACGGCACGGGCGGAATGGGATGCCGTCCGTGATTTGGACGCTGTCGTCGTCCAGTGGCATGAAGCCGCTTATCCGGCCCTGCTGCGTACACTGCCCGACGCCCCTGTTTTGCTGTACTGTCTGGGGGATCTTTCTCTGCTGGCCAATCCGGCCGTGGCCGTCATCGGCTCGCGCAAGGCCACGCCCCGGGGGCAGGCCCTGGCCGGACATATGGCGGGAGCCTTTGCTTCCTGGGGTATCACGGTGGTCTCGGGCATGGCCTGGGGCATCGACAAGGCGGCGCATGAAGCCGCGCTGAGCAGGACAGGGAGCAGCATCGCCGTCCTGGGGACGGGCATAGATGTTCCGTATCCCCGGGCCAATACCCGTTTATATGACAGGATGGCGGCAAAGGGCCTGCTGGTCTCTGAATTTGCTCCCGGCACACCGGCCCTGCGGGAAAATTTCCCTGTCCGCAACCGCATCATCAGCGGTCTTTCTCTGGGCGTGGTCGTGGTGGAGGCCGCCAGCCGTTCCGGGACCCTCATCACCTCGCGCCTGGCGCTGGAGCAGGGGCGGGAAGTCTATGCCGTACCGGGAGCGGCCCTGTCCGGTCAGAGCCTCGGCTGCCAGGAGCTTGTCCGGCAGGGGGCCAAGCCGGTGTTCGCGCCGGAAGATGTGCTGGAAGACCTTGCCGGCCCATTGCGTGACTTTGGCGTGCAGGCCGACCATCTGACGCGGGAAGCCGCAGAACGTCGCCGCCGGGCTGAAGCCGAGGGCACGGGGCTGTCCCGTACGCTTTTTGCCTGCATGCCGCCGGAGACGGACACGCCGCCAAAGGCCGACTCCGGCAACGGGGAAGAGAGGCCGACGCAAGGAGCCGGGGATACGGACACAGCTGCCGCGTCTCCGGCACAGGATACTATCATCCCGCTGCTGCGGGAGCAGGGCCCTTTGCATGTGGATGCCCTGGGGGCCGCCTTGGGACGCAGCCCCGCAGAGCTGGCGCCGGTGCTGCTGGGGCTGGAGATAATGGGACGCATCCGGCGCTTGCCGGGCGCACGCTACGAGGCCGTATAGATGGGACGACACATAGAAAAGGATACGGTGGAAGAGGAGCTCGATCCCCGCACTACTCTGGAGATCGAAGCTTTCCTGGCCTGGCTGGACGTGCAGCGGGGCCTTTCGCCTACGACGCAGATCGCCTACGGGACGGACCTGCGCCAGCTGGCCCTTTTCCTCGCACAGCGCGGCGCCAGCCTTGCCCGTCCGGCCGAGGTGAGCAAAAAGCATATCCAGGCCTGGCTGGCCCGTCTGTACGCGCTGGGAGAGGCTAAAAGCTCCATGGCCCGCAAGCTCGCGGCGGCACGGACGTTCTTCCGTTATCAGCAGCGCATGGGACGCACGGAGAACAATGTGGCGGCCCAGGTGCGCAATCCCAAACAGGAGCAGCGCCACCCCCGCGTCCTTAATGTGGATCAGGCTTTTGCCGTGCTGGATACCCCCGATGCCCTGGCCGTGTCCGGTTCTCCCCGCATCCCCCCTGCCACCGGCGATGCCCTGGCGGCCCGGGATCATGCTCTGGCGGAGCTGTTGTACGGATCCGGCCTGCGCATCTCCGAAGCCCTGGGGCTCGATGTGACGGATTTGCGGCTGGAAGAGGGTGTTGCCCGAGTTTTCGGCAAGGGGGCCCGCGAGCGCATGTCACCGTTGTCGGATACGTCCGTGACGGCATTGCGGGCCTGGCTCGAGCAGCGGGGGACGCTGGCTCCCGAACATGAGAAAGCCCTGTTCGTGGGCGCGCGGGGCGGCCGCCTCGACCGCCGTGAAGCCATGCGTCGCATAGAAAGGCTGTGCCATAACGCGGGCGTGGAGCCCGTCTCTCCCCACGCCTTGCGCCATTCGTTCGCGACCCACCTGCTGGATGCCGGTGCCGATCTGCGCAGTGTGCAGGAGTTGCTGGGGCACCAGCGTTTGACGACCACACAGCGCTATACGCGGGTCAGTCTGGAGCGGCTGATGCACCTGTATGATGAGGCGCATCCGAGGGCACAGAAAAAATAAAAAAATCACAAGTTCGTCATAAAAATAAAATATAAATAGAAATTAAATAGTTAAATATTGTTTTGCAGGAAAACGAGTCAGGTTTTTTTTTATGGGGGGCTTGGCAAGCCCCAGGTCTTGTGCTAAAGGTAACAAGCGTAAGGCAACTTACACACGTAACTGTGCAACGAAATTCCCAAAGAGGAGATATACCATGGCTGCACTCGTTCTTGGTCACATGAACCCCGATACCGACAGCATCATTTCCGCCATCGCCGCTGCTGACCTGTACAGCAAGCGTGGCTTTGAAGTCACCCCCGCCGCCCAGGGTGCTCCTACCCCTGAGACCGAATTCGTGCTGAAGAAGTTCGGCCTGACCGCTCCTCAGGTTGTGGAAGATGTGGCCGGTAAGGACCTGTACCTGGTCGACTACTCTGACCTGGCCCAGGCCCCCAAGGGCATGGACTCCGCCACCGTGCTGGGTATCGTTGACCACCACAAGCTGGGCGATGTGACCACCTCCAGCCCGCTGGAAGCCTGGATCTGGCCCGTGGGCTGCACCGGCACCGTGCTGAAAAACATGTACGACTTCTACGGTGTGGAACTGCCCAAAGCCATCGCCGGTGGCCTGCTGTGCGCCATCCTGTCCGACACTGTGATGTTCAAGTCCCCCACCTGTACCGAAGCTGACAAGAAGGCCGTGGAAGCCCTGGCCAAGGTCGCCGGCGTGGAAGACGTCATGGCCCTCGGTATGGAAATGTTCACCGTGAAGAGCGCTGTTGACGGCGCCTCCATGTCCGACCTGGTCTTCCGTGACTACAAGGACTTCGACATGAACGGCAACAAGGTCGGTATCGGCCAGCTGGAAGTCGTCGACCTGTCCATCCTCGACAAGGTGAAAGACGGCCTGAAAGCCGAAATCGCCAAGGTCAAGGGCGAAGGCCGCCACAGCGTGTTCCTGCTGCTGACCGACATCATGAAGGAAGGCTCTGAAATGCTGATCGTCTCCGACGATCCCGCCGTGGTCGAAAAGGCCTTCGGCGTGAAGCCCGACGGCGACAGCGTGTGGCTGCCCGGCGTGATGAGCCGCAAAAAGCAGGTCGTGCCCAACTTTGAAAAGGCCTTCAAATAAGGTTTTTGCTCAAAGCTGATATGGGGCCGCTCCTTCGGGGGCGGCCCTTTTTGTTTGGTCAAAGCATAACGAGCTACCGTATTGGGCAGGCAAAAGCTCAGGAGCAGTTCAAGGGGCTTGAGCAGGTAAAGACTGTTTGCCCTGCAGCCGGTCCTCCCCCGTTTGAAAAATATATCCTCTTGCAGCTGCTGGATGGACTCCCTGCAACTATTATCACTGCTCCACAGAGGGGAAAAGGTCCTCCTGGCTCAAATATGGATCAGTCCTTCAGGCAACAGCACAAGCATGGCACGGCAGCGGCAGCTCTGAAGCGAAGCCGGTTCCCATAGCCCGGTGCTCATGGACGATGTCTCAGGCAGCGGGAAAAAGAGGCACAAGTACCATGAGGGCGTCGGGAAGGTCGGCTATCTTTCGTCTCGATGGGGACAGTAGGGGAAGAGGGCAGGCATAGCGGCAGGGAAAGGGGTACAAAGGTATTCCCTGTATGCTCTGGACGGCGTCATTGCCTGCCGGGAAGCGAAAAAGCGGCCTGCCCTCCCAAAAGAGCAGACCGCTTTTTCATATGCGGCGCAAAGAGCGGGATAACGGACGCAGCTCCGGGCTTTTCCGGCGTCTGTGTCGTTTCGCTCCGGCCGCAGAGTTATTTATTGGGGAACAGTTCCCGGGCCTTTTCCGCGAAACGGCGGCCGAAGATCTCGAAATCGGCCTTGCATTCCTCATAATGGTTGCCCACGGCATCCAGAGCCACAGGACCCAGATGGATGTAGGGCTTGCCGTGGGCAGCGCCGCCGGAATAGACCAGCATGCCCTTGACCAGCATATGAGGCAGCAGGGTCATGATGGCCACATCGGCACCGCCCTGGGCATAGTGGGCGGTGGCGAAGACCCCGCCCAGCTTGCCGGCCAGCTTGATACCGCGGGAACCTTCATCGAACCACTGATTCATCTGCCAGCAGGTATTGGCCAGGTACGTGGGCGTCCCGAAAATGACGCCGGCGCACTGGTCGATGTAGTCGGCATCCATGGCTTCTTCCACGGAAAAGAAGCGGGTCTCGCCGCCAGCAGCAGCCAGACCGCGGGCGATGACTTCGGCCATCTCACGGGTATGGCCGGTCTTGCTGTAATAGATGATGGCAAATTTCATGTTCTGGATCTCCTTCAGGCAGCAGCCATAAACAGGTTGCCTGCCGGTTTACATCTGTCCCAGCATGCGCGGCACGAAGGTCGAAAGATCAGGGAAGATGATGATGACCACCAGGGCCAGCAGGGAGGCAAAAATCAGCGGCAGGGCCGCCTTGCTGATGCGTTCCATGCTGATGCCGCTGATATTGGCGCCTACATACAGGTTCACGGCCACGGGCGGCGTCACCTGCCCCACAGCCAGGTTGACTGTCATCATGATGCCGAACCAGACGGGGTCCCAGTTGAAGTGGGCCATGATGGGCAGCATGAAGGGCAGGAAAACGTAATAGATGGAAATGGCGTCCAGCAGCATGCCCGCCAGCAGCAGGATGATGTTGATCATCAGCAGGACGACCCACTGGTTGTCCGAAACAGCCAGAAGCACGGCGGAGCCTTTTTCCACCAGGCCCACAGTGGAGGCCACCCAGGAGAAGAGGCCCGCACAGGTCACCACCAGCATGACCACGGCCGTGGCCCGGATGCTGGCCGCGAAGATCTCGACCAGGATGCTGATGCTGTTGATGGTGCGGTAGATGAACACCCCCACGAACAGGCCGTAAAAAACGGCCACGGCCGCGGCTTCCGTGGGTGTGAACACGCCGCCGTAGATGCCGCCCAGGATGACCACAGGCGTCATGACCCCCCAGAAGGCTTCTTTCAGGGCGGTACCCACGCTCTTGCCGCTGGGCTGGCCCCTGTATCCCCGCTTGCGGGAGATGATGAGCACGGCCGCCATGATGAACAGGGCCACCACGATGCCCGGCACGAAACCGGCGGCAAAGAGCGCGGGCACGGAAACATCGGCCACGCTGCCGTACACGATGAAGGCGATGCTGGGCGGGATGACGATGGCAAGGCCGGAGGTGACGGAAACGGTGGCCGCGGCAAAGGCCTTGTCATACCCGGCCCTGGCCATGCCGGGGATAAGGATAAGGCCCAGGGCCGCCACGGTGGCAGGGCCCGAACCGCTGACAGCGCCCCAGAATGTGGCCACTGCAACAGTGGCCACCGCCAGGCCGCCGGTCATGGAGCCCACAAGAGCTTCCATCAGGGCCACGATGCGTGCGGCGATGCCGGAACGTTCCATGATATAGCCGGCAAGGATGAAGAAGGGGATGGCCAGCAGGGGGAATTTGGCTATGCCTGCAAAAAAGTTGTAGGAAAGCATGCTGAAGCCCAGGTCCCATTGCCAGACGACGACCAGGGCAGAAAAGCCCAGGGCCAGCGCGATGGGTACACGCAGGATCAGCGGGATGGCGAACAGGACCAGCAGCCAGAAAGCCGGATCGTGCAGCAAGGATGTGGTTTCCACACGGGCCTCCTAATAGCTGCCGCTGCGCAGGTCAGCGCAGGCACGTTGCAACATGCGAAAAATGGTCAGTACGGAAAAAAGCGGGGTGGCGATGGTATACCACCAGACAGGGACGGCCAGCGCTTCGGAAATGACTTCCAGCTCGTATTCGTCCCGTACTTCCAGCCAGCCCGTCCAGGCCAAGGCCCCGAAAAAGCCGAGGCAGAGCGCCATGGAGAGCAGATAGCAGCAAAAGCGTAGCGACTTGGGCAGGGCATCGTACAGGATGCTCATGCCCAGATGGCTGCCGTCACGGAAAGAGCGGGCCGAACCGAGCAGGACGATCCAGACGAAGAAGTTGATGGTCAGCTCCTCCGTCCAGGCAAAAGAAAACGGTGTGCAGTAGCGCACGACCACATTGACAAAGGCGATGGTCACCATCACCGCCAGCAGCAGCGCGCCCAGCATCTCTTCCAGGCGCGTATCCAGAAAACGCAGCATCGAATCCATCCGGTGGTTGAAAGGGGAGGGCCGGGCCCTCCCCGCAAAACGAAAAAACAAAATCAGCAAAGCCTGCCGTACGGGGATCGCTCCCTAACGGACAGAGGCCATATCCTCCTCGGCGGCCTTGACAAGGTCGGCACCGATCTTGGCGGTCCAGTCCTTGCGGACGCCTTCCGTGGCCTTGGCCAGGGCGGCGATCTGTTCGTTGCTCAGGCGGGATACCGTCATGCCGTTGGCTTCCATGACCGCGTAACAATCCGTGGTCTCGGGCAGCTTATTGATGCTCTTGAGGTAGGCCAGGGCGGAACCGTCGTCCATGCCCAGACGGGAAAGGGCCTTGCCGTACTTTTCCGTTTCGGCGGCGCATTCCAACAGCAGCTTCTGGTCTTCAGGGCTGAAGGACTTCCAGACGCGGGGGTTAACGCCCAGCATCAGGGGGTCGATGATGTAGTGCCAGTCGCAGTGGAACTTGTGGTAATCCCAGATCTTGAGCGGGATGTTGATGCCGTTGGTGGGGTTTTCCTGACCGTCCACCACGCCCTGCTGGAAGCCGGTGGTGGCTTCGCTCCAGTTCATGTTGACGGGGTTGGCACCCAGGGCACGGAAGGTTTCGATGAAGATGGGGCTGCCCACCACACGGATCTTTAGACCGCGCAGGTCTTCAGGCTTGGTGATGGGGCCCTTGGAGGTGGTCAGCTCACGGAAGCCGTTCTCGGTCCAGCCGATGATCTTGACGCCCTTCTTTTCCACAGCCTGGGTCATCATCTTGCCGGATTTGCCGGCCAGGATGGCATCCATGGCCTTGTAGCGGTTAGGCTGCACGGCCAGGAAGAAGGGCAGGGCGGGCAGGTTCAGTTCCTTGATCTGGGGAGACCAGTTGATGGTCGAGGCCAGGGCAAAGTCGATGGCGCCGTTGCGCAGCAGCAAAAATTCCGAAGTCTGCTTGCCGGCCAGCAGCTGGCTGGAGTGATAGACCTTGATGTTGATGCGGCCTTGGCTGCGCTCGCGCACCAGGTCGGCAAAGAACGTACCGGTCATGCCCCAGCCGGAGGTGGCGCCGGGCACGACGCTCAGTTTGTACTCGCTTTTGTACGGAGCTGCCGTTGCCGGCAGGGCCAGCAGACAGGCGCACACGGCCATGACTGCCCAGCGGTAGAAACCTTTCATGAAACATCCTCCTCAGGATAGAACGTCCTGCCGTGGCCACAGGTCCCCACGACACGCGGCAGCATCTCACAACAGCGGCAGAACGAAATACAGCACAGGCAAAATGACGACCAAGGCCAGGGTGGAAAAGATCCACAGCGCATTGGCCATGTCCACGTCGAGCCCGAACAGGGCCGGAGGCACCAGGGCCGTCATGGCAACGGGCATGCAGGAAAGGACCGTCACGACCCGGAGCGGCAGCCCCCCGTCGATGCTGCCGAGCCCTGCCAAGGCGGCCAGCGGCACCAGCAGCAGGGGAACGCCGATGAATTTGACGATCGCCAGGGCCGCGGCCTCACGCGCGTAGCAGGATACGCGGGAAAGACGCAGCCCGAGCCCGATGGCAAAAAGAAAAAGCACCGTGGCAAGAAGCATGGCGGCCGCAGCCACGGAGCCCAGCGGCGCGGGACGGGGAACGCCCAGCATGTTGAGGGCAAGTCCCAGCCCGAGAGCTGTCAGGATGAGCAGCAGCACAGGATCAGGCCGGAAGGAGCGCAGACGGAACGCACCTTCGCCGCCCCCGAGACGGCGTGCCACAGGAAAGGAGATCCCGAAGTAGAACATTTCTTCGCAGATCCGGAACAATGCCACGATGGCGATGGCCTTTTCTCCAAAGAACATAACGGAGACCAGGGCCCCCACCGCGCCCAGATTGGAGAATGTCCCGCAGCAGTAAAAACTGCCGGTACGCGGCGAATCCAGATGCAGGGCCCGGGCGACACGCAGGGAAAGGAGGCCGCCCCAGATCCAGGAGGCGATGCCCAGAAAGGGAAGGGCCAGCAAACGGGAATCCGGTGAGGGCAGACCCCACAGGGAAAGCATGGCCGAACAGGGAATGAGGCAGAAGACGGCGAAGGTTTGCAGGCGCTTCCGGATGCTTTCCAGCCGGGGACGAGGAATGCACAGCAGATGCTGCGCGGCATGACCCGCGGCAAGACTGAGGAAGATGAGGCAAAGGGAAAGGAGCAACCTGTCCATAAAAACGCGATCCGGATTCTGGCATCGGCGACATGAAGGCCATACATGTCATTTCTGATTCCGATGCCCCTGTCATGCTAGGCGCAGGTCTTTATCTTGTCAAAGCCTATCTGACTGCTTGGAAGATTGTCATGGAGCAGAAGGGCGGGGTAGGCTGTTCGTGCGGGCTGCGCATATGGCCATCCCGGAAGATGCGTGGCCCTTTCCGGACAAGGCCGGCTCCGTCCGGGCGAAGTCCTTTCTCTTCAAGGAGATATCGATGCAGAAAAAACTGCTTGTTTTTCTTGTCCTGCTGCTGATCCTTCCTGTGGCCTGTATGGCCAGAGATTTCGACGGCTTCCGTGCCGATGTGCCCCCGGGATGGGAGGTCATGGAGGAAAAGGGCGCCATGGTGGGGTTCGTATCGCCCGACAGGGAAGCCATTGTGACCGTGACCGTGGCCTCAGCCCAGGATGTCGATCCGGCAGCCTTCGCTGCCGAGATGGCCCAGGGCCTGGGGGGAGCGATATCATGGAAGAAGATGGTGTCTACAGCTTCGCATTCGGGGATAATGGTGTGACTGTCGTCCATGTTGCCGGTACGGATCTGCGTGTGATCTCCATCATCGGAGGACATCCTGCCCTGGAAGGGCTGATAGACAGTATCGAGTGGCGCTAATCTCCGGAAGGGGGAGCAGCCTTGCAGTATCGCATCCGCTGCAAGGCAGTACGGTCTGGCCGGTCGAAAAGATCGCAGGTACGAGGTCGCTCGTGGCGCGTGGCGGTCTTTTGAAGACTCTCTGCCAGGACAGAAAAAGGCGGACATCCGTTCGTGAAGGGATGTCCGCCTTTTATATTGTCTTCAGCGGGAAAGGGAGCGAGAGGCGTGGACATCCTGTCCGGCAGTGCCCGGGGCCTCTCGTCGGGCCTATTTTTTAGTGGCCCTGTCTGGCCGTCAGCGCCCCCCGGTGCGTCCACCAGTGGATCATGCCGACGAACAGAGCACCGCCGGCGATATTGCCCAGGGTGACGGGGATGAGGTTGTGGATGGCAAAGTTGCCCCAGGTCAGACTGGCCAGCGCCTCGGCGGACAGGCCCGAAGCCTTGGCAAAAAGTTCGTTGCCTGCGGCCATGATGCCCGCCGGGATGTAATACATGTTGGCGACACTGTGCTCGAAGCCGGAGGTGATGAACAGCCAGATGGGGAAGAAGATGCCCAGCATCTTGCCGGTCTGGCTGCGGGCGCTCCAGCAGAACCAGACCGCCAGACAGACCAGCCAGTTGCACATCAGGCCCAGGTAGAAGGCGGGCAGAAAGTCCAGGGCGACCTTGCTGGCGGCGATGCGCAGGGTCACACCGCCAAGCATCCCGGCGCCGCTGGCGAGCTGGCCGGACGTGACGATCATGTGGGCAAGGAAGAGGCTGCCCAAAAAATTGCCGATGTAGACGAACAGCCAGTTGCGCAGCATGGCTGCCAGGGTGATGCGTTTTTCCGCAAGGGCCATGCACATGAGCGTATTGCCGGTGAAGAGTTCCGCCCCCGTCAGCATGACCAGCATCAGGCCCACGGGAAAGATGGTGCCTGCCAGACATTTGCCCAGACCGTAGGTCTCCGGCCGGGCGAGCAGGTTGAAGGCGGCCATGTTGGAACCTTCCGCAGCAAAGGCGATGAAGGCCCCGGCCCAGAAGGCGAGCACGATCTGACGCACCCAGCCGGCTTTGGCCTTTTTCTCTCCCATGGCTATCCCAAAGGCCACGGTTTCCGGTTGACTCAGCATAAGCGCATCCATGGTTCCTCCCGGGGATTGTGCTCTTCTGTACAGGGCAAAAAAAAGATTGCCCGGTGAAAACACCAAGCAATCCTTGTTTCGCGTTTTTCCCTGATTGTCAACAGGTTGCGGAGGATAGAGCGTCAATCATCCTGTGGACCGGAGGCGCTGTCCCCCTGAGGGATGCCGTCCGCGATGTCGGCAAGGATGGCCATGACGGCAGCCGCCACCCGACGGGAAGCCTGACCGCTGGTCCCGGGCAGACCCGGATGTGGACAGGGCTGGAGTACGGTTCCTCCGGCGGCGGCCAGGTCTGCGGCAGAGGTGCAGGCGATATGCCAGCCGTTCTGCACGGCGGCCGACCCGGACGGTACCGGAGGAAGCAGCAGGGCACGCTTGCCGGCATACAGGGCCTCCCGCTGCAGGGCAGGCGAGTCCGTCACGACGAAGGTGCTGGCGCATACAAGGGACAGGAAGGCGATGTGCGTCAGAGGCGGCAGGATGCGTATGCCGTCCGGGATCTGCTGCTCCCGCTCCTGGAAACAGGCAAGGGCGGACGGATGCTGCACCAGCAGGACGGGACGCTCCTGCCGGGCGTGCAGGGCCTGCAATCCTTCCAGCAGGGAGCGGATGCCGTCAGGGCTGCGGAGGGCCGCCGGCCGGGAAAGATAGCAAAGGATGAATTCCCCGAAGGTCGCTCCATGACGCTCTGCCTCCTCAAAGGGCTGCAGGCGGGGGCGGTCCTGCTCGAACAGGTCATAGAGGGTATCGCCTGTGACGCAGGTCCCCCGTTCCATCTGCCGGGCATGCAGATCTTGTTCATCGGCAGGATCGAGACAGCAGAGCAGACTGGACAGGCGGTCCGTGAGCTCGGCATGCCGCCCTTCCGGGCTGCTCATGCCTTCCGGGCATTGCCCGGCGCCCACATGGATGACCGGGATACCGTGTTCCGTTGCGGCCAGAGCCGCGGCCAGCGTCGTGACGGAATGGCCGTAGACAAGCACCGCGGCCGGGGCTTCCCGATGCAGCAGCAGACTGGCGCTGCTCATGATGTGGGCCAGCAGGCTCGCATCGGAAAGGGAGGCCGGGGCCGGGCCCAGCCGGTGGCAGGGCGTGACGCCATAGTCGTCGAGCAGGGGAGCCCAGAGGGCGTGATCCCCTCTTTCAGAAGAAAGGACGAGGCGGGGCTCCCAGGCACGGAAACTCCGTACCGTACGTTCTACGGGGATATGCTGCAGCAGCTGGGAGCGGCTGCCGACAAAGACCAGGACGCGCATGCTCATGATCAGGCCTCCTGCATCACGAAAGCCGGTGGGGACGGCGCAAGCGGGCCCACACGCTGCTGAGGGCGAACCAGACGCAGGCCACAAGGATCATGGTGGCGCCGCTGGCCGTGGACATCCATTCCTGTGCCGAGAGCAGCAGACCGGCTACCCCGGACGTGACGGCCACGACCTGGGCCCACCAGAACATGCCGCCCGCCGTCTGGGCAAAGTTGCGGCCTGCCGCCGCCGGGACGATGAGCATGGCCGTGACCAGCAGCACGCCCACGGTCCAGACGCAAAACATGACGACCAGGGCCAGCAGACCGGAAAAGGCGTATTGCCACAGGCAGACATTGATGCCGTGGACATGCGCCATGACAGGATTGAGAGCGATATAGAGCAGACGGTTGTAACCGATGATCTGAAAGATCAGCAGGGCGACGAACAGAACGGCCAGACAAACGATCTCGCCCTGGCTCACGGTCAGCACGTCACCGTAAAGGAATTGCTGCATGGTGCGGGCCATGCCCGGCTGGCGGCTGACAACGGCCAGACCGAAAGCCACGACGGCCGAAAAGACGATGCCGATGACCGTATCCGAGGAAAGGGCGCTGCCCCGGCGGACGGCCATGACGGCCAGACCCACCAGCGCGCCGAACGCAGGCATGGACCAGTGCGGGTCAATCGAGAGCAGCAGGCCCAGAGCCACACCGGCAAAGGCCGAATGCCCGATGGCATCGGAAAAGAAGGCCATGCGGAAGGAGATGACCTCCACTCCCAGGGCGGCTGTCATGGGGGTGAGCAGCAGGACGGCCAGCAGGGCCTGCTGCATGAAGCTCAGCTTGAGGCAGTCCAGCGGCAGCAGGGAAAGCATATGGCAGATGGAGGAGATATCAGGCATGGCGCTGCCCCTTGTCTTCCCTGCCCGCAGGGGCCATGCGCAGGGCGTGGCACAGGGCGCCGCACTTGTTGCAGGCGGCTTCAGGGTGTTCGCACTGGTTGGGGTAAAGATGGATGGGCACGCCGAACAGCTTCATCAGGGTAGGGGCCAGCAGGGTCTGCTGGGGCGGCCCCTGGGCAATGACCTTTTTGTTCAGCCCGATAACGTGATCGGCGTAATGGGCCGCCAGAGGCAGGTTGTGGGTCACCATGAGCTGGGTAAAGCCCTGTTGCTGCCGGGCATTGTCGAGGACCTCCCAGAAAAGGCGTTCCCCCTGAAAGTCCACTCCCGCCGCCGGTTCGTCCAGCAGCAGGATCTCGGGCTCACGGGCCAGGGCTGCGGCCAGCAAGACGCGGCGCAGCTCCCCGCCGGAAAGGTCGCTCATGCGACGGCGGATGAGGTGTTCCGCATGCACGGGCGCCAGAGCCGCACGGGCGCGCCGGGAAGCACTGCCCTTGATGCCGAGCCAGAGGGGACGGCGCTGGTGCCCCAGGGAAAGGAATTCGGCCACGGTCAGGGGCAGGGCGCTGTCCATCTGCAGGTTTTGCGGCACATAGGCCAGGCGGGGTCTCCGGCCGCTTTTCCCCTGCATGCGGATCTCGCCGGTATAGGCGATCTCGTTGATGATGCAGTGCAGCAGGGTGCTTTTTCCCGCGCCATTGGGGCCGACCAAGACCGTGCTGCTCCCCTGGGGGACGGCAGCCGATATGTCCTGCAGGATGTGGAGATCCCCGCGGCGGACATCCACATGGGCGATGTCGATGGCCGCAGGCTGATTAGTGAGAGAGGGCATTTTCGAGGATCTGGCAGTTGTTGCGCATCTGCTGTTCAAAATGGTTCACAGGAGTATTTTCCGGCCCCGAGGCCATGGAATCCAGCTGGATGACGGGGATGCCCGTCTCGGCGGCCAAGGTCTCCAGAGGACGGGGCGAGAACTGGGGCTCGCCTATGAGCAGGGCGGGCCGCTCTTTCTTGATGTGCTCGATGCATTCCAGCAACCGGGCGGCAGAGGGGGCCTGCTCTTCGTTCTCCTGCAAAACGTCTATGACCTTCAGGCCTGCGGAACGCATCATGTACGCCAGGGAATCGTGTTGCAGCAGCACGCAGGCACCGGGATGGGCGGCCCCCAGGGCGGCAAGCCGGTTTTCCAGATCCAGCAGGCCCTTTTGCAGGGCAGCGGCATTGCGCCGGACGGTTTCCGCCTGTTCCGGGCAGGCACGGATCAGGGCCTCGGCCATGGTCCCGGCCATCTGGGCCGCAGCAGCAGGAGAAGTGAAGACATGCGGGTTGTCATCGTGATGATGATCGTGCCCTTCTTCCTCATGGTCGGAGCGGCCGGCAAGCAGGGCGATGCCCTGGCTGCAGTCGGCTTTGCGGGCTTCGGCCTGGGCCAGGGCCGGGGCGAAAGCTGCCTCCAGGCCAAGGCCGTTCATCAGGATCACGTCCGCAGTCGCCACCTTGGTCAGGTCGGCCGGGGTCGGCGCGTAATCATGCGGGCAGCCGGTGGCGGCAGGGATCAACAGGTCGAGCCGGACATTTTCCAGACCGGCCACCAGAGGACGGGCCAGCTGCCAGACGGGGTACGTTGTTGCCAGGACATGGACGGGTCGTGAGGCCGCCTGCAGGGACAGGGGCAGCAGCGACAGGAGGGCCAGGATCAGGAGGCTTGCAGCCGTTCGAGAGCTGCATCGGGGAGCGATTGCGAGCATAGGATGAATCCGAAAATGATTTTCAAAAAACTTAGTAAAGAACTCGGCTGTCTGTCAACCACAGACTTGCCAGCCTCTCCGGCGGGCATTATGCTGGCAGGAAGACGTCTTGGCAAGGCCTTTTGTGGCCGCCAGTGGCAGGAGGGAGCGTGGTACGGATCGCCGGTGTCGTTTTGGCGGGGGGGCGTTCCCGGCGTATGGGCCGGGACAAGAGCCTGTTGCGGCTGGGAGGGGATACTGCCCCGACCCTGCTTGAACGGAGCGTCGCCCTGCTGCGGCCGCTGTGTGAACAGGTCTGGGTCTCGTGCCGTGCCGGGCAGACGTATGCCCGGCAGAATTGTGTGCCGGATCTTCTGCCGGCTTCCGGCCCCATCTGCGGCGTCCATGCGGCTCTGGTCCGTGCCCGCGCGGAAGGTATCCCTGCGGTGCTGGCACTTTCGTGCGACCTGCCGCTCATGCATACGGGCATGTTGCGACGTCTGGTCGCAGCGTTTGCCGCCTCTCCCCGCCAGTCCCTGATGACGGCCTTCATGGCGCCCAATGGCTGGACGGAATCCCTGGCCGCCATCTACCGGGTAGAGGCCGCCCCTTTTCTGGAAGCTGCTGTGGCCCGAGGGCATCTCAGGATGCGGGAAGCCGTGCCCCTCGAACTGCAATGCTTCGAAAAGTACGGGGCGGAAGACGCCCGTGCTTTTTTCAATGTCAACACACCGCAGGATCTGCAGCAGGCAGCAACCGCCCTGGGGGGGACCATAGCGCAGGAGACGGGTGAGAAATTTGCCGAAATCCCTGACCGGGCTTGAATCTGCGGCCTGCTTGGGATATTATGCACAATATCCTGCAAATCGTTTTCCCGGCCTTCTGTAAAACGGCTGATCCTGCCGTCCCTTGTTTTTTCGGACGAGGAAGAGAATGTTTTTAAGCAAATTTTTCAAACGGTTTACCAGCGATAAAAAAGGCAGCTCCGCCTCGGACTGCAGCCCGGAACATACGTTTGCCGTCCGGCATCATCGCTTCAAACTGTTTTTGACGGCCTGGAACAAATTCCAGGAGAACATGACCTCACTGGAATATACCCTGTGCTGTGACCATCCCTTTGGCCTGCACAGGGTCCGGGCCCTGTGCACCAGCGTGGCCACGCAGGTGTACCAGTGCATCCAGCATCTCGAACGCCTCAATCCTTCCCAGTGCAAGGCCCTGTACGAACGCTTCGACCATTTGCAGACAGCGGTTGCCAGTGAGGTCTACCCGCATGTGCAATTACTGGAGGGACCGTACATCATCCCGCTGGAAGAGGCGGGCCGTGCAGCGGAGGCCCATCTGGCCGACAAATCCACGGCCCGTCTTGGCGAGCTGCGCCGTCAGAGCCCCGATGTGGTCCCTGACGGTTTCGTGGTGACGGCCGCAGGCTGCATGAGCCTGTTTGCCGGTACGGGGATGCTGGAAGAGATGAACCGGCGCATCCAGGCCGCAGGGGGGTACCTCCCCGAGACCTTGCAGGATCTTTCGGAAAGCCTGAGCGAACTGACGGAAAGCACGCCGTTACCGGACAGGCTGGTGGAAGAATTTTGTGCCGTGCTGGCGGAGCTGCGCAAAAAATGTCCGGGCGAGATGCGCCTGCTGTTCAAAGGGCGCTTGTGGCCCTGCATGGATGACGGCGAGGACACGCCGGGCACGGATCCCGGGCTGCTGGTCTGGGGCCCCACTGTCTCCTTGCATGCCTCCGATATGGATATCCTGGCTTCCCTGCATACGACGCTGGCCCGCAAGCAGCAGGCCCAGGCCCTGGTTTACCGGCGTGCCCGCGGCCTGATGGAAGCCAATGCCCGCATCTGCATCACCTGCCTTGCCGTGGAGGAGGACAGCTTTGGCGGCATGGCCCATACGGCCAACCCCATCGACCTGAAGGGCGGTAACGTCCATATCTATTTCTGTAACGGGCTGCCGCAGGACATGGAATACTCGCTGGTGCCCGTCAATGTGATGCATGTTTCCCGGACCCCGCCGTACAAAGTCAGCGCCCGATGTATGCATGACGCCGAGGACGGCAGTTCCTTTTCCGATCAGGCCGCCGCTGATGTGGCGGCCTTGGCCATGGAGCTGGAAAATATGTCCGGCTGTCCCCAGTCCATGGTCTGGCTGCGCACGCCGTCCGGCCGGACGCAGGTGCTCATGGCGCGCCCCATGGTCATCAAGGCCCGGACCCAGGAAGAGCGTGAAGACGAGGCCGAGTCCCGCGCGGATGACAATCTGCCCGCGCCCCTGCTGACCGGCGGCGTCACCACCAGCCGCGGCAGGGCCTGCGGCCCGGTGGTCATCGCCCGTTCCTGGTCTGATGTCCTGGATTTTCCTGACGGCGGCATCCTGGTGGTGCAGCGCGATCTGTACCAGTGGGCTTCGCTGGTGGACCGTGCCGGGGCCATCATCGCCGAGGACGGCCTGCTGGGCTCGCGCCTGTTCTCCCTGGCCCGCGAGTTCGGCATCCCGGCCATGTTCGGCCTGGCCGGAGCCATGGAAAAGCTGACCCCGGGCGACAAGGTGACGGTCTGCACGGAGATGGGCTGTGTCTTCACCGGCCAGCTGGACGAGCTGCTGGCCCAGGCCCGTCCGCCCCGCGACTATCTGCCCGGCAGCCCCGTGTACCGGGTGCTGCAGCATGTGGCGGAACATATCCTTCCCCTGACCATCGACGTGGACAGCGTGGATTTCAAGGCGGCCAACTGCCAGACCTATCATGATATCGCCCGCTACTGTCATGAAAAGGCCGTCAGCGCCATGTTCACCCTGGGGTCCGACAAGCAGTACGCGGCCCAGCGCATCAAGCAGCTGCGGGACAAGGTCCTCAAACAGTTCTGGGTCGTGAACCTCAATGACGGCTTCGGCAAGGTCCAGCCCGGCCCGGTCATCGATGTGGAGGACATCACCTCCATCCCCATGCAGGCTATCTGGCACGGCATGAACGCCTATCCCTGGCAGGGGCCCCCGCCGGTGGACGGCAAGGGCTTCCTTTCCGTGCTGTTCGAGGCCACGGCCAATCCCAATCTGGATCCGGCGGCACAGACGGCCTACTTTACGGAAAAGAACTATTTCATGGTTTCGCGCGACTATTGCAGCCTGCATTCGCGCTTCGGCTTCCATTTCGTCTCCGTCGAAGCCCGGCTGGGGGACCGTACGCCGGAAAATTACGTGGCCTTCCAGCTGCGCGGCGGGGCGGCCAATATCGAGCGCCGCATCCTGCGGGTGCGCTTCGTGGCCGATCTGCTGTGGGAATTCGGCCTGACGCCGGTGGTCCGCAATGACGCCGTGACAGCGCGCCTTGAAGGCATGGATATGGAAGAAGGCCAGTGCCTGCTGGCTGTGGCAGGCTATCTGACCATCCATACCCGCCAGCTGGACATGATCATGCAGGACAGCGCCAAGGTGGCGGCGACCCGCAAGACCATGCTGAACCATTGCCGTATCTTGCTGACTGGTGGAGACCTTTCCCAGATTTCAGCCAAGGAGGAGTAGATGCCTTCCACACGGGAATACAGACGCATCTTCCGCCGTCTGTTCGTCACGCATCTGGGGCTTGCCCTTTTGCCGCTGGTGGCACTGGGGATCTTCAGCATAGACCGCATCAATTCCATCTATGATGAAAAGATCTCTGCCGGTATCGAAGCCGTTTGCAGCAGTAAACACCGGGCGCTAGATACCTTTTTGCATGAGCGCGTTTCCCAGATAAAAACGCTGGCCTTTACGCATGACCTTGCCGAATTGCGGGATCCCGACCGGCTGAGCCGTATCTTCACGGTCATGCAGCAGAGCGGGCGCTCCTTCGTGGACCTTGGCATCATCGGCATGGACGGCCGCCACATCTCCTATGTGGGGCCGTTCGACCTGCGTGATGCCAACTACGTCAATGCGCCTTGGTTCACCGAGGTACTGCGCAAGGGCGTTTTCGTCAGCGACGTGTTCATGGGCTTCCGTAATGTGCCGCATTTCATCATCGCCGTCCTGCGTCATGAAGGGGGCGAGAGCTTCATCATGCGTGCCACCATCGACATGGAAGCCATCAACAGCCTGCTGCAGCGCGTGTACTCCGGGGAGCGCAGTGACGCCTTCCTGATCAACGAGCAGGGCGTGCTGCAGACCGATTCCCGCGATTACGGCCGCATCCTGGAACACTTTGATGTCACCTTGCCCAACGTGCTGCGTCAGGGCATCGCCCTTGTGCCCCTGCCGTCCCAGCCGGGAGACAGCGTCAGCAAGGAGCCTTTGGCGGCCATGATGCATCTGGATTCCATGCCCTGGCTGCTGGTGGTGGTGGACGATGTGCGGGAAAGCCTGGCTCCGCTGCACCGCCTGCGCATCTATATCCTGCTTTTCGTGGGACTGGGTGCCGTGCTGGTCACGGTGGGTGCCTTCCTGGGGACGCGCTACATCGTCTCTTGTCTGACGGCCGCCGACCGCAAGCAGGCCCATATCGACGCCCGCATGCTGCAATCCAGCAAGATGGCGGCTCTCGGCAAGATGGCCGCAGGCGTGGCCCATGAGGTCAACAATCCTCTCATGCTGATCCAGGAGAACGCCGGCTGGATCCGTGACCTGCTGCAGGACGAGAACCCCAAGAACATGGTCAATTACGACGAGATCATGGAGAGCACGGACAAGATCGAAAAGCACGTGCAGCGTGCCAAGGGGATCACGCAGCGCATGCTGGGCTTTGGCCGGCGCATGAATCCCGGCCGCTCGGAGATCATGGTCAACGTTCTGGTGGATCAGGCGACGGAGTTCCTCAAGACCGAGGCCCGCGGCCGCAATATCACCATCGAAAAGGACTTTTCCGCCGATGTGCCGGTCATCCTTTCCGATTCGGCCCAGCTGGAGCAGGTGTTCATCAACATCATCGACAATGCCATCGACGCCATAGGCAAGAATGGCTCCATCGCCGTGCGCACCGAACCCTGGGAAGATGGCGCACGCATCTACTTCAAGGATACGGGGCCGGGCATGGACGAAGAGACCATGCAGCGCATCTTCGATCCTTTCTTCACCACAAAGGCAGTGGGCGAGGGTACAGGGCTTGGCCTGGCCATCTGCTTTACGATTCTGGAAAAGCTTGGTGGCCGTATAGAGGTCAGCAGCGTTGTGGGGCAGGGGACGACATTCTGTATCAGCCTGCCCGCGGAACCGCCGAGCCAACCCCTTGAAACCAGCGAAGACGCTTAGGAGAATGCCATGCACGCACTCTTTGTTGATGATGAAGTGGAATTCCTGCAGCTGATGGAAAAACGTCTGTCCCGCCGCGGCATGACCATCGTGACGGCTCCTGACGGGCAGAGCGCGCTGGATATCGTCACGGAGGCTATGAAGCAGCCCGAGACCATGTTCCAGGTGGTGGTCATGGACGTGCGCATGCCCGGCATGGATGGGCTGGAAACGCTGCGCCACATGAAGAAGATCGCCCCCAAACTGCCTGTGCTGCTGCTGACGGGCCATGCCTCCCTCGGTGTGGCCGTGCAGGGCATGGATCTGGGGGCTTACGACTATATGCTGAAGCCCGTGGCCATCAACGAGCTGATCATCAAGATGGAGGAGGCGGTTCGCGCCGCTGCGTGATATGTCCATATTTACACGATTGCGACACTTGCTGGGCGGGCAGAAAGAGCTGAGCCCCGAGGATCTGGCACGCGAGGAAGAGCTGAAAAAGCAGCTCCGCGAACGTTGTGCCCGGTTCCGTCGCCTGCTGTCCTCCAACAAGAACGCGCTCGAGATCATGAGCGAAGTGGAAGAGGCCCTGGCCGGTTCGCGACCCTTCGGCATGAGCTATGTTCGCGGTGCCGGTACGCGGGCGGCAACGGCCGTGTACCAGATGGTACGCGAGCTCAACGCGCTTTCCGACAACCAGTACGAAAGTTTGCAGACCGCTTTCAATGATGTCAGCGGCCGCATCACCGACGTGCTGGAGCGGAAGAGCCTGGTCACGGACGGCCCCCTGCTGCTGCCCCTGACGGACATCCGTCTGGGGGACATGCCACAGGTCGGCGGCAAGATGGCCAATCTTGGCGAAGTCTCCGCCAATGTGGGGCTGGCCGTGCCGGACGGTTTTGCCGTGACGGTCAACGCCTATCATGCCTTCATGGAATACAACGGGCTGCGTGACGAGATCTCCCGCCGCATCCAGAGCGCGGACATGGACAGCATGGACGATCTGTTCAGCCTGTCGGCCGCATTGCAGCAGTGCATCCTCAACGCGCCCTTGCCGCCGCAGCTGGAGCAGGCCATCGAAGAGGCCGTGGCGGGCATGGTGGAACGTTGCGGCAGCGAGCTGCGCCTTGCCCTGCGCAGCAGCGCCGTGGGCGAAGATGCTCTGGGCGTGACCTTTGCTGGTCAGTACAGGTCGGAATTGAATGTCCTGCCCGAAGAAGCCTGCGAAGTCTGGAAGGAGATCGTGGCCAGCAAGTACGCGGTCACGGCCATGAGCTACCGTTTCCAGCGCGGCATCCCGGATGAGGCCGCGCCCATGAGTGTGGGCGTGCTCAGCATGGTGCAGGCGCTGGCCGGCGGTGTGGCCTACAGCCGCGACCCCGTGGCCAGCCGGCAGGGAAGGGGACAGGTGACGCTCAATGCCGTTCCCGGGCTGCCCCAGGCTGTGGTGGACGGGGCCGTCACGCCGGACGTGTTCGCCTTCAGTCGCCAGAATCCGCCGGAACTGCTTGAAAAGCATATCGCCTACAAGGCGTTCCGCCTGGATTGCGCTCCCGAGGCGGCACAGGGCGTCAGCCGTTCCGATCTGGAAGGCGAGGCTGCTGTCCGTCCCAGCCTGACGGATGCCCAGGCCCGTGAGCTGGCGCAGGTTGCCCTGGCGCTGGAAGAATTCTACAACGAGCCGCAGGACGTGGAATGGGCGCTGGAACCCTATGAGGGCAATACGCGTATCGTGGTCCTGCAAAGCCGTCCGCTATTCGAGAGCGCGCCCGACCAGGTGGAGGAAGCCCCGGCGGCAGTGGCCGGAGAAGAAGACCCCGGCGATCTGCCCGTCCTGGCACAGGGCGGTATGGCCGTCAGCTCCGGGGTGGCTGTGGGACCTGTTTTCGTGGCCCGCAAAGACGCGGACATGCTTTCTTTCCCGCGAGGCGGCATCCTGGTCATCGAACGGGCACAGCCCCGCTGGGCCACGCTGCTTTCACGGGCTGCGGGCCTGATCAGCGAAACGGGCGGCATGGCCGGGCATCTGGCCTCTGTGGCACGGGAATACAAGCTCCCGGCCCTGTTCAGTCTGAAGGATGCCAGCCATCTGCTGGAAAATGCCGGTGAGGTCACGCTGCTGGCCGACCGGGGCACGGTACTGGCCGGGAGCCATCCCGAATTGATCCCGGCAGGGGCGACGCCCCCCAACCTTATGGCCGGGAGCCCCGTCTATCAGCGCCTCAAGGAACTGGCGGCCCTGATGACGCCCCTGCATCTGCTGGACCCGGATTCGCCGGATTTCTCGCCGGCCAATTGCACCAGCCTGCACGACATCACCCGCTTCTGTCATGAAAAGGCCGTGGGCCTGATGTTCGACAGCGAGGCGGCCCTCAACCGCAACATGGGCAAACAGCTCAAGGTGGGCGTCAAGCTGCAATACTGGGTCATCGACATGGATGACGGCTTCAAGCGCAGCGTCAACGGCCCGCTGGTGGAGCTGGGGAACATCGCCTGCAAACCCATGCTGGCCCTGTGGAACGGCATGGTGGCCGTGCCCTGGGCCGGGCCGCCGGCGACCAGCGCCTCTGGCTTCATGAGCGTCGTGTTCGAGAGCACCATGAACCGGGAGCTGGAAAGTACGGCGCCTACGGCCATGGCTGACAAGAACTTCTTCATCATCGCCTCGCGCTATATGATCCTGCAGGCCCGGTACGGGTATCATTTCTGCACGGTGGAATGTCTTGCGGGCGAGGATGAGCACGAGAACTTCGTCAGCTTCCAGTTCAAGGGCGGAGCAGCGGACGTCAGCCGCCGCATCCTGCGCGCCAGGATGCTGGCCGACCTGCTGGAGACCCACGGCTTCCGTGTAGACATCAAGAACGATTCCATGTTTGCCGTGGCGGAAGCGTACAACGCCGAAGAGACCCTGCGCCGGACGCGCCTGATCGGCTATCTGCTGATCCACAGCCGTCAGGTGGACATGATCATGAAGGATACCGTACGTGCCGCGGCCCTCAAGGAAAAGCTGGCCGGAGACATGGCAACGCTGATGGCAAAGCCTTTGCAATTCAGCTGATCGACGGCTGCGGTTGACACACGTACGGCGTTATATTAGAAGACGGCATGCCTTTTCCGCTCTGGAAAAGGCAGCTTGGGCAGTTAGCTCAGCTGGTTGAGCACCGCCCTTACAAGGCGGGGGCCACAGGTTCAAGTCCTGTACTGCCCACCAAGGAAATCAAGGGGTTACGGATAAATCCGTAACCCCTTTTTCTTTTGTCCCAACACCATTCCCAACACGCACGCGAAAAAATAGCACCAAGTGATGAAAAATCTTCGTGCGTAATCATGCTGCTTGTCTGCGGATTACCTTCTACGTTTCTCGCTATCTCCCTAGAGCACCTGGTCTGCCTCATTTCCACCAGACTCCCTTTTTCATCAAAAGGGAGTCTGGTCATTTTGGGTACATTCAGTACAAGTAGTCATCAGGAAAAAGGTTCTTAGAGGATGTCCGGCATGTTTTTTGATTTTAAAAGGTGTGGTAATCTCGTCCCATGAAACAAACAGATTTTCGTG
>NZ_JABAFY010000022.1 GCF_012843875.1 Desulfovibrio piger | reverse complement strand
CACGAAAATCTGTTTGTTTCATGGGACGAGATTACCACACCTTTTAAAATCAAAAAACATGCCGGACATCCTCTTAGATCGATGACTTCTCCAGCCGGTACAGGGTCAGGCCGTGCGGCAGGGGCGTCTCTTCACTGACGGTATAGCCCAGCCACAGCAGTGGCCGCAGATCCGCGGCATCCCGTGCCGGGAACAGCAGTTCGCGCCGGGCCTCGGGCAGCAGGCTTTCCATCTGCAACAGCAGCATGGTCTCCACATACTATCCCTGCCATTGCGGATGCACCAGCAGCTGGGCCAAATGCTGTCCGCCGTCCACTTCTCGCCCGCCTACGGCACCCACCATGGTGTCGTCTTCCATCAGGGCCCGCAACACCACGCCGTGAGCAAAAAAATCCTCCAGCGAATCTCCGGCCGTCTCGGGCAAAGGCTGCCCTTCCGGCAGCAGACGCGCCCGCACCATTTCCTGCAACTGTACAAGAGCAGCCAGATCTTCCCGGCCGGCCTTTTCAAGACGGATCATGCATAGCCTCCTTTTCGGAATCCAGCCTAGCAAGGGAATGGGACTGCCGCAAGCAGCCCTGTCTGCAACAGGCATCACTATGCTGCCCGATGACCCGGCCACCAATTGCAGTCAGTACGCCGCAGCAGCCACAGGCATAAAATATTTTTTTCGTACGGCCATCCTGCGATGGAACGTTTTTCCCCTTGGCGCAAGCGCTGACAAGGACAGGGAATTGTGGCATGGTCGCGGTATGAAGACTGCAAAGCATTTCACGACCATCGACCAGATCTGGGAACACCTGGACGGTCTTGGTTTCTTCCACATGGACCTGAGCCTGACGCGCATGGAGACCGCCCTCTCCCGCCTGGGCCTTTCCCGCCCGCCCTTTGTGGTGGCCCAGATCGTGGGCACCAACGGCAAGGGCTCCACGTCCGCCTTTCTGGACAGCCTGTCCCGCGCCCACGGCTGCCGCACCGGGCTCTATACCTCGCCGCACTTCCTTTCCCCCTGCGAGCGCATCCGCATCGACGGCGTCCCTCTGCAAGAAGACCTGTGGCCCGGGCTGGCCACGGAAGTCTACGCGGCGCGACCGGACCTGACCTATTTCGAATTCCTGACCGTGCTGGCCATACTGGCCTTTGCCCGTCAGGGCGTGCAGCTGGCCGTCATGGAGGCCGGGCTGGGCGGCGCCCATGACGCCACCACGGCCCTGGCCAGCGACCTGACCTGCTTCGCGCCCGTGGCCATGGATCATGCCGCCATCCTGGGCCCCACCCTGCGAGACATCGCCCTGGACAAGTGCGGCGCCATCCGCCCCCGCGTGCCGGTGGTCAGCGCGCCCCAGTTCCCGGCTGCCGAAGAGGTGCTGCGCCGCCAGACCGAACAGCTGGACGCGCCCCTGCACATCGTCGATCCCCTGCCGGGCAACATGCCGCTGGGGCTGGCCGGGCCGCACCAGCGCATCAACGCCGCCGTGGCCCTGCACGCCTGGCAGGCTTTGGCCCCGCGCCTGCATGTGACGCCGCGCCCTGATGCCGTGGCACGGGGACTGGCCCGGGCCTTCGTACCCGGCCGTCTGCAGTCCGTGCCCGCCACGGACCAGCATCCGCCCCTGCTGCTGGACGGCGCCCACAATGCCCACGGCATGGCCGCCCTGCTGGCCCATGTGCGCCAGTCCGGCCTGCGCCCGCGTGCGGCCATCTATTCCTGCCTGGGCGACAAGGACTGGCACCCGGCCCTGATGCTGCTCAAGCGGGCCCTGGGTGACGCGCCGCTCTTCATCCCGGCCCTGCACAACGAGCGCGCCGCCGACGCCGCCCAGGTGGTGGCCGCCGCCAACGCTGCGGCCCCGGCCCATGCCACCCTGCTGCCCGACGTGCGCAACGCCCTGGATGCCGTGCGCGACCTGCCCGGCGACGACAGGGCTCCGGTCATCATCAGCGGGTCCCTGTACATGCTGGCGGAATTTTACGGCCTCTACCCCCACCTGCTGGAACAGCCCGCCTCCGCCCAGGGCGCCAAGGAGGACGCATGAACCACCTTTTCCGTGCCCTGCCGTCCATGGACGCCAGTCTGGATGCCCTGCTGACGGCGGACAAGGCCCTGCACGATCTGCCCCGCCCCCTGCTGCGCGAGGCCGTCACGGATTTCTGGAACAGCCGCCGCGACGACATCCGCGCCGGTCGCGTACAGGATGCCGCCGAACTGGCCCTGGAGGCCTGTCTGCCCGAGCTGCTGGCCTTCGTCCGCCGCAAGACGGCGCCGCGCCTGCGTAATGTCATCAACGGCACCGGCGTGGTCATCCATACCAACATGGGACGTTCCGTGCTGGCCCGGAGTGCCCAGGAGGCCGTGCGCCGGGTCATCTCCGGCTACTGCAACCTGGAGCTCGACCTGCACAGCGGCGGACGCGGCAGCCGCTACGTCATCATCGACGAGCTGCTCCAGCGCCTGACCGGCGCCGAGGCCGCCATGGTGGTCAACAACAACGCCGCCGCCGTCCTGCTGGTGCTGGATACCTTCTGCAAGGGCGGCGAGGTCATCGTCTCGCGCGGGGAACTGGTGGAGATCGGCGGCAGCTTCCGCATCCCGGAAGTGATGGAAAAAAGCGGCGCCCGCCTGCGCGAAGTGGGCGCCACCAACCGCTGCCACCTGCACGACTACGCCGCGGCCATCAACGAAGACACCCGTGCCCTCATGCGCGTGCATACATCCAACTACCGCATCGTGGGCTTCCATTCCGCCGTGCCCCTGCCCGATCTGGCGGCCCTGGCCCGGGAACACGGCCTGCCCGTCATCGAGGATCTGGGCAGCGGTTCCTTCATGGACTTTTCTTCCGTGAGCCTGCCCAACGAACCTACGGTGCCCGAAGTGGTGGCCGGAGGCGCCGACGTGGTGACCTTCTCCGGCGACAAGGTGCTGGGGGGCCCGCAATGCGGCCTCATCGTGGGCAGCCGGGAGCGCATCGAGGCCCTGAAAAAGAATCCCCTCACCCGCGCCCTGCGCTGCGACAAGCTGACCATGGCCGCGCTGGAAGCCACCCTGCGCCTTTATTGCGAGCCCGAACGCGCCCGCCGCGAGATCCCGACCCTGCGCGACATCTGCCGGGACCCCAAAGACCTGGCCCGTGCCGCCCGCTCGCTGGCCGCCCGGCTGAGCCGCGCCCTGGGCCCCGCCTGCCGCGTCAGCCTGCGCCCGGATGTTTCCCGCGTGGGCGGCGGCGCCTTCCCGGAACGCGACCTGCCCACCACCCTGGTCTGCCTGGAGCCCGCCGCCATGAGCGCCACGGCCCTCAAGCAGGCCCTGCTGGATACCACGCCGCCGGTGCTGGGCCGTCTGGAAGAAAGGAGCTTCTGCCTCGACCCGCGCACGCTCCTGCCCGAAGACCTGCCGCGCCTGACGGCCCTGCTCAAACAGCTGCTGGCCGGCTAAAACATATTTCCGCCCGCACCCCGCTCCACAGCGCCATGCGGGCCATGCTTCCCGGCCATGCACCGGCCGGAGCATCACGCCCTGCCGCGGCTGCCGGACCTCCGGCCAGCCGGGCACCGGCTCCATGAAAAGGCAGCCGCAGTACCGCTGCCTAAAGGATACTGGATATGAAAAAAGCAGAAACGCCTTCCCTCACCTACAGTCCCCGCAATGCCTGGGACGTGTACACCACCGCCACCCAGAAGCGCCAGTTGGACGCTCTGGTCAAGCGGTACATGGATTTCCTCAGCAATTGCAAGACCGAGCGCGAGACCGTGGCTTATGTGCAGAAACGCCTGCAGGAAGCCGGGTTCAGCGAGGACTTCAAAAAGAACACCGTGTTCCGCAACCTGCGCGGCAAGGCCATCTTTGCCGCCCGCAAGGGCAAGATCCCGCTGCAGAAGGGCGTGCACCTCATCGCCGCCCATGCCGACAGCCCCCGTCTGGACTTCAAGCAGCGTCCGCTGGTCGAGCAGCCCGGTGTGGCCCAGGCCAAGACCCACTATTACGGCGGCATCCGCAAGTACCAGTGGCTGGCCCGTCCTCTGGCCCTGCACGGCGTGGTGGTGCTGGAAAACGGCAAGAGCATCAGCGTGGCCATCGGTGAAAAAGCCGGAGAGCCCGTCTTCACCATCGCCGACCTGCTGCCCCATCTGGCCCGCAAGCAAAACAGCCAGACCCTGGCCGAAGTCTTTGACGGTGAAAAGCTGAACATCATCCTCGGCCACAGCCCGGCCCCCACCGCCGCCAAGAACAAGGACATCAAGGAGCCCATCAAGCAGCACATGCTGGAGCTGCTCAACGCCAAGTACGGCATCCGCGAGGAAGACCTCGTCACCGCCGAACTCCAGGTCGTGCCCGCGGGCCCCGCCACCTATGTGGGCTTCGACAAGGGGCTGGTGGGCGGCTACGGCCAGGATGACCGCATCTGCGTCTTCACCGCCCTGGAGGCCCTGCTCAACGCCAAGAACACCAACCGCCTCTGCCCCAACATGGCCGTCATGTTCTGGGACAAGGAAGAGATCGGTTCCGACGGTGCCACCGGCGCGGCCTCCCGCTTCCTGCAGTACTGCTTCGAAGACCTGGCACGCGCCTGGGCCCCGGGCATCCCTGTCTCGCAGGTGCTGCTCAACACCCGCGCCCTGTCCGCCGACGTGGACGCCGCCTTCGACCCCGACTTCCCCGAAGTGCACGAAAAGCAGAACGCCGCCCAGCTGGGCCACGGCCCCGTCTGCTCCAAATACTCCGGCTCCGGCGGCAAATACGGTGCCAGCGACGCCGATGCCGAGTTTTACGGCTATGTGCGCGGCCTGTTCAACGCCCGCAACATTCCCTGGCAGCCCGCCGAACTGGGCAAGGTGGACGTGGGCGGCGGCGGTACCGTGGCCCTCTTCCTGGCCGCCTACGGCATGCAGGTCATCGACTGCGGCCCGGCCCTCCTCTCCATGCACAGCCCCTTCGAGCTGGCCAGCTGCGTGGACATCCTTGCCACGGTCGAAGCCTATAAAGCCTTCCTCGAAGGTTAGTCCGCCGCTGCTGAAGCGGCATCATTGAGAGGGGGCGGGGACGTTTTTTGTAAAAACTGTCCCCGCCCCCTCTCAAACTCTCCCCCACCCCTGAAAAAACGTCCCTTTGGTCGGCATGAAAAGTCTCCGTCGCTGTCTGGCGGGGAGGGACTTCCAGCCCCTGACCGGAGAAAAGACAATCTGTCATACTGCCATGTCTGTTGCCTGATCGAAGGGATTCTTGCGGCATGCCCGGCGGAAAGTAACACGCCGTCGTACATCGCCATATCCGGCAGTACGCTTTTTCTTGCATCTCGCACGCCTGCCTCGCGGCGTAGCAAAACTATCCGCCCTGTATTTTCTGTTTTCCGCCACCGGACACCCACTGACTAACGCCGCAAAAAACGAAAAGCGGACATCCTGAGGATGTCCGCTTTTCCATTGCCCGCCGGTCAGCGACAGAAAGTTTCCAGAAAGATCATATGAGCGGTTTTGGGGGAGGAGTGGGGAGCTCGATTTTTCCCGTCGGGAGCGACCGAAGGCGGCCCGCAGGGCCGTGCCCGTTGCGACGGAGGAAGCTACGGGCATCGACAGCAACGCAAAGGGGTTCCCCTCCCCTCGAACCAGCCTTTCCCCGCTCCCTACCGTGCCACCAGCACCCAGGCGGGGCCGGGGGCATCCAGATGGCTGGCCACGTAATTGGCGCGTTCGGAACCGCCGCAGAACAGGTCGATGCGCCGCTGCTTGATGGCACCGCCCACGTCCTGGGCAAAGCCGATGCCGCGCAGAGGCAGACTGCCGTATTTCTCATCCGGCACGTTGACGCCAAAGGCCACCACGGCCCCCAGCGGGATATAGCTGCGGTCCACGGCCAGGGAGAGCCACTCGTCCACCACATGGCCCATGGCGCCGGTGGGACCGCGGCTGCCGTAGCGGAAAAAGACGTAGCTGGGGTTCTCGTTGAGGATCTCGCGCACGCGCTGGGGATTGTCCTTGAACCACTGACGCTGCTCGAAGATGTCGCCGCGCTTGAGCAGGCCCTTCTCGCGCATGATGCGGCCCGAGCTCTTGTATTTGTGGCCGTTCTGGCCCGCATAGTTGATGAAGGCCTCGGTACCGTCATCGAAGACCAGACGGCCGGAGCCCTGGATCTCTAGGAAGAAGACGTCCACGGGGTCAGCGGCCCAGGCCAGTTCCAGCCCACGCCCGGCCAGCAGCTGCTGCTCTTCGATCTGGCGGCGGGTATAGTAACGCCCCTTGTGGCGGCGCTTGTACTGCTTCATGTCCGGCGGCAGGGCGTAGATGGCCTGCTCGTAGCCGGGCTTGCGGGTACGGCTGGCCTTGACGCGGGGCTCATAGTAACCGGAATAGGCGATGCCGGAGGGGACCTCCACCCACTGGAAGTTCTGGAGGAAGAGCTGCGGTTCGGCATCCAGACGGGGCAGCAGCTCCTGCAGGCGCAGCAGGGTGCGTTCCATGTCGCCCCAGGTCAGGCGCAGGCCGGGACGGTCGATGGCCACGGCCCCGGCGGGCTTGCTCTTGACATAGCGCAGGGATTTCCGCACCGTAGGCGCCATCTCGCGCCACGACTGCAGGTCCTGGTTCCGGGGCGCAAGATGCTCCGTGAAGAATTCGGGCGATTCAAAGCCCACGGCGGGCCCTTTGGGGATCAGGTATTCCTCGTGCGTCTGCCGCGACCCGCAGCCGGACAGCGCCAGGGCGGCCAGCAGCACGGCGCACAGCGCCAGACGCGGGAGCCCCTTCCCCACACGCAAAGGAGTTTTCTGATGCATGACGATTTTCCTTCCCCGGCCATCTGGTTCACCCACCGGATCTCCTACGGTGAAACAGATACCATGGGCGTTCTGTATTATGCGGAGTATCTCCACATCTTCGAGAGGGCGCGCAGCGAATTCATCCGCGCCTGCGGCATGAGCTACCGTGATGTGGAGGAAAAGGACATCATCCTGCCCGTCCGCGAGGCCCAGTGCCGTTACCGTTCCCCGGCCCGCTATGACGATCTGGTGCAGGTCCACACGGCCATCAGCGAATGGGGCCGCGCGTCCATGCGCTTTGTATACGAGATGTGGAACGAGGACAAGACGCGCCTGCTGGCCACGGGCAGCACCCAGCACGCCCTGGTGAACCGTCAGGGACGTCCTGTGGCCGTGCCGGACTGGCTGCGCGATCTTCTGGGCAACCTGAAATAGCGGCGGCCTGACAGCCGAACACGAAAAAAGCCGGGGACATCCCGGCTTTTTTTATGGCATTGGAAAAATTTTTCACAACATTTTTTATTATTTTCTGCCGTGTGCCCATCCGCACGCCACGGCAGGGACGCGGAGGACTCGTACCGGGCACGGATTTTCAGGCTCCCGGGGAGGTGCCTGTCCCCATTCTTGCACAAGCAGCCATCTATTTTGTCTTTCCGGGCGCAGATGTCAAGTTGAGCAAAAAAGTTGGGGCACTTCCCTTTTTGGCCATGTCGGGCTATGGTTTTATTACTACCGTGTGAAAGGTCGCACGTTGCCCTCGTAAATCCGGCGGCCCCGGGCTCGCCATATCGCTTACTAAGGGAGTTTTAGCATGTCCAACCCCGTGGATACCCAACGTACTTACGCACTTGTAGGCACCGGCGGCTGCGGCAAAACGTCGCTGGCCGAGATGCTCCTCTTCAATAGCGGCGCTCTGACCCGCATGGGCGCCATCGAAGACGGTACCACCTGCCTCGACTATGAACCGGAAGAAGTACGTCGTCGCGGCTCCATCCAGCCTGCGGTGGCTACCTGCCTCTGGAACAAGAATCGCCACTTCATGCTGGATATCCCGGGTGACGGAAACTTTACCGGCGACATGGAATGCCTGCTCAAGGGCGTGGACGGCGTCGTCTTCGTGCTGGACGCCGTGGATGGCGTGCGCCCCCTGACCAAAAAATTCTGGAACCTCACCCGCGCCGAAAACCTGCCCGCCATCTTCGTCATCAACAAGATGGATCGCGACCGCGCCGACTTCCAGATGGCCTTCGACGGCCTGTCCACCCTGGGTGTCAAGGCTGTGGCGCTGCAGGTGCCCATCCGTGAAGGCGAGGCCTTTACCGGCTATGTGGACGTGCTGACCGGCAAGGCCTACACCTTTGGCGCTGACGGCGCTGTCAGCGAATGCGATGTGCCCGCCGATGTGGCCGACGACGTGAGCCTGCTCCACGACCTGACCGTGGAAAACATCGCCGAAAGCGATGAAGAGCTCATGGAAAAATACCTGGAAGAAGGCAGCCTGTCTCTGGAAGACCTGCAGGTCGGTCTGCGCAAGGGTACCGTGGCCGGTGAGCTCTGCCCCGTGCTGGTCTGCTCTTCCCTGGAAAACAAGGGGGGCGTGGCCGTGCTGGAAGCCATCCAGGCCCTGCTGCCCGCCGCTTCCGAGCGCCCCGCCTTCGTGGACGCCCTGGGCCAGGAACGCAAGCCCGACCCCGACGCCCCCGTGGCCGGTTTCGTCTTCAAGACCCTGGCCGACCCCTTCTCCGGCCAGCTTTCGCTGGTGCGCATCCTCTCCGGCACCATCAATGGCGATGCCACCCTCAAGAACATGCGCAGCGGTGAAAACGAACGCCTGGGCAGCCTGCTCTTCCTGACCGGCAAGACCCAGACCCCCTGCAAGGAACCCGTGGGCCCCGGCGCCATCGTGGCCGTGGCCAAACTGAAGAACACCCGCACCGGCGACAGCCTGTGTGACGAAAAGCAGCCCTTTGCCCTGCCCATGCCCAAGCTGCCGCCGCAGCTCATCACCTACGCGCTGGCTCCCAAGGAAAAGGGCGATGAAGACAAGGTCTACTCCGCCATCCAGCGTCTGCTGGACGAAGACGTCACCCTGCGTCTGGCCCGCGACGAAGAAAACGGCGACATCCTGCTTTCCGGTATGGGCCAGCTGCACATCGAACTTTCGGTGGAAAAGGCAAAACGCCGCTTCAAGGTGGACATCATCCTCAAGACGCCCAAGGTGCCCTATCGTGAGACCGTGCGCGGCAAGGTGCAGGTGCAGGGCCGTCACAAGAAGCAGTCCGGCGGCCGCGGCCAGTTCGGTGACTGCTGGATCGAGATGGAAGGCCTGCCCCGCGGTTCCGGCTATGTCTTCGAAGACGCCATCGTGGGCGGCGTGATCCCCCGCCAGTACATCCCCGCCATCGACAAGGGCATCCAGGAAGCGGCCGCCCGCGGTTTCCTGGCCGGTTGTCAGGTGGTGGACTTCCGCGTCAAGGTCTACGACGGCAGCTACCACACCGTGGACTCATCGGAAATGGCCTTCAAGGTGGCCGGCTCCCTGGCCTTCAAGAAAGCCATGGAAAGCCTCAAGCCCGTGCTGCTGGAACCCATCGTGCTGCTGACCGTCTCCGTGCCTGACGAATGCATGGGCGACGTCATCGGCGACCTTTCCTCGCGTCGCGGCAAGGTGCTGGGCTCCGACTCCGCCGCCGGTGTCACCGAGATCAAGGCCCACGTGCCCATGAGCGAAGTGCTGCGCTACGCTCCCGACCTGCGCTCCATGACGGCCGGTCAGGGCTTCTTCACCATGGAATTCGCCCACTATGAAGAAGCTCCCCAGCCTGTGGCCGACAAGGTCATCGCTGAACACCAGAAGGCCGTGGCCGGCGAATAAGCCCCAGCCTCTCTCCTGCTGATCAAGGGCCACCTGCTCCGTGCGGGTGGCCCTTTTTGTTTACGGACGACCTTCCACAGGTCCCTGCAGCGCACCGAGGAATGCAACAAAGGGGAAATATTCCCCGGAGTGGACGGAAGAGGAATGCAACAAAGGGACATCGCCCCAGAACGGAGGACGCAGCCACAGCGCTGTCTGAGCAGCAGAAATACGAAAAGAGCCACGCCATCCAGGCAGGATTCCTGCCCGTTCCAGAGCCGAAAACATCGTGACACAGCCCCGGGAGCGATGACCGCACCGTGTCCGGCAAAGCGCCCTCGGCATCCCCCCTGCCCTTCCCCGTATCAGGTGAGCCAGAGCCGCAGCAGCAATGGGCAGGGATAGGGCCTGACGGCACCGGCTGCCCCTTCCCGCAGGCAACAAAAAAGGGAGGACCTCCGCGGATGTCCTCCCTTCGCAAAAATCAGGCGTATCGTTTACAGGGAAAGCAGGCTGGGGGCCGCATGACGGGCCGCAGGGACCTTGCCTGCCAGGCTCATCTCGGGCCGGATGCCCGCATTGCGTTCGATGAGCTCCACAGCACGGGAGATCTGGCGGCCGACCCTGGACTCATTGGCGATCTCGCGTTCCAGGGACGTGATGCCCTTGATGACCGTGGAGTGACGGCGGTTGAAGCGCTCGCCGATCTCCTTGAGGGACATGTCCGTATGCTTGCGGGCCAGATAATAGATGGTATTGCGGGCCAGCACGTACTGCTGTTTGTGCGAACGGGATGCCAGCTGGCGTTCGTTGAGGCCGTAGCTCTCGCAGACCAGGCGCACGATGGAGGCGAAGTCCGGGCCACAGTCCACGGTGGCGTACTGCTGCAGCACTTCCAGCGCCAGCTCGGGATTGAGCCCGCAATTGAGCATGCGCGCCTTGAACACCAGACTTTTGAGGCAGGATTCCAGCTGGCGCACGTCGCCCTGCAGGCGCCCGGCCAGCAGATCACAGACCTCGTCAGGCAGCAGCACCTGAAAGCTCTTGGCTTTGCGTTCCAGGATATGGCGGCACATTTCCGTATCGGGCCGCTCCAGAGGCGACACGATGCCGGAGCAGAAATGGGAGACCAGCTGGCTGTCCAGTTTTTCCAGCTCGCGCGGAGAAAAGCTGCTGGTGAAGATGGCGCGGCCGCCGCGATCCTGCAGGCTCTTGATGACGGTCAGGACCATGTCCTGCATCTTTTCCTTGCCCTGGAGGAAATGCACGTCTTCCAGCAGGAGCACGTCCAGATCGCGCAGACGGGCGCGAAAGCTCTCCACATCGTTGCTGCGCAGGGCAGCCACATAGCGCGACGCCAGATCCTCGGCGGAAAGGTAGGCCAGACGGGCCTGACCGCCCTGCTCCTGCACGGCACGGCCCACGGACTGCATGATGTGGGTCTTGCCCAGGCCGGAGGCCGAGCTGACGAACAGCGTCTCCACACAGCCGCCGTCATGGCAGATGTCCTTGGCCGCAGCTACGGCCATGGCGTTGCAGGGGCCGACCACGAAATCGTCGAAACTGAAGCGCCAGCGCTGACGGGTACGGGGGCGCAACGTGGGGGCAGGCAGAGGCAGGGAACACTGGCTGGGCTGCCAGAGGGGCTGGGACGGACGGGAAGGCGCCGTATGGAGAGGCGTTGCGGGCGCCTCATGCACGGGCTGCGCCACGGGCGCGGCGAGAGGAGCCGCAGCAACGGCGGCAGGGGCAGCGGGCGCGGCAGGAGCGGGAGCAGCACCCTGACAGGAGATACGGATATCGATGTTCTCCGGCGCCACCTGCAACACGGGCGCGGCAGCGGAGCGCAACGTATCCTGCATGCGGTCACGCAGCCAGCGGGCCACATATTCGCTGGGTGCGGCAAGGCACAGGCTGTTCCCCTCGATATGGGCATCCAGGGGATGGATCCACACCTTGAAGATACCGGGATTGAGGACACCCCTCAAATTTTCAGAGATCTTCTGCCACTGCTCTTGCATGCCTGTCATTGCCCGCCCATGAAAAATGCCGGTACGCGGGTCATGGTCAGCCATGCCCGCTCAAAAATGTCTCGCCCCGTTGGTGCTGTTGCGATGTCGCCGTCCGTCTTTCGGCGAAGCGCCCGCAAGGATGTAGTTTTTTCGCGTTGTTCTGTCAACATATGGCGAACGGGAAGACCAGGCCTTTCGCGCCTGCTGCCGCCATGCGGGCATCCCTGCCCTCTATCCTCTGTGGACGCTTGTGAGATTCTGCCTTTTTTTTCCCCATACTGCAAGCCGGAAGAGCCGCCATGAAAAAGAAAGGTCGTTGCCACCGGAATGACAACGACCTTGGGATCTTGCAGATATCGATGTTTACTTGAACTGCACGAAGTTCTTGAGCAGCCCCAGCAGTTCGTAACGCAGGGATTCATCCTGCAGGGCGAAGTAGATGTTGGCGCTCAGGAACTCGGCCCAGTCACCGGCATCGAAACGCATGCCGGCCATACGCACGGCCATCATGCCGCGGTCCTTGGCCATGGCCTGCAGGGCGTCGGTGAGCTGGATCTCGCCGCCGTGGCCCGGTTTGACCTTTTCCAGATAGTCGAAGATGTCCGGGGTCAGCACATAGCGCCCCACGATGGCCATGCGGGAAGGCGCGTCCTCGCGCTTGGGCTTTTCCACCATGTCCCGCACGCGGTACACGCCGGGGGCCACTTCCTCGCCGTCGATGATGCCGTAACGGCTCACCTTTTCCCACGGCACTTCCATGACGCCGATGACGGGCATCTTTTCGGCCATGGCCACTTCGATGAGCTGGCCGATGCCGGGCACGCCGCTGAACATCAGGTCGTCGCCCACCATGACGGCAAAGGGCTCGTCGCCCACCAGTTCACGCGCGCACAGCACGGCATGGCCCAGGCCCAGCTGGCGCTTCTGGCGCACGGAAAGGATGTTGACCATCTCCGCCACGCGGCGCACTTCTTCCAGCTTGTCCAGCTTGCCGGAACGCTCCAGCAGGTCCTCGAGCTGAAGGTTATGGTCGAAATGATCTTCGATGACGTTCTTGTCGCGGTTGGTGACGAAGATCACGTCCTTGATATGGGCACGCTGGGCCTCTTCCACAACGTACTGGATGACAGGCTTGTTGTAGATGGGCAACATTTCCTTGGGAATATTCTTGGTTGCGGGCAAGGAACGGGTCCCCCAGCCGGCCACAGGGATAACAACCTTACGAATATCCTTCATGTTCTCCTCCATCATGGCACACCCGTCACGGGCCGTACCTGGGACATGGTTCTTGACGAAAGTATGTCGCGGGTCTGCCGCGGCAGCTCCCGGAACGAATCAGCTCCTCCGGGGAGAGGACAAAAACTAGCGAAGTTCGCGGCTCACCACATCGGCCAGATCGCGCGCGTAGCGGACGACCTTGTCTTCATCTTCGGCCTCGACCATGACGCGGCACAGGGCCTCGGTACCGGAGTAACGCAGCAGCACGCGGCCACGACCGGCCAGGGCCTTTTCCACATCGGCCACGGCCTTGCCGATGGCGGGGCGCTCCTCGAAGGGCAGCTTTTTTTCCACCCGCACGTTGATGAGCTTCTGGGGGAAGAGGTGCAGCAGGCCCGCCAGCTCGGACAGGGGTTTTTCCTTCTCGCGCACGATGCGCAGCAGCTGCAGGGCCGCCAGCAGACCGTCACCGGTGGTGCTGTACTGGCGGTAGATGAGGTGCCCGGACTGCTCGCCGCCCAGCATGGCGCCGGTCTTGCGCATGGCTTCCATGACGTAACGGTCGCCCACCTTGGTGCGCAGCAGCGTACCGGCGCGTTCCTTCATGAAGATCTCAAGCGCCAGGTTGCTCATGGCCGTGGCCACCAGCATGTTGCCGGGCAGTTCGCCCCGCTCCATCATGGCCTGGGCCCCCAGGGCCATGAGCTGGTCGCCGTCCAGGACATTGCCCTTTTCATCCACCACGATGAGGCGGTCGGCGTCGCCGTCCAGGGCCAGGCCCACGTCCGCGCGCACTTCGCGCACCTTGGCGGCCAGGGTCTCGGGATGCAGGGAACCGCAGTGGTCGTTGATATTGGTCCCGTTGGGGCTGGTCCCCAGGCGGAAGACTTCCGCCCCCAGTTCTTCCAGGGCCAGTGGGGCCACCTTGTAGGCCGCACCGTTGGCGCAGTCGATGACGATGCGCAGGCCGGACAGGGTCAGATGGGCCGGGAAACAGCTCTTGGTGTACACGATGTAGCGGCCGCCGGCGTCTTCGATCTTGCTGGCGCGGCCGACCCGGTTGGAATCGGGATAGGGCCAGCGCATGTCGGGATCGAGCACCATGGCCGAGATCTCGTTCTCCACCTCGTCAGGCAGTTTGAAGCCGTCGGCGTCGAAGAATTTGATGCCGTTGTCCGAATAGGGGTTGTGCGAGGCGGAGATGACCACGCCCAGATCCGCCCGCATGTTGCGGGTAAGGAAAGAGATGGCGGGCGTGGGCAGCGGGCCGGTCATGATAACGTGCATGCCGGCGGCGCACAGGCCCGCCGTGAGGGCGGACTCGAACATGTAGCCGGACAGGCGGGTATCCTTGCCGATGACCACGCGGTGCTGGTGCGAGCCTTTGCGGAAGCGCACCCCGGCGGCCAGGCCCAGACGCAGGGCCACATCCACGGTCATGGGATAGATATTGACAGGGCCACGCAGGCCATCAGTGCCGAAAAGACGTTCTGCCATGTGTTCTCCTTGCCGGTGCCATGCGCCGGAGGCTACTTCTTACGGGTAATGGTAACGCTGTCGAATGAGGGATTCAAGATGGTCATGCCTTCCGGCAGCTGGATGCGCGGCTCTGCCGTGCCCTTCTGCCCCGGCTCCAGCGCCGGCGGGACGACCATCACTTCCAGTCGTTTGAGATAGGACGAATTGCGGGCCAGGGCCTCGGGCACCTCCACCATGACTTCCACATGGGAGGGCTCCACCGTGAACTGCGAGGCGTTCTGGGCCTCCACCGAGATCTTGCAACGGCGGGAGACCACGGTACGGCCGCTGGTGATGGTGTACTGCACCTTCACCGAGGCGGGGTTGGAGGTGACCAGGCTGGGGGTATCCAGCAGCAGGGTCTGCTCCACCGTGGTGCCGGCGGCCTTGGGATCCAGCCGGATGCCCAGAGGCAGGTTGTTGATGGACGAGATGACGCCTTCCGGCCCGCGCAGGGTGACGGATGCCGGGGACACGGTCACGTTCTCCACGGTCAGGGCCCCGCTGCGCAGGGGGGATTCCAGCACGGCCCGGATGGGCACGCTGCGCTCGGCCAGGGTATCGGCCGTGATGACGATGCGGGGCGGCTGTACGTCCACCAGCTCGAAGGCCCGCAGACTGGGGCCCATGTTGTCCGAGGTCAGGGGGACGATGGTCGTGCCCTTTTTGATATTGGAAAGATTGATGGCTTCCGTCAGGCTGCGCGACGAGATGGAGCGCAACAGGATCTCCGGCCCGCGCAGGCGCACCTGCACCTTGCTGACAAGGCCGTCCGTCACCACCAGCCCGGAGGGGATGCCGTTGTATTCGATGCCCACTTCCAGCTGGACTTCCAGACGGTCGCGCACGCTGACCACATACCACATGCCCACGGCCACGGCAAAGGCCACGAGCAGGGAAAGGAGATGGGGGGCCTTGCGGCTGTTCTTAGAGAATATCATTGAGCACCTGCCTCAAGCGTGTGGCATCGAGACTGCGGACGAGCTCGCCCTTCATGGCCACGGAGATCTCGCCGCGTTCTTCCGAGACCACGACCACCACGGCATCACATTCCTGCGTCATGCCCAGGGCGGCGCGGTGGCGCGTGCCGAACGACTGCCCCTTGGCCTCGGCCAGGGGGAGGATGCAGGCGGCCGCCGTGATGCGCCCCTTGCTGATGAGCACGGCACCGTCATGCAGCGGCGCCTTGGGATAAAAGATGTTCATGAGCAGCTGGCGTGACAGCAGGGCATCCACCCGCACGCCTTCGCGTTTGATCATGTCGTCCAGCCGGGTGCCCCGCTCGATGACGATGAGGGCCCCCACACGCAGGCGGGCCATCTCCACACAGGCCATGACCACTTCTTCCACGGCCGAATGCTGCAGCGCACGCTTGCGGAAAAGGTTGTTGGTCCCTATCTCGCCCAGTGCCTGCCGGATGTCGCTCTGGAAAATGACCACGATGAGCAGGAACAGGGAGCTGAAGACATGCTGCAGCAACCAGGTCAGGGTATACAGCGCCATGCTGCGCGAGATGAAATACAGCAGGGTCAGCAGCCCAAGACCGGTCAGCACCGTCAGGGCACGCGATCCCCGCAACAGCTGGATGACCTGGTAGAGCAGGAATGCTACCAGCAGGATGTCCAGCGCGTCACGCCATTCAAAAACCACATGTTCCAGCACGGTCCCTATCCTTAGGCATCAGAAAAATCCCCTTCCACGCCATGGGATGGCGTCCCCCCTTGCCGTCTGCCGCATCACGGATGCCGGGCAGCCGGCGCGCAGTATAAAAACAAGCGCACGCCGGCGCAACAGACAAATATCCCCCGTGCGGCCGGGCCGGGCATCAGTCCCCGCAGGCCCCGGCGGGATCACGGAAGGCCGCGGCCAGCGTGAGCGTCTGGCGCGTGGCGGCCACATCGTGCACACGATGCCAGAACAGGCCCTTTTCCCAGAGCATGGCCGTAGCCACCTGGGTGGCGCAGCCCCGTTCCTGGGTGGTGAGGCCCAGCAGCTGCCCGAACATGGACTTCATGGACAGGCCCATGAGCACGGGCCGTCCGAAGGCGAGCCAGTCCTCCGCATGGGCCAGCAGCTCCAGATTATGGCGCAGTGTCTTGCCGAAACCGATGCCGGGATCCAGCACGATGTGCTCTTCCGGCAGACCGGCGGCGGTCAAACGGTGCAGCTCGCGCTCGAAAAAGGCCATGACCTCGGAACGCACGTCCGTATAGCGGGGATCCTTCTGCATGACGTCCGGTCTGCCCTGGCTGTGCATGAGCACATAACCGGGCTTGTACTGGACGAGCACGTCCAGCAGGCCGGGATCGAAGGCGCAGGCCGAAATGTCGTTGATGATCTGCACGCCCTCTTCAAGCACGGCAGCCGCCGTGGCCGCATGATAGGTGTCCACGGAGAGCATGACGCCGGGGATCTCCCGCCGCAGTTCGCGCAGTACGGGCATGAGACGCAGCAGCTCCTGCTCCGGCGTCAGGGCCTGTGCGCCGGGCCGGGAAGATTCCGCCCCCAGATCGAGGATGTCGGCCCCTTCCGCATGCAGGCGCATGGCGTGGGCCAGCCCCAGATCCGCGGAATCGTGCGTGCCGCCGTCATAGAAGGAGTCCGGCGTCAGGTTGACGATGCCCATAACCCCAAAGGGGGCAGAGGTCGTCACCGCCCCGCCCCCAAGACACAGCCAGGAGCCGCCCCGGCGGGACGGCTCCTCAGACATATGGTTATTGCTTGCGCTGTTCGTTTTCATCGTTGTCCTGCGTTCTGTTGCCCGTATCGACATCGCCCTGCTCCGCCTTTTCGGGAGCGGGTTCAGCAGCCTTGTCCGCCTCGGGCGCCGCGGCGTCCGTGTCGGCCGGATCCGGCTCCAGCACGAAATCCCCGGCAGGAGCGGCCTTCACCGGCTTGCCGTTGGCGTCCAGCGGCAGCAGGGGCTTGTTCTCCATGAGCAGGTCCAGCTCTTCGCCGCTGATGGTCTCACGTTCCAGCAGCGCCTGCGCGATGCGGTCCAGGGCCGCACGGTTGTCTTGCAGCAGCTTGACGCAGCGGGCGTGAGCCTCTTCCACGATGCGCTTGACTTCGGCGTCCACCAGGCGGGCGGTCTCTTCGCTGTAGTTCTTGTTCTGCACCCATTCGCGGCCGATGAAGACTTCCTCACCGGTCTCACCGATGGACAGGGTGCCGATGGCATCGCTCATGCCCCACTCACAGACCATCTTGCGGGCCATGCGGGTCACGCGTTCGATGTCGTTGGAAGCGCCGGTGGTGATGTCGTCAAAGACGATCTCTTCCGCCACACGGCCGCCCAGCAGCACCACCAGGTTGTTGCGCAGGTAATTGCGCGAGTAGCCGTGGCGGTCTTCCTCGGGCAGCTGCATGGTCAGGCCCAGGGCGCGACCGCGGGGGATGATGGTGACCTTGTGCACGGGATCGGAACCGGGCAGCAGGCGGGCCGCCAGGGCATGGCCGCCTTCGTGGTAGGCCGTGATGCGCTTTTCCTCATCGGAAAGGATCAGGCTGCGGCGTTCGCGGCCCATGAGCACCTTGTCCTTGGCGTATTCGAAGTCGTGCATGTCCACTTTGGTGGCATTGAGCTTGGCGGCCTGCAGGGCGGCTTCGTTGACCAGGTTCTCCAGATCGGCGCCGGAGAAGCCCGGCGTACCGCGAGCCAGGGTATCCAGATCCACATCGGGATCCAGAGGCGTACGCTTGGTGTGGACCTCGAGGATACGGCGGCGGCCGCGCAGGTCAGGCGTGGGCACCACCACCTGACGGTCGAAACGGCCGGGACGCAGCAGGGCCGGGTCCAGAACGTCGGGACGGTTGGTGGCGGCCAGCAGGATGACGCCCTCGTTGCTCTCGAAGCCGTCCATTTCCACCAGCAGCTGGTTCAGGGTCTGTTCGCGTTCGTCATGGCCACCGCCCAGACCGGCGCCACGCTTGCGGCCCACGGCGTCGATCTCGTCGATGAAGATGAGGCAGGGGGCGTTCTTCTTGCCCTGCACGAACAGGTCGCGCACACGGGAGGCACCCACGCCCACGAACATCTCCACGAAGTCCGAACCGGAGATGGAGAAGAAGGGCACGCCGGCCTCACCGGCCACGGCACGGGCCAGCAGGGTCTTACCGGTACCTGGAGGGCCCACCAGCAGCACGCCCTTGGGGATGCGGCCGCCCAGACGGGTGAACTTTTTGGGGTTGGACAGGAATTCCACCACTTCGGACAGTTCGTCCTTGGCTTCATCCACACCGGCCACGTCCTCAAAGGTCACACGGGCCGAGTCCTGGTTGAGCAGGCGCGCGCGGGAACGGCCAAAGCTCATGGCCTTGCCGCCGCCACCCTGCATCTGGCGCATGAAGAAGATCCAGACACCGATGAGCAGCAGCATGGGGAACCACGACACCAGCAGGGTCATGTACCAAGGCTGTTCTTCCGGCGGCTGGGCCTTGACTTCCACCTTCTTGTCCAGCAGGCGGGACACCAGCTCATTGTCACGCGGGGCATAGGTCTGGACGGAGGCACCGTCCGGTCCGCGCCCGATGAGGGTGTTGCCCTGGATCTCCACAGAGCTGATCTGCCCGCCGTCCACACGGCCGATGAAATCCGTGTAGGACACCTTCTGGGCCGAGCTTTGCGGCTGCTGGAACATATTGAAAAGCATGACCATCGCAAGGACTATGGCAGCCCAGAGCATCAGGTTGCGACTAAACTGATTCAATTCGGCCTCCACTACAGAGCGGTAAAGCGTTGTGCTGATGGCGCACCGGTCTGCGCCAAGCAGTCAAGGTACTCTGACCGGCGGCAGGGTGTCAATCGACACCGGTCAGGGATCAGGAACAAGATAAGTCTCTTTTCCCGCCTGGCAATGGGCAGTGCCGGAGAGACGGGAAAATCGCTCTTCCCGCACCATGTTCCGGCCCCAGCGCCTTGCCGCAGGGCGGACTTGCTTTCCCCCGGGCTTTGTGTCATATATATGGCTGTTGTGTGGAGGCGTGTCGTCACCGGTGTGGCGCCCGGTCTTCAAAACCGGTGGCAGGCTTAACCGTCTGCGGTAGGTTCGACTCCTATACGCCTCCGCCATCCCGTCAACAGTCCGTCCGCAAGCCTTGTGCCTGCGGACTTTTTTTGTATCAGCCCCGTTTCGGAGCGCCGGGGCAGGCAGCCGCAAGGGTGTCCCTGCCTGTAGCAGACGGCGCGTCGGGATACCGTCAGCGCATTGCCTTTTGCCTGTCTGACGGGCATCATCACAGCATGTCCCGGCTCACATCTTCCTCTCCCTTGCCGCCCATGCTGCTGGCGGCCTGCCCTTTGCCGTCCTTCTCCGGTCAGTCTCCTGCCATCTCACTGCCGGAGTTGCCGGAGGGCCTGCCGGCGACGGAAGACCGGGCCCATATGGCGGCTTTCCGCCTTCCGGCAGAACGTGAAAAACGCCATCTGGCACGGCTGCTGCTGGCGGTGCTGCTGCATCGCGCCGCTGTTGACGGTCTGTCCGCCCTCCCCTCTTTGAGCTGGCATCCCCTGCCGTTGCTGTTCCACCGCATGCGGGAGGCCCGGCTCTTCTTCACCCGCCATGCCTGTCCCCGTCTGCATCGCCTGCCTTCAGGCCGTCCGTGGCTGGAAGGCTTTTCCGTCAGCTTCAGCTACAGCGAACAGGCGGTCTTCTGCCTGCTGGCCGGGCCCGGCACCAGCCCCGGCGTGGATGCCGAGGCCCTGACGAGCCCGGCGCCGCCCGCATCGGCCTTCTCGCCCCAAGAGCTTTCCTCCCGTCTTTCTCCATCAGCCCGGCAGCGTGACTGCCTGCGCCGCTGGACCATCAAGGAAGCCGTCTTCAAGGCCGCCGGTACGGGCTGCGACCGACCGCCGCGCCTGCTGGACAGCGGCCGCAGCGGCTGGCGCACAGGCGACCTCAGGCTGGATGCCGCCCGTTACCGCTGGCAGATGCTGCCCTGTCCCGGCCACTGGCTCTGCGTGGCGGTGCGGGGGTAAGGCTTCCATTTTTTCCGCGCACCAGGTCGCCCCGGCCATTTTGTGTCCCCTCGCAGCTGCCATATACAAACATTACTTGCCTTATGCCCGCTTTTGGGTCACTGTGCGCCCATGCTTCGCTTTCATCTGGTCAGCCTTTTCCCGGAGTTTTTCCGCTCGCCCCTTGAGACGGCACTGCTGGGCCGCGCCCGCGAGGCCGGCATCGTGGACTTTTCTTTCCACGATCCCCGCAGCTTCAGCACCAGCCGTCACCATCATGTGGACGACCGCCCCTACGGCGGCGGTCCCGGCATGGTCATGCAGGGCGAACCGGTGGCCGCGGCGCTGCGCTCCATCGAGAAGCCGGGACGCATGATCCTGCTGGCTCCCAGCGGGCGTCCCCTCAATGATGCGCTGGCCCGCGAACTGGCCCGGGAAGAAGACCTGACCCTGATCTGCGGCCGTTACGAAGGACTGGATGCCCGCCTGCTGGACATCTTCCCTCTGGAGCCCGTGAGCGTGGGCGAAGCCGTGCTCAATGGCGGCGAGACGGCGGCCCTGGCCGTCATCGAGTCCGTGGCGCGGCTGGTGCCCGGCTTCATGGGCAAGGAGGAGTCCGGGGACGACGAAAGTTTTTCCAACGGCCTGCTGGAGTACCCCCATTACACGCGGCCCGAAGTCCTGGAAGGCCGCGAAGTGCCGGAGGTACTGCGGGGCGGGGACCACGGTGCCGTAGCGCGCTGGCGGCGGCAGCAGTCGCTGGCCACCACGCTGCGGGTACGGCCCGACCTGCTGGACAGCGCGCCCCTGGTGGCGGAAGATGCCCGCCATCTGGCCACGCTGCCCCGGACAAGGGCCGGAAGGAACCTTTCTTTCTGCCTCGTGCACTATCCCGTGCTGCTGGGCCGGAAAAATTCCGGCGTTTCCTCTTTGACAAATTTGGATATTCACGATATAGCCCGGATTTCCCGCAGCTATGCGATGGGACCGTTCTATGCCGTGACCCCGCTGGAGGACCAGCAGCGTCTGCTACAGGCCATAGTCCGGCACTGGACGCAAGGCGCGGGAAGCAGGGGCAACCCGGACCGGGCCCAGGCGCTCGCCACGGTTTGTCCTGCCGAATCCGTGGATGCCGCTGTGGAACATCTCACGGAGCGCACGGGCATGCGGCCCAGAGTGGTGGCAAGTTCCGCCTCCTGGCCCGCTCACAAGCACGCGCCCCCGCCGCTTTGTCCGGCGGATGTGTGCCGCATGTGCGAAGAAGGTCCTGTGCTGCTGTTGCTGGGTACGGCCCAGGGGCTGGCCCCTGAGGTGCTCGCCCGGTGTGACGGGGGGCTCAGACCCATACGGTATCTGGGCTACAACCACCTTTCGGTGCGGAGCGCGGCCGCTATCCTGGCCGACAGAATTTTGGGCGATTACAAGTAAGCGCCACAGTTTTTCTTCACGACGACAGCCGTCCCAAGGCTGCGTATTTAAGGAGTAGGGCATGGATATCATTAAGAAAATTGAACGTGAAAACATGCGTATGGATATGCCCGTGTTTCGCTCCGGCGACACGGTGAAAGTGCATCTGCGCATTGTGGAAGGCGAAAAAGAGCGTATTCAGGTGTTCCAGGGCAACGTGATCCGCATCCAGCGCGGCACCACCGACGCCACCTTCACCGTGCGCAAGATCTCTGACGGCGTGGGCGTGGAACGCATCTTCCCCCTGCACTCCCCCTTCATCGACCATGTGGAAGTGGTGAGCCAGGGCCGCGTGCGTCGCAGCCGTCTGTACTACCTGCGCGCCCTCAAGGGCAAAGCCGCTCGCATCAAGCCCCGCGGCCGCTTCTGATTCGCAGCCCAGCGGAATGTCCATGGCGGCCTGAGGGTCCTGTGAACATGCCCGGGCAGAATACGAACGGAATGAACCTCACCCTGCCTTGCGCGGGGTGAGGTCTTTGGCGTTTTAGCAACCGAGTGAAACACGATGCCCCCTCGCCGCAAAAGATCCTCCGCCGCACCGGCCCCGGAACAGGGCCTGCTCTGCGCCCTGCCCTCCCGTCCCCTGCTCATGGCGGGCATCGATGAGGCGGGCCGCGGCTGCCTGGCCGGTCCCGTCGTGGCGGCGGCCGTCATCCTGCCGGAAGAATACGACCTGCCGGGCCTCACGGATTCCAAGGCCCTGAGCGCTGCCCAGCGGGAACATCTGGCCCCCCTGATCCGCCAGTGCGCCCTGGCCTGGGGGCTGGGCGTGATCTGGCCCGCCACCATCGACCGCATCAACATCCTGCAGGCCACCTTCGAAGCCATGAGCCGCGCCGTGGCCGGCCTCAAGCGCAGGCCCGACCTTTTGCTGGTGGACGGCAACAAGACCGTGCCCGAGCCCGTCCTGCTGCCGCACTGGCGCAAGCGTCATGCCGACGCCCCCGACCTGCCCCGCCAGAATGCCGTGGTGGGCGGGGACAGCTCCGTGCCCGCCATCTCCGCTGCCTCCGTCCTGGCCAAGACCTACCGGGACATGCTCATGGAGCATCTGGAGCGCCGCCATCCCGGCTATGGTTTCGCCCGACACAAGGGCTACGGCACGGCCGACCATTACGAGGCCCTGCACCGTCTTGGCCCCTGCCGCCAGCACCGGCTGACGTTTCGCGGCGTGCTGCCCGACAGGGACGAAGGCCCCGGTACCCGGCAGGGGAGCCTGCTGTGAGTTTTCTTTCCCGCCTGCGCCGCCTGGCCGATCCTTCCGGGCCACCGGCAGGGGACGACCGTGCGGGCGGGGACCACAAGGCCGCCCTGGGCCGTGCCGGGGAAGACGCCGCCGCCACCCTGCTGCATGCGCGCGGCATGCGCATCCTGGCCCGCAACTGGCGCAGCGGCCCGCTGGAACTTGACCTTGTCTGCCGGGAAGGCGACACTCTTGTTTTCGTGGAAGTCAAAACGCGCGGTCCGGGCAGTCTGGGCAGCGCCCTGGACGCGGTGGGGCCGCGCAAGCGGCAGACCCTGATCCGGGCCGCACGGGCCTGGCTGGCCGCGCATGACCAGTGGCACCTGCCCTGCCGCTTTGACCTCGTATGTATCGAACCGGGGCCCACGGGCCCGCACATGGAGCACATCCGCCATGCTTTCGACCTCTCCGGCTCCGGGCCATCTGTGGATAGTGGCCACGCCTCTTGGCAACCCTGGTGACCTTTCTCCCCGCGCCCGCGAAGTCCTCGCCGGCGCCGACCTCATCCTGGCCGAGGACACCCGCCGCGCCGGGCTGCTGTGCAGCCAGTGCAACATCCCGGCCCGCCGCTTCCTGAGTTTCCATGACCACAACGAGAGCGAACGGCAGGAAGAGGTCCTGCGCCTGCTGCGGCAGGGACAGAACCTGGCCCTGGTCTCGGATGCGGGCACGCCCCTGCTGGCCGATCCCGGTTACCGTCTGGTGCGCGCCTGCCGGGCCGAAGGCCTGCCCGTCTCGCCCGTGCCCGGCCCTTCGGCGCCGGTGACGGCCCTTTCCGCCGCGGGCATCCCGCCCCTGCCCTACACCTTTTTGGGCTTTTTGCCGCGTGATGCCGCGGGCCGCCGCGCCACGCTCTCGGCCTTTGCCCGCACGCCGGGCTCGCTCATCTTCTTCGAACGCAAGGACCGCCTGCGCGAGAGCCTGGCCCAGGCCGCGGAGCTGCTGGGCCCCCGGGCCGTGGCCGTGTGCCGGGAATTGACCAAGACACATGAGGAATTTATACTTGGTCGTCTGGAGAAATGGCAGGAGCTGCCCGAAGAACTGCTGGGCGAGATCACGGTCATCATCGGCCCGCCGGAACAGAAGGAACGCGCCGATGAAGCCGAAGCCCGCCGGGCCCTGGAAGCTGTCATGGCCGCTGCGGACGAGCGTCTCAAGCCCAAGGAAGTGGCCCGCCGGGCCCAGGAGATGGCCCCCGGCTGGAGCGCCAAGGAGCTTTACGAACTGCTGACCCGCGCCTGAGCCTTTCTCCGCCACGGAACCGACCGCCCAACCAAGCGAGCCCGCCATGTTGCCCACCCGGACAGCCCTTTCCTGCCTTGCGCGAAGCTGCTGCATCAACGCCGCCGTCACGGCACGCGGCATGCAGCAGCTGGGATTGCTGTTCGCCCTGGAACCGGCACTGCGCCACCTGTATCCCGAGGCCGAAGCACGGGCACAGGCGGCGGCCCACTACAGCGCCCACAGCAACACCCATCCCTACATGCTGCCTTTCTACATGGGCCTGTTGCTGAACATCGAAGAACAGGTGGCCGAAGGCAAACTGCCCTCCAACGCGCTTGACACGGTGCGCCGCACGCTGGGCACTACGCTTTCCGCCGTGGGGGACGGTTTTTTTGAAGGGGGCGTCTTCCCCTGCTGGGCGTTGTGCTGCATCTGCTTCCTGCTGGCCGGGCACACGCTGCCCGTCATCCTGCTGACGGTCCTGCTGGCCGTGGCCCTGCTGGCCTTCAGGACAGGCACGTTTTTCTTTGCCCTGCGCTACGGGCTGGCTGCCCTGGCCTGGCTCAAGCGTCTGGGGCTCATCAACTGGACCGGCCGCATCAAGGTCGTCAATGCCTGCCTGCTGACCGTGGCGGCTGCCATGCTGCTGCCCTACAGCGGGGACCGGCATACGCTCCTCTGGTGTATGGGCGGCGGCGCTGCCGTTCTGGCCGCCGCCTGGATCATCGGGCGCCTGCATTTGCCGCGCATCGTGCTCTGGCTGATCCTGCTGACCTTTCTCGTGCTCATGGACACGGGGCTGGTCGGCCTGTAAAGGCCCTTGCCGCCACGGCAGGGAAACATCCGGCCACACGGACGGGAAAGGCGCGCTCCGCAGGGCCTGCAGCCGCCTCAGACGACAGGGCCGCATACGGCATGGCATCCTTGCCGCAAGGCCCCCGATGCGGTGCGGGGGACCGTCAGGAACAGATCGTACAGGTCGCCCCGGGCGACCAGGGAGAATATATCATGGCAGAAGTTCAGGAAACACCCGAAGGCCTCGTCCTCCCCGTCACGCTGCATACGCGTGGCGGGCTGCACGCACGGCCTGCTGCCCGTCTGGCGCAGGAGGCCCAGAATTTTTCCTCCGACATCCAGATCCAGAGCGACAACGGTACCGCCGATGCCAAAAGCATGCTGGATATCCTCTCCCTCGCCATCTCCACAGGCTGCACGCTGACCCTGCTGGCCCGGGGCGATGACGCCCGCGAAGCCCTGACGGCCCTGGCCGATTATCTGGAAAATCTGCAGGACTGATATGGCACGCTCTCTTCTTTTCGGTACGTCCGTCTCTCCCGGCATCGCCATCGGGGTGCTGCGCTTCGCCCACAATGTCCAGACCGTGGAGATGCGCCGCATCAGCCCGCGCGAAGTGGAAGGTGAGCAGGAACAGCTGCGCGCCGCCGTGACCAATGTGCGCGCCGCCCTGCAGGAAGCCATGGCCAAGGTCCCGGAAGACCTTTCCGAATACCGTGAGGTCATCGCCGCCCAGATCGAACTGGCCCGCGACCCCAAACTGGTGGGCAGCGCCCTTTCCCGCATCGAGAAGGAACTGGTCTGCGCCGCCTGGGCCCTGGACAGCACGGTGGAACAGCTGTGCAGCATCTTCCGCAACATGGACGACCCCTATCTGCGCGACCGTGCGCAGGACATCCGGGCCGTGGGCCTGCGCCTGCGCGAATGCCTGGCCGGCAGCTGCGCCCTGCCCGCCGCGGCCGGCGCCGGTATCCTGGCCGCCCAGGATCTTTCGCCCGCCGACGTCATGGACATGGATTTCAAGGACGTGCGGGCCGTCATCACGGCAGAGGGCGGGCCCACGTCGCACACGGCCATTTTGTCGCGCGGCCTGCACATCCCGGCCCTGGTGGGCGTCACCGGCCTGCTGGAGACCGGCAAGCCCGGTGAAAAGGTCATCGTGGACGGCCTCAACGGCTGCCTGCTGCTGGATCCCGATGCCGACGATCTGGCCACCTATGAAGAGCGCCAGCGCGAGTATCAGGAGTGGGAGGCCCGCACCCGCAGCGAGTCCCACTGGCCCGCCGAGATGCGCGACGGCGTGCGCGTGAGCGTCCATGCCAACCTGGAGCGGCTGGAAGAGATGGACGAACTGCAGGCCAGCGGCGCCGAAGGCGTGGGCCTGTACCGTACGGAATTCTCCTTCCTGCGGGAGCATCTGCCCAGCGAGGAAGAGCTCTATGCCGAATACAGTGCCGTGGCCCGCAAGGCCGCGCCCGCACATGTGGTCTTCCGTACCCTGGACGCCGGTGCGGACAAGATGCTCCGCGCCCAGGAAGCCCTCAAGGAACCCAACCCGGCCCTGGGCCTGCGCGGCATCCGCTTCTGCCTGCGGCACCAGAAGATCTTCCGCAGCCAGCTGCGCGCCCTCATGCGCGCCGGGGTGGAAGGCAATATCTCCCTGCTGCTGCCCATGATCTCCGGACTGGCCGAGGTGCAGAGCGTGCGCCGCATCATGCAGGAACTGCAGCAGGAGCTGCAGGCCGCCGGTCTGCCCCACGCCGCCGATCTGCCCCTGGGCATCATGGTGGAGACCCCGGCGGCCGTGCTCATCGCCGATGCCCTGGCCCGCGAATGCGACTTTTTCAGCATCGGCACCAATGACCTTATCCATTACCTCATGGCCATCGACCGCAACAACCTGCATGTGGGCTACCTCAACGAGGCCCTGCATCCGGCCGTGGTCCGCTCCCTGAAGCGCATCATCGACTCCGCCCACCGCGAGGGCATCGGGGTCTCCGTCTGCGGCGAGCTGGCCGCCGACCCCTACGGTCTAGCCCTGCTGCTGGGCATGGGCGTGGACACGCTCTCGGCCTCGCCGCGCTTCGTACCGGGCATGAAGCACATGATCCGCCGCCTGGACGCCCAGACCTGCATGGACATGGCCCACAGCGTGCTCATGAGCACCGACGTGACGGCCTCGCAGCGCATGCTGCGCGAACGCCTGCAGGAGAGCCTGGGCTCGGAGCTGGCCTTCCATACCACAAGCATCATGACGAACAGTTAGGAATATGAGCAAAAAACCATCCCCGTCCACCATCGCCGTCAACAAGAAGGCCCGCCACCTGTACGAACTCTCCGACTTCGTGGAAGCGGGCATCAGCCTGACCGGCCCTGAAGTCAAAAGCATCCGGGCCGGAAAGATCAACTTTCTGGACAGCTATGTGGATTTCCGTGACGGCGAGGCCTTCGTGCTTTCGCTGCATATCGCCCCGTACGACAATGCCGGCTATGTACCGCAGGATCCCGACCGCCCGCGCCGCCTGCTGCTGCACGCCGCCGAGATCCGCCAGATGGCGGCCCGTGTGGAACAGAAAGGCCTGACCGTGGTGCCCGTGCGCATGTACTTCAAGCAGGGCAAGGTCAAGATGGAGATCGCCCTGGGTCGCGGCAAGAAGCTCTTCGACCATCGCGAGACCCTCAAACGCAGGGCCGAAGAACGCGACGCCGCCCGCGATCTGGCCTGATATCATGTGGCGTCCGCCGCTGGCCCCGGGCCTTCTCTGGCAAAGCTGGCTCTTATGCTGGCTGCTGGGCCTGCTGGCGGCACGCTGGCCCGGACCCGCGCTTTGCGCGGGTCTTTGCGTCCTGGTGGCGGACAGCCGTTTGTGGCGTCTCCCCCGCCTGCTGGTGGGCTGTGCCGTCGCCCTGCTGGGCTGTGTCACGGCCCAGGCCCTGCTGCCCGCTTTTCCCGTGCCCCCCGTGCTGGAACAGCTGTACGAGGAACGCACCCCGCCCCGCCACTGGCCTGTGCTGGAAGCCAGGGTGAGCGATGTACGCACCCTGCCGGAACAGCGCCTGCGCATCAGCCTGACCGACCTGCATCTGCAACAGCCTGACGGTCAGCCTCTGGTCCATCTTCCCGGCAACCTTGCCTGGACATGGGAGCAGGCCGCCGTCTTCCCGCTGCCGGGCCAGACCGTTCGCCTGCAACGCAAGCTGTTGCCCGTGGATACCCAGCGCAACTTCGGCCTCACCGATTGGGGCTTCTGGTGGCACAGCCACGGTACCGGCTGGCGCATCTGGAGCCGGGGCACGGACGGTCAGCCCGCCGTCGACGGCGCCCCCTCTCCCTTTGCCCGGCAGCGTCTGGAACTCATTCGAAAGTTCCTTGCCGTGCTCCTGCCGGGCAGGGACGATCTTTTGCCGCCCGCCGCCGCTTCTCCCTCCGGTCTGACGGCCGCCCCCCCTCCCCAGCTCCCTGTCGCCGCGCCTTCCACGCCTTCCGCGGCACCGGTGCCCCAGAGCAAGGCCATCCTGCTGGCCCTGCTCTTCGGGGAACGCTTCCTGCTGGAGACGCCCACCGTGAAGGCCTTCAATGCCGGCAACCTTTCCCACAGTCTGGCCCTTTCCGGGCAGCATCTGCTCGTGGCCGGTCTGGCGGGGATGCTCCTGGTCTGGCTGGCGGCCCGTATGCATCCGGGGCTCTATCTCTGGCGCCCCCGTACCGTCCTCATCCCGCTGGCGGCCTGCCCGGCGGCCCTGGGCTATCTCTGGCTAGGCAATGCGCCGCCTTCGCTGCTGCGGGCGGCCGGGATGCTCCTGTTGCTGGCCACGGCCATGGCCCTGGCCCACCTGCGCTGCATGCCGCTGCCCCAGACGCTCCGGGAGCGCCTCCCTTCCAGCGGGCTGGATGTCCTGTGCTGCACGCTGCTCTGCATCACCGTCATCTCCCCCCTGTCCGTCTTCGATACCGGTCTGCAACTTTCCGCCCTGTGCGTGTCCGTCATCTGCTGCGCCACGCCGCTCATGGGGCAGCTGTTGCGCCGTATCCCGCGGACGTCCCCCGGGCAGCGCCTGCTCCGTTCACTGGCCAGCATTTTGCTGGTCTCCTTCTTTATCCAGCTGGCCCTGCTGCCCCTTTCCCTGCTGCTGTTCAACAACAGCGGGCTGTGGTTCCTGCTCAATGTTTTCTGGCTGCCCGTCCTGGGCACCCTTGTCCTGCCGGGGGCCTTCCTGGGACTGGGGCTCAGCCTGTGCGGCCTTGGCCCGGCAGCCGCTCTGGTGCTGGATGTGGTGGCCCTGCCCTGCCAGTGGCTGGTGGACGGCCTGCTTTTCCTCCAGACGCAGGGCTGGCTCAGCGTCCCCCCCATCCTGCGGCCCCACTGGACGGCCCTGCCCGCCATGGCCTGCCTTTTTCTGGCACTGGCCCTGCGGGCCGGACGCCCCGGCTTGCCGCCGGCGGGAAAACGCCTGCTCATCTGCGGTCTGCTGCTGGCCTGTGTGGGCCCGGCCCTGCGTCTGCACCACAGTCTGGTGCCCCGGCTGGAGCTTTCCGTCCCTGACGTGGGACAGGCGCAAGCCGTCCTGCTGCGTCTGCCGCATGGCCAGACCCTGCTCGTGGACGCCGCAGGCAGCATGTCCCGCTCCTGGAACCCGGGACGCGAACTCCTCCTTCCCCTGCTAGCCTGCAATGCCCGCCCCGGTCTGGACGCCATCATCAACAGCCATCCCGACATCGATCACGCGGGCGGCATCCCTCCCCTGCTGGCGGCCTTTCCCGAAGCGCTCCTGCTGCACAACGGCCAGCCGGGCAGTGGTCAGATGGGGCATATCTGGCAGGCCACCCTGCAAAAACGGAAGAACGCCCCCCTCCATGCCGGAGATACCCTGCAACTGGGCGATCCCGAAGACGGGCTGGCTCTGTATGTGCTGCATCCGCCCCGGCCAGCCCCGGGCGCCTATGTCTGGGAAGGCAACAGTGCCTCCCTGGTCCTGCGCCTGGTCCACAATGGGCACGGCCTGGCCCTTTTCCCCGGTGATGCCGACGGGGCCGCCCTGCGCCACCTGCTGGCCAGTGGCCGGGACGTGCAGGCCGATGTCCTGCTGGCACCGCACCACGGCTCGGACAGTTCTTTTTTGCCTGAATTCCTGACGGCTGTGCGCCCCCGGCTGGTGGTAGCCTCCTGCGGCGCCTTCAACCGCTTCGGCCATCCCGGGAAACAGCTCAGACAATGGCTGGAAGAACAGCATATCCCCCTGCTGCAGACAGGCCGCTACGGGCATGTCCGTGTGACCTGGCCCCTGTCAGGCGACAGGGACGTCCCTCTTCTGGACTGGGACACCGCCCGGCCGGTACGGCCCTGAAGACAGACGAGAAAGAAAATCCTCCCTACTGCTACCGCTGCCTGCCGGACGCGGGACGACCTTGTCCGCAGGACGTGTGGGGCCTCATCGACGAGCGCATGCCTTGCGAACGGCGACGGCAGGGTGGAGAGTCCTCCGGATAAAAAATTGCTGTCGTCCTCCGCAACGTACGGTATTCGCTCGGCTGACGCGATGACAGTGGCAGCAGTGCGGTGGTTGTCCGGTGACCTTTGTGCGCGCACCGCATGGATACAGGCTGCGCATCACTCTACAGCCTGCGGCCTCAAGCTCTGGAAAAGAGGATACCCTTGCGCACACTCTCCTCTTTGTACGGCGCCGGACACGGACAACGGGCCGCTCCCCGCAGGGAACGGCCCGTTGCTCATCACGGCTGCACATCAGCCATACACAACTGTTTGTCAGGCTGACGGCCCGAAATGCCCGCCAGACCGAGGTCTGCTGAGAGAGGGGAAGGGAGCTTTACCGCAAAGCTCCCTTCCCCAAAAGATCGCCCGCTACTTCTGGCACTGCGGACAAAATACCGTGGCCCGGCCGGCGATACGCCCTTTTTCCAGCTCCGTGCCACAGCGACGGCAAAGCTGTCCGCCACGGCCATAGACGAAAAAGGTATTCTGGAAAGCGCCCACATTGCCGTTGGCATCCCGATAATCACGGATGGAGCTGCCGCACTGGGCGATGGATTCCCGCAAGACCTCCTGCAAAGCGCAGCGGAGACGTTCCGCTTCTGCCTCCGAAAGCTCCCCGGCAGGCCGGCGGGGATCGATACCGGCCCGGAACAGGGACTCGTCCGCATAGATATTGCCGATACCGGCCAGTACGGTCTGATCCAGCAGGGCGGCCTTGATGGCCCGGCGTCCGTGCAAACGCGGCCCCAGAGAACCGGGCCCCATGTACAGCGGTTCCGGGCCCAGCGAACGCCAGAAGTCCCAGCGCTCCAGCAGCTCCGGCGTGGCGGCAAAGACCAGGCCGAAGGAGCGCACATCATCGAAAAAGAGCTGCGCCCGGCTCCCGTCAGGCCGCTGCAAATGGAAGATGATGCGCGTGTGCTTCAAAGGGGCGGCCCCTTCCGGGTGGACCATGAAGCGCCCCGTCATGCGCAGATGCACGGCCAGAATCGACGGCACAGGCAGAGCAGCGGCTACGGCGGGCGGCTCCAGATCCAGCAGGGCCAGCTTGCCCCGGCGACGGGCAGCGCTGATGCGCGTCCCCGCCAGTCGCTCCACAGGAAGGCTCAGGGGATGCAGGGAACGCTCGCGCAGCACGTCCACCCGCTCGATGCAGCATTCCAGTACCTGCGGCCGCAGAGTACGGACGACGGTCTCCACTTCCGGCAATTCGGGCATGATCCACCTCATACGAAAGGACCTGCCGAGGGCAGGTCCAAACCAGCAGGGGCCGGAACCATCCGGCCAGGAAAAAGACAGCCCGTGTTGCGGACAGCACGGGCAGCAAAAAAGACAGGCAAAAACAGGGAACAGGGCAGTCGTATGGACGGTCCGAAATGCTCGCCGCAATCCGGCGGCAAAGCCGACTCCACAGGCTAGGCCTGTTCGTCACCGCCCAGATAGATGTCCAGCAGGCCTTCCGGCGGCGCGATGTGGATGCACTCCCCTTCCAGGTCGAAGCCTTCGATGAACGAGGCTTCCGCAGGGAACAGGACTTCCTTGCCGTCATCGGTCACGATGCTCCAGACCTCCAGACCGGCAGGATATTCCACATGATCCAGCACGCCCAGGCGGGAGCCGTCAGGCAGGATGACGGCAAAGCCCAACACGTCCTCCACGTAGACTTCGTCTTCGTCCACAGGGGGCAGCAGGTCGCGGTCCACAAGAATCTTCTGGCCGCGCAGGGCTTCGATGTCGTTACGGTCGGTCACCCCCTCCAGCAGGAGCAGGGGACGACCTTTGTGCATGCGCCACGAACGGGCCCGGGCAGGACGCGGCGGGGCATCGCCCGCCTGCAACCAGAAAGGACCGTCCAGCAGCGAAGGGGAGTCTGCGTACCAGTCGACGCAGATCTCCCCCTTGATACCGTGCGGGCGCGCGAGCGTGCCCATATGGATGCGTCGTGCCATGAGGAACTATTCCAGGATCTCGAGTACGACGCGTTTTTTGGCCTTGGTGGACGCGGCGCTGAGCAAGGTGCGCATGGCGCGTGCCGTGCGGCCCTGCTTGCCGATCACCTTACCGAGATCTTCCTTGGCGACCTTCAATTCCAGCACAGTGGTCTGTTCGCCTTCCACTTCAGTGACCTGTACCTGATCAGGCGCGTCCACGAGCGAACGGGCGATAAATTCAATCAAAGCTTTCATTGCTGGCCTCCCGCAAGTCCTGCCGTGACAAGACTGTTGCTGTGAGCGGGCGCTGCATCTCCGCGGGAAAAGCCCGCGGGAAAAGCGCCATGCGCCTGCGGTGCGGTACGTCCATCAGGCAGCCCCCTCAGGGATCTGCCGCGTCAGTACCGCACACCGGAAGAACATCGGGCCAGTACCGGAAAGACCGGTACGATGGTATCCTGCAAAGATACCCTTAGGCCATCTTCTTGAGCAGAGCGCGGACGGTGTCGGTGGGTTCGGCACCGCGATCCAGCCAAGCCTTCACCTTTTCGGCGTCCAGCTTCACTTCGGCGGGATCGGTCATGGGGTTGTAGTAACCCAGGAATTCCAGCGGACGGCCATCACGACGGGTTTCGTCGTTGGCGGCCACGACGCGGTAGAAAGGATGCTTCTTGCTGCCCAGACGGGTCAATTTCAGCTTAACAGCCATGATTATCTCCTGTTTGTGCTATGGTAGCGTTGCGGGGGCAAAAGAGCAAGTTTGCCCTCCCCCCATTATATCAATGACCAGTGCGCCGCAACGATTTTTTTATCGCGTCTCCGGCATCGCCGCAGCCGTCTGGCGATGAGGTTTCGCCGTGCTCTGCCGGGGAACGGACGCTGATCCGTGCGGACAGACCGCACGGACGGGCCTATTTCTTTTTGCGTTTGGCAGGCCGTTCGCGCTTCTTGCGCTTTTTGGCCGCCGCCGACTTGCCGTGTCCGGCATCCGGCAGCCCCATGGGCGGCATACCGGGCATGCCACCCATCCCCGGCATCATGCCGGGCATCCCGCCCATGCCGCCGGGCATGCTCATGCCCCGGGGCATCCTGGGCATGGCAGGCATCCCCTTGGCCTTGCCGCCCATCATCCCCTTCATCATCTGGCGCATCTGCTCGAACTGGCGCACCAGCTGGTTGACCTGCTGCACCGTGACCCCGGCGCCCTTGGCGATACGCGCCCGGCGGCTGCCGTTGAGGATATCGGGGTTGCGGCGCTCGGCCATGGTCATGGAGTTGATGATGGCTTCGGTACGGGCCATTTCCTTTTCAGGCATGGCCCCGTTGGCTTCGGCCAGCTTTTCGCGCAGGCCGCCCATGCCGGGGATCATCTTCAAAATACTGTCCAGAGAGCCGAGCTTCTTGATCCGGCGCATCTGGGTACGGAAATCTTCCAGGTCGAAGCTGGCCTTGCGCATCTTTTTGGCAAGGGCTTCGGCCTCGTCGGCGTCGATGGTGGCCTGGGCCTTTTCCACCAGGGTGAGCACGTCGCCCATGCCCAGGATGCGGCCCGCGATGCGGTCAGGATGGAAGACCTCCATCTCGGACAGCTTTTCGCCCATACCCACGAACTTCACCGGGGCACCGGTCACCGCCCGGATGGACAGGGCCGCACCACCGCGGGCATCGCCATCCATCTTGGTCAGCACCACACCGGTCAGGCCCAGACGTTCGTTGAAGGACTCCGCCACGGTCACGGCATCCTGACCGGTCATGGCGTCGGCCACGAACAGGATCTCCTGCGGGTTCACCGCCGCCTTGATGGCGGCCAGTTCCTGCATCAGGGGCTCGTCCACATGCAGACGGCCGGCGGTGTCCAGCAGGACCACCGTGGCCTGCTGCTCACGGGCGGCTTCCATGGCCTGACGGGCGATGTCCACGGGATTCATGTCCACCGTGGACGGGAAGCAGGGCATGTCCAGCTGCTTGGCCAGCACGGTCAGCTGATCGATAGCCGCGGGACGGTACACGTCGGCAGGCACCAGATAGGGACGCATCTTCTGCTTGCGCAGCAGATTGGCGATCTTGCCCGCCGAGGTGGTCTTACCGGAGCCCTGCAGGCCCACCAGCATGATGACGGCTGGTTCCTGGCCCTGAAGGTTCAGCCCCGCTGTCTCACCACCAAGCAGCCCCACCAGCTCTTCATGGACGATCTTGACGACCTGCTGCGCCGGACTGACGCCCTTGATGAGTTCCTGTCCCAGGCACTTCTGGCGGACGTTCTCCACAAAGTCCTTGACGACCTTGAAGTTGACGTCGGCCTCCAGAAGGGCAAGACGCACCTCGCGCAGGCCGGCCTGGATATTTTCTTCCGTCAGCTGGCCGCGTCCGCTGAAGGAGCGGAACACACCGGAAAGGCGATCGGAAAGACTTTCAAACATGGGAACCCCGCTATCAAGTTACACTGAAAGGCCCTGCCCTCCCTGCCGCAGGACATGGCGACAGATCACGCGGGCCCGGCCAGCGCATACAGAATTGTGATTCATAGGCTGTTTATGCCGTTTCGTCAAGAAAAGACCGCAGTGGCGGCCATCACGGCTTTTTACCAGGCCGTCCCGGCCTGTCTGTGGCTCACGGATCCCGGGGGACATGCCCTTCACGCCGCCCCTGCCTGCCAAAAAACAAAAAGACCGCCCCGAGGGAGCGGCCTTTTCAAATCGCGGATAATGCGCTTTAGAAAGCGAAGCGCAGGCCCAGCATGAATTCGTGGTTGTAAGGACGGCTGCCCACCTTGATCTGGTCGCCGTTCAGGGAACCGCTGGCTTCGGTGTAGCCCAGGTCCACATAGCGGTAGGCGGCGTCGATGTACAGGGCGTCGTTCACGTTGTAAGCCACACCGGCGCCCACGTTCCAGGCGAAATTAGTGGTGTGTTCGTCACGGGAAACGGCGCTGCCGCCACGGTGCAGGTCGAAGCCCAGGTAGTTGAAGGACATACCGATACCGGCGCCGATGTAGGGCACGAAGGCGCTGTCGTTGCGGAAGTCATAGTACAGGTTGGCGAACAGGGTGGAGCTGTTCCAGGTGCAGTCCACGCTGCCCCAGTTGCTGCCCCAGCTCTTTTCGCTGTTGCCGCGCAGGGCGTATTCCAGTTCCACTCGCAGGGGCACCAGATACTGGGGCCAGAAGTCGTAACCGGCAGCCAGAGCGCCGCCCAGGGTGAACTGGGAGTATTCGTCCACGCCGCCCATACCGGAGCGTTCGATGGTGCCGGTTTCCTGAATGGTCATCAGGAACTTGGGAGCCAGGTACATACCGGTACCTTCGGCCTTGGCCATGCCGGGCAGGACCAGAGCCACCAGCAGAGCCAGTGCAAGGATGGTGCGTTTCATTGCTCTCCTCCAAAGAGATGTTTCCTGCAAAGCAGGGCCTGTTCAGGCGGTAAAAGTTTAGACTTTCTCAAACGGGACTATAGAGATTTTCCAGCCCGCGGTCAAATGCTCTGTGCCGCAAGACGCAAAAAAAGGCGTCGCCCCAAGGACGACGCCCCTGAAATCTGCCGGAAAGCAGCCTAGAACTTGTAGCCGAAGCTCAGCATATAGATGTTGGCCACGGTGTCCTTGGAATTGCCGCCGGTGATACCGGATGCCAGACCGGGGGTACGAATACCACTTGCATCAGTGTCATCATAGTTGGTCGGATTGATCCACATGTGGCAGTAGGCGAAGTCGATGGTGAAGTCGTTCCACTCCACGCCCGTGCCCAGGGTCAGGGCCGTGCGGCCGTTGGAGGGCACCATGAAGTCGGAGTGATCCTCGTTGATGACCGGGGTCTCGTACCAGAAACCGGCACGCAGGCTCCACCAGTCCAGAGGCTTGTATTCCACGCTGGCGTTGAAATTCCAGCCGTCTTGCCAGTTTTTGTGGCTGATGGACTGATTGCCGTTGTCCATGTAGATGTTCAGGGAATTGTAGGTGGACCATCGCGTCCAGACAGCACCCACTTCGAAGCTCAGGTTGTCCAGAGGCTTGTAGGCCACGCCCAGGGCCAGAGAGTCAGGCAGCTGCACGGTACTGTGGGCATCAGAGTTCGTGACTTTTTGCAGCTTACCAGCATACGGACCATCAAATTTTGCATCACCGTAGGCATTGACCGTGACCTGGGTCTTGTAGGCCAGGCCCACGGACCACTGATCGTTCAGGCGGGCATGCAGGCCGAAATGGCCGCCCACGCCCCAGCCCGAGGCCTGGACTTCGGCATCATGATCCAAGATGGGCGCCTTCTGTTCCGTGGTCAGGTTGACGTTCATGATCTCCAGACCGGCGGACACGGAGAGGATGTCATTGATCTTCCAGGCCAGAGTGGGCACGGCGGAGATGGTCTGCAGGTTGACGCTGTACAGATTATAACGGCCGGTCCAGTTCTGGTCGTAGCTGTTGCCCAGACCGAAGCGCGAGAACACGCCCAGGCCCAGCCACAGGCTGTCATTGAGCTGCCAGCTGGCGTAGGCGTGCGGCGCGGCCCACACGGCGGGCTTGGTGGTGGTCTCCTGCTTGCCGTGGGCCGTATCCAGCGACAAGGTCCCCATAGGCGCGACCAGGGCCATGCCGCCCATAACCTGGACGCCGGGCAGCTGGGTGATGCCGGCCGCGTTGTAGGCGATGGCCGACACGTCGTCGGCGCGGCCCACCATGCCGCTGGCCAGCCCCAGACCGCGTGCGCTCCACTCGGTCAGCGCAAAACCTTCAGCCATGGCGGACGACGCCACTCCCAGAACCAGGGCCACCCACAGGCCCACCACACGCAAAGCTTTCATTCTTCCTCCCTTGACCATGAAGCACCGGACAAGCTCCTTCCGCCCGGTACCGGCTCCCGCCCTGCCGTGCCCGGCCATGGCACATGCCGGACGCTCCGGCATCAGGGCCGGTCAAAGGCCGCAAAAATGCCGGGGCAGGCACCGCGGAGCTTTCCCCAGTAAAATCCCGCTTGCGGGAAAAATAAACCGGAAGATTAGAGCATATTGACAGGGTCAAGGTCAAGGAAAAGCCGCAAGCGGCTGGCGCACTGCTGCCGCAAAGCTTCATGGTACAGCACCCTGACCTCCTGCCAGCCGGCACTTTTGATGAGGCAGGAAAAACGCCTGCGGCCCCGCAGCATGGCCAGGGGCGCCGGGATAGGCCCCAGCAGGCGCACGCCCAGCTCACGGGCCCTGGTTTGCAGCAAACGGGCCAGCTCCCCCAGCGCCGCGGCACCGCCGGGATCTTCCGCAGGGAAGGAGATGCGCAGCAACGCCAGACGCACGAAAGGCGGATAACCGTGTTGTCGCCTCCGGGCCAGCTCGGCGGCATAAAAACCTTCATAATCACCGCTCTGGACATACTGCCAGCAGTAGTGATTGGTATTGCGGGTCTGGATCAGTACCCGCCCGGGTTTGTCGCCACGTCCTGCCCGGCCTGCGGACTGGACCAGCAGCTGGAAGGACCGCTCCGCAGCCCTGTAGTCCGGCAGATTGAGCCCCAGATCCCCGTCCGCCACGATGGCCAGGGTCACATCAGGGAAGTGGTGGCCCTTGGAGAGCATCTGCGTACCTACAAGGATGGGGGACTCGTGCCGGGCAAAAGCCGCCAGTATCTCTTCCATGCGTCCGGGCCGCCGGGTGCTGTCACGGTCGAGGCGCAGGACAGGCTGCCCGGCCAGCGTGGACAAATATTCTTCCAGCCTTTCGGTCCCCTCCCCCATGGGCAGGAAGTTCATGCTCCTGCACTGCGGGCAGGGACTGGGAAAGGGAACGGCATAGCCGCAGTAATGGCAAACGAGCCGCCCCCGCCCTTTATGGTAGGTCAGGGCGATGTGGCAATGCGGACAGCTGACGGTCTCCTTGCAGTCCAGGCAGTACAGCAGGGGCGCGTAGCCGCGCCGGTTGAGCAGGACAACGGCCTGCTCCCCGCGTTGCAGCACTTCGCGCAGGGCCTGCTCGCTGCGGGCAGCCAGCAGCCCTTCCCCGGCCAGGCCACTGGTATCCACCAGCTCCACCGGCGGCAAAGGCCGCCCTCCTACCCTCTCCGGCAGGCGAAGAAGATCTATCTGCCCCTGACTGGCCGCATGGAAGGTCTTGATGTCCGGCGTGGCCGAGCCCAGCACCAGCAGGCCGCGCTGCCGTGCGATGCGCGACCAGGCCAGCTCCTTGGCCTGATAGGGCAAAGACTCGTCCTGCTTGAACGAGCTGTCATGCTCTTCGTCCAGGATGACGCAGCCCAGCTGCGGTACAGGCAGGAAGAGCGCCGAACGCGTCCCCACCACGAGGCAGGGCTCCTGCCGGGTGGCCAGACGGCGGAAGATCTCCTCCCGTCGTGCCGGGGGCTGGTAGCCATGATAGAAAAACAGGGGCACATGGGGCAGGACGCAGGCCGCATCCCGACGCAGCTTGCAGGCAAGAGCCACTTCGGGAGCCAGCAGGAGGACGCTCCTGCCCTGCTCCATGCAATGCCGGATCAGCTCCAGATAGACAGCCGTCTTGCCGCTGCCGGTCACCCCAAACAGCAGGACCGATGCGGGCCGCTCCGTCTCCAGCGCAGCACGCAGGGCCTCCAGGGCCCGCTGCTGGTCTGCATTGAGCTCAAAGGCCCGGGGCGCGGGCGGAAGCAGCTCGTCAGCGGGCTCATCGGCCTCCGCGTGGCGCAAAGCCACGAAGCCGGCCTGCAGCAAAGATCGCAGGGCCGGAGCACTGCCGGCTCCCAGATCCCGAGTCAGCTGGCGACGGCTGACCTGTCCCCGTTCATGCAGATAGTCCAGTATCTCGCGCTGCCGTGCGGCCTGCGGCCGTACCGGCCAGGGAGGATCCACCCGCAGCACACAGAGTTCCTCCCCAGCGGCATCCCGGCCCGACGCGACAAGACGGGCCTCCCCCCGGCACAGGGCCGCGGCCAGGGCCTGACGCAGATCCGGTTCCAGTTTCGTGACCTGCTTCACCGTACAGGAAAAATCCCTGTCCGCCGCCAGCCAGCGGATACGCAGATCCACCTGGCGCAAGCCCTGCGGCAGGACATGCCCGAACACGCAGCCCGGCTCCAGTCCCTGCCTGATGGCCAGATCCCGTGCCAGCGCCCTGACCTCCTCCGAAAGCAGGGGGACGGTCTCCAGCGGCCAGGCCACCTCCTTGCAGGTGACGTCATCGGGAAGATCGCTGTGCTCCAGCCGCTCCATCAGGATGCCTGCCCGCAACGCACCACGGCCCAGGGGGATGGCCACGCGCAGGCCTTCCTGCCAGAACTCTTCGGGAAAGATGTCAGGCAAGGCGTACGTCAGGGTGCTGTAAGGAGCGGAAAGCAGAGCGATACGGGCAAACATGGGACCTCGTGACAAGAGGGGAATCTGTCGGGCCTGCCAGGCTGCACGGACACAGCGGCAGAAAGTTGCATCGCTCCCGCCAAAAGAGAGCTATGCATCCGAAGGATGTCGCAGCATAGACGCAGGAGACAGGCAAGGCAAGGACGTCTGATACGGCTGCCTCAAAAACGGAAAAGGGGGGCTTGCGCCCCCCCTGAAACATCCCGGTCGGGAAAGACTAGATAGTGTCGTCAAATTCAAAAGTATGTTATAAGAGCGTGTTTGGAAACTTCAGCTTTTATAGTTACAAGAAGGCATGTGGACAAAAAAAGACTGTGCGCGGCAGCAAA
>NZ_JABAFY010000021.1 GCF_012843875.1 Desulfovibrio piger | reverse complement strand
GCCCTCCCCCTCAAACTCCCCTCCCCCTCCCCAGCGCGTTTTATTCTGTCCTGCGGGGCGGATAAAAAGCGTGCTGCGCTTCCCCGGCCCCTTGCCGTCAGCTCTGCCCTCGATGCCCGTAGATTCCTTCGTCGCAACGGGCACGCCCCTTACGGGCCGCCATTCGAGCGAGCCTCTTTTCACTGCTAAAAACGCAGCCACCACTTTCGCAAGTCCCTCCTCCCGCCCCTGGTATGCCTATCACGGACAGGCATGTCTTCTATCCCGTTCTGTCTAAAAGCCATCTACGTCCTGCCTTGAATAACGGCATCCTCTCCGCATGCGCTCTACGCATCCCCCACACAACCAGCGGCCGTTCTGCCATCACTGCAACTTTTCTTCCCCATCCATTGAGCGCGCCGATCGGGCGGCGTACGCCGAAGGCGTCGTGCCGCCCTTGCCCCGGCGCGCCCGCGCAGTACCGGGGACCGAGGCGGGGCAGGGGGTGCAGGGGGCCTGGGGCTGCCCAAGCCCCGGCCCCTTGCCGCTCGCCGCGCAGGCAGACCAGCCCGGATGTCGGGCAACGGCCGCTCATCGTGCGGCAGCCCTCCGCGTCACGCGGCTCTATCCCGGCACGGCGCAGCGTCCATCCTCCTCCTGCCGCAGCGGCGAACCTCTTTTACGTTGCCTTCCCCCCGGGCCGGTGGCATACTGCCGCCATGTCCATCTTCACCACATCCACTCCCGTCATCGGCACGCCGGAAAACGGCGAATGGCCTCTGGTGCACCCGCTGGCCTGCCTGCCCGAACCGGCCCTGGAGTCCCCCACGCAGGGCAGCATCCCCGACGATGCCGCCTGCATGGCCCTTTGGGACAAATATGGCATGCTGGACAATATCCGCGCCCATTCGCGCATGGTGGCCCATATCGCCACCGAGCTGGCCCAGCGGGCCCGCGCGGCCGGGTTCCCGGTCAATGTGGCCGCTGTGCGCGCCAGCGCCATGCTGCACGACATCGCCAAGACCTACAGCGTCCTGCACGGCGGCAGCCATGCCCAGCTGGGGGCCAGCTGGGTGGTGACCGAGACCCGCAACCATGCCTTGGCGCAGGGCGTGCTGCTGCACGTCCACTGGCCCTGGGCCGTCCCGGAGCAGGAGCCCGAGCGCCTGTTCTCCATCCCGTTTTTCGTGATCTACGCTGACAAGCGGGTCAAGCACGACCAGTGCGTGCCCCTGCGCCAGCGCTATGAAGACCTGCTGGTGCGTTACGGCCATACGGAAAAGGCCCGCAAGGGCATCCGCCTTTCGTGGCAGCAGGGCGAATGTATCGAACGCGCCTTCGAGGCGCATCTGGGGTATGCCATCCATGAAGATTCTTTTGATAGCGGGCGGCTGGTCCAGCGAGCGTGAGGTCTCCCTGACCGGTGCCCGCGGCATGCAGGAAGCCCTGCTCAAACGCGGTCACGCCGTGACCTTCTTCGACCTGCTGGAAAATTTCGACGAGCTGCTGGAGACCGCCCGGCAGCATGACTTTGCCCTCATCAACCTGCACGGTTCGCCGGGCGAGGACGGTCTGGTGCAGGCCATGCTGGAAAAGGCCGGCTGTCCCTACCAGGGCTCCGGGCCTTCCGGTTCCTTCCTGGCCCTGAACAAGGCCGCCGCCAAGCAGATCTTCCGCATGGCCGGCCTGCCCACGGCCGACTGGGAATTCCTGCCCGTGCGTCCCGCCGAAGGCTGGGAACCGCGCCTGCCCTGGCCGCTCTTCGTCAAGACCACCACGGGCGGTTCTTCCCTGCGTCTGGGCCGTGCCACCAACCGGCAGGAACTGGATGCCCTCATGGACGAGATCTTCGCCGCCGGTGAAGGTGTGCTCATCGAACCCCAGCTGCCCGGCAAGGAGATCACCTGCGGCATCCTGGGCGAGGAAGCCATGCCGCCCATCCTCATCGAGCCCGTGGCGGGCGACTACTTCGACTACGAGAGCAAGTACGCCAGCGGCGGCGCGCGCGAGCTCTGCCCCGCGCCCGTTTCCCCGGCCGTCACCGCCGAGGTGCAGCGCCTGGCCCTGGCCGCCCACAAGGCCCTGGGCCTCAAGGGCTACAGCCGCGCCGACTTCATCCTCGGCCCCGACGACAGCCTGCACCTGCTGGAGGTCAACACCCTGCCCGGCATGACGCCCACCAGTCTCGTGCCGCAGGAGGCCGCCCAGCTGGGCATGGATTTTGGCCAGCTGCTGGAAAAACTCATCGAGCTGGGCATGGAACAGCACGCCAAAGCCTGATCCCTGCCCCTTCCGTTTGCCTTCAGGCGCGCTGTCCCCGGGCAGCGCGCTTTTTCGTTTCCGGCCCGTGCCGGGAGCGGCCCCGTTCCGAGCGCCCCGGCGCACGTCTGCCCAAGGAGGCAGCCCCATGAATCCCACTTTTGCCGCCCACGCGGCCGCCATCCTGACCATCCTCATCTGGGGCGCCACCTTCACCTCCACCAAGGTGCTGCTGCAGGCCTTTGCGCCCATCGAGATCCTTTTCCTGCGCTTTTTGCTGGGGGCCTGTGCCCTGTTGCTGGCCTGCCCCCGCCTGCTGCATGTGCGTGACCGGCGCCGGGAAGTGACCTTTGCCCTGGCGGGCCTGTGCGGCGTGACCCTCTACTTTTTGCTGGAGAACATCGCCCTGAGCTACAGCACGGCGTCCAACGTGGGCGTGCTGGTGGGCATATCGCCCTTTTTGACGGCCCTGCTGGCCCGCATCGTCCTGGGCGAGAGCCTGCATCCCGGCTTTTTCGTGGGCTTCGTCTGCGCCATGTCCGGCATCGTCTGCATCGCCGTCAACAGCAATGCCGTGCTCCGGCTCAACCCGCTGGGCGATGTCCTGGCCCTGCTGGCGGCCCTGACCTGGGCCTTCTATTCCATCCTGACCCGCAAGATAGGCGACTACGGCTACAATACCTTGCAAGTGACGCGCCGCATCTTCTGCTGGGGCCTGCTCTTCATGCTGCCAACCCTGCCGCTGTCCGGCTTCCGCTGGGGCCTGGAGCGTCTGGCGCAGCCCGAGATGCTGGCCAACCTGCTCTTCCTCGGTCTGGGAGCCTCGGCCCTGTGCTTCGCCACCTGGAATTTCACCATCCGCATCCTGGGCGCCATCAAGACCAGCGTCTATATCTACGCCGTGCCCGTGGTCTCGGTCATCACCGCCACCCTTTTGCTGGGCGAGCGCCTGACCGGCCTGGCCCTTACCGGCATGACCCTCATCATCCTCGGTCTGGTCATCTCCGAAGGCCGCCTGCCCCTGCGCCGCAAAAAAGCCTGACCGCAGCCGGGCCGCGCCCCGAGATACCCCCCTGCCCCGGAACAGCCAAAAGCCCCGCGCCGTCATGACGACAGCACGGGGCTTTTCAGCAACGGACCCGCAGGGCGGTATCCGCTTAGTTCCAGATCAGATGCAGCAACCAGTAGGAACAGAAGCCCACGGTAGCCGCAGCGGGCAGGGTCAGCACCCAGGCCGTGACCAGCTGTCCGGCCACGGTCCAGCGCACGGCGGAAAGGCGCTTGGTGGAACCCACACCGAAGATGCAGGCCGAGATGGTGTGCGTGGTGCTCACGGGAGCGCCCAGCACGGATGCCCCGGAGATGACCAGAGCGGCCGAGGTCTCGGCGGCAAAGCCGTGCACGGGCTCCAGCTTGAAGATGCGGTGGCCCATGGTCTTGACGATCTTCCAGCCGCCGATGGCCGTACCGGCGGCCATGGCCATGGCGCAGGCCAGCTTGACCCACAGGGGCACGGCCACTTCGTCGATCTCGCCGAAGATGAACAGGGCCAGGGTGATGATGCCCATGGTCTTCTGGGCGTCATTGAGGCCGTGGCTGGTGGCCATGAAGGCCGCGGACACCAGCTGCATCTTGCGGAAGATGCGGTTGACCTTGCTGCGCATGACCCGCGCGAAGATCCAGTAGATGAGCCACATGATGAGGAAGCCCACCCCAAAGCCCGCCAGCGGCGAGAGCACCAGCGGCAGCAGCACCTTGTTGACGATACCGGCAAAATTGAGGGCATCGGGCCCGGCATGGGCCAGGGCAGCACCCACCAGGCCGCCGATGAGCGCATGGGAGGACGACGAGGGGATGCCGAAATACCAGGTGAGGCAGTTCCAGAAGATGGCGCCCAGCAGGGCCGCCAGCACGAGGATATGGCTGCCCTGGACCACTTCGGGCAGGACGAGGCCCGCCCCGAGGGTCTTGGCCACCTCGGTGCCCAGCAGGGCCCCGGCCAGGTTGAGGGCGGCCGCCATGCCCACGGCAAAGCGGGGCGTCACCACCTTGGTGGAGACCACGGTGGCGATGGCATTGGCGCAGTCGTGCGCGCCGTTGGTAAAGTCGAATACCAGGGCGACAAGGACGATCAGAATGAGCAGGAGAGGGATCTCAAACATTCTTCAGCACCGCTTCTTCGATGGTTTCAGCCAGATTATTGACGTTTTCCAGAAGCATGCTGATGCGGTCGTAAGCCTGGCTCCACTTCATGATGTTCATGAGCCGGGCGGGGGTGATCTCCTGCTGGTCGTCCATGAGCTCGGCCAGTCCCACGGCCAGCAGCATGTCGCACTCGCCGCGCAGGTAGCGGAAGGCACGCGTCTTGTGGCAGTCCTCACGCCGGGTCAGGCCGTCCAGCATCTCGCCGGTCAGCTCCAGCATGGAGCAGATGGTGCGCACCAGCTGCACGGCGGGGAAGCGCATGGTGGGGAACTCGAAGATGTGCAGACGGGTGCTCAGGGTGTGCAGGCCGTCCAGAGCCTCTTCCTGTTCCTGGTTGATGCGCAGGATGTCCTCACGGTCGATGGGCGTGATGAAGGTCTGCGACAGGTCGCGGATGATGCGCACATGGAGTTTGTCCGCCTCTTCCTCGATCAGGGCGATCTTCTTGTGGGCCTCGTCCATCTTGGACAGGTCCTCCAGCATGGCGAGCAACAGTCGCGACATGTGGCGCAAATGGCTGTTTTGCTCCAGCAGCATTTCAAAGAACGGAGCGGACTTGGGAAGCAGGGATGCGAACATGCGCCCTCCTCTTGATGTGAAAGATCCCTGGACGGGGTCCCCTGCCCCTGCGGCAAACGGCCGAAAGGGATGTATTACCGGGATCCCCTGACTTCATTCCTTATCGTGTACGCCCGGTATGCGTGTTTCCGGGCGGGTACCGCCTTTTATTACAATAGATAATGATATCTGTTTATTATCTTTGCAGTGATTATACGGTGTCCATGAAATCGTTTTCAAGCCATTTCCGGCCTGCGGCTGCGATTTCCCCTTCCGGCAGCCAGGCAGGCGGCAGCAGCCAGCGGGCCTCCGACAGATGCAAGGCGCCGTGGTGCAGAAAAAAATATCCCTGCCCGTCTTCTGAGGACTGCGGCAGGGAGGAAGCATACAGGCCATCCAGCCACAAGGCATGGCCCAGAGCGGCGGCATGGGCCCGGATCTGGTGCCGGGCGCCCCGATGGATGGTACAGCCCGCCAGGGTCAGACTGTCGGGCAAAGAGGGGACGGACAAAGAAAAGCGTCGGCACAGTTCGCGGGCGAAATCACGGCAGGACTCGCCCTGCCAGCGGTACAGGGGCCGGAACCAGGTCCAGCGGGTGGCATCAGCGGTCTCGGCATCCAGCACACGGACCACACGGCGCTGCGCCATATCCAGGGCCCGGCGCACGCAGGCCTCCTGCTCCAGACAACCGGACAGCAGGGCCAGATAACCTTTGCAGCACCGCCCCCCGGCTTCGGCCTGGCGAAAATCCTGCACCGTGGCGTCCAGGCCGTCCGCATCATCCGCCACGGCGGCACAGACGATACCCGACGTCCGGGCATCCAGGCGTTGCAGCAGGGCCCAGGCCGGAGGGACGGCGCCCTCGGGCCACAGCGAAGGGATGGCGGCCTCAAGGCTGCGGCCGCTGCCCCCGGCCAGACTGACGCTGTGCCAGCCTGCGGGTTTGAAAAAAGCCTGCCAGCGCCCCTGACGGGAAAGCGCACGTGGAGCTTCTCCACCGGCAGCAGGATCAGGAAAAACTTCCGGGAGAGCCGGGGAAAGGCTGATGCTGTCGCCCTGACGGACACGGTAGGCGGCGGAGGCCTGACGGCCGTTGACCCGCACCCGCCCTTCTTCCAGCAGGCGCCGACGGCCGCGCAGGCCGGGCACAGGCTGGCCCAGGGCTTCCAGTACCACGGCCAGGGCCGCGTCCAGCCGCTGGCCGGCAAGGGCGGCATCGGCCACATGACAGTCTTGGTACAGGGCGTCCATCAGGCATCCTCTTCCGGGATCGCGGCCGTCCCCGCTTCCGGGGCACGCTCACGGGCGCGCAGCTCTTCCACCAGTTCCAGCAGGGCCACGGAGGCCCGTTCGGGATCGTGATGCTGCGGATCGTCGGGGCAGACCATCTCCCTGTCCACCACCTCGATGCCGCGCCGTTCCAGCTCCTTCCATTCGATGCCGCCGGGATAGCGGCCGTGGCGACTGTCCAGCAGCACGGCATGCAGCAGGTCGCCGGGGCCCGCCTGCGGCGCGTCCTGCTGCAGGTGGCGCAACAGCATGTCCACCTGGGCGGTGAGGGTCAGGCCCTGGGCCTCGGTATCCTTGCCGGAATTGGGGATGTAGATCTTGGGGCAGCGCGCTGCGGCCACGGCACGGCCCACGCCGTCGGGCAGCAGATTGGAGAGCACGCTGGTGTAGAAACTGCCCATGGGATAGCAGATGGCCCCGGCGCTTTGCAGATAGGTGGCCGCCGTGGCCGACAGGGGCGGACGGCAGGGCGTGAGGGCCGTGGAAGTGCGCCCCGGTTCGTGGACCGTGAGGTAGAGGCGCCGTACCGGCTGGGTCAGGCGACAGAAATGGTGCTGCCCCACCAGGACGGAGCCGTCGGCCAGCTCGGCAGCCAGATGCAGACAGGCATTGACGATGGGCAGGACCACGCCGCGCACCTGCAAAAGACGGCTGAACAGGCTCAGCACCGGCGTGAAATTGCGCTGGAAATGCAGATAGCCCCCGGCAAGCAGCAGGTTGCCCATGCTGGCTTTCTGGGGGCGGAAATCATCGGGCATGCGCTCCAGGAAATAGCCCAGATGCACCCGCATCACATCGGCCATGACCGACGGCAGGGGACGCCAGCAGGGATGCCCGGCGCTGCCCATGGCGCGCAGACGGGCGCGCAGGGCCTCGGAATCACCTTCCGCGGGCAGGCGCATCTCCCAGAAGTCCAGTACGCTCTGCGGGATCATGCTGTCTGCCAGGGCGGCCAGACGATTGCGGATGTCCCCCACGGCGGGCAGGGCAAAAGCTTCGCGCAGGGCGGCGGAACTGCCGCCCGAATCGAAGGGCGTCACCAGATGGACGGAATTGTGGGTGTAACGGGTAAGACTGCGACTCAGGCCCCTGAGGGCCGTACCACCGGTGAAGAAGACCAGCCGGGGACCAAGGGCGGGCAGGAGGACGCTCACGCCGCTTCTCCGGTCATGCCCAGTTCGCGCATCCTGAGGTAGATGGCGCGGCCGATCCAGGCATCGGTGGCAGCGTAGATGACCTGGCGCTTGCTCAGCTCCATGACGCTCCAGTTGGAACACTGGGGCCCCTTGGAGATGCGCTGCCCGAACAGGTTGGCGGCCAGGGTGCGCAGGCCCTGCGTGGTCAGCTGATGGGCCCGGGCCACCATGCCCAGATCCACCATGCCCGCAGGCTTGAAAGGACACAGACGGGCCAGCTCGCGCATGTCGTCGCCGATGGCCACCCCGGCCTTGATGACCGCGGGGTCGGCCAGCAGGCCCGCCAGTTCGGGCCCGAAAGGCCACCAGGAAAGCTGCACCAGATACACGGCCCGGGCCGTGGCCAGCTGCACCAGGGAAGGGGGGTTGACCCGGCCCTTGCGGAAGGAAGGACGGGTCTCGGTGTCGAAGCCCAGCACCTGTTCCTGCTGCAGATCCGGCAGGGCTTTTTCCCAGTCTTCCAGGCTGCGCACCAGATGGATGGGCCCTTTGTAATGGCACAGGGGCAGGGCGTTGATTTCGTCGCTGCTCAGGCGGCGACGCAGACTTTCCAGATTCATGCCGTTCGGGGGTTTGTGTCCTAAGGGAGGTACCGCGTACCTGCGGTACGCGCATACCTGCCCCTTATAACACAAATCACTTGCCGATGCAAAAGCTTGAAAAGACGCGATTCAAGACCTCTTCCGGGCTGTCCAGGCCGGTGACCTCGCCCAGCAGGGCCGCCGCGGCGTCCAGACGGACGGAACAGCAGTCATAAGGACTGCCTGCGGCGATGTCCGCCAGCAGGGCGTCCAGCTCGTGCAGGGCACGTTCCAGCACCAGCGACTGGCGGGCGTTGGGGGCCAGCCCGTCGGAGGGCGGCGTATGGCTGCCGTCGTCCAGCAGCAGGGCCCGCAGACGGCGGGCCAGGGTATCCACGTTGTGGCCGGTGCTGGCGCTGATGCGCACGCAGGGACGGCCATGGCCCCAGACCGGCGGCCAGACGGCGGGCTCCGCCAGGTCCACCTTGTTCCAGACCAGCAGCACGGGGATGTCGCCGGCCTGTTCCAGCACTTCGCGCACGGCCTCGTCGGGACAGATGTCGGCAGCGGCCCCGGCAGGGCCCAGACGGCCGCCGTCCACCAGCAGCAGGATGGCGTCGGCCTGACGCACCTTCTGGCGGCTCAGGGCCACGCCCATCTCTTCCACGCTCTCGTCGGTCTCGCGCAGGCCCGCCGTATCGGTCAGGCGCACGGGCAGGCCGTCCAGCTGGCAGCTTTCCTCAAGGAAATCGCGCGTGGTGCCGGGGATGTCCGTGACCAGGGCGCGGTTGCGGCCCAGCAGGGCATTGAGCAGACTGGACTTGCCCGCATTGACGGCACCGGCCAGAACCACCACGGCGCCCTGCTGCATGACCTGCGCACGGCGCTGGCCGGTCAGCAGACCGCGCACGGCGGCGGCCACGTCCTCCACAACGGCGGCGAAGGCTTCGGGGGCGAGGCATTCCACCTCTTCGTCGGGAAAGTCCACGGCCAGGCTCATCTGCACGCGCAGCTCTTCCAGACGCCGGCGCAGGGCCATGACCTTGCGGCCCAGCAGGCCGTCCAGACGGTTGAGGCTGTAGCGCAGGGCCTCGCGCGAAGGCGCGGCGATGAGTTCGGCCACGGCCTCGGCCTGGCTCAGGTCCATGCGGCCGTTGACGAAGGCCCGGCGCGAGAACTCGCCCCGCTCCGCGGCCCGTGCCCCCAGACGCAGGGCCGTCTCCAGGATGGCCTGCACGATGAAGGGGCCGCCGTGGCAATGGATCTCGGCCACGTCTTCCCCGGTGAAAGTGCGCGGACCGGGCATGAACACGGCCAGTACATCATCCAGCGGCGCGCCTTCATGGTCCAGGGCGCGCCCGCGGTGCAGCACCCAGGGTCGGAAGCCCGAGAACTTTGCCGACGCGGGGCTGAACATGCGGGAAAGGATCTCCCGGGACTGCGGCCCGGAGATGCGGACGATGCCGATGCCCCCCGCACCGGGAGCCGTGGCTATGGCGGCGATGGTAGGCATCAGGAACGCTCGGGACGGCGGCGCATGATGACGACCCGCTTCATGGGACCATCACCGGAACTGCGGGTCTGCACTTCCTCGGCATCCTGCAGGCAAAGATGCACGATGCGGCGATGATAGGAGCTGAGCGGACGGGTGGAATAGGAGCGGCCGGTCTGGCGCACCTTTTCGGCCAGGGCCAGGGCCATCTCGCGCAGCTTCTCGTCCTGGCGCTGGCGGTAGCGTCCGGCATCCAGCTGCACGCGCACGGCGGCGTTCATGCCGCGCGAGACCACGCGCGAAGCCAGATACTGCAGGGAGGCCAGGGTCTGGCCCTCGCGCCCGATGAGCAGGCCGGAATCTTCCTCACAGTCCACGGCCACGCGCACACGGCCGTCGGCCACGGTCACTTCCAGCGTCACTTCCTCGCCCACGATGGGGCGGACGAGCTGGCGCACGGCTTCCTTGGTCAGGGCTTCGAGACGCTGGGGGTCCAGTTCCTCCACAGGGGTGAAGGGCAGGCTCTCCTCCACTTCGTCCAGCACGTCTTCGGTGTTCTCCACAGGCGCGGGCACGGCCGGGGCCTGCGGACGCTGGCGACGGCGGCCTTCGCCCTCACCGCGCACGGAAGGACGGGGACGGGCACGGCGGCCCTCGCCGCGGCGGTTGCCGGCTTCAGGAGCCGCATTTTCGGCAGGGGCTTCCTCGGCCGGGGCTTCGGCCGCAGCGGCGGCACGGGCCTGGTCACGGCCACGACCGCGGCCACGGGGCTGGCGGGCGTTCTCGGCGGGTTTTTCCTGCCGTTCGGCCTTTTCGCTCTTCTCAGCCTTCTCGTCCTTGCGGGCGGGCCGTTCTTCAGCAGAAGCGGCCTCCTTGCGCGCCTCTTCCGGGGCGGGCGCGGCCGGAGCGGCCACGCTTTCCTCGCGGGCGGCAGGGGACATCTTTTCGGCAGAGCGACGGGGCGCTTCCTCACGGCCCAGGGACGGCCGTTCCAGCCGGACATCGCAGCGCTTCTTGCCGAGGACGCTTTCCACGGCTTCGCGCAGAGCGGCACGGCGCGCACGGATCTTGGCCTTGCGGGCCCCCACGATACCAAAAATGCCGCTCTTGGCGTCCTGAACTATCTCAATCTCCAGCTTTTCGCGGGCGGCATTGTAATAGCTGCAGGCCTCCTGAATGGCGGCATCCAGATTCTTACCCTGAAACTCTTTGAATCCGTCCATAAACTCTCCCAAAAGGGGCGGCAGCGGGGAGACCCCGCTGCCACCACATATGGACTCTTTTCCGTGTCGCAAGACCGCTCACGCGGTCATGGGCCGTGACCCTACTGGGCCAGCAGCTTGCTTCTGCGGCCCATCCGCCACTGCTGGGCAATGGACAGGATGTTGTTGACCAGCCAGTACACCACCAGACCGGAGGGGAAGCTCAGGAACAGGGCGGTGAAGACGATGGGCAGGAACATCATGATCTTCTGCTGCATGGGATCGGTGGCCGGCGGGCTCATCTTCTGCTGCAGGAACATGGTGATGCCCATGATGATGGGCGTGATGTAATAGGGGTCCTTGGAGGACAGGTCAGCCAGCCAGATCAGGTCCGTGCCGGGCAGATAGGTGATGAAGGGCGCGTGACGCAGCTCGATGGAGGTCAGCAGCGCCTGATACAGACCAAAGAACACGGGCAGCTGCACCAGGATGGGCACACAGCCGCTGGCGGGGTTGACGCCGTAGGTCTTGTACAGGGCCATGACTTCCTTGTTCATGGCTTCCTTGTCGTCCTTATACTTTTCGCGGATGTTGGCCATCATGGGCTGGAGCTTCTTCATCTTTTCCATGGAAGAGTAGCTCTTGGCCGTCAGGGGCCAGAACACGGCCTTGATGACGATGGTCAGCATGATGATGGAAAGGCCCCAGTTGTGGGTGTACTGCTGGAAGAATTCCAGCAGCCACAGCAGGCCCTTGGCGATGATGCTGAACATGCCCAGGTCCACGCTGAGGGCCAGCTGGTCGGACACGGCGGCCAGCATCTTGCGCTCCTTGGGACCCATCCAGTAGGAAACTTCGAGGGTGGTCTCCTGGCCGGGGGCCACCACCACTTCCTTGGGCTCCAGGGCCACGCGGTAGACGCTGCCCTGCATGCGGCCCACCATGCGGGCCTCATCGGCGTCACCGGGCATGACGGCGGACAGGAAGTAGGTGCTCATGGGGCCGGCCCAGTAGAGCTTGCCGCTGGCTTCCACGCCTTCCTTGGTCAGCTTGTCGGTGGAGGTCTCTTCGCCCAGCGAACCGCCGTTGTCCCAGGCCACGCGCATGGCGTCGTAGTTGGTGTTGGCGGCATTGCTGGTGTCGGCGGCCACGGTGTAGCGCACGCGCACGCTGCGGGTGTCGGTGCCCAGGGTGGCCAGGCTCACCTTTTCGGAGATCAGGTAATTTTCGGAATTGAAGGTCAGTTCACGGGTCACGCGCAGGTTGTCGACCTCGCCCACCAGGCGGACGACGCCCTTGCCGCCTTCAGCCACGGTCACACCGCTGTCGGACTCCAGGGCCCACTTGCCGGTGCTCCACGAAGGCTGACCGTTGATGACCAGGCCCAGAGGCGCCACAGCGGCGGTCTGGGGATCCACCATATTGATGCGGGGAGAATCCTCGTCCAGGCCGGAGGTGTACTTTTTGAGCTCGAAGGAGCGCAGCACACCGCCGCCGGAATGCAGCACGGCCTTGTACAGGGGGGCGTCCACCGTCACGTCCACGCCGGGGGCGGGAGTGAAGGCAGGCAGGGGCTCGGCCTGGGCCTTCTGCTTGGCTTCGGCTTCAGCCTGGGCCTTCTGGGCCTGCTCGGCCTGGGCAGCCTCCATCTTGGCTATCTCGGCCGGATCGGGTTTGACCACCCAACCCATATAGTCGGCCAGATAGCTCCAGCCGACGACCACGAGCAGACACAGGACAATTGCCATGATAAGATTTTTGCCGTCTTGCATGCGGGGAGGTACTCCATGAAGCAGAGACTACGGGTGACGCCGCGCAGGGGGCACGGGATCATATCCCGAGCCGCCCCAGGGATGGCAGCGGGCCAGACGACGCAAGGCCAGCCAGCCGCCGCGCAATACGCCGTGGGTCATGATGGCTTCCAGGGCGTAGGCGGAACATGTGGGGTAAAAACGACAGGCAGGGGGCAGGACCGGAGAGATGAACAGCTGGTAGAAGCGGATGGGCAGGACGAAGAGACGGCGCAGCATGGCTAGTCCCTGTTCCGGCCGCCGTTGTTCCTGGCCGGGTGCAGGCCCGGCAGGCGCTGCAGCAGCGGCAGCAGCTGGGCGTTGACGCGGTCCTGGCTCAGGTCCGCCGCGCCGGTGTGCTTTTTGGCCACAGCGACGATATCCAGATGTTCGGGCAAAAGTGCCCGGTGCAGGCGAAAGAATTCCCGCAGCAGACGTTTGACCCGGTTGCGCGTGACCGCTTTGCCCACCTTGCGGGATACAGCCATGCCCATACGCGTACAGGCCCCGTTTTCGCGGGGCCGTACAAAAACAAGGAAATGCTCCGTATGGTAACGCCTGCCCCGCTCGTAGCACGCGGAATACTCCGCTTGTTTGCGGATGCGGCTCTGGCGGGGCAGAAAAAGGCGTTCGGCCATGATGGCTCGCTTCTGGGATCGCGGGGCGCAGCCCCCAATCGACTAGGCGCTCAGATGCTTGCGACCCTTGGCGCGACGACGGCGCAGGATGGCGCGGCCGCTGGGGGTGGCCATGCGGGCGCGGAAACCGTGGGTGCGGGCTCTTCTGACTTTACTGGGCTGGTATGTTCTCTTCATTGCTCTAGCTCCTTGCGTGTGGCTGCGGCGACGGACAGCAGGCCAAGTGGCCCGGCGCGAGTTTTGCGCGACATAAGCGGGAAGGCTTGCCCGTGCCCGCAGCACTGTCGCTGCACGGAATACGCCTTGCAGCCTGTAAATTTGAAAGGGTTTCATACACGGCATAAGGCCCGCCGTCAAGGCTTGTTCACCATCCCCGGGCGGGACAATGAACAAAAAAACGCCGGCGGGACCGCTCCCTGCCTGTCGGTAAAGGCCTTTTGCGCCTTGACAGGATGTGCCTGCGACGGCACAATTTTTATTTCATTATCACCAAGGAGACCGCATGTCCACGCCAGAACATCTGCTGCCCCCGCCGCCCGCCTGTCCCTGTGTGGTCCTCATCGGCATGGCCGGCGCGGGAAAATCCACTGTGGGCATGGCCCTGGCCCAGACCCTGGGCTGGGCCTTCATGGACAGCGACTATCTTATGGAAGCCCTGTACGCCGACCGCCTGCAGTCCGTCACCGACGCCCTGAGCAAGGAGGCCTTCCTGGATCTGGAAGCCGTGGTCCTGGGCTCCATCCGCGTCCAGCGCACGGTCATCGCCACGGGCGGCAGCGCCGTCTACCGGCCGCAGGCCATGGCACATCTGGCCACTCTGGGGCCCGTGGTCTTCCTGGACGTACCGCTGGAGACCATCGAGGAGCGCATCGCCCGCAATCCCGACCGCGGCCTGGCCATCGCCCCGGGGCAGACCCTAGCCGACATTTTTTATGAGCGCGAGGCCCTCTACAACCACTACGCCACCCTGCGCTGTGACGCCCGCCAGAAGACGCCCCAGCAGTGTGCCCGCTGGATCGCCGAGCATCTGCCTCCCCTGCCCGGCCTGCCCACGGCCTGATCCTCTTTGCCGCTTTTCGCGGCCATCCTCGCATGACGGGCCTCCGCCTTTCCGGGCGGAGGCTTTTTTATGCCCTTTTCCCATGACCGGGATGGCGCATTGCGCCCCGGCCTGCCGCCAACGTCCGCCACGGGTTGATGACACTTTCCGCTTGACATTTTTCCGGACGCATGTTTCCGATGTATCATCGGTCAATAGGCACTTTTATCTGCAGAAAGCCTTTTAGACCCCTGTAAAGATATGGATACATGCAAACATCTTCTTCCTCCACTGAGTGGAAGTCAGGCTGGTATACTTGTTGCCATCTGTCTTGCCGCAGCCATGACGACATTTCATGGCCGTCTTCTTATCTCATCGCTGCCTTATTTGCGTGGTATATGGGGATTATCTTATGATGAAGGCTCCGTCATCAGTACCGTTGCATCAGCATCACAGCTCATCCTTGCGCCCATACTACCCTTTTTCCTGACAGCGCTGGGCCTGCGGCGTCTGCTCCTGCCGCTTTCCCTCGGCTTCGTCTGCGTCGCTTTCTGCATCCCCTTCATCTCCGGCTACGAGAACCTGCTCGTGGCCCACGCCCTCATGGGGCTGCTCATCGGCTCCTTCGTGACGGCCACCATACAGATCATGCTCAAGCATCTGCCGCCGCCGTGGTGGGTGGTGGTGCTGGCCTTTTTCACCTTCCGTGTCTCCCTGGGCATCAATTCCGGCGTCTCGCTGGGGGCCTTTTATCTGGAATATATGGGCTGGCAATGGATCTACTGGCAGTCCGGGCTCATCATGTTCGTCTATTTCGTCCTGCTCCAGCGCCATCTGCCCCCGGATACGCATCAGGGAGCTGCTGCACAAGCCGGACTATTCCGGCATGGCCTTCTATTGCCTGAGCGTCGTCCTCATCTATGCCGGGCTGGATCAGGGCGAACGCCTGGGCTGGTTCGATTCCGGCATCATCACGGTGTTCCTGGCCGGCGGTATCGTCAGCTTCCTCCTTTTCCTCGCCAACGAGGCGCTGGTGGAACGCCCCTGGGCCCCGCCCCGGCTGTTCGCGGACTTCAACATCATCATGTCCGTGGGCATGGTCATCATCTATATATTCATCCTCTCCGCCAATTCCCTGCTCATCACCCTGTTCCTGGACACGGTGCACGATCTGCGGCCCCTGCAAAGCGGCCTGCCCCTGCTGCTGGTGGCCCTGCTGCAGCTGCTGGCCACGCCCTTCTGCGCCTTTCTGGTGCTCAAGGCGGACACGCGCCTGCTCTGCGCCACGGGCGTCCTGCTCATGGGGCTGGCCTGCTATCAGGGCACCTTCATCACCGCTGACTGGGTGGCCGCCGACTTTTTCCCCATGGCCATCCTGTTCGCCATCGGACACCCGCTGGTCTTCCTTTCCCTGATGGCCTTCTGCATGGCCTGCTTCACGGCCAAGACCGCCGTAGGACTGCTGGCCTATATCCAGGTCTCGCGCATCTCCACGCCCATCGAGGGCAATGCCCTGTTCCTGCTGCTCATCCGGCAGCGGGAGGATCTGTACTTCAGCCAGACAGGCAGCCGCCTGACCGGAGACGCCTCGGCCGTGGCCCGTTTTCTGGACAGCGGCGGCTCGCTGGACCAGCTCGGACAACAGTTGCAGACCGATGCCTTCATCCTGGGGATCAACGATGTCTTTGCCCTCTGCGTCTGCATCGCTCTGGGCACCATGCTGCTGCTGGCCTTCGTCAAGGCATGAAACCAACGCCGGTCAGCCCCGTGGATCTGGGCACGCCGGGAAACTGAACGCACGGGGACCGTCATGAACAGCCTCAAACCCGGTTTTGCCGACGAACTGCTGAAGCTGGCCCTGTATGACCGCCTGCTGGCCCTTTTCCGGCTCTCGCCGTGGATCATCCTGGGCATGCTGCTGCTCGTCATCCTTTTCTTCCTGCTGAACTTCAACCGGCTGGAGAGCGGCAAGCGCATCCAGGAGACGGACAATGCCTATACCCAGCTCGACCGCGTAGTGCTGGAGGCCAAGGTCAACGGCTATGTGGCCCAGGTGGGCTTTGGCGATTTCCAGCAGGTGAAGGCCGGGGACGTGCTCCTGCGCGTGCAGGATGCCGACTACCGGGTCCGCACGGATCAGGCCCGGGCCGTCAGGGACAAGAGCGCCGCCAATCTGGAGCGTCTTGATCTGGAGATAGGTTTGCAGGAGGCCTGCATCCGGCAGGCCCGCGTGGCTGCGGAAAATGCGGCGGCACGTCTCGATCTGGCCAGCCGCGAGAACGCCCGCGTGCAGAAGCTCTTCAAATGCAACGCCGTCTCCACCCGTGAGGCGGACTCGGCCGAGATCAACCTGCGCACGGCCCAGCACAGCCACCGCGAGGCCCTGGCCGAAGTCCGGGTACAGGAGCGCAAGCTCGAACTGCAAAAGGCGGACAGGCAGCTGCGCGAGGCTGACCTCCGGGCCGCGGAAGCCCAGTTGCAGAGCGCCCTCATCGACCTGGGGCACACCATCATCACCGCCCCGGGCAACAGACACACCGGTGCCCGCAAGATACAGGTGGGTGATCTGGTGAGGGAAGGCATGCAGGTCGTCTCCCTGGTGCTGGACATGCCCCCCTACATCGTGGCCAATTACAAGGAGACCCAGATAGGCAACATCCGGGCTGGGCAGCCCGTGGAGATCCTCATCGACACCTTCCCGGCCACACCTTCAAGGGCCATGTGGAGAGCATCTCGCCCGCCACCGGGGCCACCTTCTCCCTGCTGCCCAAGGACACCTCGTCCGGCAACTTCACCAAGGTCGTCCAGCGCATCCCGGTGCGTATCGCCTTCGAGCCCGGGCAGGAGCGCCTACCGGAGATCCGCTCCGGCATGTCGGTCATCACCCGCATCGACACCGGCAGCGCGCAGACGGGAGCCTGAGCCGGCAACGAGCCGAGGGCGGTACGGGATGCATCGGCAAAAAACGGCTGGCCTCCTCCGCCCCTCCCGGCGCGGACGCCCCCTTGCGGCCCGCCTGCACGTGCTGCCGGCCTCTTTCCCCAGACTTCCTGCCCTCAAGTTTTGCCGGAATTCCACGGCCCAGACGCTTCCCGCGGCCCGAGGTAGCCGCGCCAAAGCGGCTGCCTGCCGGCCGCAGGATGCCCCACAGCCCAGAAAAAAGCCCCCTTCCCGTGCAGGGAAGAGGGCTGTGGCATCAGACAGGCTGCGGCAGGACTAGTACTGCCACTTCTTGCCGTCGTGACGGATCATTTCATTGAGATTGCGGGTCTTGATCTTTTCGCAGGGAGCGGAAAGGGCAGCGCTCTTGCTGGCACCGCGACATTCATAGACATGCTCGGAATAGCGGATGAAGCCCACATAACCACGGGCGCCCTTGCGCACTTCGGTGGTCAGGCTGTCGGTATCCACTTCCACATAGGTGGCCACGTATTCCTTGCCCACCTTGCGCACTTCCTTGTGGGCCTTGGAGGGCATCACCGTGCGGGAAGCACGGCCCACCAGGCTCTGGCCGGTCTTGTACAGATCGGCTTCCAGTTTGGACTGGGACACGGGGGCCGCCTTGGCCGGAGCCTTTTCAGGGGCTTTGGCGGTTTCGGTGGCGGCTTCTTCAGCAGGGGCGGCCGTAGCCGGGCTGGAGCCTTCGTCCCCGCCGAACAGGGCGCAGCCGCCGCACAACAGACTGGTCAGCAGGCTGACTGCCAGGATTTTTTTCATCTGTCATCACTCCTTAATGGAAAACCCGGCGTTTCCGCCGGGTTTTGTTAGAAGGGGGAAAAGGGGGCGTCGTTTAGTCGAAGGAGATCTCCGTACGACGGTTCATGTAGCGGCCTTCTTCGCTGTCGTTGCTGTACTTGAAGGACTTGCCCTTGCCGATGGCGGTCATGCGGCTGGCGGGCACGCCCTGCTTGGCCAGGTAGCCCTTAACGGCTTCGGCGCGGTTCTTGGACAGCTTGGCGTTGTAGGCGTCGGTACCACGGGAGTCGGTCCAGCCGGTCAGCACGATCTTGGTGTTGGGCTTGGACTTGATGAGGCCGGCGGCTTCGTCCAGGATGCCCATGGCCTTGCTGTCCAGGGCATAGGAGTCAAAAGCGAAGTTGACGCCGCGCAGCACGATCACGGTTTCTTCCTGGCAGAACACGGCCAGCACGAAGCGTTCCACTTCGGCGTCGCTGGTGGCCAGGTCTTCAGCGCGAACCAGCACGGAGGCGGGGTTCATGCCGGCAATGGCCTTGACGGTGGCTTCGCCCTGGGGGGTGTCGGCCAGGGAGATCACGTGGATGACCATGTTACGCTGGGTGGCGTACACCTGACGGGCCACTTCCACCAGATCCATACCGCGGTTGTTGTCGCCGTCGGTCACCAGGATCAGGGCAGCGCTGCGTTCCATGGAGCTCAGGAAGGGCTCGTAGGTCTGCAGGCCGTCGCCCATGTTAGTCATGCGGCCGAAGGTGGCAAAGCCGCTGCGCAGGGTGTTGATACCGCTATCCATGGCGGCGCGGTTCCAGGGGCCCTGTTCGATGACGGTGCCGTTAGGAGCGATGGTATGCAGGCCACCCTTGAAGTCCAGGGCGGGGATGGCGGCGTTGACGCGCTTCAGGGCGATCTTGGCCACTTCGATCTTGTCCTGCTTCATTTTGTCATTCTTCATCATCATGGAGCCGGAGTAGTCCACGACGAAGTCGAAGCTGTTGACCTTCTTGCTGCAGACAGGAGCGGCCACGGCAGCCACGGCGAAGCTCAGAAGAACCGCGGCGGTAAGGGCCAGCAGGCGGAAAGATTTCATGATGCCTCCCAAAAAAGTTATTGTTTTGCCTGCAACATGCCAGGCAATATGCGCCAGCTACCTTTTTCCTTTATGGGAAAGGGTATTGACACCTTTAAAAACTAGCGCGTTTCGCAGCAAAGGGCAAGCGTTCTTTCTTTCAGCGCCCTCTGCACCGCGGCTTCCGGCAGGGAACGGAGCCGTCCGGCGGTCACCCGGCACCTGCCGGGCATGCCCGGTGGCTGGACAGTCGGGCCCGCCTGTAGCATACTGAATAGATACAAAAGGATGGGTTATGCCAGCACTCGATTTTTCCAAATGGAGCCCCGGCGGCAACACGACGCTCTTTTTCCCTGCCGCGGGCCTGGATGCGGCCCGGCAGGCGGAGCTGGCCCGGCAGGCCATGCGTCCTGACAGCCTGGGGGCGGAACAGGCCGGTTTCGTCTCTGTGGAGGAACGCCGCCTGCGCATGGCGGGCGGTGAGTTCTGCGTCAACGCCACACGGGCCTTCGGCGCCCTGCTGGCCTTCCGCGAGAGCGCCTCGCCCGAGGCCACGCTCCAGGGCATCGCCCGCCAGAAGCTGACCAACGAGCACCGCTATGAGGTGCAGGTCTCCGGCTGGCAGAGCCCCATCCGGCTCCAGGTACGCGGCACCTCTCCCCACTGGCAGGTGCGCGCCGAGCTGCAATTGCTGCCCTGCCCCATCACCCACCCGGAACAGGGCATCCATCTGGTGCGCCTGCCCGGCATCTGCCATCTGCTGCTGGACGGTGAGGTGCACATGCAGCCCGAGGACTGCATCGCCGCCTCGCGCATGTTGCGCCGCCAGTACGGCATGACCGGCGAAGTGGCCAGCGGCGTCATCTGGTGGGGCCGCCGCGCGGGCCTGCTGGACATGCTGCCCGTGGTCCACGTGCGCGATGCCCACACCACCTGCATCGAGAATGCCTGCGGGTCCGGCGCCCTGGCCCTGGCCCTGCTGCTGGCCGCCAAGGGCAACCGCAAGCCTTTGGACATCATGCAGCCCGGCGGCAGCTCCCTGCATGTCCACATCCCCGACGATGACCAGGGCAAGGCCTTCATCGACGGTCCTGTGGACCTCGTGGCCCGCGGCCGCGTCTGGCTGCCCGACGCCCAGGCCTGATCTTTTCAGGGCGGCCGTCTGCCGGGCTCGCGCCCGGTCGCTGCGGCTGCCCTTTTTTGCGCGCTCCGCGCGTCCTGTCCCGTTCCTTTCCAACCAGAGATACATGAAACAGCAGAACCTCCTCCCCGGCATCAGCCTGCCCGCTCCCCGTCCTTCCCGTCCGGCCGATACCCCGCCGGCACCGTCCCCGGCCGCTCCGGCCGTGCCCGATACGGATACCTGGTCCCCGCAGGAGAGCCTGCTGCACTCCGCCTTCGTTTTCGAACCTGCCGGTACGGCGGCCGAGCCCGTGCTGGTCCTGGGCCTGGATTGCGCTCTGCCCCTGCGCGAGGGCCTTTCGCCCGCCCGGCTGCACCTCATCGAACAGGCCGACGTCCTGTGTGGCGGCCGTCGCCTGCTGGCGGCCTTCGACGACCTCCCCGCCCGTCAGCTTCCCCTGACCGCGCCGCTGGAACCGGTGCTGGCCCGCATCAGCCACCTGCGCGCCGGCGGCAAAAAAGTTGTCGTGCTGGCCGACGGCGATCCCCTGTTCTACGGCATCGGCACTACGCTCCTGCGCCAGCTGGGCCCCGAAGCCGTGCGCATCCTGCCCGGGGTCAGCTCCCTGCAGCAGGCCTGCGCCCGTCTGGGCCTGCCCTGGCATGACGTCATCTGCCTTTCCCTGCACGGCCGCGACGATCTGACGCCCCTCCATGCGGCCATCCACCGGCAGCGGCCCATCAGCCTGCTCACCGATGCCCGCATGACGCCCGACCTGCTGGCCCGCCATCTGCTGGACAGGGGCGTGGACTGGTTCGCCATGCATGTTTTTGATAACATGGGGAGCGACGGGGAACAGGAACATCATTTCACCCTGGAAGAAGCCGCCGCGGCCCTCTTCGGGGCTGTCTGTACCGTGCTGCTGACGCCCGCGGGCGAGATGCGCCGTCCGCATCCCGGCCTGCTGCCCGCCGAACTGCGGCACGAGGACGGCCTGCTGACCAAGCCCGCCGTGCGTGCCGCCGCCTTGGCCCTGTTGCGGCCCGAGCCCCGGCATACGGTCTGGGATCTGGGCGCCGGCTCCGGTTCCGTGGCGCTGGAGGCGGCCTGCCTGGCCCACGAAGGCCGCGTGGTGGCCGTGGAGCGGACCCCTTCCCGCGCTCTGGACATCCAGGAGAACCGCCGCCGCTTCGGGGCCGCCTCGGTGGACGTCTGTCTGGGTACGGTGCCCCAGTGCCTGCCGCGCCTGCCTGACCCGCACCGGGTCTTCATCGGCGGCGGTCTTTCCGGCAACGGGGCCCACAACCTGCTGGAACAGGTCTGCCGTCGCCTGCTGCCCGGCGGACGGCTGGTGGTGAGCTGCATCTTGCTGGACACGCTGGCCCGCTGCCGTGCCTTCTTCGAGGGCCTGGACTGGCCCGCCGAGGTGATGCAGATACAGTCCGCCCAGTCCCGGCCACTGGGGCAGGACATTTTCCTGGCCGCCGCCAACCCTGTTTTCCTGCTGGCTGTGGACAAGCCCGAACAGGAGAAGGACGAAGACTAGAGAAGGACATTGGGGGCGTATATTTATGGAGGAGGCAGCCCTCCTTCTGGACGCCGTTCCCCCGGCATGACATTACGGGGACGCGGGGCGGAGACAACAGGCCCCGCCTACTGGAGGAGACTATGGAAAAGCAGCCAGGCATGGTCAGTTTCGTCGGCGCGGGTCCCGGTGACCCGGAACTGCTCACCCTCAAGGGGAAACGCCTCATCGAAGAGGCGGCCCTGCTGCTCTATGCCGGTTCCATGATCCCGCCCGCCCTGCTGGATCTGGCATCGCCCCGGGCCAGCGTCATCGACGCCGCCCCGCTGGATCTGGAAGAATGCCATTCCCTCATGCTCCAGTTCGCCCGCGCCGGTCAGCCGGTGGTGCACCTGCATACCGGTGACCCTGCCGTCTACAGCGCCCTGCGCGAACAACTGGCCCTGCTGGACAGGGACGGCATCCCCTGGCAGGTGGTGCCCGGCATCACGGCCGCCAGCGCCGCCGCTGCCGCTGCCGGATGCAGCTTCACCGTGCCCGGCGCCACCCAGAGCCTGATCATGACCCGCATGCCCGGCCGCACGCCCATGCCCGAACAGGAGGCCCTGCGCCATCTGGCCAAGCACGGCACCACGCTGGCCGTCTATCTTTCCGCCATGCAGGCCCGCGCCATGCAGGAAGAACTGGAACAGTCCCTGCCCGCCGCCACGCCCGTCATCTGCGCCTTCCGCCTGGGCTGGCCCGACCAGCAGCTCATCCGCACCCGCCTCGACCTGCTGGCCGAGACCATCGAAAAGAACGGCCTCTCCCGCCAGACCGTGGTCCTCGTCCTGCCCGGCGAGGGGGAAGACGCCCCGCTCCCGCGCACCTGCGGCCCGCATACCGACCACGATTGAGCGATCCGGGAAAGCGCCCAAGGCTTTTCCCGGATCGCCGTATCACTCAGTCATCCTTCCCATCCGTCACCAGCCAGGCACGGCAGCGCGCTATGGCCGCGTCCCTGCCCAGCCTGCGTGGCATACGTCGAGGGTACCCCCGCTTTTCACAATTCCTCATTTCATACCGCAATGCTTGCAAGCGGCAAAAAGCTTGGGTAAGCTGGCACTTTCCATTATCCCGCAGCAGGAGTGCAGGAACATCATGCCAACCCCCATTCTGGAAAAAGAAAGCCTCATCCCGGGCAAGACCAGCAAACTGGTGCTGCATGCGCCGGCCATTGCCAGCCACGCCCGGCCCGGTCATTTCGTCATGCTGCGCATGAGCCCCACGGGCGAGCGCATCCCCCTGACCATCGCCGATACGGATGCCGAAAAGGGCACCATCACCATCGTCTATCTGGTCATGGGCAAGAGTACGGCCATCCTTGAAGACCTCAAGGCCGGCGACGAGATCCTGGACGTTTGCGGCCCCCTGGGCAAGCCCACCCACATCGAGAAAAAGGGCACCGTCATCTGCGTGGGCGGCGGTACCGGCATTGCCGCCATGCACCACATCGCCAAGGGCCATTCGCGCATCGGCAACAAGGTCGTGGGCATCATCGGCGCCCGCAACAAGGACCTGCTCCTGTTCGAAAAGGAACTGGCCAGCTTCGTGGACGAGCTGCTCATCTCCACCGACGACGGCAGCTACGGTCACAAGGGCCTGGTCACCGACCTGCTCCGCGACCGCCTGGAATCCGACAAGGACGTCTTTGAAGTGGTGGCCGTGGGTCCCGTGCCCATGATGGCCGCCGTGGCCAACACCACCCGTCCCTACGGCGTGCACACCACCGTCAGCCTCAACCCCATCATGGTGGACGGCATCGGCATGTGCGGCGCCTGCCGCGTGACCGTGGACGGCAAGACCAAGTTCGCCTGTGTGGACGGCCCCGAATTCGACGGCCACAAGGTGGACTTCGACGAACTGCGCCGCCGTCTGGGCGCCTACCGCGATCAGGAAAAGGTCTCCATCGACCAGTACAGGAGCACCCATGGAAACTAAGCCCCAAAAGACCATTGCTCCGCGCGTGGACATGCCCTGCCAGCCCGCGGACGTGCGCGCTCACAATTTCGACGAAGTGGCCACCGGCTACACCAAAGAGATGGCCATGCAGGAAGCCTCCCGCTGCCTGCAGTGCAAAAAGCCCCTCTGCATGAAGGGCTGCCCCGTGGAAGTGCCCATCCGCGACTTCATCGCCGAAGTGGCCCGCGGCAACTTCGACGCCGCCTACCGCATCATCAAGACCACCAACAGCCTGCCTGCCGTGTGCGGCCGCGTCTGCCCGCAGGAACACCAGTGCGAAGGCAAGTGCATCCTCAACGCCAAGGGCCAGCCCATCGCCATCGGCCGCCTGGAACGCTTCGTGGCCGATACCTACATCGCCACCAGCGCCTGTGAACAGGTGACCGGCACCAATTCCTGTGCCATGCCCGTCAAGGGCAAGAAGGTGGCCTGCATCGGCTCCGGTCCTTCCTCCCTGACCTGTGCGGGCGTCTGCGCCGCCAACGGCCTCAAGGTGGATGTGTTCGAAGCCCTGCACGAGCCCGGCGGCGTGCTCATCTACGGCATCCCCTCCTTCCGTCTGCCCAAGAACGTGGTGGCCACCGAAGTGGACGGCCTGCGCCGTTCTGGTGTGGACTTCCACCTCAACAGCGTGGGCGGCCGCACCTTCACCGTGGACGAACTACGCAAGGAATATGACGCGGTCTTCATCGGCGTGGGCGCCGGTCTGCCGGTCTTCCTGGGCGTGCCCGGCGAAAACCTGGTGGGCGTGTTCTCCGCCAACGAATACCTGACCCGTGTGAACCTGGGCCGCGCCTATGCCTTCCCCGAACAGGACACCCCCGCCTACCTCGGCAAGCATGTGACCGTGTTCGGTGCCGGTAACGTGGCCATGGACGCCGCCCGCACCGCCCTGCGCATGGGCGCGGAAAGCGTGCATATCGTCTACCGCCGCACCAAGGCCGAGATGCCCGCCCGCCGCGAGGAAGTGGAACATGCGGAGGAAGAAGGCGTGAAGTTCGAGATGCTGGCCTCCCCCGTGAAGTTCAACGGGGACGCCGAGATGAAGCTCACGTCCGTGACCCTGCAGAAGATGGAACTGGGCGAGCCCGACGCCTCCGGCCGTCGCCGCCCCGTGCCCGTGGAAGGCGCCACCTACGAACTGGCCACCGACCTGGCCATCGTGGCCCTGGGCACCCGTTCCAACCCCATCCTACTGGAAGCCACCGAAGGCCTGGAAAAGACCGAACGCGGCTACATCAAGGTGGATGAAGCCACGGGCGAGACCTCGTTGCCCAACGTCTTCGCCGGCGGCGACATCGTCACCGGCGCGGCCACAGTCATCCTGGCCATGGGCGCCGGACGCCGGGCCGGTCAGGAGATCTGCCGCCGTCTGCTCGGCTAATCGGCCATAGCATCAGCACATCACGGGGAGGGTCCGCCCTCCCCGTTTTTTCCCTCGGGCCCTGCCCCCATCTCAGCGCGTCCGCGACCTGCCGTCATCACGGCCATCCCGTCTGTCCCTGACAGGCCGGGGCGCTCCCGGAGACCATCATGATCACCGCCGACCTCCACAGCCATACCCGTTATTCCCACGGCGCCAGCACGCCCCAGGAGATGTACGCCGCCGCCTGCACGGCCGGGCTCAAACTGCTGGGCTTCACCGAACATTCCCCGCGTCCGCTGGGCTTCGACTATACCAACGAATACCGCGAACAGCTGAGCCGCTTCATGCCCACCTATGCCCGCGAGGTCTGCGAGCTGCGCGACAGCGCCGCTCCCGATGCCTGTCAGGTGCTGTTCGGCATGGAGATGGACTGGCTGGAAGGGCAGGCGGACTTTGCCCGCCAGGCCTGCACCGCCTATGATTTCGACTATCTGCTGGGCAGCGTGCATTTCATCGGTCACTGGGGCTTCGACGACCAGGCCTCGGACTGGGACATCCTTTCGCAGGAAGAGTGCGAGCGGAACTATATGCGCTACTTCCAGAGCTGGCGCGAGATGATCGCCTCGGGCATGTTCCAGATCGCCGCCCACCCCGACCTCATCAAGATCTTCTCCGTGGACCGCTTCCACATCTGGCTCAACAAGCCCGGCAGCCTCGACATCATCCGCACGGCCCTCACCGAGCTGCGCGATGCGGGCATGGCCATGGAGATCTCGTCCGCCGGGTTGCGCAAGCCCTGCCGCGAGATCTACCCCTGCGCGCCCATCATGCAGCTGGCCGCCGAGCTCCGCGTGCCCGTGACCTTCGCCTCCGATGCTCACATCACCACCGACGTGGCCTTTGCCTTCCCCCGTCTGGAAAGCTATGCCCGCGCCTTCGGTTTCACCCAGAGCGTCTGGTACAAGCAGGGCCGGCAGTACGTGCTGCCGCTGTAGGAAAGAACACGGCGCCCGGATATTTTGGGGAGGGAAAGGGAGATCTTCTCCGCTGCCGATGCCCGTGACGCCGCTCCGGCGCTGACGGGCACGGCCCTGCGGGCCGCCATCCGGCCGTTGCCCGCACGGGAAGGATCCCCCTTTCCCCAGTCGCCCTCTTCCCGGCGCGCTTTATCCCAAAGATGGCGCGCGGGAGGGCCCGGGCTTTCCTCCAGCCCGGATTTCCCGGTCACCCTCGGGCAAGGCCGCTCCCCCACTCTCCCCAGTCGATGACCCGTCCGTCTCCGGTCTCCCTGGGCCCGACGGCTACAGGCCCCGCCCGGTCGCGTACATATGTTTTCAGGCTGTCCTTCGGACAGTTCTCCATCTCTCAGCGGTCCGCAGGACGGATGCGTACCGCCAGTTTTACGAGCCTCTCATGGAAACCCAGTCTCCCCTCCTTCCCGGCAGTCCCCTGGTGGACATCGAAGACCTGAGCCTGTTCCTGCCCGGCGATGCCCGGCAGAAAATGATCCTGCACCACATCGACTGGCATCTGTGCCGCGGCGAGCACCACTTGCTGCTGGGCCACAACGGTGCCGGCAAGACCACGCTCATGCGCCTCATGCACGGCCTGCTCTGGCCGGCGAAAGGCCGCATCGTCTGGCACACCAGCGAAGGTGAGGAGACCTCGCCCATCGCGGGCCGTGCCGTCAGCGCCCTGGTCTCGCCCGACCAGCAGGAGAACTACCAGCGCCAGCGCTGGTACATCACTGGCCGGGAACTGCTGCTCACGGCATTCGAAGATACCCCCCTGCTCTACACCAACACTTCCGAGCAGCGTCATGCGCAGGTGGAAGACATGGCACGGCGCCTGCGCGCCCTGGACCTGCTGGACAGGATGGTGCCAGAAGTCTCGCAGGGCCAGCTCCGCCTGCTCCTGCTGGGCCGGGCCCTGGTCCGGCAGCCGGATCTGCTCCTGCTGGACGAATGCAGCGATGGGCTGGATGCCGACCACAGCCGCCGCTTCTATGAAGTGCTGGACAGCGTGCGCGAGCACTGTACGGTCATCATGAGCAGCCACCGCCCGGAACAGGTGCCGGACTGGTGCCGCAAGACGCGCGTCATCCATCAGGGCCGTCTGCTGGCCCCGGGAAGCGCCCTGCCGCCGCAGGAAGGCGAATATGAGGACATCAGCCTGGCCGGAGCCGTGACGTCCGCCCCGGAACCCTCCGCGCCGCTGCTGGACGTGCGCCATGCCACGGTCTTCATCGACGGGCAGGAGATCTTGCACGATGTGGACTGGACACTGCGTAAGGGCGAACACTGGCGCATCGAGGGCGAGAACGGCTCGGGCAAGTCCACCTTCCTGCGTCTGCTGGCCGGGGACGAATTCGTGGCCGTGGGCGGTACGCTGGTGCGTCATCTGCCCCATCACGGCGGCGAGACCGTGCTGCTGGAAGAGATCCGCAAGGGCGTGCGTCTGGTCTCCGACCTCTCCCAGGCCCTTTACGGCTACAGCATCACGGCGCTGGAACTGGTCTGTACCGGTCTGGAAAACACCGTGGGCGTCTACCGCGACTACAGCAAGGCCGAGCAGGAGCAGGCCCGCCGCGTCATGCGCGAACTGGGCGTGGGCCATCTGGCTGACCGCTCCATCCGCCTGCTCTCCACCGGCCAGCTGCGCCGCCTGTTCCTGGCCCGCGCCCTCATGGGCGAACCGGACATCCTGCTTCTGGACGAGCCCTGCTCCGCCCTGGACGAAGACTCCCGCCGCCAGTATCTTGATTTGCTGGACCAGCTGGCCGCCCGCGGCATCTCGCTGGTCTTTGTCTCCCACTTCGAGGGCGACGCGCCGTCCTGCATCAACCGCCGGGCGCGCATGCATCAGGGACGTCTGGAAATTTTGGCATAGGGAATTCTCTGGGGGGAGGAAGACCCTTTCCCTAGCGGCAAAAAGGGTCTTCCTCCCCCCAGTCCCCCCTCCTTCCCCAAAACCCGCCCACAAAAAAAGCCCCGCACAGTGCGGGGCTTTTTTCAGTATGGCGACGGGATAGCGGACAACCGTGAAGAACAGACAGACTGTTTTCAGCTTCACCGGGGGACAGATGCCGAGGGCACATCCTTCCGTACCACTTTGTCCGTCAGGGACCAGAAGAAAAGTTTTCGGAGAGGGATGGGGGTCCGGGGGAAGGGAGGCCCCTTTTCCAAAAGGGGCCTCCCTTCCCCCGCAGAACTGCCTTAATCCTTCTTTTCGAAGGGGTTCTTCAACTCTTCCGCCTGCTCCGGCTTCTTGCCCAGCTTGGCGCGCAGGACTTCGATGGCCACCGGCAGCACGGAGATGATGATGATCAGGTAGACGATGATGCTGAAATTCTGGCGCACCCATTCCAGATTGCCCAGAAAATAGCCGGCCGAGACCAGGCCGCCCACCCAGAGCACACAGCCCGTGATGTTGAACAGGAAAAAGCGGTGCGGGCACATGAGGGCGATACCGGCCACGAAGGGCGCGAAGGTCCGCACGATGGGCACGAAGCGGGCCAGGATGATGGCCTTGCCGCCGTGCTTTTCATAAAAGTGATGCGCCTTGAGCAGGTGCTCCTTCTTGATGAAGCGGGAATCCCGCTGGAAGATGGCCGGCCCCACATGACGGCCGATGAAGTAGTTCACCGCGTCGCCCATGATACCGGCGGCCAGCAGTACCAGCAGCACATGGCCGTAGCCCATGAGCCCGGCACCGGCCACGACGCCGGAGGCGAAGAGCAGGGAATCCCCCGGCAGGAAGGGCGTGACCACGAGGCCGGTCTCGCAAAAGACGATGATGAACAGGATGGCATAGATCCACATCCCGTACTGTTCCACCAGTTCGAAGAGATGGGCGTCGATATGCAGGATGAAGTCCACCAGATATGTCAAAAATTCCATGTACACCTCGATAGGGATTTGAGACTGAAAGCCTTTCCCTTGTATCCCAGCCATGCCTGTGGCACAACACCTACAGCGGCCCTGCTCCCGCTGCGGGGACGCCTCCACCCCTTTTCCTGTCTCGCGAGGTCCCATGCCTGTCCGTTCCGCCGTCATCATGGCCCTGCTCTGCCTGTTCATCACCGTCCCGGCCCTGGCCGATAACGGCTACAATCCCGGTTTCCGCACTCTGGGCTTCTGGCAGCAGGAAAGCGGCATCCGCGTGGACGTCAACGTCTGGTATCCGTCCGTGCGCGCACCGCGCTCCCTGTCCTACGCGCCCTGGACCATCCGCGGCGCCCGCAACGGCAAGCCCGTACCCGGCCGCTTTCCTCTGATCCTGCTCTCCCATCCCTCGTCGGGGACGCGCTTTTCCTTCCACGATACGGCGGCAGCCCTGGCGGCCCGCGGCTTCGTGGTGGCCGCGCCCACCCATCCCCGCGACTGCATGGAGAACATGGACCATCTTTTCCTCTGGGAACAGCTCAAGGACAGGGCTCTGGAACTGTCGGCCACCATGGACCTGCTGCTGGCCGACAAAGACATCGGCCCCAGCATCGACCCCAAGCGCATCGGCGTCCTGGGCTACGGCAGCGGCGCTACGGCCGCCCTGCTGCTGGGCGGCGCCCTGCCCGACTGCTCCGGCTGGATGGACTACTGTCGCAAGGCCCCCCAGGACGATGCCTACTGCTATGATCAGCCCAGGGCCCGCATGGACAGCATGTGCGGCCATTTCCCGCTGGATCCGCGCAGCCTGACCGATCCCCGCGTCAAGGCCATCGCCGCCGTGGGCCCCACCTTCGGCATGCTGTTCAGCCATCAGGGGCTGACCAGCCAGCAGCCGCACCTGCTGCTGGTGGGCCTTGAGCATGACGACCTGAGCATCTCCTCGCTGCATGCCGAGGCCCTGTATGAACGCATGGACAGAAAGCCCGCCCATCTGTTCCTGGACAAAGCGGACATGTCGCTGCTCATGGCCCCCTGTCCGCCCAGCCTGGCCAATGAGCTGCCCGAGATGTGCCATGACGAGCTGGATCCCCTGCGCCAGCAGCTGTTCAGCACGCTGACCCGCAGACTGGCCTCATTCTTCCTGGAATGGCTCGGTACCCAGGAAGGCCCGGAGAGCTTCTTCTCCCTCGGTACCGGCGAGTAGACCGTCCCTGGCTTGACAAGGTCCCGCCATTCTTCCTAGGAAGGGAAATCACCCCTGTATCAAGGACATAACGGCATGCGCCATCTCCAATCCCTGCTGGCCTGCGCCCTGCTGGCCTTGGCCGCCCTGGCCTGTGCGTGGCCCGCGCTGGACAAAAGTTCCCTGTTCACCGCAGCCGGCAGCACCACCGCCGATACGCCCCAGCAAACGGCCACCGTCAGCGGTCAATCCCTCCCGGAAGGCTGGACAGCCATGCCCGCGGGCGCCCGCTCCACCTATCTGGGCATCCACGGCGGTACCGTGCCGGTGAGCCTGCTGGTGAGCCGCGACGGCATGTCCCTGGTTTCCTTCGTGGGACAGACAGGCAATGACTTTCTGGAGCTGCTGCGCCGCGCCGACGTGCGCCTGCCCTCCCTGCTTACCAGCATTCTGGGCAGCAGCCACGGCGGCAGCATGCTCCTGGCAGGTCGCGCCCAGCGCAGCATGCCTGTCCTCTACGTCCTGGGCGACCGGCTGGCCGCCATGCCTCAGGGCCTCCAGGGCCTCCAGCCCTTCGGCCTTTCGGACAAGCCCCTGTCCATCGAGGGCAATATCTCCCTGCCACCCCGCCGCAATCCGGCGGCACGGAGCTATCGCCTGCATATAGATCCCCGCTATCTCGACCCTCGCCACTAAAGGGATCCTGCCCCTGCGCAAAGGCCGCATCGTAGTGCACTGTTGCGAGTGCCCAATTACAGTCCGCCGGAGAGGAAAGTACGCTCTTCAGCCCCGTACTTGTGCTAAAGAACGTTGCTTTTATATATGTGTTATTCTATAATCATCAGAAAACAGGAGCTCCCGGTGACCATTCGCGAAAAACGTACCTCCATCAGCCAGTTCGCCGCAGCGTTACGGCAACGATCCCCTCAGGAAAAACGGGATCTGCTGGTCGCCGATACTCTGGATTCTCTGTGCCGGCATTGCGATCTGTATGATGCCGCCCGTGTCAGCAACAATCCCTTCCATCCTGAATTGCTGCGTACCATCGCCGCCGCGGACCTTTCTTCCGAGGCTCTCTTCTCGCTTTTCGAATGCCTGGCCGTCCTGGTCCACCTGCGCAAGCTGGCCCATCCGGCCATCCCGCTGGACGAAGCGGAAGAGGAGCTGCTGTTCCAGTTCGAACACAGCGGGGAATGGCTGCCGGACGACACGACCCTGGTAGCGGACTGGTACTGGCGTACATCGGCTGCCCTTCCCAGCCATTAGCGTTCCTCCCTTTCAGCGTCTTCCATGCTGAAACCACCCTTTCGGGTGGTTTTTTTATTGCTGTGCCGCCCGCAGAAAGACATAAAAAAAGGCCCGCCGAAGCGGGCCTTTTCTTTTACAGAGTCACAGCTGCCCTACAGGACGCGGCCAATCAGGACGAAGCAGACCGTACCGGCCACCAGGCAGTACAGCAGGAAGGGCCAGATGGTCCGGCGCAGAATGATACCTTCCTTGCCGATCATGCCCAGCACAGCGCACACAGCCACGATGTTGTGGATACAGATCATGTTGCCGGCAGCGCCGCCCACGCCCTGGGCAGCCACGATGATGTACTTGCCGAGAGCGGGGTAGTTCAGCAGACCGCCCATATCCCACTGGAAGTTACCGAACAGCATGTCGGACACGGTGGCGGAACCGGTGATGAAGGCACCCAGGCCACCCACCACAGCGGCCAGCATGGGCCAGATGCCGCCGGCCACATCAGAGGCGAACATGGCCATGGCCATGGGCATGGAGGGCAGGGCCGCGCCGTCAGGACCGGCGGTGTTGACGCCGGAACCCTTAAGAATGGACACCAGGGCCACAGCAGCCACCAGGGCGATGGTGGGAGCGGACATCTTTTCCAGAGCGGTACCCCAGGCCTGACGGACCTTTTCACCGCTCATCTTGTGCAAACCGATGGTGATGATGGACACCAGGATGAAGGGAATGGTACCGGGCAGGTTGAGCAGGGCGATCTTGGAGGTCACGCCCTGGTAACCCAGGATGTTGGTCAGGCCCACGCTAAAGATGGGGTCGGTGACGATGGGCTTCAGGTGGAAGGCGGGCACGCGGGTCAGCACCAGCAGCAGACCGCACAGCACATAGGGCAGCCAGGCCATGGTCTGGCTCATGTGTTCCTTGTATTCGGTAGCGGAGCTGGCTTCCACGGAACCGGTCCATTCAGGATCCCATTCATCGTTGCGGGCAAAGTCCCACACGCCGTCGGTGGGCACGCAGAAGCCCTTCTTGGTCAGCCACACCAGGGCACCAAGGCCCAGCAGACCACCGAGCATGGAGGGCAGTTCGGGACCCACCAGCCAGGCCAGGATCAGGTACGGCACCAGGAAGCAGACAGAGGCCATGATGCAGTATTTCCACGCGCGGAAACCTTCCATCCAGGACTTGTTCTTGCCGAAGAAGCGGGTCATGAAGCCCAGCATGAAGATGGGCAGGATGATGGCCATGGGCAGGTGCATGAGGGTGACGTATTCACCGATGGTCTTGTAGGCCATGGCAGGGTCAGAGAAGTTCATGGCCTGCATGGCAAAGGTCTCGATGGATTTGAAGCCCTGCAGCACGGGGGTACCCACGGCGCCAAAGGTCACGGGCACACTGTTGAAGGCCAGACAGATAACGGCGGCGCACAGGGGCGGGAAGCCCAGGCCCAGCAGCAGGGGAGCAGCCAGAGCGGCAGGCGTACCGAAACCGGCGGCACCTTCGATGAAGGCGGCGAACATGAAGCCGATGATGATGGTCTGCAGACGTTTGTCGGGGCTGATCTTCTTCATGCCGGCCTGGATGGTTTCCATGGCGCCGCTGTACTGCATGGTGTAGTAGATCAGCAGCGCGCCGAACACGATGATCAGCACGCCCACAGCCGTGATGGTGCCTTCGATGGACAGAGCCACAAGACGCAGGGGTTCCTGACCCCAGAAGGCAAAGGCCAGCACCACACCGGCAAGCCAGGCGATGGGCATGGCGCGGGTGGAGGGCCAGCGCATGCCGGCCATGAGGATCAGGGCAATCAGGATCGGGATGAAGGCAAGAAATGCCAGAAGACCGATGGACATGAGACCTCCTCTGCAAGTGTCCATGTTGAACATGTCCCGGCCGCATATTTTCGCACCACACGCAGCCGTGACCTTCCCCAAACCGGCGGCATGTCATCATGCCGCATTACGGTCGTGACCTTGCCGCATGGCCGTGGGCCCACCGGCGCTCCTTCAGGTTCGCCAGGAAAAGGCCTTGATCATACGGCGTTTTCGAACAGACCGCGGTCTTCCTCAAAACCGCCCGGGAAACCCGGTGTCCGTTCAAAAATCCCTCCTGTCCCTGCTGCCGGGGCGCCCTGGGCTGCACCCGGCCCGGCACAAGGCCGGCGATCCCTGCAGGCCCGGACAGGTCAGGCCCGCATGGCAAGGCGGCGGCGCGCCACAAGGCACGCCGCCGCTCGTTTACGGTTAGTGCTTCAGGTTTTCGGCCACCAGTTCCGCGATGTGCGAAACCTTGACCTTCATGCCCTGCTTTTCCACACCACCACGCAGCTGCATGACGCAGCCGGGGCAGTCCATGACCACGCGGGAAGCGCCGGTCTCTTCGATGTGCTTCAGCTTCTTGGCCAGCAGCGTACCGGAGATCTCGGGGAACTTCATGGAGTAGGTACCACCGAAGCCGCAGCACACGTCTTCTTCGGCGCACGGCACATAGGTGGCCGCGTCGGCGATGAGGTCGCGCGGGGCCTTGGTCACGCCCAGGCCACGGCAGATGTGGCAGGAAGCGTGGTAGGTCACCTTTTCACCGCTGTTGTTGAAGTCCTTCTCGGTCAGGCCGAGGACATCATGCACGAAGGAGCTGTAGTCCGTCACCTTGTCGGAGAAGAGCTGCACGCGGGCGGCGTCGGCCTTGCCTTCCAGGATGTGGGGGTACACATGCTTCAGGTGGGAGGCGCAGCTGGCGCACAGGGTGATGATGGCGTCGTACTTGCTGGCGTCGAAGGCTTCCAGGTTCTGCTTGGCCACATCCACGGAGGTCTTGCGCTGACCCATCATTTCCAGAGGCAGGCCGCAGCAGGTCTGGGCCATGGGGTATTCCACGGCCACGCCGCGGGCGCCCAGCACCTTGACGCAGGCTTCCAGCTGTTCGGGATAGATGAAGTCCTGGGCGCAGCCGCCGAAGATGGCCACACGGTAGCGCGGGGTGGCCACGCGCGGGGCGATCTTGGCCCAGCGGTCACGGAAGGCTTCGTTGGCGATGGCGGGCAGGGCCTTGAAGCCGTGCTTGCCAAGGAACATGGCAGGCAGGTGACGCTGGAACTGGGTGCCGCCGGTGAAGGGCTTCTGGGCGTAGGAGGCGAACTTGAGCAGGCTGTGGAACATCTTGCGGTTCTTCATCACAGCAGCCATCAGGGTGCCTTCCACACCACCGCCCTGCTCGTCGGTCAGGCGGGAGCGGATCTCGCGGATCAGGCGGGGCAGGTCGATGCCGCCGGCGCAGACGTTCTTGCAGGATTCGCAGCCCACGCAGTTCTGGCACAGCACCTTGGCCTTGTCCTTGCCATGGAAGAAGTAGGTCAGGATCAGGCCGATGGCGCCGATGTAGATGTAGCCCATCTTGTGGCCGCCCACCAGACGGAACACGGGGCAGACGTTGGCGCAGGCGCCGCAGCGCACGCAGCGGAAGATCTGGGAGAACAGCGGATCACGGGCGATCTCGGTACGGCCGTTGTCCAGGAAGACCACGTGCATGACCTTCTTGTTGTCCTCACAGGCGCCGCATTCGCCGGCACCGGCCATGAAGGTGGCGTACGCGGTCAGGCGCTGGGCCGTAGCGTTACGGGGCAGCACCTGCAGGGCGGTCAGGGCCACTTCCAGGTTGGGCACCAGCTTGTCCAGGCCGGCGATGGCCACATGGACGCGAGGCAGGGTGGTGACCATGCGGGCGTTGCCTTCGTTGGTCACGGTGCTGACGGCGCCCATTTCGGCCACGGCGAAGTTGCAGCCGGAGATGCCCATGTCGCCGTTGATGAACTTGCGGCGCAGCTGCACGCGGGCCACCTTCACCAGGCGCTGGATGTCTTCGGCATCCTGCTTGACGCCGGTCTCCTTGGTGAAGTCGTCGGCCACCTGATAGCGGGACAGGTGGATGGCGGGCATGACCATGTGCGAGGGACCTTCGTGGCGCAGCTGGATGATCCATTCACCAAGGTCGGTCTCGTCCACGATGAACCCTTCCTTTTCCAGGTAGGGGTTCAGCTGGATTTCTTCAGCGGTCATGGACTTGGACTTGATGACGCGCTTGACGTTGTTCTCGCGGGCGATGCTGGCGATGATGCGGTTGGCATCCTCGGCAGTGGCGGCACGGTGCACATGCACGCCGCGCTCTTCGGCCACACGGCGGAACTGTTCGTACAGTTCTTCCATGTGCTTGCAGGCGTCGTCCTTGGCGTCGGCGATCTGTTTGATCAGGCCTCGTTCGTCCACTTCCTTGAACACAGCTTCACGGTTGGCGCGGTAGGCCACGGCAAAGGTGTCGAGGGTACGGCGCAGAAAGCTGTCCTCAAGGGCGGAATCAATATCCTTGCGGTAATCCGAAAGGGTTTTGGGTGCGGTGTGGCTCATGGCTTAGTCCTCCAGAAGAATGATATGCAATTCCAGCGGGCCATGAACGCCCACGGCGGCCACGCGCTCGATATCGGCGGTACGGCTGGGGCCGCTGATCAGGGTCGTGTAGTTGCCGCCCTTGGGGTTGGCCATGAGCAGCTCACGCATGCGACCGGCGATCTCGGGCAGGGTGCGCACCAGCTTGGACTTGGCCAGCAGCAGCACGTGGATCTCGCTGATCATACCGGCCAGACGGGCATTTTCGTTGTCGGTGTTCACCAGACAGGTGGCACTGGAAGACACGCCCATCTCGGCGGAGGTCAGCCCCACGTCGATACCGGCCAGATGGTTGCGCAGACCTTCACGGATGCACAGGAAGCCCTTTTCCTTGCAGGCGGCTTCCAGGGTGGCGAAGTCTTCGTCGTTCAGGACAGGAGCGGCCACGATGCGCTGCACGCGGGTGGGCACACCGTTGGGGCCGTTGGGGCCCTTTTCCACGTCCTCGTCCGCCATCAGTTCGCACGGGGCTTTGTTTTCGCACACGTCCACCACATACTGCAGCGCGGCGGCCATGTTGGGCAGCTCCTGCACCACGGCGTTGACGGCCGTGGCTTTGGTGGTGAAGTCCTGAACAAGATCCTGGATTTCTTCAGGGGCCATTGATGTCTCCTTATAATGAATGCCGCACCCTATTTGAGGGTCTCGGCATAGATCTGGATAGTATGCTTGACCTGCACGGGGTCATTGTTGTGCGAGAGCACGTCTTCCAGCTGCATCATGCAGGCGGGGCAGCCGGCGGCCACCACATGGGCGCCCGTGGCCACCACGTTGTCACGCTTGCGCTGGCCGATGACACGCGACAGGTCGTAGTGGAAGAGGTTGAAGGAACCGCCGCAACCGCAGCAACGGTCGGCTTCTTTCATCTCCACCAGCTTGTAGTTGGGGTTGGTCTTGATGATGGTGCGCGGTTCCTCGGAGAGGCCCAGGGCCTTCTTGAGGTGGCAGGAGTCGTGATAGGTCACGGTCTTGGCGCCGGGCAGGCTTTCCACGGCTTCGACCTTGAGCACCTTCACCAGGAATTCGTTGATGTCCATGGTGATGGCGGCCAGGGCCTCGGCCTGATGCTGTTCCACGCTGCCCAGGCGGGCGGCGTAGCGGGGCCACAGTTCCTTGATGGTGGAGGTACAGGAGGAACAGGCGGTCAGCACGTAGTCGAAGCTGCTTTCGCCAAAGGCGGCCAGGCTCTTGGCCATCTGCTTCACCATGCCTTCGGCGTCGCCGGAGGACAGGGCCGGGATACCGCAGCAGGCGAAGCTGCTGGGCATGTAGATGGCCACGTTATGGTGGTGCAGCACCTTGATGCAGGCTTCGGACACATCCACGTACAGCTTGTCGCCCATGCAGCCGGGGAAGAAGGCCACCTTCAGACCGCCCATGACGCGGGGCTCGTCCAGGTTGCCGTAGATGGCGTGCAGGGGCTTGAGGGCCAGGGAACGGATGTGGCGGTCGCCCAGCATGAAGTTGAGCATGGGAGCACAGGCCGTGTTCTGGGTGTCCTTGTTGCTGCGGAAGATGACGCGCTGCATGGGCGCGCCCACCCGCATGGCAAAGTTGAACAGGCCGGGGTACGGCAGCAGGGCACGGAACACCATCTTTTTGACCGGGTGCAGGCCAAGATAGATGTTCACGATCTCGCGAGCCTCCATGAAGATGTCCATGATCTTCACACCGGAGGGGCAGTTGGCCTCACAGGAGCCGCACAGCAGGCAGCGGCCCAGCTTGTCGGCCACGGCATCGGGGTCGGCGATCATTTCGTGGGCCAGATTGTCCACCAGGGCCAGCTTGCCGCGGGCCACGTCGGCTTCCATCATGGTGGCGCCGAACATGGGGCAGACAGCCTGGCACATGCCGCACTTCATGCAGGCGATGATGCGGTCGTCAAGCGTCATCAGACGCTTTGCCAGTTTCTTCAGGTCGCTCATGGCGTGTCTCCCTAAATGCCCACCAGCTTGGTGGGATTGAGCAGACCCTTGGGATCCAGAGCGCGGCGCAGGCGCTGCGAGAAGAGGATGGTGCCGCGGGAGGTTTCCTTTTCCATCCACTTGGACTTGGCGGTGCCGATGCCGTGTTCACCGGACAGGGTACCGTGCAGGCTGATGGCCACATCGAACATTTCGTCGACGGCGGCTTCCACGCGGGCGAATTCTTCCTTGTCGCGCTTGTCGCACAGGAAGGTGGGATGCAGGTTGCCGTCACCGGCATGACCGAAGGTGCCCACTTCGACATTGTACTTCTTGGCGATGTCGTTGACGGCCTTCATCATGGCAGGGATCTGGGAGCGCGGCACGGTGGCGTCTTCGAGCACGGTGGTGGGCTTGCAGCGGGCCAGCACGGGCAGGGCCTGGCGGCGGGCTTCCCACAGCTTGAACTTTTCGGCGGCGTCCTTGGCCACATGCACGGCCACGGCACCGGTCTGCTGCAGCACGCGTTCCACGACCACGGCTTCGTCAGCCACCTGGGCGGGATGGCCGTCCACTTCGATGAGCAGGATGGCCGCGGCGTCGCGGGGCAGGCCGGCCTTGGTGTAGTCGTCCACGCGCACGATGGTGTTGTTGTCGAGGAATTCCAGCGTACAGGGCACCACGTGGGCGGCGATGATGCCGGCCACGGCTTCGGCGGCCTTCTGCATGTCATCGAACACGGCCATCAGGGCCTTGGAGGCCTGCGGCGGGGGCACCAGCTTGAGCACGGCCTGGGAGATGATGCCCAGGGTGCCTTCGGACTGCAGCATCATGCCGGCCAGGTTGTAACCGGTGACGCATTTGACGGTGCGGGAACCGCTCTTGACCAGCTCGCCGGTGGCGTCAAAGAATTCCAGGCCCATCAGGTAGTCCTTGGTGACGCCGTACTTCAGGCCACGCAGACCACCGGCGTTTTCGGCGATGTTGCCGGCCAGGGTGGACACGGCCTGGGAACCCGGATCCGGGGGATAGAACAGGTTTTTCTTGGCAACCTCGGCAGCGAAAGTGGCCGTGACCACGCCGGGTTCCACCACGGCGTACAGGTCGTCGGAGTTGATCTCAAGGATGCGGTTCAGGCCGTTGGTCAGGATGACCACGCTTTCCTTGCTGTCCGGGATGGTGCCGCCGGACAGGTTGGTACCGGCACCGCGCACGGTCATGGGAATGCCGTAGTCATAGAGTTTTTTCACACAGATGCCGAGCTGCTCGGTGGTGGTGGGACGCAGCGCAAAGGCGGGCACCACGGGGGGCAGCACCGCGGAATCATAGGAATAACTCTGGCGGTCAGCTTCGGAGCTGAACACGTTTTCCTTGCCGAGGAGATCTTCAAATTCTTTGATAAGCGCCTGGCTTGCCATAAGGGCCTCCTGTTACTCATGAAATATGCTCATCAACCCGGGCTCCCGACCGGGCCTGCACCCAATCTACCCGGAACACGAAAAAAAGAGCACGCAGCAAGACCTGCTCCGAAGAATAGGTTGATCCGGGCCGAATGAATTTTTTTAGCAAGAATTTCTTTTTTTGAAAAGGTAAAACTGCTCCCCAACCTGCTGTTGCAAAGAAAAAAGAGGATCCTCTTTTTCTTGTATTTTTAAAAATATTTTATAAAATACGGCCATAAACTCCTTCTCTTCTTTTATTAAGGCAAAATGTACAAAAAATGCGGCAACACAGATGATACAATCACTCTTTTCCAAAGAACGTCCACACAAAAGAGAAAGAATAGATATGCAATATGCTCTTCATTTTGCACATTACTTCAGTCTCTCTCATGCACACTTATCTTACTGGTAAGAAATCAAAACAAAAAATTTTTCTATATCCTGTCCAGAATCTTCCGGAAACACTTTTTCTGCTCCCTATGCAGGCTTTGAGATTGTCTATTTTTTCTCATTCGCCAAATACATAATATATTCAAAGGCTTCTGCGCTCACAGGCTGAACGGAGAGACGGCTGCCCCGGCGCATGAGCTCCATGCCGGCCAGGGCTGCATGCGCGGACAGTTCCTTGCGGCTCAGGGCAGGCAGGGCCTTGTGCAGGCGCACGTCCACCATCTCCCAGATGGGCTTTTCCGGCGTGGCCCGGGGGTCGAAATGATTGTTCTCAGGGTCCTGTGCCGTATGGTCGGGATACGCCTCGCGCACCACTTCCACCACGCCCACGATGGAGGGGTCGGCACCGCTGTGATAGAAAAAGCCCAGGTCGCCTTTTTTCATGGCCTTCATGAAGTTGCGGGCCTGATAGTTGCGTACGCCGTCCCAGGACGTGGTCTGCCCGGGCGCGGCCTCCAGATCCTGCCAGGAGTAGCAGCCCGGCTCGCTCTTGAACAACCAGTAGTTCATGGTACCTCCTTTTTTATCAGGATATATTCCCAAAAAGAAAGTAGCAAGTGTTCTGGAAAGATGCAGGGCACGCAGGGGGCGGGAAGACCTTTTTGGGAAAAGGCTTCCTCCTTGCATCCCCCTCCCCTCCCAAAGCTTTTTCTCTGAACGATAGGGAAAGTCCCCGTCGCCGGACAAAAAGCGTCAGCATCGTCCTCTGCAAACGGACAGGAAGTCACGAGATATGTAGCGGCCGAACCATAGACGGAAAACCTGCTTCCCCCGTGACGTGGTGATACGGACGCCACCGTCACTTATTCCCCTGCATACCGTTCCAGCGTTTCACGCCCAGCCACGGCAGCCCCCCTCCCTGCCTCCGGGAAGAACGGGCATCCCCTCCGCCCTCCATCCTTTCCGGGTTATGAAAAGTCGCCGGCAACTGACGGACAACGACGGGGACCGACGGCCAGCCCCTGACAAAAGTTTTTTCGGGGTTGGGGAGAGCACGAGAGGGGAAGGGGCAGTTTTTACAAAAAACGCCCCTTCCCCTCTCGTCCCCCCTACTCCACGGCTCCCCCCGG
>NZ_JABAFY010000020.1 GCF_012843875.1 Desulfovibrio piger | reverse complement strand
AATAACTCGTTGGGAAAGGTGCGTTGAACGTTTTACGGCTCTTGTCCACCTTGCTTTTTCTATGATTTTGTTGAGAAAGTTATAAAAATTGCCCATTAATTATGAAATGAGTTCTAATTGGTGTCGAGGGCGGGAATACTAAAAATTCCAATGCAAGCCGTTAATGAAAAATAAAATTTTCCAAGTAAACACTTTTTTTAGTGTTATAGTATTGCAGGAAATAGTACAAGATAAAGTTTATTTTTTTACAGAAATTTTGTAGAGTATATTTGTCTGTACAGAATTTCAGTGAAATTTTGATCAGGCATATATTTTCTTATTTCAATTCTAGAGTATGGAAACGAACGATTTTTGTTAGATGCCTCTACTAATGCCGATGTCGAGTACCAGCGTGCTTGTTTGAAGCGTACTAGTCATGAAGACTTTTTGTGCCAAGGGATATCCGAAGTTTTTGGGTTGAATCATGGGAATATCAGCAGTCGTCAGATCGCTACCGAGTTGATTACGCGAATCTTTGTCTGACTGAAGGAGTAAATTAAATTCAAATCCTGTTCATTTTATACGAGATTAATTTCTCCTGGTTGGCTGCATAACAAAAGACTATAGCTATAATTTTGTACACACTAGGATTATCAATAGGGATATAGTAAGCCTCGTTGGTGTTCCTCTGGGGTATGTTTTGAAGTAAATCATGGAAATTGCAAAAATACACTTGAAAAACCTGCATTTAGCGATGCTATTTTATCGAACTCTATGAAATACGGTAGTGTTGATCCTAAAAATAAGTTGTGTGTATGGAAAATATATTGTAGACAAACTGGAGAAGCTATCAACTTGTAGTGCGGATGGATAAAGTAACGCTATCAAAATTAATGAAGAACATCTTGTCAAAATGTATTTATCTGCACATTTCAGAAGAAAATCTCTAATAGTATCTAAAATTTTTACAATACTGGGTAACCCGCAATCATTCTTGGGAGAAGAAAATGAAAATCCTTAATAATTTAAACGACGCACAAAGCCACATAAATGAACTCTGTGACTGCCTGAAAACATTTAAAAAAGCATACATTTCAGTTGCTTTTTTAAAAATGTCAGGTTTAAGCCTTATTATAGACGCATTAAAAATATTTCTCTCCAAGAATGGTGAGCTCAACATTATCGCAGGACAAAACTTCGGACTGACTGATCCTGAAGCTCTAGCTAGCCTACTTAATTTATTAAAAAAATATCAAAGATCAAAGTTGTATCTTTACAAAGCTGAATTAGCTGACAGTATTTTTCACCCAAAGATGTATTTATTTGAAACAGATAAAAAATGTAAAATTATTTTAGGTTCTGCAAATATGACCAAAGGAGGAATAAGCTCAAATAACGAGATATCGATTAGCTTTGAATGTGAACTTAATTCTGATATTTGGAAACAATCAATATCAACATTTAATACTTACATATCAAACTCTATACCAGTAACTCGTCAGGTAATTGAGCAATATAGAATCTATTATGATAAGCAGCTAGTTTATAATAAAAAAATAAATTCTATTCCTCAGCGATATGATGTTAACTATGCTAGATTAGAGAAGTGCCTTACCGAAGAAATACAAAAAAAATTAAAAGATGATCTTTCGATACGAGAAAAGTCATATTGCGATGCCGTAAAAATATTGAATAAAATTGCAGACGAACCTTCTTTGACTGAAAAAGATTTCATTCCGTTGCTCGAAGATGTATTAAAGATTTGGTATTCAAGAGGATTACAGAGAAGAAAAACATCAATTTATAAATCTTATAAGGGATTTATTGAGCTAGTTCGTTTTATCCGGTGCAATAAATCAAAATGTGCGGATTATGTTTTCTCGGAAGCAAAGAAACGCGCAAAAAAAATTCGAGGTGTTGGGGTGAATTACATCACAGAAATTATGATTTCATATAATTCAAAAGATTTTGCTATATTAAATAGCATACCTTTTACTGTACTCACACAAAAAGCAGGCGTAACTTTCGGACATAAAACCCATAGTTCTTTCAACGGAAAAGAATATGCCGACTATTGTAATTTGATAAAAAAAATCTCAGAGGAATTGTATTTATCAAATATGCATGAAGCAGACATGTTTTTCTATGAAGTAAATGATGTAATATAAAAAGTAATCATTAATTTACTTATACTCGTTTTCTTCAAATGGCGAGAATAAGATAACGTAGCTCCATGAAACTGTAAAGATAACGTCAGTAAAAAGGCCTGAATTCAGGAAACTCTTCAACCAGGTAAAAAGTTCGTTCCATTAGCCGGACTCCTCCAGAGGAGCACGAGAGAAACATTGCTGAAATTGGATTCGTAAGACCATGACATTGGGGAGGAACAGCACGCTTTTTGATTTAAGGAAAACGTGGTATATCCGAGGCATAGAGTGTGTAGGGTTTGTGGTATCCCCTAATTGGGGGGATGGTTCACGGAGCTTCCTCATCCAGGTGGAGGAGAGGAAGAAAGGCGTTTTGCGTGCAGATGTGCACAGCTCGACACATGGAAAAAATTTCAGGTAAGCAAGCGAGTAGCCCAAAACGGAGCAGGTATGGCTGATTACATCTTGAAGCTCTTCGACAGGGAGCTGATTCGATTTTTCGCTAAGGATACCGGTGATATTCCTGAGATCTCCATAACGCGCATAGATCAGGATGCTCTGTCACTCATGCCGCTTGGAATGGAAGTGTCGGATAGGGGCCTTGCCCGTTGGCTGAAGCACAGAAAGATTCCCAGGAACAGAGCGTACATCCATTCGTTTCTGGCAAAGATCGGTCTATCTGCGAATAGCACAATGGGCATCATCGATGTCAGCAAGGGGCTTTCTCTCAACGACAGCTACTGGGTTGTACGGGAAGGGGATTCCAAAACCTTTGACCAGTGCAATCTTTACGACAATAAATTCAGTGAGTTGTTAGCCAATATTGCTTTTACCGGCTATGGCAGCTCTGTTCGTACATCTGTAGTATCAAGTCCTGAATTTACAACGAACGGTATGCTTCCGAAGTGCTGGCGCAGGCAATCTGGTAAAATATACCTTTATAAAGGTGGTACTGTAGGGGTATCAAATACAGGAAATGAGCCCTATTCAGAATACTATGCATGGCAGATTGCCCAGATACTCGGTGTGAATGCAATCGAGTATAATATCGCCAAATGGAAATCGAGACTTTGCTCAAAGTGTGAAATTTTCACAAGCAAGGATATTTCATTTGTTCCTGTGGGCAATATTGTAAAGCAAGGAGGAATGCAGGCAGTTATCGATTACTATGGAACGCTTGATTCTAAGTATAGGGATATGCTGGAGGATATGTTCGTCTTTGATGCTGTCATTGCCAATACTGATCGCCACTTTGGAAACTTTGGTTTCCTTGTGGATGCTGCAACAAATACTCTCAAAGCTCCTGCACCGCTGTTTGATCACGGGAATTCATTGTTTAATTTTGCCTCTCCCATAGAAATGGAGAGTAAGGATGATTTTATTAATTTCACTGATGTCCAAGCACCAGTGTGTTACAGCAACTTTTTCTCTGTAGCTAAGTCTTGTATGAAGTCAAGACATCGTGAAGGATTACGACATCTCCTAAACTTTAAGCTGAAGAAACATCCTCGTTATAACCTTTCTTCAAAGCGTTTGAAGTATATTGAAATTGCCGTACAGAAGAGGGCATCACTGCTACTTGAAGGGGAGACTCATAGCGAGAGTGAACTGAGCTTCTGGTAGACGAATAGAGAATGAGAACACCTTTGAGGTTTGTATTAGAATAATGTCCTTCAGAAGCAGACATGCAAGTAGCGTTACAAGGATTCCATAGAAGTTCTTTATGATCCGAAGAGACGGTTCAAACTATGGAAATCTTCTCTCGATCAGGGGAAAAATGGTGTAGAGCGAATTTTTAGCGGAAAAATCGGATAAAAAATGCTGTCCCCTCTCCTCAAACTGCTAGTCAGCTATGGTGCATAGGTAAGCTTTGAAGGCTCTCTGTTTATATAAGAGGGTTACTTTTGTGATATAGTTTTCGTCAAATGAGAATAAAAAAAGAGCATAGTATTAAGCTGTGCTCTTTTTTTATGTATAAAATAATTCGGACATACATAATATGAAGTTTTACTCTTCATGGTCTCTGCTCTTAAGGTTTATAACACTTAACCATATAGGGGGTATGTAATACTAATATAATATATTAAAATAGTAACTTTATATGGGAAATGGTTAGTAATTGTTTAAACATTAAAACGACAACTAAATATGCTGATTGAATGTTGAATATAGAAAAGTAATTGATTTAACAAAAAAGCAATATGGAATGTGGAAGTATATTTATCCAATACACTGCAAACATGTCATCAGCATATTTGCAGAGTATTGGCTCATTATTGTTTTATGTTCTTTGTCTAAATGTGGGGTGGAAATATGAAAAACAAAAACGTACAGTATCTGGATAATATCAAAAATAGTGTCAATGAGTTGTTAGACTTCTATGCAGACAATCATCGTAAAACATTATCCATCAGGTTTGATGTTAGATATCCTCAAGATTATACCGGAGATACCTCATCAAAAAATATATCTGATTGCATGGCACATATGGTCAAAAAGTATAAACGTCGTAAATGTGATCCGTATTATATTTGGGTACGTGAACAAAACAAAAGTGATCATCCTCACTACCATTGCTTGTTCTTGTTAGATGGAACTAGAGTTAAAACTTATAACCATGTCTTTAAAAGTGTTGAGACAATTTGGAATTCTACTCTAGATATAGATAGAGATTCAAAAGGATTGATAGACTACTGCACGAAGAAATCCAATAGGGATTATAACGGTAAAATGATTACCAGGACATCTGATGTTGAAAAGTTTGATTCAAGATTAGATGAGGTGAAACAGCAGGCTTTATATTTGGCAAAAGCATATACCAAAGGTCCTCTCTATGATGGACAGAGAAACTTTGGTATGTCACGTTTACCTAAAACGAAAATATAGATTCCAATATCCATCATCATAAAGGAGTTTATCATGGCTCGTAAAAGCTCTTATAATTATTCGATTCGTCAGTTCCCATCTGTACAAAATCAGTATACAGCTATCGTGTCTGTATCTTTGAGTGCTAATAACGTTTCACTTTCAAACTACGGTATTGCAAATCCAAGCACAGCTGATACCTGTAATGCAGTTACAATTATCAATGCTGCTAGAGCTGACGCTCAGGAACAGATTAAAAAACAAATAAGGTATATAATTTCTAATCCAATAGATGAAGAGCATAGAGATGTTGCAAAGATAGTTCAAGAGAATTCTGATGCAATAGCATTACCTCCAGCTAAAAGTAAAAATATCGGTGATGATGAAATGGCTGATACAGGTCAAAAGGATTATGTTATAGATTTGGCTGAGGAGAAGAAAGTACATGCTGGACATTTGTGTGAAGAAATGTTCGATCATGAGTTTGATAAGGCAACAGTAGGTGAAGTAAATGAAATGATTCGTGTTTTAAATAGAGTATAAATATACACATATAAATAGTGGAAGGAGATAGTCTTTTTATAGGTTATCTCCTTCCCTGTAAAATTCATCAAAAATGATAGAGTGTATTATTGTTGAGTTTTATCATCACAGTATTACGGGAGAAAAACTATCTGTATAAGATCAATTTTATCCTTGCAAGAGGATTCATCTGCATAATATATTTTCATCTTATTGGTCTTTATATTTTCAGATAAAAACATTATTATCTTTCCTTGACGAATATTTTATCAAACTAATATGTTTTATCACTTGGAAATTTTTTTGTTCTTGCTATAGTTTTGCCGCTGACTAGTAAAAATATCAAGATGATAGATAGAATTTCCGAAGAACCTCCAGATACAGATAGAGCAGCATGATTCATATGCCAGCACGCAGTTATATAGCCATCGATCTCAAGTCTTTTTACGCCTCTGTGGAATGCATGGAGCGTGGTCTTGATCCGTTGACTACTCACCTAGTGGTAGCTGATCCCAGCAGGACAGAGAAGACCATTTGTCTGGCAGTTTCTCCCTCATTGAAAGCTCATGGTATTCCAGGTAGAGCACGCTATTTTGAGGTCATCCAGAAGGTACATGCAGCCAATGCCTTGCGCAGACAGAAAGCTCCAGGGAGGAGATTCACGGGAGAATCCTCAGATGCTCTTGAGCTAGCTGCTGATCCTTCCCTAGCCATAAGTTATCTGACAGCTGTGCCTCGTATGGCTCTCTATATCGAGCACAGTACCAGAGTTTACAGCGTATATCTGAAGTATTTCTCTCCTGATGATATCCATGTTTATTCCATCGATGAGGTCTTTATCGATGCTACTTCCTATTTGAAAAATTATCGTACATCCGTACATGAACTCACTAAGACCGTCATTCTTGATGTGCTACGCAGCACTGGTATCACAGCTACAGCAGGTATAGGCACAAATCTCTATCTGGCAAAAGTGGCTATGGATATCATGGCCAAAAAAGTAGCAGCAGATGAGGATGGTGTGCGTATAGCCTGTCTGGATGAGATGTCGTATCGCCAGCAGTTGTGGCATCACACCCCCTTGAGGGATTTCTGGAGAGTTGGCAGAGGATATGTCCAGAAGCTGGAAAAGTACGGCATCAAAACGATGGGAGATATTGCCCGCTATTCCATCCATAGCGAAGATTTACTCTTTCGTCTGTTTGGGGTGAATGCAGAGCTGCTGATAGATCATGCCTGGGGTTATGAACCGTGTACGATGGCAGATATTAAGGCATACCAGCCATCTTCCAGGAGCATAGGTTCAGGACAAGTGCTGCATTCTCCCTATGAGGTGGAAAAAGCTCGTCTGGTGGTCAAGGAGATGGTGGACTCGCTTGCTCTGGATTTGGTGGGCAAGCGTTTGGTGACGGATCAGCTGGTACTGACGGTGGGATATGATATCGAGAGTCTGTCTCCTGAGCGTGGTTATACCGGTCTGGTGATTACGGACAGCTATGGGCGACAGCTTCCTCAGCATGGACATGGTACGGTCAATCTGGGCCAGTTCACATCTTCCAGCAGACGGATGACACATGCTGTTCTGGAGCTTTTTGATCGCATCGTGGATCAAAAGTTGCTGGTCAGGCGTATCAACTTGGTAGCAGCCCATGTCTTGCATGAAAGCCAGATAGGCAAAGACAAAAAGCCCAGGCAACTTGACCTTTTTACCGATTATGCGACAAAGCAGAAGCGGGAAGAGCAGGAACAGGGACAGCTCCAGAAAGAACGCAAGAAACAGGAGGCCATCCTGAAGATCCGTGAACGCTATGGCAAAAATGCCCTGCTGAAGGGCATGAACCTGGAAGAGGGAGCAACGACCAGGGAACGCAACCAGCAGATAGGAGGGCACAAGGCATGAGCAACAAGTACGATGATATCATCAATCTGCCACGTCCTGAGTCCAAGTATCCCCGTATGCCCAGAGCCAACAGAGCTGCCCAGTTCTCTCCCTTTGCTGCCTTGACAGGGCACGAGGAAGCCATTCGAGAGACAGCCTATCTGGTAGAAGCGCTCTCCAGCCAAGAGGAACCGATAGATCGTGGGGGAGAGCCATGTCGTCGATATGCTGCTGCTGGGAGGACTTCGCTAAAGGCGGATGATGTGGACTTTGGGAAAGAAAATTTTCTAGAAAATTGATGGGAAATTCAAAAAAATATCATTATATTTAAGTGTGTTGTTGGAATAATTTCCATATTTCCCTAGATTCCAGGATGCCTGTTTAGGGGGCAGTCTACAAGGGAAAATTGAGGGAGGAGAGTGGGACCTAATGCCTCTCGACGTGCTGCAAGGCCTTGTAGAGGGTAGTTCTGCTCACCCCAAAATAAGCTGCGACTTCCGTTTTGCTCTGCCCATCAGCGACCATCTTGCGAGCGAGTTCTGCCTGCTCTGGTGTGAAGGATGGCTTGCGTCCTTTGTACTTCCCTGCGGCTTTGGCAATGGCAATCCCTTCTCGCTGCCGCTCCCGAATCATGGCTCGTTCAAACTGGGCGACTGCGCCGATAATTTGGAGCTGGAGCCTCTGAAAGGGGTCTTCCGCTTTGCCTGCGGAAAAGGTGAGTCCTTCCTTGTGGAAGGAGACAGAAACATCCCGTTGGTTCAAGCTCTCGATGATCCGCAAAAGGTCCTGAAGATTGCGAGCGAGTCTGTCGATGCTGTGCACATGCAGCGTATCCCCATCACGGAGGTAGTCCAGGCAAGCAACCAGCTGTGGCCTGGAAGTATCCTTTCCACTGCATTTGTCGGTGAAGACCTTGTCCAAGTGAAAACCATCGAGTTGCCGGGCTGTGTTCTGATCTGTGCTGCTGACACGGATGTAGCCGATCTGCTTTCCTTCCATGCTTAGCCTCCAAATTGTTCAAATAAGGTTATAGAGACTAAACGTATTTGTCAATTAAATGGAATATGGGCTCTAAATGGACATCTTTCCATCCATTTGTTGGTGTCCATTTGGGGTACAGTTTAAAAATACATAAATTTATTATCTATTCACTATACTTTTATAGGCTTGCAGGATTCTTTCCTCATTATTATCGTATTTTGTCAGAATATATTCGATTGTTTTTCTTCGTTCTTTAATCTCGTTAGTAATATTTTGCAGACTTTTAAGATCGTGGTTATATCCTAGTGCTTTTAAATCCTTTGATACTTTCGATTCACCTATTTCAAGAATTCTTGCCGTTTCATTATTTTTTCTTTTGTTCTTTTTACAAATATAAATTGCTGCTAATCGAATATCTTTCTCTGTTTCATTCGTACAAATACTAGTAGCTGGCTTCTCGATAAAAGCCATAGAGGAATCTGTGAAATTTTTTATAAAAATAAAATTTTCACCATTTCCTTTATTATATCTATCATGAACATACTCGACAAGGATTTCATCTTTACTCAGTACTTCTAATTTTATTCCTAAATCCATTGCTCTTCTTTTTGTGATGCTCCCCTGCAGTTCTCCTTCACTATTTGTATGGTCTACCACAAGAAAAGAGATTCCCTCTTTCGTTAACCCTCTCATCCACTTGATAAAATTAGTTGGGTCATGCGCAGAAATTAAGCTGTAAAAATTGTCAATGATGATTAATTTAAATTTTTTAAGTTGATGGATATACTTTTCTTGCCATTCTTTATCAAGTATTGTCGAAAAATCAATATCTTCTTCTATAAATGAATACACAGAAAAACTTCTTTTCTCATGGCCAGAAATATCGTAGGCGCGTATAATTTTTCCTATAGTCTCATCTATTCTTTGTCCAGCCATTTCCCCGTCAATATAAAGAACATCTTGTGGTTCACAAGAGTTCCAAGGACCGATAGATCTATGTCCCATTCCAACTGCTTGCGCAATTGTTAATGCTAAAATTGTTTTTCCTGCTTTTTCTTTTGCGTAGAGCCAAATAATACTGCTAGTATCAATGATTGGGTTAAGGAGAGAAATTGACTTTCTTGTGGATCCAGGTATTTTATCATTGGGAGAGGCTATCATGTTTTGTTTAGGCAAAGTAACAGTAGTATTATCTTTTTTTAGCTCGTGTAGGACAGTATCTATTGAATGAAAAGTCTCCATTATGATTTCAGATCTAATGTCAAGAAATTCGTATGGTAGATGGAGTTTTTTTAGCTTTTTTGATGCCTCTAAAGCCTGTGAGTAGTCAAAACTATCGTCAAATAAAAAAATTATATTTTTATTTGTTAGATTTTTTGCATCATCTGATATATTGTTTATCCCACCATGCAATAGGGCAACAGTATAATCTTTTCGGCTAAGGTCGCTCTTTAATACATTATAGAGATATTCAACATTATCTTCATTGCAGCTATTTATGATTAAAATATTATCTTTTTTTTGTAGATTGCCAGGTTCTTCAGGGTATGCAATGATAGATGGAGGTGTGGGAATTCTAAAATATATTTGGCTGTTGTGATGTCTCCAAAGTGTAATGTACGCAGGCACAAATTCATTATCGCAAGTTTTGATTCCATAAAAATCTCCAATATATGTACCATGATTGTTGACGAGGCGTGTATGGAAATAAGAAAAATGACAATAAAACGTATCTTCAAGCAGGTCTTTATCTGAATAAATTGGATTATTTTCTTGGACGTAAAAATGTTTTGGTCTTTGTGTGTCAGGTTCCGTTTTCAGATGTGTGCTGATATAGTCATACAACTCTTCTATGGATGCACTGTAGCTTTTGGAGTTGAGGTGCGCATAAAATGAGATAATATCAAAGCCAAATACCTTCTGACCAGATAGAGAAGGGGCCTGTAAACTTTCTATCCAAAAACCAATATTGGGGGTATATTCAAAAAAAGAAGACTTACTTTCTTTGATATATATTTCAAAATCTCTGATTTTAACTTTATATGCACTCTCGGGAATATATTCTCTTTGGGTAATGGCTTTTATGATTTTTATTGGATTCAATATAAATGTAGTGCAAATTTTTTGTCTTTTATTTATGAGTTCTGCAGTTATGTTTAGGCTGTCTATATATTCTTCTGTATAATGTAAATATAGCTTATTCAATGTATCAGATATCTCAAAGCATAAATTATTATCTCTGTTTGTATATTTTCTAATAAAGGAAAACTGCGTGTCCTGGGGAGTTAAAATGGGAAAGCTTTGCATGGTGTATTCGCTCATTTGCAGTAAGTTATCTCGGGGGCATATTTCCTACAGCACTCATGATATAAAATACTGAAAGATTAGTAAATATTCTCGATTTTTGTAGTGATTTATGTTAGCCTATTTATATCGTTTTACGGAGCTAAGGGGGCTGATATGCGCCTTGAGGATATCAAGTGTGGACAGATTTTGACAGGTATTGAGCAGGGAAAGTGTTGTGAAGTCATAGCACTACAGCTCATTGGTAAAAATTCTGCGACATTGTATTATAAGCGTGACGGAGTACCACAAGAGAGAATGTTGACTCGTATCGACGAGCCAAATATTTCGATTGCAGACTCTGGCCGTCCTTGGAATTTCTCTGTTCCAGCACAAGATTTTAAACGAGCCGCTGAGGCCTGTCGTATCAGTCTTGCCTATCTTTTTGACCCTATGATGGCGGTCCACACATCCAATGTTCAGCCGTTACCTCACCAGATCACTGCGGTGTACGAGTCGATGCTCCCAAGGCAGCCACTTCGCTATGTCCTCGCTGATGATCCTGGTGCGGGTAAAACTATTATGGCGGGGCTTCTTATCCGTGAACTGATCATGAGGGCGGATGCCAAGCGCATCCTGATCGTTTCTCCGGGAAGTTTAAGCGAACAATGGTACGACGAAATGTCATCGAAATTCGGACTCCAGTTCGAATTGTTTGATCGCCGTATGCTGGATTTGTCACATAGTGGTAATCCATTTGATGATCATGATTTGTTGATTGCCCGCTTGGACCAGCTGGCTCGTGCTGAAGATTTGCAGGAAAAATTGTGGCTGTCCTCCTGGGATCTGGTCATTGTGGACGAAGCTCACAAAATGTCGGCTTCCTTTTTTGGCAATAAGGTCAGTAAGACGCAGCGCTTCAGGCTTGGTGAACTGCTGAGCAAGCGCACTCGGCACTTCCTTTTGATGACGGCTACGCCCCACAATGGCAAGGAAGAGGACTTTCAGCTTTTTCTCTCCCTGCTCGATGCGGAGCGGTTTTACGGTAAGTTTCGGGAAGGGACGACGGCCAAGGTCGATGTCAGTGATATCATGCGCCGAATGGTCAAAGAAGATCTGGTCAAGTTTGATGGTACGCCCTTGTTCCCTGAGCGACGTGCCTATGCCCTCAACTATCAATTGTCTGAGCTGGAGCAGGAGCTCTATGAGGCGGTCACCCATTACGTGAAAGAGGAGATGGGTAAAGCAGACAGATTGCAAGGCAGCCATCGTGGTCGGGTTGGTTTTGCACTGACCGGTCTGCAGCGACGTCTGGCCTCCAGCCCGGAAGCTATCTATCAAACGTTACGACGCCGTAAGCAGCGTCTGGAAAAACGTCTGGAAGAGCTGCGGAACAAGCAGGAGACCACGTTGTCCTGGCGAAATAGCGATATGCCGGATGACGCATGGGAAATGGAAGAGGCTCTGGATGCCGCAGAATTCGAAAAGGTGGAGGAGGAGCTTGTCGATCAGGCGACAGCCTCCCGGACTGAGGCAGAGCTGAAAGCCGAGATACTTGTTCTGGAAGACCTGGAACGTCAGGCTCATGAAGTCGTTCTTTCTGGCAAGGACAGAAAATGGGACGAGCTCTCTTGTCTGCTCCAGCAGAATGAGTTCATGCGCGATAGTGAAGGTGTCCAGCGCAAGCTCATCATTTTTACCGAGTACAAGGATACCCTGAGGTATCTCGCGGATCGGATCGGCAACCTGTTGGGGGCGCCAGATGCCGTTGTCGTTATTTACGGTGGAGTCAATCGTGAAGCCCGGCGTCATGTGCAAGACCAATTCCGAAATGATAAAATGGTCAAGGTCCTGGTTGCCACTGATGCCGCTGGCGAAGGGGTGAACCTGCAGAATGCCAACCTGATGGTCAATTATGATCTGCCCTGGAATCCCAACAGGCTGGAGCAGCGATTCGGACGTATCCACCGTATCGGCCAGCAGCAGATATGCCATTTGTGGAATCTGATCGCGAGCGGGACCCGCGAAGGCGATGTTTTCAAAAAACTTTTTGACAAGCTGGAAGTGGAGCGCCAGGCGCTTGGTGGTCGGGTCTTTGATATCCTGGGGGAAGTATTCAACGAAAAGAGCCTCAAAGACCTGTTGATCGAGGCTATCCGCTACGGGGAACAGCCCGAGAAAATGGCCTACCTGCATCAGCGGGTAGAGGGGGCACTGGATACTGAACGCCTGCGGGATATCCTGGACAGGAGTGCCCTTTGCAAGGAGCTGATGACTCCGGATCGTTTGTTCGCCGTCAAGGAAGAAATGGACAAGGCTGAGGCTCGCAAGCTCCAGCCACATTACATGCGCTCTTTTTTCATGGATGCGTTCCGCTACTTGCGCGGTATCGTACATCCTCGGGAAGAACAGCGATACGAAATCACGCATGTACCGGAATTGCTCAGGTCACGTGGAGATTCTTTGCGTCAGCAAAATAGTCGTATCCTGCCGAGGTATCAGCGTATTTGTTTTGAGAAAGAACAGATTCAGCTTCCGTTTCGCGTATCCGCTCCTATGGCGGAGCTCATGCACCCTGGTCATCCCTTGATGAAAGCCGTTCTGGATGCCGTTCTGGAACATGGGCGTGATCAGCTCAAACAGGGCTGTGTGTTCCTCGATCCTCAGGATGATGGCGTCCTTCCCCGGGTCTTGCTGTTCCTCAGCCATACCATTCGTGAAGAAAAAGATCCATCTGTCATCGTCTCCCGGCGTATCCAGTTTGTTGAAATGCGACAGGATGGCCAGGCTTTGGATGCGGGCTGGGCACCCTATCTTTCATATGAGCCGTTTCCCCAGGAGGATAGAGAGCTTATCGAAGACATCCTCCAATCGCCCTGGATCAGTCAGGATCTGGAAAAAATGGCTATCGGTTACGCCTCGGACGACCTTGCTCCCCAGCATTTTGAAGAGGTCAGTCAGCGGAGGTGCAAACAGGCCGACAGGATTCGCGATGCTGTGCGCGTTCGCTTGGCCAAAGAAGCCAGCTTTCAGCAGGATTTGCTGCTCAAGTATAAGGCAAAAGCCGAGCAGGGCGGAGATATGCGGCTCAAGATAGAGCAGACACGCAAAATCCTTGAAGAGCTGCGCGACCGGCGTGCTTTGCGAGAAGCTGAGCTGGATGCCATGAAGCATGTTGTCTCTACATCCCCTGTAGCTATTGGTGGGGCGCTTGTCATCCCTGCCGGTTTGCTGGCAGAGCGGAGACATGACTCTTCCGTCACGCTGCACAGTGTCGATGCTGCCGCACGCAAACGGATAGAAAAGCTTGCCATGCAGGCTGTCATTCAGGCAGAACAGGCACGAGGGTATACATGTGTGGATGTGTCTGCCCAGAACTGTGGCTGGGATATCACGAGCATACCGCCCCGGTCTGCCGATGGTTCCCTGCTGCCTGATCGGCATATCGAGGTCAAAGGCCGTGCCGCAGGACAAACGACGGTGACAGTGAGCCACAACGAGATTTGTGCCGCCCTGAACCAGCAAGAAAAATTCTGGCTTGCTATCGTCTTCGTGGATGGAGAGCGTGTGGATGGGCCGCATTATGTGCAACAGCCCTTCACGCAGGAACCGGAAATGAGCGTCGCCAGTGTGAACTACACCATCAAAGATCTTTTGGGATGGCAATAATGAATATCAAGTCGATAAAAATAGAAAACTTCCGTTGTTTTAAAAACATGGAAACAACGTTTGAAGATGACCTGACGGTATTTGTTGCCAAAAATGGCCAGGGAAAAAGTACGGTCCTTGATGCCATAAAGATACTTTTGTGGCCGTATGTGTCCGGTTTTGATCTTGGAAAGCAGACAAATGAGCCTACAGGTATCGAAGTTTGCGATATCCTGCGAAAAAAAACAGAAGCCGGCAATATGGAACCCGTTTTGCCTGCCTCGATCAGTGCCAAACTCACCCTGCATACCAGGACATCTTTTATCTCCGACAGAAGATATCGTGACAGTATCGACAGGCGAACAAGGACGAAAGACGGCCAGGGAACTTCGGAGCTGAAGAAAAAGGCAGCCGCGCTGCAAAAAAAAATCTTCTCGGAGAACTTTGGGCAGGATATCCAACTGCCCATAGTGGCCTATTACGGAACTGGTCGTCTGTGGAACATGCGTAAGCTCATGTCTGATGCCAGGGATGACAACAGCCTTTCCCGAACCTTCGGCTACAGAGGATGCCTTGATCCTTCCTCGACGTTCAAATATTTCGCGGAATGGTATATACAGATATTTAAATCCTATCGGGATGCGCAGATCATTGCCCTGGAAAGAAATATCGATAACAGCGAGGAGATCGAGAAACGTCGTATCCCTGTCAAAGTGGTGCAGCGTTGTATCAATGCTGTGATAACGGATCTGACAGGCTGGAAAGATATCCGTTATTCTACACAGGAAAACGCCCTGACGCTGAGTCATGAGACCCTGGGAGAACTCAGCGTTGACCAGCTCAGTGACGGTATCAGGAACATCTTTGCTGTTGTTGCGGATATTGCCTACAGGTGCCTTTTGCTGAATCCCGCACTGGGCGAAAACGCCGCACAGGAAACATCCGGTATCGTGCTGATCGATGAAGTGGATATGCACCTGCACCCGGCATGGCAGCAAACCATTCTTTCTGATTTGCGCAAGGCCTTCCCCAGAGTCCAGTTCATCGTGACGACACACAGTCCTCAGGTAATTTCTTCTATCCCTTCAAAAAATATTCGTATTCTTGATGAGGGTGTCGTCTACGATGCTCCCCATGGAACTGAAGGTGCAGAATCGTCACGAATTTTAAAAAGGATATTTGATGTAAACCTCCGTCCTCCCCAAAATGAGTATACTATTGCACTTCAGGAATATAGAAATCTTGTCTATGAAGATCAGTGGGATACTCCCAGGGCCAAGGAACTTCGGAGTAAATTAAATAAGAATTATAGAGATGAGGAGCCGCTACTCACAGAAATTGATCTCTATATAGAGAACAGAAAGTGGGAGCTTGGTTATGAAACTGATTAATAAGAAAATTGAGCCTCGCAGACTCAGGAAATACAGGAGAAAACACCCCTTAGGGACATGGCAAAAAGTTCCTGCACGACTGCGCAGGCACTGTCGCTACAAATGTATGAAGCAACAAGGCAACATTTGTTGTTATTGTGAATGTAGTCTTCATCATCAGACGATTAAGAATTTTTGCCGGGTAGAACATTTTCACCAAAAAAGTGATACGGTATCTGCGGGAAAGAATTGGCATCTTGACTGGCAAAATATGCTGGCAGCCTGTAATGGCAAGACTGATAAAAATAAAAGAAAAAAATATCCCCATCCTAATAATTTAAGCTGTGATTCGTATAAAAACTACCTGATACAAACAGGGAGACTATCTATTCAATGTGAGGGATTGATTATGAATCCTCTCCAACTTGCAGCTTTTCCCAATCTTTTTAAAGTCGATGGTGGCTCAGGGGAACTTAAGCCTGATGACAGTGCTTGTTCTCAAGTTCTTATCCCTGGAAACAAGTTGGCAACAACAAAAGATCTCGTACAGAATACAATTGATAGCTTAAATCTAAACTGCGATAGACTTCGTGCTAATCGAAGGACCGTATTATTATTTCTTAATCAGAGAATTGCACAAGAAAAAAAAGCTGGTAAAAGGCCTGATGTTGCTCTTCCAGCGATTGTCCACCAGTATTTTTCAAAAAAATGGCCAGCCTACTTTACGACCATTCGTTGTCGTCTTGGAAAATACGCGGAAGACTATCTCCATTCCATCGCCTTTCAAGGATAACCCATGCACTCCATAAAGACCCCCAAAAAGCTCATTGAAGTGGCCCTGCCCCTGGATGCCATCAACGCGGCGGCAGCGCGTGAAAAGTCCATTCGTCATGGGCATCCCAGCACCTTGCATCTGTGGTGGGCACGTCGTCCGCTGGCGGCGGCGCGTGCGGTCATTTTTGCCCAGATGGTCAATGATCCCGGCTATGAACGTCAGTATCAGCGCGGGATGAACAAGGAAGCCGCGGCCAGAGAGCGGGAGCGTCTTTTTGGTATCATCGAAGACCTGGTGAAGTGGGAGAACACCACCAACGAGGATGTGCTGGAGCGGGCACGGGCCGAGATCCGCAAGTCCTGGCAGGAGACCTGCAAGCTCAATCGGGATCATCCACAGGCGGCGGAGCTGTTCGATCCTGACAAATTGCCCGCTTTCCATGATCCCTTTGCCGGTGGTGGGGCCTTGCCGCTGGAAGCGCAGCGTCTGGGGCTGGAAGCCTGGGCCTCTGACCTCAATCCTGTGGCCGTGACCATCAACAAGGCCATGATCGAGATCCCTCCCAGGCTCGCGGGGCGCAAGCCTGTGGGGCCTGTCCCTCCCTCCACGCAAAAAGCCTTGCCCATATCGGATTGGAAAGGTGCGCAGGGGCTTGCGGAAGATGTGCGCCGCTATGGTCACTGGATGCGTGAAGAAGCCCAAAAACGCATCGGGCATCTGTACCCGCAGGTGGAGATCACGGCAGATATGGCACAGGAACGTCCTGATTTGCAGGAATATGTAGGCAAAAAGTTGACCGTTATCGCCTGGCTGTGGGCACGCACGGTCAAAAGCCCCAACCCTGCCTTTGCCCATGTGGATGTGCCGCTGGCTTCCACCTTTGTGCTGTCGTCCAAAGCAGGCAAGGAAGCCTGGGTGGAACCTGTGGTTGATGGCGACAGCTATTGCTTTACGGTACGCATGGGAAAACCGCCGGAAGCGGCGAAGAGGGGTACCAAGTCATCTGGACGAGGAGCAAATTTTCTGTGTTTGCTGTCAAAGTCTCCCATCGAAGGAAAATATATCAAAGCAGAAGGGCAAGTCCAGAGAATTGGGGCGAGGCTCATGGCTATCGTGGCTGAAGGAAAAAGAGGGCGTGTCTATCTTTCGCCTTTACCAGAGCAAGAAGAACTCGCCAGTACGGCCATGCCTCAGTGGAGACCTCATGGAGAAGTTCCTAGTCGATTGACTGGTGGAACCTGTGTTCCTTACGGCCTGAAAGAGTGGGGCGACCTCTTCACACCGCGTCAGCTTGTGGCGTTGACGACTTTTTCTGACCTGGTTCAGGAAGCCATCATCCGTTGCCATCAGGATGCCCTTGCTGCTGGTATGGGTGATGACGGCCTGGGATTGGAAGCTGGCGGTACGGGTGCACAAGCCTATGCCGAGGCTGTTGGGGTGTATCTAGGGCTGGCAGTTAGTCGCCTTACTGATATTTGTAATGCACTTTGTCGTTGGGAGGTGACAAAAACTCAAGTTCGAAATTTATTTGGAAGACAAGCAATTCCTATGATTTGGGATTTTGCTGAAAATAATGTATTTGCAGGAGCTGCTGGCGACTACGGAACAAGTCTTTCAAATCTTGTTAAATCATTTCAAAGCCTTCCTCAAAATGTTCCTGCTAGTGCAGTGCAAATTGATGCTCAGACACAGAATGTAAGTTTAAGAAAGATAGTGTCAACAGACCCTCCGTACTATGATAATATCGGCTATGCAGATTTATCTGACTTTTTTTATGTCTGGATGCGTCGCACGTTACGGTCAATTTTCCCAGGATTGTATGGCACCATGTCTGTGCCCAAAACGGAAGAGCTGGTAGCTACCCCTTACCGTCATGGAAATAAGGAAGAAGCGGAAGCCTTCTTTTTGCAGGGTATGAGCCAGGCTATCCGCAATCTGGCGGAGCATGCGCATCCGGCTTTTCCGGTCACTATTTACTATGCCTTCAAACAGTCAGAAACACAGGTTGATTCTGGCACGTCCAGTACAGGTTGGGAGACTTTTCTGGAAGCTGTCTTGCGGGCGGGCTTTGCCATTTGCGGGACATGGCCTATGCGCACTGAGCTGGGAAATCGCATGATCAGCTCCGGCACCAATGCCCTTGCCTCATCCATCGTGCTGGTTTGTCGCAAACGTCCTGACGATGCGCCGAGTATCAGTCGCCGGGAATTTCTGCGTGAGCTGAATGATGTCCTGCCTGTGGCCTTCGAAGAAATGACGCGTGGCGGCGTCAACTCTCCTGTGGCACCTGTAGACCTTTCCCAGGCCATCATCGGTCCCGGTATGGCTGTGTTCAGCAAATATAAAACTGTGCTGGAAGCGGATGGTTCCCCCATGAGCGTCAAGACAGCCCTGCGCATCATCAACCGTTTCTTCGGCGAAGATGATGACTTTGACAATGATACCATGTTTTGCCTTGACTGGTTTGCAGCCAATGGCTGGGCGGCTGGCAAGTTTGGTGAAGCCGATGTGCTGGCACGTGCCAAGGGCACCAGTGCTGCTGGTCTGGCTCAGGCAGGTGTGGCTGAATCCGGTGGGGGAGAGGTACGCCTGTTGCGCTGGCAGGAAATGCCGGATGGCTGGGACCCTGTGCATGATGCACGCAAGCCTGTCTGGGAATCCCTGCACCAACTGATCCGCCATTTGAACCTGCATGGGGAAGGGGCCGCCGGTGCGTTGCTGGCTCGTTGCGGCACGCAGACCGGCGCCATACGCGCTCTGGCCTATCGCTTGTATACCCTGTGTGAACGTAAAGGCTGGGCGGACGATGCCCGCGCCTACAATGAACTTGTGGTCGCCTGGTCAGATATCGAACAGGCGTCGCTCCAGGCATCTGTGCCGCAGCCTGAACAGGGTTCGCTGCTGTAAGGAGAATAATTAATGCTCAAGACACTGAAACTTCAGAATTTTACGGTATTCAAAGAAGCCAGGCTGAAATTTTCGCCGGGCCTCAATGTCATCATTGGCGAAAACGGCACGGGCAAGAGCCATTTACTGAAGCTAGGATATGCCATTCTTTGTACCCTGGAATCCTTTGGCGAAAAAATACCGCCCAATGAAGTGGCAGAACGCTCGTTTAAACAGAGTCTTGTTGATATTTTCCGACCGGAAACACTGGGGCGACTGGCTTCGCGCGTTCACGGTCATTCAACCGCTTCTATTGAAAGTCTATGGGGCAAGAAAGGAAAGTTGCAATTTTCCTTTTCCACTCGCCATTCTGAAAAGGTATCATTGGCAAGCCCGTTCCAGTATGAACAGCTGTCGTCCTCGACACTTTTTATCCCGCCAAAGGAAATTCTTTCTATTTTTGAAGGGTTTCAAGGTGCCTTGGAAAAAAGAGAGCTGGCTTTTGATGGCACCTACCTGGCATTGAGCAAAGCACTCAATCCTGCGCCGCTGCGCGGCAAACGTCCGGGGGATACGTCCAACTTCATTGATGATCTTGAAGATATCATTAAATTTTCCGTTGTAAAAAAGGAAAATCGATTTTACCTCCTGGCCAAAAACGGTGCCGGACAATTTGAGGCGCAGCTTGTTGCTGAGGGCCTGCGAAAGCTTGGGATGTTGGCCTACTTGATGATGAATGGCGAGCTGCGTAAAAGTTCTGCCCTTTTCTGGGATGAGCCAGAGGCCAATCTGAATCCGCGCTTGCTGGCAAAGTTGGCAAAAATTCTGGTGGAACTCAGTAAGATTATGCAGGTCACAATAGCTACACACAGCCTTTTCCTTCTGCGCGAGTTGGAAATATTGCAGGAAAAGCAGCAATTACAGAATGCGCGTTATTTTGGTCTGCACTTTGCCGAAGATGGCGTCGTAGAGATCCAGCAGGGAGACAGTTCCAACGATATCGGCGATATTGCTGCACTAGACGCCAACCTCGAGCAGTCTGATCGGTATATGGAGCTTTCCTACGGAGAGGAATAGATGCCTGTCAAAGAAGATGTAGATGGACTGTCTTTTGTCTTCCCAACTGGTTGGAAAACAACGAAATTTGATGACTTGACGTTTTATCGCAACCATTTTCTCAAAATGCATGATGGAATCAAGGCAGTCGATATCGTGGCGATCTCCCCGAATGGGGCAACACTTTGGCTGATAGAAGTAAAAGATTTTCGTCGCAAAAGGCGAGAAAAATCTCTCCCGCTATACGAAGAAATATGGCAGAAAGTCTTCGCTACGCTTGCAGCACTCTTACCGACTAGCGTCAATGCTTCCACTGACAGAGAACAACAATTTGCCAAGTTCGCACTCAAGGTGTCTAAAGTTCGCGTTGTCTTTCAGGGAGAGCAGCCCAGAAAACCATCAAAACTTTTTCCTCAAAGCTTTACTCCGGCAGACTTGCAGAAAAAATTCAAGATGATATTTAAAGCTATTGATCCTCACGCTCTTGTTGTCAGCAGCCAAGACATGCCTTCACAGATACCGTGGACGGTGCAGCCATGACCATGCTCAAACCTTGGCGTGAACTGGTCACGCCCCATTCGGATGTTCTGCGCGGTACGTTCCAGCAATCGGAATTTGCTGCGGATATTTCCCGTGTCCACAGTGGGACAGCTACGGAAGAATATCAGGATCCGGCGCTTTTCTTTCAGCGTACCTTCATTACCGAAGGCATGAAGCTGCTGCTGCATTCCGTGCTGCAGCGCCTTTCCGGAAAGGGAGGGGATCCTGTCATCCAGTTGCAGACCGCCTTTGGTGGTGGCAAGACCCATACATTGCTGGCCGTCTATCACCTGGCTACAGCTACCTGTCCTGTGAGTGAACTGCCCGGGATTCCGGCGCTGCTGGATGCCGCTGGCCTGATGGAATTGCCTCGTGCCCGTATAGCGGTCATTGATGGTATCCGCATGTCGCCCAATCAGCCTGTGGAGCACGATGGTCTGGCCATCAATACGCTGTGGGGAGAGCTGGCGTGGCAATTGGTTGGGCCGGAAGGCTATGCTTTGCTGGCTGATTCGGACAAGGCCGGGACATCTCCTGGCAAGGACGTGCTGGAAAAATTGCTGCGCATGGCCGCACCGTGCATCGTGCTCATGGACGAAGCTGTGGCCTATATCCGCCAATTCAGCGAAAAGCCGTTGTCCGGGGGGACGTTCTCGTCCAATCTGAGCTTTGTGCAGGCATTGACAGAAGCCATGAAAGGGGTCCCCAATGCTGTCCTGCTGGCATCCTTGCCGGAGTCCGCTACAGAGGCCGGGGATGCCAACGGACAGCGTGCTTTGGAGATGCTTTCCCATACCTTTGGCCGTGTACAGGCGCTGTGGAAACCTGTGGGCGCGGAAGAAGCCTTTGAAGTCGTGCGTCGCCGTCTGTTTGCCGAAGTCACCGACAGAAAGGCTGCGGATGAAGTCTGCAAGGCCTTTGTGGATTTCTATCTTGCCAATCCCGACTCGTTCCCGCAGGAGACCCAGGAAAGCCGTTATGCCGCCAGGTTGCGCGCGGCCTATCCCATCCATCCGGAAGTTTTTGACCGCCTGTATGAAGACTGGTCTTCCCTGGATCATTTCCAGCGTACACGTGGCGTGCTGAAGTTCATGGCCAAGGTCATCCATCGCCTGTGGAAAGACAGCAGCAGTGATCCCCTTATCATGCCCGGAAGCCTGCCCCTGTATGATACCGGAACGCGAGCAGACATCATCTACTACCTGCCGCAAGGCTGGGACCCCGTAGTGGACAAAGATATCGATGGGGATAATGCCCAACCTGTACAGCTGGATATGTCGCAGCCGCGTTTTGGCAATATCCAGTCCTGCCGCAGAGTGGCGCGTACCATTTTTCTGGGCTCAGCTGCAGCGGGTAATTTGGGCAGTGGTAACGCGTATCGGGGTATCGACGAGAAGCGCGTTTATCTGGGGGCAGCCCTGCCGTCCACTGCCATCGCCTTGTTCCGTGATTCTCTTCAGCGCTTGCAGGACAGGCTGTATTATCTGAATTCGGAGAATGACAAATACTGGTTCAATGTACATCCCAACCTGCGTCGGGAGATGGAAGACCGCAAGGGACGCTATGGGATGGAAGAGGCCTTGCCCTTTATCAAGAAGTGTTTGCATACGAGTTTGAGACAGGGGATGTTTGCCGCACGCCACATCTTTGCTCCTGCCAGTGATATCCCTGATGATGAGCAGTTGCGCTTGGTGGTTCTGCCCCCACGTGATGCCTATAGCAAGACCATAGACAACAATGCCCAAGCTGCGGCCCAGGCCATTCTGGAACAGCGGGGGGATCTGCCACGGCAAAACCGGAACCGGCTCATCTTCTTGGCACCGGAATACGATACGATTTCCCGGCTTGTCGATCAGATCAAAACCTATCTGGCATGGCAGTCCATCCTTGCGGACAGTTCGGAAGAGCGGTTGGTGCTGGATACGCTCCAGATCAAAAATGTCCAGAAATCTGCGGAAAATGCGTTCAACGTTGCCAAGTGTTCCGTTACGGAAGCCTTCAAGTGGCTTTTGGTGCCTTACTGCGGCAAGCAGAATCTGGCTGAGACACGTTGGGAAAAAATCGCCATCCCCAGTGGTGCGACCAAGCTGATGGATGAGATCGAGCGGCAATTGCGCGAAAACGAGCTCGTCATCGAACGCTGGGCACCCATTCACCTCAAGAATGAGCTGGAGAACTGGTTCTGGAAGAATGGCGTATCCCTGCAAAAAGCTTTGGATGTCTGGCAGGCAACGTGTCGTTATCTCTATCTGCCACGCCTGAGCAACAAGGGGGTTTTTACGCAGACATTGAGCGATGCTACAGGATCCCGTGATTTCTTTGCTCTTGCACAGGGAGAGGAGGGAGGAAAATTCCTGGGCTTCATTTTCGGGAAACCCCACCTCGTTCTTCTGGATTCCTCCACGTTGCTCATATCTTCTGAACGCGCTGTGGCTTATGAGGCAGAGCAGGCATCCATCAGCAGTGGGGATACAGGTCCTCAGCCCAACCCTGGAGCTTCCGGTGGGGGAGAACCGCGTCCCACACCTGGTAAAACAGGAGAGGCCACAACCCGGGAAAAAGTGGTACGCCGTTTTATCGGCAATGTGTCCATAGATCCCATGATGGGGAAAGTCGATACCCAGTCCATCTTTGATGAGGTTATCCAGCATCTGGATGAATATTCGGGAAGCACCGTTACCATCACTTTGGAAATCCAGGCGGAAACGGATAATCCTAAAGGATTTGATACCGCACTTCAGCGCACAGTGCGAGAAAATAGCCGGCAGCTGAAATTTACGATTGCAGAATTCGAATAAATAAAGAATCTGGCCTGATAAGGCTCCTGGGCAGATGATGTCCAGGAGCCTTTTTGCTGTCATCCCTGCAAATAGTTAAGTTATTTGGGTAGGAGTCTTTGTGAGATCACCCTGCCCAGCAAGAAGTCCCTCCACAGAGATATCCTCATTCAAGTGGTCCCAGTGGATCCCGAAAGAGCTTAGTTCATACTGTTCCCGTTCAGCCTTTGCCGCATTAAGCAGGCGAGGAAACCAGCAAGTGGAACGCCAATCACTCTGGCATCATTCAAACCACCCCACATGGAATCCTCATCGAACCAAACTGTCTTAGGTGAAAGAGTCATGGTAGGCTCCCTTCAGGATCTCCCGTTTTTCTGGACGAGCTTGCAAATTTGCGCAGCTCCTGTGCTGAAATCCTGCATTGAGCATCACAGCATAGGGCTCAACAAGAGAAATTGTCGCTTCGCCATTCTGCCTTCTTACATGGATATGCGGAGCTTTTGTCGGATTTCCTTCATTCGAATAGAAGAAAAATCGATATGCTCCTATATTTAAAATAACTGGTATCCTTTCTCCTGTTTTTGCAAGGATACCGACTTTTTCTCTGGCCGTCCACTGCCTACTCTCCAAGGATTTAAGCAAGGGGATACTTTCTTTTTTCATTGCTAATTATCTGTGCTTAGTATATTTTTATTAAAGTTTTTTTGACATAAAAAGCTGGCACCTATATTTTACTTGGAAGGAGACAAAAATGGCACTCGATGATAAGGATATTTTTGCAGCGATTTTTGCAAAACATGGTAATCAACCTATCGAATACGTTATGGCTGAATACGAGAAGGCCAAACGCCTCAATATGGAGATCGAAAAAAGGCTCATGGAGCAGGCTGATCCTATAGCCCCTGTTAAGCCTGTGGCTGCTCCGGTCAAGCAGGTAGCGTTGATCCCTGAAATCGAGAAGAAGCCTGTTCCCCAGAAGAAGCAGTATACGCAGGCGGATCTGAAGTTCGCTCCTGCTACGGCCATTACGGATAAAAGCATCACCTGTTGCCTTTGCGGTAAGCAAGCTCTGACTTTGACTGCTCGTCACTTGGCCCACCACGAGATTAGCGTAGAGGACTACAAAAAACTTTGTGGCTATGAGCCGACACAAAAACTCATGGCTCGGGAATATCTCGCAAAGATGACGGATAATGCCAGACGTGCCCAGGAAGCCAGAGCTGCGAAGCGTATGGAAAAAGAGGGGCAGGAAGGATAAGTTGCTAAAAGAGCCCGGCTGGGATGACCAGTCGGGCTCTTTTCATTTAGTCTGGAATTCTGGGTTATTCTTTGACGACTTTCCAATCTTTTTGATGACATACCGGACATTCATAGCGTGAACTTACCCACTCAGCAATTTCGTCAGAAAAAGCTGCCATAGCAACTCCACCAGTGACGATGGCGACGCAAATTGCAAGAGCAAAACCGGTTCCGGCAAAAAGATATGCTACCCAGGAATAAAAGCCGAAGCCGCTGACGGCTCCACCAAGGATTTTGACGAAAAATCGCTTGTTGAGAGTTTCTTTGTAATAACAGCAGTTACATTTAATATACATTTCAGCCATATACGATCTCCTAAAATTGTTGCTGAACAGTCTGTGCGTGACAGTTTGGGTGTGCAGCCATACCTCGCTTTAATTTTCGGTAGTGATAATTGTATAAAATGTCAAGAATTGGTTTTTATGCTGTTTTTGAAGCCCGCGCTTTCCCTTATTTTTGTACGCAAAAATGGAGGGATACGTGGCTGGGACGAAAAAGCAGCGACTCGCGGTCATAGTAGGTGCGAACATTACCGCACGACGAAAACTGCTGGGATGGAATCAGGCGGCCTTTGCCGAGCGTTTGGGGATGGGAGCAGATTCGCTTTCCAGAATCGAACGTGGCCTTGTCGCTCCTCGCTTTCAACGGTTGGAAGAGATCGCTGAAATCCTGGAATGTTCTGTCGCCGAGCTGTTTATGACCCAGGAAGATCTGGAGAAATACCGGATCAGCTTTTCGTCCCCGAAGCAGGAAGAACTGCCGACCGTCACCAGGAGTGAAATCATTTTCCTTGCGGAAAAGATCATCCAGCGTTTGAAATAAAGAAATCAAAAAATTTCATATATATATTATCAAAAAGAAACACATGTGGCCTCGGAGGATTCATCTTCCGGGGCTTCTTTTTTTCCGTAGGGAGGTCTCATGCTGGAATATTGTTCTGCTGAAATATCGGAACTGGCCAAGGCTCTTATCGCGGTACAGCGCGAATTGTTGCCTGCGGCCAGAGATGGCACCAATCCTTTCACCCGAAGCAATTACGCCACGCTCAACTCAGTCATGGAGGCTTGCCGTGATGTCCTTCTTGCACATGGTATCTGGATGACCCAGCTTCCTGTTCCTGCACCTGTGGAGCTTGGTCCGGGACATATCGGTTTGCTGACGAAACTCACACATGCGGAATCCGGTCAGTGGCAAAGCTCATTGGCAGTCGTTCCTCTGCCAAAAGCTGATCCGCAGGGGATGGGCAGTGCCATCACCTATGCCAGACGGTATGCTCTGACAGCCATGCTGGGCATAATCACAGAGGAGGATGACGATGGAGAAGCCGCAAAAATGCAACCTAAAACATCTGGACGCGTGAAACAGCCTAGAAACGGGGCTCAGGTGCAAAAAGGCTTTCAAGATAGGCGAACACAAGCGGATAAAAATTCAGGCACCTCAAAACGGAAGTATGGACCTTTTGCTGATCTTCCCCAGCTGGATGGCGTGAGCTATCAGATAGTCAACGCACAGGATGGAAGGGAGTGCATCGTGGCGACAGGAGATACCCAGACTCGCAGTGAGATACTTTCGGGTGCTGGTTTTCGTTGGAATGCACAGCGCAAGTTCTGGTGGAAGTATGCCGGAACTGCCTAACCTGAAGGAGAGAACATGGCCCCTTCATCTCTTGTACGGGAGAAAGCCCTGCTGGAAGTGATCCGGCAGGGCTTTCTCGTTTCTTCACGTTCCCAGACGCATGCCATGCTTGGAGATCGTACCTCATATGTCGGTATGAGCGATGTGGGCAAGTATCTGGAATGTCCCCGGGCTGCGGTGGCTTCCAGGATCTTTCCTGAGCCGGAAAACCTTGATCGCCTGCTTCCTCTGCAACGTGGTCACTGGTTTGAACAGGGTATCGGGGAAGGATTATCTGCGCTTGGCCTGCGTGTTCTCCCTCAGCTGGAGATCGACTGGATATATAAGGATACACCCATCCGGGCACATCTGGATTTCACCTTGGTATGGGATTCCCCCAGGAAGGCGGTTCGTATTCTGGAGGTAAAAAGTACGGAAAACATTCCTACAGAACCATACCCATCACATCTGATCCAGGTCAAAGGTCAAACGAGTCTTCTGGCTGCCTTGTGGCATCAACCTGTTTTCTCCGTGAGGAACACTTCCGGGGAACAGATATGCCATGCCCGAACCTTTCCGGAGATATGCAAGCTGCAATGGGGACTGGTTATGCCGGATACTCCAGAGGGAATCGATCTGGAAGGCTGGTTGCTCTACCTATCCATGAAAGACTGTCGGGCATTTGGCCCATTTGTTTCGGGAAAAGAGACCTTGGAAGTTGTAGGCAAAACGGCTGAACAATTCTGGCAGGAGACCTGTTCATGTAGACAACAGCAGCGTGAACTGGATGCTCTCCGTTATGCCAGGGGATTCCATCTTCTGTGCGCTACCTGCTCATTCAATGAGGGATGTCCCAAATTCCGTCAGGGGGATTTTCAACCGCAATGGGAACCTGCTGTGACCAGACTTGAACAGCTCAAGGAAGAACGTTCCACCCTGGATATCCGTATCAAGGAGATCGAAAGCGCTCTCAAACAGGCGCATCAACTCGCATCCACTACGGATTGGATAAGTACAGGACAGCATCGTTTTCGTCTGGGTATGTCATCTGGCCGACGTACTTTGGATCGCAAGGGATTGGCACAGGAATTGGCGCATATCTTCCATGAGGAAGGTCTTGATCATATCGATGTGGACGCATTGTTCCAGCGGCATGAGCAGGAAGGAAAGCCTGTTGCCCGTTTGTCCATCACTCCCATCCACTAACCCCCTCACCATGTAAGGAGACATCATGGGATACTACTCTGAAATTGGCCTCACCATTTCTGCCGCAGGCTATAATCAGCTCACTGGAAAACTGACAACGCTGGAAGATTCGGAACTGCGCACAGTTGTCGAAAACCTGTTGGCGCATGCGGATACCCACTACACGAGCAAAGAAGGCGATCAGCTCTGGTTCTGGAACTGGACCAAGTGGTACAGCACGTTTCCCGAGATCAACTGGCTGCAAGCACAGCTCAACGAACTTGATGCCCAGGACTTCTACTTCATTCGGATTGGAGAGGAATTCGATGATGTGGAGACAGACGGTAGCTGGTGCGAGAATCCTTTTGAGATGGAGGTGTCCCGTGGCATCTCCATGAGAGAAGCTATTGAAGGGTAGGGGAGGTATCTTGCCTGTGACGCCCTCTTACGTCACAATCTCCTAAGGAATCTTCAAACAGCCATGATGGCAACAGGAGTTTGACATGCCTCTGACGTTGGAAGAGCTTGTTGAAACTGCTGTGGAAAATCAGCATATTATCCTGCAAAAAGAACTCGAGAAGGGAATACCGCTGAACTATATCGACCAGGATGGGCACTATGTTTTGCGTTATCCTGACGGGCACATAGAGAAAACGTCATTGCCTATACTGGAAAACATGGAGCAGCGATGCCAAGGCTCTCAGGTATCCCGATAGCAGGAAACAATTCCCCCAAATCACCGCCAGATACAACGAAAAAGGCCCCTGATTCTTCAACGGATCAGGGGCCTTTTTGTTCAAGGAGATGACGATGCAAACCATATCAGACGAATTGAGCCGGCTTCAGGTCATCGAACTGGATGCTGGTCAGATTTTTAGCGGCAATCCTTCCGGTACTCCCATCAAGGGATATGCCACCCCCTCTCTGTATACCCCCAGGCTGGACCCCAATTACCTGTTCCATGAATCCAGCAGGGACATCATCGTCTGGCTGCTTTCCCCGGAGGAACCCCTGTACATCTTTGGCCCTTCCGGTTGTGGGAAAACATCGTGTGTCAAACAACTGGCTGCACGCTTGAACTATCCCCTGTTCGAAGTGACGGGACACGGCAGGTTGGAGTTCGCTGATCTCACAGGACATTTGACCGTGCATGAAGGGAGTATGTCCTACGAATACGGACCACTTGCGCTTGCTATGCGTTACGGAGGCATCTGTCTGGTCAATGAGCTGGATATGGCTTCACCGGAAGTCGCAGCAGGACTGCATGGCATCCTGGACGGTTCTCCTCTGTGTATCCCGGAAAATGGTGGGGAACTCATCATCCCTCATCCTATGTTCCGATTCGTGGCTACAGCCAATACCAATGGCGCAGGGGATGACACCGGTCTTTACCAGGGAACTCAGCGACAGAACCTGGCTTTCACGGATCGATTCATCCTTTGCGAGATGGGCTACCCTGATCCCTCTGTGGAAAAGAAGCTCTTACGGGATCGCTATCCGGCGTTGCCCGTATCCCTGTGTGAAACGATGGTAGACTATGCCAATGAAGTCCGCAGGTTGTTCATGGGAGAGGTGAGTGGAAGCACTCTGAGCGGCAGCATCGAGATTACGTTCTCCACGCGCAGTCTTTTGCGCTGGGGCGCTTTGACCTTGCGTTTCCAGCCACTGGCAAAACAGGGAATCCAGCCGGTGACATATGCTTTGGACAGAGCTCTTGCCTACAGGGCTTCACGTGAGACCAGAGCCATGCTGCATGAACTGGCTCAACGCATGTTTCCGCATCTAACAGGGAATGGAAGTGATCTGCTCATGGGAGAGGAAGCACTCGGGTTCGTGAAGCTGCATTGCCAGCGGAGTAGTGCTGTTCCCTATCCCCGTATTTTCCTGCGCAAGGAATACGTACTGGATGGGCAAACTCTGACCAAGGATTGGGTAGGCGATGCTGGTGCTGAAGGACTGACCATTACCTGGGGACATTCTGGACAAAGCGGACAGCAGCATTTCGTTCCTGTGGATACCTGCAAGGACAAAAGCCCCATACTGGAACTGACATCCCGAGCCGCCAAAAAATTGCGTGAAGGGTATGCCCTCATCAAAACCAAAAGCTCAATTTAGGAGGATCATATGACCCAGATCATTTCCGATATCCGCATCCTGGACAATCTGCTGGCTCTGAACCTGGATATCAGTCTCTGGTCAGCTCGGAAAAAAATGACCGTGGAAGACTTCGGTGGCGCTGAACTTCCTCCCGAAGACCTGGCTTCTTTGGGTTCCAAGCGTATCGCCGATCCCAGTTCGTTGAAGATTTTCTCCACCTTGAAAGCCCGTGCTTTCAGTTTTCTGGACAGACATGGAGTACGTTTCATGTCTGGTTGGGCTATCCCGGAAGAGAAAGCTGGTGCCATCATCCAGGAACTGGTGGCCATCCGAGACGAATTCCTGCGGGAAAAAGAAGCATTCCTGGCGGATTATGATGAATCCGTCAAAGCCTGGATAGACAAGCATTCCCAGTGGTCGGAAATCATCCGAGATTCCACGGTAAGTCCTGAATATGTTCGGGCTCGCATGGACTTTCGCTGGCAGCTGTACAAGGTATCCCCCCTGGAGCAGCATCCTGATGAAAAAGCTGTGCTGGAATCTGGTCTGGCGGAAGAAGTGGAAGGGCTCGGTAACACTCTTTTCGATGATCTGTCCCGGACTGCAAAGGATATCTGGAAGCGTGTTTATGAGGGAAGAACAGAAGTGACTCACAAGGCCCTGTCACCTTTGCGCACTCTCCAATCCAAACTGGTAGGCCTCAGCTTTGTGGAACCTCATGTGAGCCCTGTGGCTGATATCATCCAGTCCGCTCTGGATAGAATGCCCAAAAGAGGGAATATCACGGGAAGCGATTTGATCCTCCTGCAAGGTCTTGTCTGTCTTCTCAAGGACAGTCATGCGCTCATCCTTCATGCCCAGAAAGTCATCGAAGGAAATTCGACCGGTTCCGTTCTGGATGCGTTGCTCAAAAAGGATGAAAGCGTTCAGCCGGATGAGGACAATCCTTTCGGGACTGCTGAGTTGCCTGTGTTGCCGGAAGTCGTTTCCGCACCGGTACTTCCTGAGATTCCTAGCATGGGGTTATGGTGATGCAGCTGCGAGAGAAAGATATCCTGGGCTGTTTGCCTCTTCTGGCTTCCGTACTTGGGAATACCTATGGTGTGCATGTGCGTATTGGTGGGTCTGATGCCTGTACGGATGGGAACATGATCCAGTTACCGTCATTGCCTGTAGACTGTGGGGAAGAGCTGCTGCTTCTGGTCAGGGGCTTTATCGACCATGAATCTGCCCATATCCGGTATACGGATTTCAAGGCATTTAAGGAGGCTGCTCTGGATGCGGTGACGAAAAATCTGTTCAATGCCATCGAAGACTGGAGGGTGGAAAACAGACTGGCTGCGGTATTCCCGGGATGCAGGCACAATTTCCACGAGCTGATACACCGGTTCTTCGTGGAAGATGCGACCAAAGAAAGAGCGGGGGAAAGATCCCCCGCTCTTTCTGTTTTGAACTATGTGCTGCTGACAGTGCGTTCCTGGGATGTCCCTGAAGTGTCACAACCGCTGGGAGAGGAAATGACCTCTCTGGATACTCACTTCCCCGGTATGCGACAGTCTCTGGATCTCATCCTTGCACAAATCAGGCAGGAATGCCCAGATACGTCCAGTGCCATCCATTATGCCCGCCAGTTGGCACATTGCCTCAAGTCCTGGAAATCCCCGTCACAGGAGGAACAACACCAGGAGAGTGGAACCCAGACGGAAAACACCTCCGCATCGGAAAAAGGCAGCGAAGCAAGCACACCCGAGGCTTCAACTCATGGGACATCATCTGCGGAAAACTCATGCTCACCGGCAGGGGAAACAGAGCAGGATATTCTTTCAGGTATCCCGTCAATGCCAGTAGACATGGGGAATTGGCTGGGGAAGCAACTGGAAGCACATGCAGCGGGAGACTCTGGAAGAAAGGTCGAGATGGCTGTGGAAGGCTCTTGTGAGGTGCATCTGTTACCGGATCAGGACAGGGAAAAAGCTGTGCGCATGGCAACGGCTCTGAAAGCCAGAATGCTGGGTATGCTCCAGGCACATACTCTGCGTCATGCTATTTCCGGCAGGCAGGGTAAACTGGAGACAGGAAAGCTGTACCGACTGAGTACGGGAAGTACCAGGGTTTTCCAGAAAAGGGCCAGCGTACACAAACTTGATACCGCAGTGCATATCCTCCTGGACAGTAGTGGGAGTATGCACGGTGAATCCATCAAACTGGCAGTACAAGCCTGCTATGCTGTGGGTAAGGCATTGGAACATCTGTCCGGGATATCCCTTGGGATCACTTCCTTTCCAGCCTACAGAGATGGGAAGATCGGTGTGTTCCCCCTGGTCAGACATGGGCAGAAAATGACTGACAGGATGCAGATGCAGGCTCATGGAGGAACTCCTCTGGCGGAAGCTCTTTGGTGGGTCATGCGCCAGATGTTCATACTCAGGGAAACCAGAAAGGTCGTGCTGATCCTGACAGATGGTGTTCCTGATGACGTGACCCAATGTTTGCAGGCACTGGAAGCACTGAGGAAGACTGGTGTGGAGGTTTACGGCATAGGCATGAAATTCGACTGTATTTCAAGTCTCTTGCCGGATACCAGCAGCAGGGTCATCTCCAGATTCGAGGAACTTTCACCAGCCCTTTTCGAAGTGCTGCAACATGCTTTGCTCAGGGAGACGCGTTATGACTGAGGAAGTGAAAGCTATCTCCGCAACAGGATGGGTCCTCATCGCCATTGCTGTGCTGAGAGCTATCAAAGTCATCATGGACGAGTGCAAGGATAGCAACTAACTGTCTGGATAAATACTATTATAGCCTGCTTGGGGAGGGAATATCCCTCCCCGAGCTGGCTTTCATTTTTTGTGTACATCCAAATGGCTGATTATCTCCTGATAGCATTGGCTGACAGGAAACTCGCTCCCGTATTGTCGTGTAGCCAGGTGGGGAATCTCGTGACCGAAGATCTGCCGAAACACATCTGTATGCAGGTTGAGGCGTTTGAAGAAGTCACTGAACGTATGGCGTAGAGAATGAAAACTCTTTTTTCCTGTGATTCCACAGCGTTCAATATATCGACTGAAGAAATTACTGACCATATGACCGTACTTGGGACATTTCTCAGTTTTACGCAGCTCCGGGAAAAGGCGTTCCTGGCCATTCAGCTTCATCTTATCAACATATTTGATAAAACCATAGGCTAGCAGATCATTGTGTATAGGTATCTTGCGGAATGCATTTCTGTTCTTGAGGCGCTTGTCGTGATGGTCAGTGTTGATATCGATATACCAGATGTTCTGCTCCTGCCGGATATCAGAACAGTGCAGTTGGCATATTTCCTCAAGGCGCATACCAGTATAGAGCCCAATAAGCGGAGCCCAGTAGAAGGAAGGATGCTTGACGCTGCTTTCCGTGAATGTCTTGGGAGAAAAGAGCAGGGTGATGTCCTCTTGTGTGAAAGCTTCTCGTAACTCGATATCTCGTCGTGTATCCTTGATTTGCAAGGCTTTCGCAGGGTTTGTAGTGAGCAGTCCCTCACGGATGCCCCATTCAAACATGCTGGCGACAGCTTCCACAGTCACATTGACGGTTTTGATGCTGAGGGTGGTTGCAGGAGACATGGCCAGTATTTGCGAGATGCTTTTCCCCTTGTACAGCGGAGATTTTTTCCTGTTGGGAGGAAGTTTGCGTAGCGTATCCCGATAATATCGCAGGTCATCTCGTTGCAGCTGAAGGATATCCCTGTCTCCCAGGATCTCTATCAGGGTTTCCAGTCGTCCTTGCTGAGTAGTCAAATTATCTGCCGTCCAACGCTTATCCGCCAGCTTGCTCTCTGTATAGCGCCGGATGAAAGTGGAAAGTCGAATCCCCCGTTTTTTACGGGAAACGTGTACCGGTGAGGTTTCAGGTTCCGCAGCTACAGTGACAGGAGCATAGTTATTCAAGTATCGCTTGAAGATTTCACGAATGGTATCCGGGTTCAGATTATTTCGGGACAAAAGTTCTTCACGCAATAACAGCAAGGTATCAGGGCAGAGCATCCCGTGAGGATGGTCTGTCCTGATACTGTTTTCAGCGGAACAGGAAGTAGTCGAAGAGGAAGCCAAAGCCCCGTCAGGTGATATGGCAGCTACGTGTTTCCCAGGAAATATCGTTGTGGAAAGCTGGGAAATTTTTGCTGTAACTTGTTGGGATAGTGGATGAAGACAGGTATCCTGACAAACAGGTTTCCTGGCAGATGGAGTGGCTCCTGTGGCCGATGATGCAGGTTGCCGATCACAAGCAAAAGAAGGAGCCGTGAAGCCTCTCGCATCTCTTGCATCCATACTGTTTGTGACCGTCATTGCTGGTGGTTGGGAAAAAGAGCAGGGCAGAGCCGTTTTTCGGGGACCACGTTTCCCGTATTCACTGACATCCTTTCCCTGCATGGAAGACAGATGCCGGATAAGGATATGCCGCAGCGTGGGAAGATCAGGTACGCCAGGTAACGAAGCATGCAGCAAGGCAAAAAGCCGGCAGGCAAGCAGCTTGGCTTCCTGACGGAAACATGTTCCCAGGCTCAGGCGTATCTCGGCATTCCCCAGACGTTTTTTGGCAGCAGCAGGCAGAGCACAACGAAAATAGAAGATGCGGCCCACACAAAGAAGATGCTGACCGGAACGGCGGGTTATTGGGTGGGAGTGGCAAGTGCCGTGCGGGTGAGCGGAAGAAGCGGCAGCGGATGGCATTTGAGGCACCTTTTGTACCACCTGTTTGACCCAAATTCGTAAAGGTAGGAAAAACAGGGGACGGGCTGGGCTTGCTGCGCTGCTCGAAACAACCAAAAAAGAAAGGGTTGCGGCTAGTTGCCACAACCCTTGATGTCTTGCTGGTGCCGAGGGCGGGAATCGAACCCGCACGGCGGTTGCCACTACCACCTCAAGATAGCGTGTCTACCAATTCCACCACCTCGGCACAAGTGGAGTGATACAGAAAACAGGGTGGCTTGGCAAGAACTTTTTTGCATTTTTGGAAAAATTTTTTTGAGCAGCCCTGTCGGAAAGGCTGGGGGCTTGCCTTGGGCCCGGCTAACCGGTACACCAAGAAACGGCAAACTTTGCTATTGTTTGGCCTGGAGAAAAACCATGGATGACGGTGTTCGTACTTTTTTACAAAAAACAGGTCCTGTCCTTTGTGTCGATATCGGCAGCGACACCCAGGATGTCCTTTTGGCCCGTCCGGGACTGGAAGTCCACAACTGGCCACGCTTCGTCCTGCCTTCACCGGCCCGTCTGGCCGCGCAGCGCATTCGTGAGCTGACCCTGCTCAAGCAGCCGGTATGGCTGTACGGTGAAAATATCGGTGGCGGCTTTGGCCTTGCCGTACGTGACCACATCAAGGCGGGTTATGCTGTCTACAGTACCGCCAGTGCTGCCAGCGCCCTGCACGACAACCCTGAAGTCGTCCGCAGCATGGGCGTCCAGGTAGCGGAGCAGTGTCCGGCCGGTGCCGTGCCGGTGCCTCTTTCCGATTATTCCCCGGAATTTTTTGCCGGACTGCTGCGGCAGGCCGGGCTCCCGTTGCCGCATCTGGTACTGGCGGGCTGTCAGGATCATGGTTTTCACCCCAACGGCAACCGCATGGGACGCATGCAGGCTTGGACGGCCCTGCTGCAGGCATCGGCCCTGCCGGCCAACTGGATCTACGAACAGCCGCCGGCGGAATGCACCCGTCTGCTGGCCTTGCAGAAAAAGACTGGCGGCCCGGTGGCGGATACGGGGACCTGTGCCCTGCTGGGCGCCTTGTGCGTGCCGGAAGTCATGAAGCGGAGCTGGCGCGAAGGGATCACCATCATCAATGTGGGCAACAGCCATACGGTGGCGGCGCTGGTCTATCAGGGGCAGGTCCGCGGCATCTACGAGCATCATACCGGCATGCGTACCCTGCAGGAATACCTTGCGGATCTTGAGCAGTTCCGGCGTTCCTGGCTGCCGTGCGAGGAGGTCCTTGCACACGGAGGGCACGGGACGGCATTCGGTCCCTACTGTGAGGAGGCCGGAGGCTACGAACCCACCTATATACTGGGACCGAAGCGGGAATTTTTGCAGGGACAGGGACAGTTCCTGGCCCCGTATGGCGATATGATGCTGGCAGGCTGTTTTGGCCTGCTCTGGGGATGGGCGCACAGGGGCGACGCCGCCGGGCGTTTGTAATTCAAGATGGACAAGCAGCAATAAGGTTTTGACATGGAAGTTTTCGATGCAGCGGAATTGTGGAGCAGGGACCAGATCGAACACACCCAGCTGACGCGCCTCAAGGCCACCGTGGCCCATGTGCGCAAGAGCGAGTTCTATCGCCGCCGTCTGGATGAAGCCGGTGTGACGCCCGAGAGCATCACGTCGCTGGACGACATCCGGCGCATCCCCTTCACCACCAAGCAGGATCTGCGGGACCAGTATCCCACGGGGCTCCTGTGCGTACCGCGCAGCGAGATCGTGCGCATGCACTGCTCCAGTGGTACCACGGGCAGTCCTGTGGCCATCTGCCATACGCAGAACGACATCAATAGCTGGGCCGATCTGATGGCCCGCTGCCTTTATATGGTAGGCGTACGCCGTGACGACGTGTTCCAGAACATGTCCGGTTACGGCCTGTTCACCGGGGGCCTGGGGATCCATTTCGGTGCCGAGCGCTTGGGCTGCATGACCATCCCGGCCGGTCCCGGCAACTCGCGCCGCCAGATCAAGCTGGCCAAGGACTTCAAGACCACGGTCGCCCACATCCTGCCGTCCTATGCGCTCATCCTTGGCGAACATCTGCGCAATATGGGTGAGGACCCGCGCGACTTCCCCCTGCGCATCGCCGTGGTGGGGGCCGAGCCCTATACGGTGGAATTCCGGCGCCGCATCGAAGAACTTTTCGACATGAAGGCCTACAACTCCTACGGCCTCTCCGAGATGAACGGCCCGGGCGTGGCCTTTGAATGCCAGAACCAGAACGGCCTGCATGTCTGGGAAGACGCCTACCTGCCGGAGATTGTGGATCCCAAGACCGGCGAGCCCGTGCCCGACGGCGAGATCGGCGAACTGGTCATGACCTGCCTGTGCCGTCAGGGCATGCCCATCCTGCGTTACCGGACCCGCGACCTGACCCGCTTCCTGCCCGGGGAATGCTCCTGCGGCCGTCATCATCGCCGCATCGACCGCATCCTGGGCCGCGCGGACGACATGTTCATCATCAAGGGCGTCAACGTCTATCCCATGCAGATCGAACAGGTCATCATGACCTTCCCCGAAGTGGGGCAGAACTACTGCATCCTGCTGGAGAACGACGGTATCGGCGACGTCATGCGCGTGCAGGTGGAGATCCGCGACGAGTACTTCGTGGAAGACATGCGCTGCCTGCAGGGCCTGCAGAAGACCATTGCCCAGCGGCTGCGTGACGAGATCCTGGTGACGCCGCGCGTGGAACTGGTGCAGAGTAACAGCCTGCCCAGCAGCGAAGGCAAGGCCGTGCGCGTGTACGACAACCGCGTCAAGAAGTAGCCTGTATGGAAGGATTCATCGCGCTGGCCTCGTTCAGCCTGGCCTATGCGTTCATCGTCCTGCTGGGGCTGATCCTGCTGCTCAACATCCTTGGCCTGCCCGCCAACTGGGTGGTGGTGCTGCTGGTGGTGCTGTGGAAGTTCCTGCACCCGGCCGCCGGGGCCCTGGATGTCTGGTTCTGGATCATGTTCCTGGGCCTGGCTGTCCTGGGCGAGGTGCTGGAAATGGGCGTGCAGGTCATGAATGCCAAACGGCACGGCTCCAGCACGTCCGGCACCGTGGCCGGTATGGTGGGGGCCATCGCCGGGGCCATCTTTCTGGCACCGCTCTTTTTCGGGCTGGGGGCGTTCATCGGGGCTCTGGTGGGCGCCTGGCTGGGCTGCCTGGTCATGGAACTGCTGCGTGGCCGTCCCGGCAAGGAGGCCTTTGATGCGGCCTTCGGCACCATGATGGGGCGTTTTCTGGGAACGGTCTGCAAACTGGGTACGGGCAGCGCAATGGTCGTGCTGACGGCCCACCGCATCTGGCCGGATATGGCCCCAGTACCGCCGCCGTTGCGTCCTGTGGTGCCGGAACCCGGGCAGGTCGTGATGCTGCTGAAGAACTGGCTGTGTTGAGGTGATCATGTCACTGGATTTGTTACAAGTTGTTTTGGTTCAGACGCGCTTTCCCGAGAATATCGGCATGGCTGCCCGCGCCTGTGTGAATATGGGCAGCCACAGCATCCGTCTGGTGGCGCCGGAGCGCTGGGACAGGGAAAAAGCCCGTCCTCTGGCCACTCCCAAAGGGCAGGGCGTGCTGGATGACGTCCAGGTCCTACCGGACGTGTCGGCTGCCGTGGCGGATTGCTCGCTGGTCATCGGGACGACGGCCCGGACAGGTGGCTGGCGGCGTTCCCTGCTTTCCCCCGAGCGGGCCGCGGGAGAAGTGGCCCAGGCCCTGGAGCGGGGAGAAAAGGTCGCCATCGTGTTCGGCCCTGAGGATCGGGGGCTGGATAATGATGCCATCCAGCATTGCCAGCGGCTGGTGACCATCCCCACCAATCCCGAGGCCAGCTCCCTCAATCTGGCGCAGTCGGTATTGCTGCTGCTGTATGAGTGCGCCAAGGCCGTACGGGCCCGCCAGCATGAGGCTGCCGGGGAAAAGGCTCCGGCGGAGGGCGGCTCCGGCCGCGTCATCTCCTCTGCCGACTACGAGCGTCTGCTGGACAATCTGAAGGACATGCTGCTGCGTCTGGATTGCCTGCACGGGGACAACCCGGATTATTTCCTGATGCCGTGGCGGCGCCTGCTGGCCCGGGCCCAGGTGCGGCGGCATGAATACGACGCGCTGATGGGATTGTGCCGTCAGGTTCGTAACAAGCTGGATGGCGGCAACAAAGCCTAGTCGCCCGACAGCTGCAACCATGCTCCATGAACAGCCCCTGAGAAGGGGCTGTTTTTGTATCCTGCATCCTTACAGGGTGCTCCGCGCGGCGGGCAAAAACAGCAAAGGATATGACTGCCGGGCTCCCCGGCTCCCGGAGATTACGGAGCAGGGGCGGGGAGAATCTTTGATCCGGCCCGGGAAGGACAGAAGGGGAGAGGAAGGCACGGCGGTCGTCCCCGGAACTTTTGATGAAAAACGGTTGACGAACGGGCCTTCAAAGAAGACCATCTGCCCGTTCACGTGGCCGGCCGCTGTCATCTGTCTGTGTCCCGGTCAGAGCCAAAAGGAGAAAGATCCATGAGTGGGAAAAAAGTCCTCGTCATTTCTTCCAGCCCTCGCCGGATGGGCAATTCTGATCTGCTGGCCGATGCCTTTATCGAGGGAGCTCGGGAAGCCGGTCATACCGTGGAAAAGATAAACCTGCATGACAAAAAGATCGGTTTTTGCAAGGGCTGTCTCGGGTGTCAGAAAACGCAGCACTGCATCCTCCGGGACGATATGGATGACATCCTGCCGCGCATGCAGCAGGCCGAGGTGATCGCTTTTGCCAGCCCCGTGTATTTCTATTCGCTGTGCGGGCAGCTGAAGACCCTGCTGGATCGCACCAACCCCCTGTTTGCCGGGGACTATGCTTTCCGCGACATCTATTTGTTGGCCAGTGCTGCCGATACGGACGAAAAGACCATGGAAGGCCCCAAGAAAGCTATGGAGGGCTGGGTGGTCTGTTTTGAAAAGACCCGGTTGTGCGGCGTGGTGCAGGCGCTGGGCGTGACGGAATCCGGCGACATCCGGAAAACGCCTGCGGCCCTGGATGCTGCCCGCGATATGGGCAGGGGCATCCGCTAGGACTTTGCCTGTCTGCCGGATCCTCTGGCAGCAGAAAAGGGCAGGGGACAGTGGCCTCCGTGTGTCTGTCTTGGCAGGCACCTTCAGGAGCGGCTGCTGTCCCCTGTTTTTTTAGAAAAGACCTTGTTTAGGAAGGCTCTGGCTTATTTGTCCGAAAGCCCTATGACGCCTTCCAGCCACGCACCATCCAGACAGGCCTCACGCAGGCTGGCCCCACTCAGATCGGCTCCCCGAAGACTGGCACTCGTCAGATTCGCACCGTCCAGCAGGGCATTCTCCAGGATGGCACCATTCAGCCGGGCTTCCCGCAGGTCTGCATCACTCAGGTCTGCTTCATTAAGCGCCGCTCCCGCCAGATTGGCCCAGGAAAGATTGGCCTTTGCCAGCTCCGCGTTGACGAGGTTGGCCCCGGCCAGATCGGCCAGCTCCAGATTGGCGCCCCGCAAGTCGGCACCGGCGAAATTGGCCCCCCGCAGCTCGACGCCCCGAAAATCCTTGCCGGCCAGATCGGCATTGGCAAAATTTTTCCCCGCCATGCTTTGCGGGTGGGAATGCTGATGGCTCATCGAATCCCTCCTGAAACGGTTTCCGGTCATGATAGCCCAGAGGGCTACTTTGCTACAACTGTTTTGTCGTGACGGATGCCTTGCTCCCGCGAAGGGGTAAAGCCAGGATCTTGCAGGCGCGTCCTTCCTGAGGGGCGCAAGGGGGGAAGGAGGCTATGCAAGCAGAAGGGCGGGAAAGAAATACAGCAACGGGAGGACCGTGTCTTTATGCTTCCGGCAGAATGATGTATCCTGCATGGCATGGGCCGGATGCAGTGCTGTTTCGTCCGGCTGCGGATAGTTTAAAAAATATTTCGGAGAGTATCTGCCATGAAGAAAATGCTCGCCATCCTGATGATCCTGGGGCTCGTTTGCTCTTCCTCCGGTCTCGCCCTGAGTGCGCCTGCCCAGCAGGCCGCTCCGGCGGCGACCACGGCTCCGGCCCCTGCCGCCAAACCCGCCCCCAAGGCTGCGCCCCAAAAGATGGAGGCAGGCTATCGCGGCAACCCGGAAAGCAAGATCTATCACAACTCTTCCTGCCGCTATTATAAGGGCAAGAGCGTCAGCAAAACTTTTGCCTCTCCGGCGGATGCCAAGGCCGCCGGGTACCGCCCCTGCAAGGTCTGCAAGGGCTAGGGCCGCATCTGTTGCTGGCCGTGAACGGCTTTTCCTGTGCGGGCGGGCCCGTCAGGGGAAGCCGTTTTTAGCTGCTTTCTCCTGGCTGTTTCGCCGTTATTAACGTTACGGTAAGAGCGTACAGGGGACTGGTCTCTTCTGCCTGTTGGGATCAAGAGAAGGGGAAAGGGGAGGGCAGCCTTGGATTAGCGGGGAAAGCCTGCCTCGTAGCGCATCAGGACAGGCCACACGGAAGGTGTGAAAAAGAAAAAAGGAAGTCCTCGATTTTTTGCTTGACGACGGCCCGTCTTTCCCGTAGATACACCTCATCGCGTCCCCATCGTCTAGCCGGCCCAGGACAACGGCCTTTCACGCCGTCGACAGGGGTTCAAATCCCCTTGGGGACGC
>NZ_JABAFY010000002.1 GCF_012843875.1 Desulfovibrio piger | reverse complement strand
GGCGGGGACGTTTTTTGTAAAAACTGTCCCCGCCTTCCCCCGGGCCCCCATCCACCCCTGAAAAAAACTTTTGCTCAGGTCTGTCTGCCGGTCCCCGCCGCTGTCTGGAGAGGGGCAGGCGTGGATGTTGCGGGCTGTTTGGTTCGATCCCGTTTACCAAGGGCGGGAGAGGAGGGGGAGCAATGGGCCGGGGCGCAGTCCGGCAGGCGGCACGGAATCAAAGCAAAGTGCTTGGTATGTGATATTTTATAAAATAAAATCGAATGATTCCCCGGATTTTGGGCTTGCGGCCCGCGGGCGAGGGGCCTATAGTCGCGGACCTCTGCGGAGCTGTTCCGCTGTTTTCTGGCCTTAGAGGGAATGAGGTGCGTCATGTCAGAACATACGCTGCACTATGGTGATATTTCCTGGACCATGCCGGTGGCCGACAAGAACCTGGCGGCCGTGCTGGAATCCAATCCTGTGTCCTTGCCGGTCATGGAACCGGCTCAGGCCGTGCGTGAGGCCCTGCGCCATCCCATCGGCTCGCCCTGCCTGAAGGACATCGTCAACCCCGGCGAGAAGATCTGCCTGCTGGTGCCCGATGTGACCCGCTTGTGGCAGTCGCCCGCGGTCTACGTCCACGTGATGGTGGAAGAGCTCAACGCCTGCGGCATCCCCGACAGCGACATCCTCATCGTCACGGCCACGGGCACGCACCGTGCCCATATGGGCGACGAGCAGGCCCGTCTGCTGGGCGAGGACATCTGCCGCCGTATCCGCGTCATCGACCACGACTGCCGCGATACGGCCCATCTGGTGCACGTGGGCGATACCAGCCGCGGCACGCCGGTGTGGTTCAACAGCTACGCCATAGCCTGTGACAAGATCATCATCACCTGCGGCGTGGTCTACCACTTCCTGGCGGGCTTCGGTGGCGGCGGCAAGATGCTGCTGCCCGGCATCGCCGGTTACGAGACCATCCAGCGCCATCACAAGCAGGCCCTGAACCCCGGCTTCGGCAACGGCACCAACGCCGACGTGCGCAGCGCCAACATGGCGGACACCAACATTTTCCATGCCGACATCTTCGAGGCCGCGGCCATGGCCCGGCCCTGCTTCGGTCTCAATGTGGTGGTCAATGACGATTACCGCATCATCAAGGCCTTTGCCGGTGACTGGGTCCAGTCCCATGCGGCGGCCTGCCGTCTGGTGGACAGCATGGAAGGCGTGACCATCCCCGAGCGTACGCCCCTGGTGGTGGCCAGCGCGGGCGGCTACCCCAAGGACATCAACCTTTACCAGACCATCAAGCTGCTGAGCAACGCCCTGAGCGCCGTGCAGCCGGGCGGGACCATGATCCTGCTTTCCCGCTGCTCCGAAGGCTTCGGCAACCCCGATGTGGAGACGCAGATCTGCGCCTACAGCGACATGCAGGCCCGTGAAAAGGCCCTGCGCAATACTTTTTCCATCGGCAGCTATGTGGGCTTCCTCTTTGCCGAGGCGGCCGAGAAACACAACCTCATCCTGGTGACGGACATGGATGCCGCCCTGTTCGGCAAGACGAAGATGCATGTCTGCCATAGCCTGGACGAGGCCCTGGACAAGGCCCGCCATTTCCTGGGACAGGAGCTGGACGTGCGCACCATCATCATGCCGCACGGCGCCTCGACCCTGCCCAAGCTGGCGGTCTAGCGACCACAGGCTGGCGCGGGCACCTTCGGGTACCCGCGCCGGTTGAAAACGGGTCCCCGCCGGATGCGCGGTCCGTACGCGGGCTGTGTCATCCGGCAGGGGGCGTCTGGCAGGGGATCCGCTTCCCGGAGGAGAGCCCTTTTTTTATGCGGAAAAGGGGGCTCCGGCAGGGCGGCAAGTTGTGAAAAACGACGCAGGCGGAGTGGTCTGCGGATTCAAAAATCCCGCCAGCCCAGAATTGGCGCGGACTTTGGCAAATTCCCTGTCTTGGCGCAGACTTGTAATTTTTTACAATTATTTCAAAATGTTGTAAAATACTTACAAAAACTCTGTGTTGACAGTTGGGGCACCTTTTGCCATCTTGAGCGGGCAGAAGCGCTGCTACGAGCTTCATCGGGAATCCCGTGAGATCCGGGAGCGGACCCGCCGCCGTAAGTCGCAGAACCTGCTCCCCCCGTGTGCCACTGGCAATCGCCGGGAAGGCCGGGAGCAGGGTGACGAGCCGGAAGACCTGCTTCTGCCGCTTGTCCATGGGGACAGCCTCACGGCAACGGGTTTTTGCCGCTGGGAAGGGACGTCATGACACTCTGTCGACGGGCGTCCGTATCTTTTTTCCACCTTTTTTTCGCGATTTTTCAGGGCCTGAGACCTCCCCTACAGGGAGGGTCTTTTGTGTTGACCCTAAAACGGGTCAGGAAAACAAATATCTTTGGATCTGGAGCAGGAAAACATGCTTGCGAGCATCATCAAGCGGGACGGGACCGAGGTCGCCTTTGATTCCGTCAAGATTCTCAATGCCATTACCAAGGCCAACAAGGCGTCCGGCGAGGACATGTCCCCCACGGATCTCCTGTTCGTCACCGAAAAGGTCTGCCGCAAGCTCGAAGCCCAGAACCTCCGCCATGTGGAAGAGATCCAGGACGTGGTGGAAGAGACCCTGATCCAGTACGATTACGCCAAGACCGCCAAGGCCTACATCCTGTACCGCGCCGAGCACACCAAGCGGCGCAACGCGGAATCGTACCTGATGGAGATCTACAAGACCCTGACCTACGCGCCCGCCATCGAAGAAGACATCAAGCGCGAGAACGCCAACATCGACGGCGATACGGCCATGGGCACCATGCTCAAGTACGGTTCCGAAGGGGCCAAGTATTTCACCGACAACTACGTCCTGCCCAAGGACGCCTCGGCCGCGCACATCAACGGTGACATCCATATCCATGACAAGGATTTCTACATGCTCACCGAGACCTGTTGCCAGATCGACCTGATCCCGCTGTTCCGCAACGGGTTCTCCACCGGTCACGGCCATCTGCGCGAGCCCAATTCCATCGAGAGCTATTCCGCCCTGGCCTGTATCGCCATCCAGGCCAACCAGAACGAGATGCACGGCGGCCAGAGCGTGCCGCACTTCGATTACGCCATGGCCGGCGGCGTGGCCAAGACCTTCCGCAAGGAATACCGCCACGCCTTCACCGCCTTCGTGCGCATCAGGACCGGCATGGATGCCGCCCAGGCCGAGGAATTCAGCCAGCAGATCCTGCTGCCCGTGATGCCCGCCATCCGCATGGCCGATGTGGACGAACTGGGCAAGCGCATGGAAGGCCTGGTGGCCGAGAACGAGCGCGATCTGGTGCGTGCCGCCCATGCCTATGCCGCCGAGGAAGCCCTGCGCATCACCGACCGCCGCACCTACCAGGCCATGGAAGCCTTCGTGCACAACCTGAACACCATGAATTCCCGCGCCGGTGCGCAGGTGCCCTTCAGCTCCGTCAACTACGGCACCGACACCTCCGCCGAGGGCCGCATGGTGGTGCGCAACCTGCTGCTGGCCACCCAGGCCGGTCTGGGCAGCGGCGAGACCTCCATCTTCCCGGTGCAGATCTTCAAGGTCAAGGAAGGCGTCAACTACAACGAAGGCGACCCCAACTACGACCTGTTCAAGATGGCCATCAAGACCTCGGCCATGCGTCTGTTCCCCAATTTCAGCTTCCTGGATGCGCCGTTCAACCTGCAGTACTACAAGCCCGGTGACTACAACAGCGAAGTGGCCTACATGGGTTGCCGCACCCGCGTGCTGGGTAACGTGTACGACCCCGACCGTCAGGTGACCTGTGGCCGCGGCAACCTGAGCTTCACGTCCATCAACCTGCCCCGCCTGGGCATCGAGGCCAAGGGCGATCCGGACCGCTTCTTCCAGCTGCTGGACGATCAGATCGACCTGGTCTTCCGTCAGCTGCTGCACCGCTTCGACATCCAGTGCTCCAAGAAGGTGCGCAACTATCCCTTCCTGATGGGTAACGGCATCTGGCTGGATTCCGAAAAGCTGGACTGGGACGAGAGCGTGGCCGAAGTGCTCAAGCACGGCACCCTGACCGTGGGCTTCATCGGTCTGGCCGAGACCCTGGTGGCCCTGACCGGCAAGCATCACGGCGAGAGCGAAGACTCCCAGAAGCTGGGTCTGCGCATCGTGGAACACATGCGCAAGCGCTGCGATGACGAAGCCGCCAAGACGCATCTCAACTTTACCCTGATCGCCACGCCTGCCGAAGGTCTGAGCGGCCGCTTCGTGGCCCTGGACCGCAAGAAGTACGGCGTCATCAAGGGCGTCACGGACCGGGAGTACTACACCAACTCCTTCCACGTGCCCGTGTATTTCCCCATCAAGGCCTTCCGCAAGATCGAGCTGGAAGCGCCCTACCACAGCTTCACCAATGCCGGTCATATCACCTATGTGGAGCTGGACGGCGATACCTGCAAGAACCTGGAAGCCTTTGAGACCATCATCCGTTTCATGCACGACAAGGGTGTGGGCTACGGATCCATCAACCATCCGCTGGACCGCGACCCTGTGTGCGGCTATGTGGGCGTCATCAACGGCCAGTGCCCCCGCTGCGGGCGCAAGGAGGGCGAGGCCGTGAGTCAGGAAACGCTCAAGATGCTGCGCCGCAAGTATCCGCACATGCCCAACTGCTGCCGTTAGTTTCCGTCACTTTTTACCCCAAGAGGAGGAGCCTGGACCATGCTGATGAAATCTGAACTGACCGAGACCAAAGCCGAAGTGAAAATGGTGGGCGAAGGCGTGGCTTTTGAACGCGTGCGCCGCATCACCGGCTATCTGGTGGGGACGCTTGACCGTTTCAACAACGCCAAGCGTGCCGAAGAACGCGACCGCGTCAAGCATGCCTAGGCTCCGCATCAGCGGTATTGTGGAAGAGTCCATCGTAGACGGTCCCGGACTGCGCTACGTGGTCTTCACCCAGGGCTGTCCCCATCATTGCCCGGGCTGCCACAATCCGCAGACCCATGACTTCGACGGCGGAGAGTTCCGGGATACGGACGACATCCTGCGTCAGTTCATGGAAAACCCCCTGTTGTCGGGCATCACGTTCTCCGGCGGCGAGCCTTTCGTCCAGGCCGAGCCCCTGTGCCACCTGGCCGATGCCGTGCACGCCGCGGGCAAGAACGTCTATGCCTACAGCGGCTACACCTGCGAGGAACTCTACAGCCTTGCCCAAAAGATCCCGGCCGTGGGCCGGTTGCTGGACAAGGTGGACGTGCTGGTGGACGGTCCCTATGTGGAAGCCCTGCGCGATCTGGAGCTGGATTTCCGCGGCAGCTCCAACCAGCGTGTCCTGGACAGGGCCGCCATCGAAGCCCTGCGCCCCGTGGAGGCGTGATTTTTACCGGGGTTTCAGCTGGGGGAAGGAAGGGGCGTTTTTTGTAAAAACTGCCCCTTCCTTCCCCCAGGCCCCCATCCAACCCCGAAAAAACTTTTTTCAGGTCTGCATGCCGGTCCCCGTCGTTGTGTGGTGGTAGCTGGCGTCGCAGTCCGTATGTCAAAAGCCTGCCTTGCGCAGGCTTTTTTGTTTTGGGCGCTCACCGGGGATACTCGGAATGCAGGAGCGCAAGGACAGCTCGCGCCATGATGCAAGCCCGGATCAGGCATCCGCAGGAGAAGAGGAGGAATCCCTGTGATGCGCTCTCCGGAGGCTTGGGGCGAACAGCTCCGACATCCGAAAACGTTATGGCGTCGTTCGTCGTCATATGCATGAAGGCCGGATGACGATCTGCCGTCAAAATGGGGATGTGAATTTTGTCGGAGTGCCGACTGGGGAAAAGGGCGTTTTTGTAAGAGCTGGCCTTCTTTCTCCCAGTCCCCCGTCCAATCCCGAAAACATTTTTCTCGGAGCTGTGTACCGGTCCCCCTCGTTGTGCGACGGTGACCGACTTCACAGCCTGTATGTCACACGCCTGCCTTGAGCAGGCGTGTGTTTTTTTGGCGCAGGCTGGTCTTGCAGGGGACTTGCCGAAAGAAAAAAGCCCGGATGCGACATCACAGACAGCGTGGGGCAGCATGCGCCTTCCACAAGAAAGCCCTCCGGGCCTGCAGGCCAGGAGGGCTTTCTTGTGGAAGTATGAGCGGTTTTTGAAGGAGGGAGGGGTGCAGGGGAGGGAGGGAACTTTTTTCCGCAAGGAAAAGTTCCCTCCCTCCTCGCATATCCTCGTTAGTTCTTGAAGGGCGAGATGGCGCGCAGGGTCTTGATGACCTGGGGCATGTTCTCGACCACGAAGTCGATCTCTTCTTCCGTGGTGTAACGGGAGAGGGAGAGACGGACGGAGCCGTGGGCGTAGGTGAAGGGCACGCCCATGGCGCGGAGCACATGGGAGGGTTCCAGGCTGCCGGAGGTACAGGCGGAACCGGAGCTGGCACAGATGCCCAGCTGGTCCAGCATCAGCAGGATGGCTTCGCCTTCCACGTTCTTGAACGCGATGTTGGTGGTGTTGGGCAGGCGGTTCTCGGGATCGCCGTTGACCATGCAGTCAGGGATGGCGGCCAGCAGGCCCTGTTCCAGCTTGTCGCGCAGGCGGGCCACCTGGGTGCGTTCTTCCTGCATGTGCTGCCCGGCCAGCTGGGCGGCCATGCCCAGACCGACGATGTAGGGCACGTTCTCGGTACCGGCACGGCGGCCGCGTTCCTGGTGCCCGCCGCGCAGGAAGGGACGGAAGCGTACGCCCTTGCGCACATAGAGCACGCCGATGCCCTTGGGCGCGTGCAGTTTGTGGCCGGACAGGGAGAGCATGGAGATGGGCTGCTTGCCAAGGTCGATGGCTTCCTTGCCCACGGCCTGCACGGCGTCGGTATGGAAGAGCACGCCCTTTTCGGCGGCCATCTCCGCCATGCGGCTGATGGGGAAGACGTTGCCCACTTCGTTGTTGGCGTACATGATGGAGACCAGCGCCGTGTCGTCGGACAGGGCGGCGGCGTATTCGTCCAGATCCAGACGGCCCTTGTTGTCCACGCCGAGCAGGGTCACGCGGTAGCCCTGGCGTTCCCAGTACTGGGCCACGTTGAGGATGGCGGGATGCTCCACGCGGGTGGTGATGAGGTGGCGCTTTTCGGGCTGGGTCTGCAGGGCGGACCAGATGGCGGCGTTGTCGCTTTCGGAACCACAGGACGTGAAGATGATCTCGTCGGGATGGGCGCCCAGCAGGGCGGCCATGCGTTCGCGGGCTTCTTCCACGGCGCGGCCCACCTGGCCGCCGAAGGTGTGCATGCTGGACGGGTTGCCGTACAGATCCGTGAGGTAGGGCAGCATGGCTTCCCGGACTTCGGGAGCCACGGCAGTGGTCGCGTTGTTATCGAGATAGATGGTCTTCATGGCTAGGCTTCCTCGACGACGATATCGGCTTCCACATGTTCACGCAGGACACGTTCCACCAGGTTGCGGATGGTCACTTCGCTGGAGCGGCACTGGGCGCAGCGGCCGCGCAGGGACACGACCACGCGCTTGCCGTCCACGTCCACCAGCTCGATGTCGCCGCCGTCGGCGGCCAGCTGGGGACGGATCTCTTCTTCGATGGTCTTCATGACCAGCTGCATGCGCTGCACGTTGGTCATGCGGGGCTTGCTGACCGGGCGCAGTTCGGTAAGGGGCTTCTGCTTGAGCTCGGCGGCCAGGATCTCGGCGATCTGGTCCTGGCAGTCACCGCAGGCGCCGCCGGCCTTGGTGTAGTTGGTGATCTCTTCCACGGTCTTGAGGCCGTTCTCGCGGATGGCGCGGATGATCTGGGCGTCGGTGATGCCGAAGCACTTGCAGACAAGGCGGCCTTCCTCATGGGCGTGGGGCACGGGCGTCTCGCCCTTCCACTGGCGGATGGCGGCTTCCAGAGCTTCCTGGCCCATGACGGAGCAGTGCATCTTTTCCTTGGGCAGGCCGCCCAGGGCTTCGGCGATCTCCTTGTTGGTGAGCTTGAGGGCGTCTTCGGCCTTCATGCCCTTGACCATGTCGGTCAGCACGGAGCTGGAAGCGATGGCGCTGGCACAGCCGAAGGTCTCGAAGCTGGCCTTTTCGATGATGCCTTCATCGTTGATCTTCAGATAGAGCTTGAGGGCGTCGCCACAGGCCAGGCTGCCCACTTCGCCGATGGCGTTGGCATCTTCCATGGGGCCGGCGTTATGCGGACGGAGAAAATGTTCATGGACGGCGTTAGTGTAGTTCCACATGCTGTTCTCCCGGATCCTGGCAACAGGATCTTTCTGATTCGATGATGTTTTGCAGGGTCTGGTGGCGCAGGAAGTCGCGGACGTGTTCGTCCAGCTGATGCCAGAAGGCCCTGGTGGAGCAAAGCCCCTCGCGCTGGCAGACTTTGCCGCGTCCGAGGCAGGAAACGGGGGATATCTCGCCTTCCAGATGCAGGAAGACATCCTCCATATTGATTTCTGACGGTGGTTTGGACAGGGCATAGCCCCCGCCGGAACCGCGTACGGCACGCAGGATGCCCAGCGGCTTGAGGGCGCGCACGATCTGTTCCAGATAGCCGGGGGAGATGGATTCCTCCTGGGCTACCTGCCCCAGCTGGAGCAGGGAGTTGTCGGGCTGGGCCGCCAGGCGCAGCAGGAAACGGAGACCGTAGCGGGTTCTGGTGGAAAACTTCATAGCAGCCTCGCTCAGGAGTTTTGACTCTGCATGACGAAGTCGTAGGGGGTTTCCTGATAAACGTAGTAGTTGAGCCAGTTGTTGTAGAACAGGTGGGCATGGGCCCGCCAGTTCATGCGCGGCAGCTGGCTGGGATCGTCATTGGGATAATAGTGGCTGGGCACATGGGGGTTCATGCCGCGGGCCAGGTCCCGGCGGTATTCCGCGTCCAGGGTCCCGCGGTCGTATTCCAGATGACCGGTCATGAAGACCTGGGAGTGATCCAGGCTCTCCACCAGGGTCAGGCCCGCCTCGTCGGATTCGGCCAGGATGCGTAGGTTGGGCGTCCGGCGCACGTCTTCGGCGCGGACTTCGGTGTGGCGCGAATGCGGCGCCGGGAAGTCGTCGTCGAAGCCGCGGAACAGGCGGCAGTCGGGGTGCAGGACCTGGTGGCGGAAGATGCCCGAACGCTTTTCAGGCAGTTCGTACTTGGGCACACCGTAAAAGTGGTACAGGGCGGCCTGGGCGGCCCAGCAGATGTAGAGCGTGGAGAAGACATGCCCGTTGGCGTAGGTCATGATGTCCAGCAGTTCCTGCCAGTAGTCCACCTGCTCGAAGGGCAGATGCTCCACGGGAGCCCCGGTGACGATCATGCCGTCGAAGCTGCGGTGGCGGATCTCGCTGAAGGTCTTGTAGAAACGCTCCAGATGCTGCAGGGGCGTATTCTTGGACTGATGCTCCGCCGTGCGCAGCAGGGTGATGTTGACCTGCAGGGGCGAGTTGCCCAGCAGGCGCAGCAGCTGTGTCTCGGTGGCGATCTTGGTGGGCATGAGGTTGACGATCACGATGTCCAGCGGACGGATGTCCTGGCGGACGGCGCGTTCGTCGGTCATGACAAAGATGTTTTCACTTTCCAGAGCGCTGCGTGCGGGCAGGTCGGCGGGAATCTGGATGGGCATGGCTTCCTCGTTGGTCAAGATGTGTTCCGGAATAAAACATAGTTATCTGCTATGTTTTTGTCAAGGCTATTCCGGGGATTTTTGTAAGGATTTACCTGGGCAGGCGGACGGTGTGGCAATGCAGGGCGGCGTGGCTGCCGGCGGCTTCCTGCGCCTGGCGGGCCAGATGTTCCAGCGCGGCGCAGCAGGGGACGCTCATGCGCAGCAGGGTGACGCTGGCAGGGCGCATGGCGAACAGGCGGGCCAGACGTTCGGCATAGTCACCGTTGTTGTCCAGCTTGGGGCAGGCGATGACGGGGATGCGGCCCTGCAGCCAGTCCGTATGCAGGCCGGGCAGGACGAAGCCGGAGCACTGGGCGGCCAGCAGGACGTGGGCCCCGCTCAGGAAGGGAGCCTGGGGCGGCAGCAGACGCAGCTGGATGGGCCAGCTGGGGGTACGGGCACGCAGGCTGTCGGGGATGTCGTTGTCGGCAGCGGAAAAGAGAGACGTCAGGGCGGGAGCGGCAGCGATGTTGCCGGGGGCGGCGAACGTGCGGGGCCGGCTGCCGGGGCAGCCTTGCGGACGGGCCTGGCCATCGCGGGCGGCCTTGGCAGCCAGGGCGGCCGCTTCGTCAAAGGCTTCGGCCTCGCGCATGACGATGCGCAGGGCTCCACGGGGACAGTTCAGGCAGGCGCCCAGGCCGTCGCAGTAACTGTCGCGGATCAGGCGGGCCTTGCCGTTTACGACGGCAAGGGCACCTTCGGCGCAGTCCAGCACGCACTGGCCGCAGCCGTCACATTTTTCTTCGTCGATCTCGATGATGGGACGTTCCATAACACCTCAGGCTTTCAAAAGGATATCTACAAGTTCTTCGGCATCGGCGGCCACCATGTCCGCTCCGGCGGCCTGTACCTCGGCCGCGCCGCGGAAGCCCCAGGCCACGCCTACGGCCGTCATGCCCGCATTGCGTGCCGTCATCATGTCCACGTCGCTGTCGCCCACATAGGCGCAGTCCTGCGGGGCCACGCCCATGGAGGCAGCCATCTGCAGAAGGACCGTGGGGTCGGGCTTGAGGGGCGCGTCATGACGGCCGCCGCGCACCGCGTCGAAACGGATGCCGGGAAAATGCAGCGGGACCAGGGCACAGGTAAGGTCTTCCGGCTTGTTGGAGAGCACGGCCAGCCGGAGCCCGGCATCCTGCAGGCGGCCAAGGGCCGCGACAAGGCCGGGATAGGGCGTGGTGCGGATGCTGAGGTGGGCGGCATAGTAGCGGCGCCCTTCTTCGGTCAGGGCATCCAGACGTTCCTGCGGTCCCTGGGCCACCACGGATTCGGGCAGGGCCCGGCGCATGAGGATGGGGAAGCCGTTGCCGACCATCCGCCGGTAGGCGCTGACAGGATGGACAGGGTAGCCGTGGGCGGCAAGGACGGCATTGCAGGCGCCGCCGATGTCGGCAAGAGTGTCCAGCAGGGTTCCGTCCAGATCAAAAAAACAGGCTTTCATGTGACCTCCGAAAGATGGGCCGGGCAGGGTGGCCGTCAAGGCAGGACGCAGTATAGCCGCAAAATCATCCGGCGGCAAATGTCATGCCGTTTTCACAAGTCGTGGATAGCCTGCAAATTCTGGACATGGATACGGGCTGTTTGCTATTCTGGAGTCCGGTGGCGGATCTCGCTGCCGTCTGATTTGGGAGGTTATGTATGCCCCGACACGTTTTGACTCTCAACGATCTTGGTGAAGAAGGCTCCTGGCTGCTGGTCCAACAGGCACGCGGGATCCCTGATGCGAAGAGCCGTACCGACTTCATGACGGAACGCACGGCTGTGCTGCTGTTCGCGCAGGATTCGTTCGCCGAGCGGCTGTGCGTTTCGGCGGCTGTGCGGCAGATGGGCGGGTCCCTCGTCTTCCAGGGCGCCACGGGCGGCTGGAAGTCCGAGGTGGAGCGTTACCAGCGCCAGATGCTGGCCGTCATCGACTATTTTGTGGACTGCATGTACGTCTACGGCATCCCCGGTCTGGCCACCTCGGTGGACAGGGACCTGGTGCAGTTCCCCATCATCAATGCCGGCAGCCCTGATGCCCATCCGGCTCATGTGCTGGCCGACGTGGCCTGCATGCTGCGCTATACCCGGGACGATCTCAAGAAGGCCCGCGTAGGCTGGCTCGGTTGCACCAACGGCACCCTGTTCTCCCTCATCGAGGCCCTGCGCTATTTCCCCTTCAGCCTGCAGGTGGCCCTGCCGCCGCTGGAGGACCGTCCCACGCTGGAGACCTATGCCCGTCATTGCGGCGTGAAGGTGGACTTTGTGGATACGCCCCAGCAGGCCGTGGAAGGCTGCAACTTCGTCTATGCCGGTTGCCGTTCGGGACTGGATGACGAGCTGGCGCAGCAGTGGAAGGTGGATGATGCCCTGCTGTCCCATGCCGACCAGAAGGCCCGCGTCCTGCTGGGCACCAGCCCCATGCAGGCCATCGAGGTCGCCAGCGACATCCTTGCCAGCCCGGCATCGCTGCTGCTGTTGCAGTCGGAAAACCGCCTGCGCGTGCACAAGCGCCTGCTGCACTGGGTCTTTTTGGAAAACGAACGGGTCATCTAGCCCCCGATTATCCTTCAGATGTTCACGATGGCTGTCCGGTCTTGCCGGGCAGCCATCTTTCATTTTTGGGGCTCTTTCCCCTTCCTGGGCGGGAGCTCGTTTCCTGGGGCTTTCAGCGAAAGGGGATCTCCAGACGATGCCGGATGATGGGGCGGGGGGCTTCGTTCTCCGGGATGGCCAGAGCCACGGCATAACCATCCCGGCCGATGGCGCAGGGGGCCCACCAGTGTTCGCCTTCGTCCGGAAGGGCTTCCTGGATGCTGGCATGGTGCCCTCCGCTCTCAGCGGAGACGAGCACCCTGTCCAGACCGGTGCCCAGCCCCTTGCCGCATGCTTTCATCACCGCTTCCTTTCTGACCCACATGCGATAGAAGCCGCGGGCATAATCGTCCGGGGGCAGCGCATCGAGGGCCAGGCGTTCCCGGGGATGGAAAAAGTCCGCGATACCGTGTGCATCCACAGCGCTCCCCGTCCACTGGATGTCACAGCCGATGGGGCAGCCCTCACAGACGGCCAGCAGGGCTTCCGTACCGCTGTGGGAGATGCTGAAGGGAAGGTCACGCCAGCAGGGTTTTCCCCACGGACCGTAGGAGAAAACGATGTCGCAAGCCCGGACATCCGGCCTGTGGGCGGCAAGTATGGTCTTTGCGCAGGCCCGGCAGAGAAGAAAGCGGCTGCCGTCGCGGGGCCTGCAGAAACGGGCCCCGCGTTCCAGCTCCTCGGGGGAAAGAAGGGGGCGCGCCCAGGAAATGCCGTTCTCCGCATGGGCCAGGCTGAACCGCCAGAGATGGATGGCGGCCGAGCGGTACACACGTTTGCGGCCGGAACAGAGGACACCTGTGGTCATCAAAGGAACTCCCGGAAGCGGATGGTGACATATTTGAGCATGCCGAAGAGCTGCACGATGGCGATGTTCACACGCGTAGACAGCGTCAGGCCGCTCAACGGCAGGCCGTGGAAGAAAGGAGTTTCGCTCACGGCGGCGAAACGGGGGGACAGGGCCGGGACCTTGTCGATGCAGAACGTCATGGGCGCATTCCTGTTGCCGGAGCGGGCCACATAGCGGTTGCTGATGCGCATGCCGAGGGAGGACACCGCATCGAAAAAAAGCGTCCCCCCGGGAAAACGCCCGCTGAGGAAGGGCAACAGCGCCCCCATCAGGTCCGTGGGCTGATAGTGGAACACTCCGGCTGCCAGAAGGAGGACGCCCCGTTGCCCCGGGGCCTCCACGGCATCCGGCCAGAGGGGATCGAAAATGTCCCGTGCCAGGAGCCTGTGCCCTTTGGCAGGCGGCAGGAGCGCCTGCCGGGCCCGGATGACTTCCGGCAGGTCCACATCATACCAGACAGCCTCGGCCGGGGGCTTGCGGTAGACGGCGGTACTGAGGCCGCAGCCCAGGTTGATGATGGTTCCTTCGGGGTGGCGGGCAAGGAAGTCCCGGACGGTGCGATCGATGTTCATCTCGCGGGCCAGGCAGCAGACCTGGCCGTATTCCTTGAAGGATCTCCTGATCTCCGAGAAATCGAAGTCCAGTTGTTTCAGAACGTCCACGGCGACGGGGTCGTAGGCGGCCCGCGGGTTGGCCCGGCAGGGGGTGGCGCAGCACCACAAGGGGATGAGGAGCGTTCTGGCGATATCGTCCGTGAGGCACGCTTCTATTTTCATGGCAGCTCCGTGGATCGGCATCCGTTTGGGGCTCAGAACGAGTACCGGACGCCGAGATAGAGATGGTCGTTCCTGTCATACTGGCCAAGGTCGTTGCGGCGGTCGCCGCCAAAAAGCATGTAGCCGGCCAGGAAGTGCAGATCGTCGCTGTATTCGTATTCGGAAAAGATCTCCACGCAGTAATCCCCGTTGCTGGCGAAAAGCTCCCCGCGTATGCCGGCCGTCAGGCTCTCGTCCAGGAATTTGTCGGAGACGGACCAGCTGATGCCGTAGCGGTCCCTGTCCTTGCCGGGCACGGCATCGCCGTCGTGGCTGAAAAAGAAGGCCTGGAGGTTGACGTTCAGGTTTGTCAGAAAATTCCTGTCCCATCCGAGGATGGCCTCGTAGTCCGTGCGGCGCTCCACCGTGATCTCGTCGGACTGGAAGGGATAGCCCGCCTTGATGGTGAATTCGCCCCGGAAGGTGGAGTCCCACAGGGATACGGCGGTATTGATGCCGAACGCCGTATAGGGCTCGTAGATCTCCTTCACCAGGGCCTGCATGCGCTGCCTGTCCAGCCTGGCCGTGTAGAGAGGCTTGTGCTCGTAGCCCCGGTAAAAAAGGAAAGCCACGTCATAGCCCGGGCGGAAAAATTTGAGCCGCGCTGCCGCTTCCGGCTCGAAAGGGCCGTCCTCACGCTGGCGGCGGACGAAACCCGCACGGGCGTACTGGCGCAGGGTCCGCAGCGAGCTGTCTTCCCAGGGCGAGCCGTATTCGGGCAAGCGGCTGAAACGGGGGAAGGGGATGAGCACAAGGTCGAGCAGGCCCGCGCCGTCGAGGTTGGCCCGCAGGTCGACGGCCCCCACCGAAAGCCTCTGGCTGCTGCGGGCTGTGGCGATGGGGTTGCGGAAGTCCACGGGATTGATGATGTCGAAGGTGCTCAGGCTGTCGGCTTCTCCCCAGCGTATCTGCTGCATGCCGATGATGAGGTCCAGATACCGGGAGTCCAGGGTCACATAGGCCTCGCCCAGTTCGGGCGTCACGATGTGTTCCTCGGAGTCCCGGCGCCCGGGCACGGAAAGGTCGGCATCCACATGGCCGCTGACGTAGCCCCGTATCCAGGAATCCTGGTTGATATTGGCTTCGAGCCGGAAGCGCTGGGCCGCGGACAGGGGGGTCGCCTTGTAGGGCGACTGACGGTAGGTCGTTTGCAGACTGCCGGACAGTTTCAGCCAGTCCGGCATGAGGGGCCTGTCCCCGTCCGCTCGGGAAAGGGAGGGGAAGAGCAGCAGGGCGGCAGCCAGCAGCATGGCCGCGGTACGGAAGCGGACAGAGCTAGCGCTGCAGGGCGCTGTGCTCGAAATAGGCGTCGCTCAGGCCGACGTCATAGCGCAGGTTGGACCAGTCGATGACGGTGAAGGAGCCTTCCCTGGGGCGTTCGACGCGCATCTGCGTCACGGTCCAGATCCCGTCGATCTTTTCCTGGCGGGAGAAGAAGAGTTTTTTCACCAGACGGTCTTTCTTGTCATAGTAGTCCGCCCGCAAACGCAGCAGGGTATCCTTGCGCACCCACTGCACCTGGCGGGAATACTGGGTCTCTTTCCCCTTTTTGGGGGTGCGTTCCAGGACATAGCAGTCGATGCCGTCCACGTTCTCCTCGCCTTGCAGCAGGTAGTCGTACTCGTCCACGTCATCGAGGTTCTGGATGTCTTCATTGGAGAGGTCACTGCGCATGAATGAGGCGAACTTGCTGGAACCGCTGATGCGGCGGACAAGGCTCTCGGCCGGCAGGTAGACCCACATGTCGTCATCCTGCTCCAGGCCGCGATAACTCCAGACGAGATATTTGGTGCCGTTGACGTCGGCGGGCCTGTCGAACACGATCAGGCTGTATTCGTCTTTGCCGTCCTTGCCGAAATGCTTGGAATAGGTCTTGAAAGAGCGCGTCAGCACCTTGCCGCTGCGGTTGATGCTCATGACGGCTTCGCTGTAGGAGTCCTGGCTCGTGTCGACCTGGTCCATCCGGACGGCCAGATCGTAGCCCGCCTTGACGGGGTCTGTGATCGCGGGAGCGGCCTGGGCGCTGCCGGCAAGGAGCAGCGTGCAGAAGAAAAGGGCAAAGAGTCTGTGCGATGCGATGGTCATGGAGTTCTCCTTTCGGGATGATGGTGATGCTCAGGCACGGACCTGCGGCTCGTGTTCCTTGCCCAGGGGCTTGAGGAAGGAGAGCAGGGCCGGGGAAAGGGTGAGGTCGGCGAGGCAGCCCCAGAAAAAGGCCGCCGCCCCAAGGATGCCGAATTGCCCCGTGGTCCTGACGGCAGAAAGCGTGAAGACCAGGAATCCCAGCATGAGGGATATGGTCGTGAAGGTGACGGGCTGTCCTACCGTGCGCACGGTCGCCAGCAGGCTTTCACGATAGGTCCCCTTGCGGGCGAACATGCGCTGGAAGGTGACGTAGAAGTGGGTGGTGTCGTCCACGCATACGCCGATGATGACCGAGGAGAAGATCATCAGGACAAGGCTCAGGTCGATACCGGCAAGCCCCATGAGGCCCATGGGCATGAGGATGGGCACGATGTTGGGCAGCATGCTGATGCAGCCCAGCACCACGGAGCGCAGGCACAGGATCATCATGAGGCCGATGGTGATGACGGCGCTGGCAAGGCTGGCGGCCTGGCCGGAACCCACATAATCGGCCACGGCGGTCAGCCAGGCCATCTGGCCCGTGTATTCCACGCGCAGCCGTCCGCCCAGCCGGTCGCGGACGAAGGCATCCATCTCCTGCATGAAGGCCCGTACTTCCTGGGTGCCCATATTCCGTGTCTGGATATGGATGCGCGCCACATCGCTGAGCAGGCTCAGCTCCCTGTCCAGGTTCTTCCCGCCCGACGTTTCGTAGAAGAACAGGTACTGGCCGGCCAGTTCCTGGGAATCCGGCAGGCGGTGGAAGGCCCCGTCATCCCCGTGCAGGACTTCATTGATGCGTTTGATGATGTCCACGATGCTGTGGGTCTTGACGGTGCCGGGCAGGCTTTCGGCGTGGCGCTGCAGGCGCTCCATGTCCTGCAGGAAACGGAGCTCGCGGGCGCCGTTGGCCTTGCCGCTGTCCACCATGATCTCCAGGGACATGGAGCCGCCCATGAAGGTATCGAAAAAGTCGGAGTCCCGGCGCAGTTTTTCCGAGGTGCTGATGTCCTTGACCGTGTTCGTTTCCACCACGACCCGCTGGTACAGGCAGGCACCGGCCAGGGACGTCACGAGGAAAAAGACGATCACGAGACGCGCATGATCGATGGACCAGCGGGCCAGTCCTTGCAGGGCCGCATCGAGGCGGCAGAGCAGACGGTCATGGACGCCCCGCCGGATGGTGGCCTCCTGTTCCGGGCGGATCATGTAGGCGATGGGCGTCAGCGTGATGGCCAGGACGAAGGCGATGGCCACACCGATGGCGGAGTAGATGCCGGCCATGCGTATGGGGATGATGTCCGTGGTGAGGAAGGAGAGGAAGCCCATCATGGTCGTCAGCGACGTGAACAGGCAGGGGATGAAGACCTCCCGCATGGTCTCGACCATGGCTTCATGATGGACGGTCCCCCGACTGCGGTGCAGGTGGTACCCGGCGATGATGTGCACCGTGTCCCCGATGCAGACGGAAAAGAGCATGGTGGGCAGCATGATGTCCATCATGGAAACGGTCCAGCCCGCCAGGCTGATGATGCCCATGGTCAGGATGATGCTGATGCAGATCACGGCCACGGGAGCGATGACGGCCCGGATGCCGTTGCCCATGCGGAACAGCAGCAGGGCCTGGAGCATCAGGCAGACCAGGGTCAGCTTGACGGTCTCCTTGCGGGTGATCTTGTCGCTTTCGTAGTCCTGGACGGGCGGCCCGGCCAGATGGGTTTCCAGAGAGGCGAATTCCGGCCGTTGCAAGACGCGGTACACTGCCGGGGCGATGTCTTTGCGCGGGTCGTCGGCCCCGTCGGGATAGCGTTCGCATTCGAGCACTATGGTGGCGATGGTGGCGTCGGGCGAGATCAGGACGTTCACGAAGTCGTCCAGGGCCAGAGCTTCTTTTTTGAATGCCCTGATGGCCTCGGGATCATCAGGGATCTCTTCGAGGCCGGGACCCACCATGACCTCGTCCCCGTGAGCGCGGATGTATTCCGCCGACCCCAGCCACTTGACCTCCCTGATGTGGGGCACGTCCTTTTCCAGGGCCAGCGCCAGGGAATCCAGGAGTCGCAGCGTGTCACGGTCGAAGATGTCCCCGCCGTTCCTGACGGCCACATAGACGAAGTCTTCATTGCCGAAGAGCTCCCGGAAGCGTTCGATGGCCACGACGGCGGGATCGTCGTCCGTGAAGAAGGATTCATCGGAGTTGTCGAAGCGGAGGTCACGCATCAGGAAAAGGGACCCGAACGTGAGCACGGCCACCAGCAGAAGGACGCCGTAGCGCCAGGTCTCCAGAAAGCCGACGAACGTGCGGGCGCGGGTCAGGGCGCGGGACTCCTTCATCGGGTCTGCTCCAGCATGCGGCCGAGTTCCTCACGCAGGAGCATCAGGAAGGTGTCCTCGTCCTTTTTGAGGAAAAAGTGGTCGCCCGGCAGGATGTGCGCGGCGAACGCCCCGCGGGTCTGTTCCCGCCAGGCCTCGAGGTCCTGCCGGCAGACTTCGTCATCGGCGTCCCCGGAAAAGACGCACAGGGGCACATCCAGGCAGGCATCGCAGACATAGCTTTCGTCCATGGCGAAATCCGCCCGCAGCAGCGGCCGGAACATGCGCATGAGATCCGGTTCGCGCAGGATCTCTTCCGGGGTCCCTGCCAGCTGCCGCAATTCCGCGTCGAAAGCCTCGTCGGGAAGGTCGCTGAGCAGTTTGCGGGGCGGCATGTGGACGGGGCGGCTCCCCGAGACCAGCAGCAGAGCGGGCGGACGGCCCTGGAGGACAAGGCGGCGCGCCACCTCGAAGGCGATTTTGGCCCCCATGCTGTGGCCGAAAAGGATGCAGGCGCCGTCGAACCAGCCGCGGCCTTCCTCGGCTTCGAACAACGCATCGGCCAGGCGGTGGATGCTGTAATAGCGCGGTTCGCGGAAGCGTTCCTCGCGACCGGGCAGCTGTACGGCCCGGACATCGGCCAGGCCCCGGAGGTTCCTTTCCCAGTTGCGGTAAAAAGAGGCGCCGCCTCCCGCATGGGGAAAACAGAACATCTTCGGCCGGGCGGGAGAGGCGCCGGCGTTCCCGGAAATCTCCTGCGGCCCCGCGAGCCATTTGCCAGTATCCATGGTTCCTCCTTGTCGTCATGCTGCCCGTGCCGGGTCGTCCCCGGCACGGGCAGACCGGTTAGGCGTGTTTTTTCAGTAGACGGGCCAGTCTGGCGGCGATGGCATCCACGCTGCCGGGATCATGGAGCAGGTTCCAGTGGTCGGCATCCACGGCCAGCTCCTCGAAGCCCGATCCCGCCAGTCCGCGCCAGTAGGCCGTGCGGTCGTCGTCCTCTTCCATGCTGTTGCTGCGGACGTAGAGCACGGGCAGGCCTTCCAGGGGCTGCGGCGCATAGGAGCGCAGGGCCCTGAGGTTGGCGTCGATGATCTCCATGACCCGTCCGGCCATTTCCAGGTCGTCCTTTTCCACGGCAAGCTGTCCGCTGCTGCGCAGGGCCTCGGCCAGGACGCGGGCCCGTGCGGGGGCGTCCAGTGCGGCCAGGTCCCCTTCGCTCATGCCCAGGGCCGCAAGGGCCTTTTGGGGCGCGGGGGCCACAAGCCCGAGCAGGGCGGCAGGATCATGGGCGCGGCTGTCATAGAGGCTGTCCCAGGCGGGCTTTGAAGGCGGATCGAGCAGGACCAGCGGCAGCAGGTGTTCTCCCTGGCCGCCGGCCAGCAGACGGCGGGCCGTTTCCCAGGCCAGGAAGGCCCCCATGGACCATCCGCCCAGCAGCAGGGGCCGCGGGAGCCCCTCCACGGCCTCCAGGGCCGCGGTGACCATGTCCGGGAAGGCGGTACGCAGGGGACCACCATCAAGACCGGCGCTCTGGAGGGCATGGAAGGAGACCTCTCCGAGCTTGGCGGCCAGCGGGGCATAGGCGTTCACGAGGCCTTCCACGGGATGCATCATGCACACGGTCGCGGGGCCGTCAGCGTCATGCAGGCAGACCAGTTCGCCGGCAGAGGCACCCGGCTTGTGGTCCACGAGGGCGGCCTGTGCGGCCACGGTGGGGGCCTGCAGCAGGTCACGCAGGGTCAGACGGCAACCGAACTCCCGCTCCAGCTGCCGGAGCAGCTGGAAAGCGGAGAGGGAGTCCCCACCGCTCAGGAAGAAGCTGTCCGTCACGCCCACGTCGTCCACCCTGAGGACGTTTTTCCAGATGGCGGCCACGGCCTGTTCCGTCCTGGTCCGGGCGGTGACGCCCGTACGGGGGCGCTGCCGTACGGCACCGCCTGACAGGCGTTTCCTGTCCACCTTGCCGTTGCGGGTCAGGGGCATCCTGTCCAGCAGCGTCCACGAGACGGGTATCATCCAGGCAGGCAGGTGCCCGCGCAGATGGTCTTCCAGAGGACGGGGCGTGAAGCGTGCCACGGACGACGGGCCTTCGCTGAGGATGACCTCCAGCCCCAGACGGCTTTCCAGGGAAGCGGGGGGCATCAGGAAGGACGGCCGGGAAAGGCCCGCCTCCGTCAGCGCCTTCGTCCACAGTTCACGGGTCAGCAGCGGCTGCTCGGGACGGAATTCCTCGTCCCGGGCGCTGTCGAAGCCCTGCTGGAGCCCCATGCTCAGGTCGAAGGGCAGCTGGAAGACGGTCTCCTCCTGCATGAGCAGGATCCCGGACGGCTTGAGCAGGCCCGTCAGGTACTTCAGGCTCCGCCTGATGTCTGCCGCATCATGCAGGACATTGCCCGCAAGGATGAGGTCATAGCCATGCGGCTCGAAGCCCATGAGGCGGGGATCCTCATCAAGGTCCAGCAGACGGTAGTTGACGAAGGGATAACCGGCGAACTCCTCGCGGGCCTTGTTCAGGAAGAAGGGGGAGATATCCGTGAAGTCATAGGTCACGCCGCCGTCCGGCAGGCCGGGCAGGACGAAGCGCGTCACGGTGCCGTAGCCGCCGCCGACTTCGAGGATGCGGAAACCGTTTCCGGAAGCCGCCGCCAGCCCGGTCACCAGATCCGCCGTCAGCCGGTTGCTGGCGCCGAAGATTTTCTGGTAGAAGCCGGGCACTTCCGCGGACGTGTAGAATTCCGCCGAGTGCACGTCTTCCCTGAGGATGGCGGGGAGCTCGCGCACGGTGCGGGCCAGCAGGGCCATCTCCTGCGGGCTGTAGCCCAGTTCTCCGGCCCTGTCGGCGCAGAAGGCCAGGCAGGCTTCCCTGTCGGGAGCCGTGCCGCGACGCTGCCATACGCCGTCCCCGTCCCTGTCCGCGAGGCCCAGATCGTGCAGGGCCTTCACGGCCCGCGCCAGCCAGCGCCCGTAGCGGGGACTGATGCCGCTGTCGTGCAGGAAGGTCTCCGTGTCACGGTAGCCGTGCCCGAAAAAGCCGAGCTCTTCCAGGGCCGCGGTGACGGCAGCCGCATAGAGTTCCTTCATCTTGTCCCAGACAGGCAGGAAGCGTTCCTCGTCAAGGCCTTCCCGGCCGTCCGCCCGGAGCGGGAGCCCGTCCTCCAGACGGCTTGCGGCGCGTTCTTCCCGCACGATCTCGCCCCGGTGTCCGGGATCGGCTTCCACATAGGCTGTCAGCGACAGCTCGCCTTCCGCGCCCTTGTGGAGCAGGACGGCCGCATTGTTCACCGCAGGATGGGCCTTGAGCACGGATTCGATCTCGCCCGGTTCCACGCGGTAGCCGTGGATCTTCACCTGCTCGTCCTTGCGGCCGAGGAATTCGAGGGTGCCGTCGTCGTGGTAGCGTGCCGTGTCTCCCGTGCGGTAGAGACGGGGATGCCCGTCCCCGGCCGGCAGGAATGCCCCGGCCGTCTTTTCGGGATCGTTCCAGTAACCGAGGGCCAGGCCGTCTCCGCTGATGTAAAGGTCTCCGGCGACCCAGTCGGGACGCGGCTGGAGACGGTCATCCAGGACGGCGAAGGCCTGGTTGGCCAGCGGTCTTCCGTAAGGCACGGAGGCCCAGCGGGCATCGTCCGGGCCCGTCTCGTGGAAGTTGGACCAGATGGAGGCCTCGGTGGCGCCGCCCATGGCCATGACCCGGATGCCCGGCACGGCATCGCCCCAGGCCGCGTCGTCGCGGGAGAGGCGGCGCAGGGCCTCGGCGTAGGCTTCGAACATGGCATCGATCATCCCGTCAGGGAAGAGATCGCGTACATAATCGAAGACGATGCGCAGCTCGCCGTCCACTTCGAACAGCTGATGGTCGAGCCAGACCTGCGGGGTCTGGGAGATGCTGTAGACCTCGTGCCCCATCTGCCCGAGGGCAAAGGTGCCGGAAGAGGATTCCATGGACAGGGCGCTGGTGAAGATCACGGGCATGATGCCCGCCGCCGTGCCGCGTCTGCGGCCCAGTTCGCGCAGGACGCGGATGCCGCTGAAGGAACGGTGTTCCATGTCGTCCCACAGGCGGCTCCACAGCCGTCCAGCCCGGGTCTCGAAGCTCCCTCCCTGCGTCAGGTCCACCGCCAGGAGGCTGTTGGAGGTGAATTCGCCGACTAGGGCATTGACCTGACGATGCAGGGGCAGGCGGTTGAACAGGGTCAGATTGATGCAGAAGCGCTTTTCTTCGCTCCAGCACCCCAGGACTTCGGCGAAGGTCGCCAGGGCCACGGCCGTGGGAGCCAGGCCGCGGGCGTCGCCGCGCTGTTTGATGCGCTGCCAGGTCTCCTTGTCGAGGGTCGTCATCCTGCGGCTGAAGACGGGGCGGTCGATGGCGGCAGGGCTGGTGGCCAGCGGCAGCCGCGGCGCGGCGGGCAGGTCATCCAGACGGGCGAGCCAGTAGTCGCGGTCCCTGGCATAGATCCCGGTGGCCCGGTAGCGTTCCTCGGCCAGACGGTAGTCCCGGAAGGTGATGTCCAGCACAGGGAGCTTGTCCTCCTGGCCATTGTAGATGAGCGAGAGCTCGGCGAGCATCTGGCTGATGCCGTGGAAATCGCTCAGGATGAGGTCGAAGCTGAGGTGGATGCGCAAGGCATCATCGGGCAGCAGGGAAACCTCCACCCGGAAGTTGGGCCAGCGGCCCACGTCCAGGACTTCGTGGGACATCTCCATGCGGATGCGCTCGAAGTGGGCCGCGGCTTCCTCCGGAGAGCTCTGGCGCAGGTCATGCCGCCGGATGGTGTAATGCGGGACTTTCTCCAGCACCTGCTGGCGTTCGCCGTCGAGGATGATCGTACGCAGCATAGGCTGGCGGAGGATGAGACGGTTCCAGGCCTCTTCATAGCGGTCGGCGTCCAGGCCCCGGGCCTGGGCTTCGAAGTAGAAGTGGCAGCTGACGCCGCCGAGGGCCAGGCCGGACTGGTCGCGGCCTATCCAGTAGGCCTGCTGCATGTCCGAGAGCGGGAAGGGCTCGAAAGCCTCGTCCGGCGCGGGGACGAGCAGGGCCGAAAGGCCGGCGCCTTCCTCCTTCGTGGCGGGGGTGCCGGACTGCACGGCCGGTGCCGTTTCCTCTTCGCCGGAGGCCGGGCCGAGGTCACGGGCGAACCTGGCCGCCATGGCCTGCACCGTGGGCGTGGCGGAGACTTCGTGCGGCGCGATGCGGATCTTCAGATCCCGGCTGATACGCTGGAACAGGTCGAGGCTGATGAGCGAATCCATGCCCAGGCTGGTCAGGTTGACATCCTCGGGGATGGCATCCTCTTCGAGGCGCAGGAAACCGGCGATCTCTTTCTTGAGATAGGCGCGCAACCGTTCTTCCCTTCCGCTCATGGGAAGGGCGCGCAGTTCCGCGGCAAGCCTGCTGTTGCCCGCGGTCTCGGCCGGGCGGGCGGCGGCGGGGCTGTGCCGGAGCTCTTCGTACATGGCGGCGCCGGCAGTGGCCTGCAGGATGGGCAGCATCCGGTTCCAGTCCATGCGGGTGACGACATTGCTCCCCTCGCCGGACGCCATGAGCCTGTCGAGGACGGCAAGTCCTGTGGCCGTATCGAAGCCCTCGACGCCCTGCTGGCGGATGCGGTCGAGGATGCCCAGACGCACCACGGTCCCCAGCTCGCCCCAGGCTCCCCAGTTGATGCTGAGGCCGGGGAGGAAGTCAGCGCGGCGGGCAGCCACGAGGGCGTCCATGAACGTGTTGGCGGCCACGTGGTTGGCCTGGCCGTGCGTACCGAAGACCGAGGCGATGGAGGAGAAGACCACGAAGTGGTCGAGCGCCAGATCGCGTGTCAGTTCATGCAGGAACCAGCTGCCGTCCACCTTGGGGGAGAGGACGGTATTGAAGCGGGCCCAGTCGAGACGGGACAGGGGCGCGTCGTCCAGCAGGCCGGCCAGATGGAAGACGCCCGCCAGCGGCCTGGGAGAGGGCAGCAGATGCGTGCCGAACGCCTCGGCCAGGGCGGTCCTGTCCGTCACGTCCACTTGCAGGAGGCGGACATCGCATCCTGTGGCGGCGATCTTTTCCACCGCGGCCGCGCCGGCGGAACCGGCCTCAGGCAGGCGGCGTCCCAGCAGCCACACCTGTCCGGCACCACGGGCAGCTAGGTGGGCGGCCAGCGCCAGGCCCAGGTCGCTCAGGCCACCAGTGACGAGGTAGGCCGCCTCCCGGCGGATGCCTTCGTGCCTGGGGGCAAAGTCGTTGCGTACGACGACCTTGCCGATATGGCGTCCTTCGAGCATGTAGCGGAAGGCGTCCCTGGCGGCATCCATGGTGAAGACGCGCCGGGCTATGGGGGTGTAGTGCCCGGCGGCAAAACCTTCCATGACGGCGGCGAAGATGCCGCGCATCTGCGCCTCGTCCTCCTTGCCCAGTTTTTCAAGGTCGACGATGTGGTATTCGATATCGTCACGGATGGCCGCCACCTGTGCGGGCGTGCGCAGATCGGTCTTGCCGATCTCGATGAAACGGCCACCTTCCGTCAGGCAGCGCATGCTGCTGTCGGCCAGCTCGCCGGTAAGGAAGTTGAGGACCACGTGCACGCCCTGTCCGCCTGTGGCCTTGAGGACCCGGGATTCGAAGGCCGTGGAGCGCGAGGAGAAGACGTGCTCTATACCCATGGAGCGCAGCAGGGCGCGTTTGCGCTCCGTGCCCGCCGTGGCAAGGATGACCGCGCCGCGTGCCCTGGCGATCTGGATGGCGGCAAGGCCCACGCCCCCTGTGGCCGAGTGCAGCAACACCCGTTCGCCGGGCTGGAGGCGTGCCGCATGGACGAGCGCCTGCCAGGCGGTCATGAAGACGGTGGGGATCACCGCAGCGTCGGTGAACGGCATGCCTTCCGGTATGGAGGCCGCAAAGGCTTCCCGGGCATAGACGTGGGAAGCGAAGGGGCCGTACACGGTGGTGAAGACCCGGTCGCCGGGGCTGAAGCGGGTCACGCCTTCACCAACGGCGGAGACCGTGCCCGCGCAGTCGAGCACCAGGGTCCTGATCTTGTCGGCCACGCCCATGGCTACCATGACGTTCTGGAAGTTCATGCCGTAGGCTTCGGACGCGATCTCGATCTCGCCGGGCCCGGGAAGACGCCGCTGCAGCGGGGCGACCCGGATGTTCTCGATGCCCGCGCCGCCGAGATCCAGATGGTAGGCCTGCGTTTCGGGACGGGCCAGCGGGGCGTTGCGCACCTGCCGGGCGGCAGGCAGGCCGCGTACCAGACGGGGGGCCAGCAGGCTGCTGCCGCGCAGGGCCAGCTTGTCTTCCTTGTATCCGCGGGCGGTCAGCAGGCCGCACAGAGTGGGAAGCTGGGCCTCGGGAGCGGCCACGGGGTCCATGTCGATGATGACCGGCGCGATGTTGCCCAGTTCGTTGGCCACGGATTTTTCCAGGCCCCAGAGCAGGCTTTGAGCGGGGACGGGCTGATCCGAAGCGCGGGCGGCCTGTGCCTGGCAGGTCAGCACGGCCAGGCGCACGGACGGGCCGTCCTCCTGTGCCGCCAGAGCCTGGGCCAGATGCAGGAAGGCCTGGGCCGTATGGTTCTTGAAGGGAGCTTCGCCGCCGCTGCCCAGGAAGTCGGTCTCGTAGCAGTCCAGGCCCCAGAGGAACACGACGCCCCGGGGCGTGCCGCCCTGCCGCCAGTCGCGGATCAGACGGGCGAAGGCGTCGGCATCGCCGGGATCGACGGCAGCCATGTCGTCAGGATGTCCCGTACCGGCGCAGGCCGCGAGCATGGCCGTAGCGCCCTGCTGTTCCAGCGAACGGGCGAGGGCACGGGCAAAATCCGTATCGCGACCGGCCAGGATGAGCCAGTGCCCGGCAGCGTCCCCGGATTCCGGCATCAGGGCCTGGCGCCAGACCACGTCATAGCACAGGTCGGTATGCTGCCGCTGCCCGGCCTTGAGCAGTTCCAGCGTCTCCTTGTTGGTACGGCGCATGGTAAGGTTGACGATCTCGCAAACGGGCTCGCCTTCGGGGGTGAAGATGGTGAAACTGGCAGAGAACATCTCCTGCCGGAAGCTGTCGCCTTCCTTCATGACGGCCCGGCACCAGACCGTTTCGGGCGCACGCCCGTGGAAGATGACTTTTTCCACGCTGAACGGCATGAAACCGTTGCCCGTGAGGTCATCCTCGGTGGCGGCAAGAGCGGCGACCATGCTTTGCAGGCAACTGTCGAGCAGGGCCGGGTGGATGATGAAACCGCCTTTTTTGCCGCGTTCGGCGCTGTCCAGGGCCACTTCGGCCACAGCTCCGCCCCGGGTGCGCCACAGGCGCCGCAGGCTGCGGAAGGCCGGACCGTACTGCACGGCCCCGTAGGCATCGAATTTTTCGTAAAAGGCCTGTACGTCCACCTCGTCGCAACCTTCACGCAGGCGGTCCAGGTCGACGTTTTCGGCAGAGCGCTCGTGGGCGGGGGCGAGCTGGCCGGAGACATGCTGGTGCCATTCCCCCTGTCCTTGTCCGGCGCCCCGGCTGAAGATCTCGAAATCGGCCCCGTTTTCCGTGGGAGAGACAAGGACCTGTACGGTGCGTTCGCCTTCGTCGAGCATGAGGGCCTCGCGCAGCACCACATTCTCGAGCCGGATACGGTCCGTACCGAAATGATCCATGCCCGCGGCGGCGGCCAGGTCGAAATGCGCCGTGCCCGGAACGACCACGATGTCGAAAACGCGGTGCTGGGCCAGGAAGGGTTGCAGGGTGCCGCTCACCGCCGCCGTATACTGGCTCACGGCCAGGGGGGAGGAGAGGCGCCGTCCCAGCAGGATATGGCCCGTGTCGTCTCCGTCCGGTGCGTCCGTCCGGGCGGGCGCGATCCCGGTACTGAAGGCCTGGCGGCTGCCGTTGCCGTTGCGGGCGATGATGACATGTTCGTCAAGGTCGCCGTCGGCGGGGGCAGGGTAGCAGGCCGTCCTGTCGAATCCTTCCGTGTCCAGCAGGTGGGTCCAGCCCTCGGCGGTCAGGAAGGGATTGTCGCCGCGCAGCTCCCCGTCACGCAGTTTGTCGAGCAGGCAGCCGAAGGATATCTCGAAGCCCATGGCCGGCCGGGGCAGGGTGATCTCCCGCAGGAGGAGCAGGCCGTCCGCGGCCAGCACGGCGCTGATGTGGCGCAGGGCGGCGGTCAGGTCGGCAGTGGCGTGCAGGACATTGGCGCAGACGACGATATCGAACTCGTCGGCATGGAAGCCCTGAAGGAACGGGTCGCGGCTGATGTCCAGCGTGGCATATTCCACGAAGGGGAAGGCGGCGAAGCGGTCCCGGGCCCGGGCCGTGAACAGGGGGGAGACGTCCGTATAGACATAACGGGTGCGTCCTGCGGGCAGGACGGGCAGCAGGGCCGAGGTCGTCCCGCCCGTGCCGGCGCCGATCTCCAGGATGGAGAGGGCGCGGTCCATGGGCAGGGCATCGGCAAGGGCCTTCAGGCTCCTGGCCATGATCCCGTTATAATAACGGCTTTGCGGGGTATCCTGGTAGATGCTCTCCACGGCGTCAGGATTGCCGCCGGGGAACATGACCTGTCTGGGATCCTTGCGGCCTCCCAGTATCTCGCGGAAATTCTCGCCGCAGCGTTTCATGAACGAGAGCAGCGGGATGTTGTCCAGGACAAGGTCCTGACGTTTTTCATGGCATCCTTGTGGCATGGTCATTTCTCCATGTTTCCTATGATTGACGGTCAGAGAGGCCGGAGGCCTCCTGCCGGTCGAGCAGGCTGGTCACACGATCCCTGAGATCCCTGTCCGGAGCGGCCGGGCGGCCGTAAGAGCCGGCGGCGTCACGGGCCAGGAGGCCTTGTTCGGCCAGGTTCTCCAGCAGGCGCGGAAGAAGCTGGTCGAACCGTTCCGGCAGGCCTATGCGTGCGGCGATGTCCCGGGCGGTATGGAAGCCCTCATCCGGGAAGGCCCCCAGATCCGTCAGGGCCTCGAGGGCATAGCCGGAGCAGAAGGTCTCGATCATCCGGGCATGCTCCCGGTATTCGGTGCCGTCGGGGCGGTCGTCTTCAGCGCCGGAGGCGGATTCGGCAGCCCGGGTCAGGCGCTGCCAGATGTCGTCCTGCGAGGCGGCCGGGGCGGCGGTGCTTCCGCTGGCTATGCCGCGGAACGAGTCGTCCACCCAGTGGCGTTCCCCCTGGAAGGGGTAGAGGGGCAGGTGGAGGCGGCCCCAGTGCTGGTCCTGGGCAAATGCTGCCCAGTCCACATCCGCTCCACTGCGGTAGAGGGCGGCCAGGGCCTCGCATGTCTGGCGCCATTCCGGGGTCCCGGCATGCATGGCGGCGACCCAGACGCCGTCTTCCCCGCTGTTCTCCAGGGCCTGTTCACGGCGGCAGAGGGCCGTCAGCACGCCGGACGGGCCCAGCTCCAGCCAGGCCGCGGGAGCCATGTCCCGCAGCGTGCGGAAGCCGTCGAAAAAGCGCACGGTGGAGCGGATATGCCGCACCCAGTAGTCGGCCCCGGAGATCTCGGCAGGCCCGACCAGCCGGCCGGTGACATTGCTGACTACGGGCAGGCCGGGGGCGTCATAGGCGATGCTTTCGGCCACACGGGCGAAGTCGTCGAGGATGGAATCCATCAGGGAAGAATGGAAGGCATGGGAGACCGGCAGGTGGCGGATGCTGATGCCCAGGCTCCCGGCCTTGTCGGCGATGCGGGCAAGGTCTTCCAGCGGGCCCGACAGGACGGTCTGCGTGGAGCCGTTGACGGCGGCGATGCCTGTCCGTTCCGGCGTGCCGCAGGCGGCGAGCAGGGCGAGGACGTCCTTTTCGGAAGCCAGCACGGCGCTCATGCCGCCCCCGGCGGGCAGGGAGGCGATGAGGCGCCCCCGTGCGGCCACAAGACGTGCGGCATCCTCCAGGCTGAACACGCCTGCCAGGGTCGCGGCCACATATTCACCGATGCTGTGCCCGGCAGCGGCCAGAGGCTGGATACCGAAGGACTGCCACATCCGGGCAAGGGCATATTCCAGACTGAACAGGGCCGGCTGGGTGAAGGCGGTGTTGTCGAGCAGCGCGGCCTTGTCGGCGTCCCACATGACGCGCAGCAGGGGCTCGGGCAGCAGAGGGTCGAAAAGGCGGGCGCAGCGGTCGAGCTCCGCACGGAAGCACGGCTGCGCCTGGTAGAGTTCCTTCCCCATGCCCGAACGTTGCGCCCCCTGACCGGTGAAGAGGAAAACGGGCCTGTGTTCGTCGCCCGTGTTCGTGGCGGTCCACTCCCCGTGCGTCATCGCCGCGTCAAGGCCGGAGCGCAGTTCTTCCAGGCTCTCGCCTACCACGGCGAGACGGACGGCGTGATGTTCCCGGCCTTCCTGTGTGGTATGGCAGAAGTCGGCCAGATCGAGACCGTCGGCATCCTGCCCGGCCAGGAATTCCCCATAGCGTCCTGCCAGTTCCTTCAGGGCCTTTTCGCTCCTGGCGGAGACCACCATCAGAGGGTTGGCGACAGCCCCCGCACTGCGGGAGCTTTCCCGCTGCGGCGCTTCCTCGAGGATCAGGTGGGCATTGGTCCCGCCCACACCGAAAGAGCTGACGGCGGCGCGCCGGGGGGAGAAGCCCTGCGGCCAGTCGATGGCCGTCTTGTTGACGAAGAAGGGGGTGGACGCGAAATCGATACGGGGGTTGGGGCTGTTGAAGTGGCAGGTAGGGGCAATCCGGGCGTGTTTGATGGAAAGGATGGCCTTGATGAGGCTGGCCACCCCCGCCGCCACTTCCAGATGGCCGACGTTGCTCTTGACCGATCCCAGAGCGCAATAACCGCGTGCGGGGTTGTTGCGGGAGTAGATGCGGTTCAGGGCCTCGACCTCCAGCGGGTCACCGAGATAGGTGCCGGTACCGTGCCCTTCCACATAGGCGATGGTGGCGGGATCGACGCCGCTGACGCCCAGGGCCTCGGCGATGACTTCGCTCTGGCCTTCGAGGCTGGGCGCGGAATAGGCGACCTTGGAATTGCCGTCGTTGTTGATGGCCGTCCCCAGGATGACCGCGTGGATGTCGTCGCGGTCGCGCAGGGCGTCTTCCAGGCGTTTGAGCAGCACGACGCCCACGCCGTTGCCCGAGACGATGCCTTCCGCCTGGGCGTCATAGGGGCGGCAATGCCCGTCAGGCGAAAAGATCATGCCTTCCTGGTAAAAATGGCCGTGCTCCTGCGGGATGTCGATGCCGCTGGCGCCGGCAAGGGCCATGTCGCACTCGCCGTTGAGCAGGCTCTGGCAGGCCAGATGCACGCTGACGAGGGAAGTGGAGCAGGCGCATTGCAGGTTGAAGGCCGGGCCCCGCAGGTTGAGCTTGTAGGAGACGCGGGTGCACAGATGGTCGCGGTCCGTACCGATATGGCCCTGCATGAAGCGCGCTGTGCCGTAGTCCGCTAGGTCGGCGCACATATAGTTGACGTAGTAGGTGCTCAGGCGCGTGCCGCCGAAGACGGCGACGGCGCCGGGATAGGTATAGGGATTGTAACCGGCATCCTCCAGGGCGTGCCAGAGGTCTGCAGGAACTGGCATTGCTGGGGGTCGATGCAGATGGCTTCTGTCGGGGTGTAGCCGAAGAAGGCGGCATCGAACAGTTCCGCATCTTCCATGATGCCCGCGGCCCTGACATAGGTGGGGTCGGCTATGGTCTCCGGATGGATGCCTGCCCCGCGCAATTCGTCGTCCGTGAAAAAGGTGATGGACTCGGTCCCGCTGACGAGGTTTTTCCAGAATTGCCGGGTATCATTGGCACCGGGGAACCGGCAGTCCATGCCGATGACGGCGATGGCGTTCTCCGGGACCTTGTTCGTTTGTGGATGCATGGCATGCCTCGTGCGCATGGCGCTTTTGAAGGGTTGGTGAAAGGATCAGCGTCCGGTCCGTTGCCTGGAGCGGGTGCGCATGCGCCGTTCGGCCCGGTCCATGCCGCGGTCGAAGGCGGAGGCGCTCCCGCCGCCTTCCGGCGCGGATATCTCTTGCGCGGTCGTGCGCGGCGTCCTGTTGTCCAGCCAGGCTGCCAGTGCACGGATGCTGGTGTGCTCGAGCAGGGTCATGAGCGGGATATCCGTGCCCAGGCGTTCTCCGAGGGCGGCCTGTACGGCGACAAGATCAAGGGAACTCAGGCCCATTTCAAAGAAGCGGCTGTCGATGCTCATGTCGTCGCAGCCCAGGACATGCGCGATGGCTCCGGCCACCAGCCGTTCCGTCTCAGATCCGGGCTGTGCCCCCTTCATCCGGGGGAGTTCCTGGTCGGGGTCGAGTACGAGGCTCTTCCTGTCGACTTTGCCGGAGCTGGTCAGGGGAAGGCTTTCCCGCATCAGGATCATGCCGGGGACCAGGAAGGAGGGCAGACGCTCCGCCAGCCATTGCTGGAGCTCTTCCGGCGCCGGAGACGTGCCGGGCCGGCAGGCCACGAAAGCGGCCAGCACCTGGCCCGCCTGCCTGCCCCTGACCGTCAGGGCGGCGGCCTGTTCCACGAAAGGATGCTCCATGAGGGTGTTCTCCACCTCGCCCAGCTCGACCCGGTAACCGTTGATCTTGACCTGATTGTCCTGACGGCCGAGGAATTCGATATTGCCGTCGGGCATGTAGCAGCCCAGGTCACCGGTGGCGTAGAGGTCTTCCCCTGTGCCGGGGTGGCGTATGAAGCGTTCGGCCGTGCGTTCGGGATCCTTGAGGTACCCGTCGGCAAGACCGTCACCGGCGATGTGCAATTCGCCGGGGACCCAGTCCGGGCAGTCGCTGCCGTGGCGGTCGAGGATGAAGAACCTCTGGTTGGCCAGCGGTTTGCCGTAAGGGATGCTCTTCCATTGCGGCAGGACGTCTTCCACGGGGAAGAAATTGGACCAGATGGAAGCTTCCGTGGCGCCGCCGAGGCTGAAGAGCCGCAGCTCCGGCCAGAAGGCCCTGATGCGTCCGGGCAGGCCCAGGGGGATCCAGTCCCCGCTGAGCAGGGCGCAGCGCAAGGGCGGCAGGGCAGCGGGATGATGCTCCAGATGGGCGGCAAGGATCTGGAGGAAGGGGGGGGACGCTGTTCCAGATGCTCACCTGATGCCGGTGCATCAGCTCCAGCCAGTGGGCCGCTTCCAGACGTCTGGCGGGATCCGGCAGGACCAGGGCCCCGCCCGCGCCGAACAGGCCGAACATGTCCCAGACGGACAGGTCGAAGGTGAAGCGCGAAAGGGCAAGGACCCTGTCCGAAGACCGCAGCCCGGTCAGTTCGTTGACGGCCCTGATGGTGTTGACGGCGCGTTCGTGGCGGATCATGACCCCCTTGGGAGCGCCCGTGGAGCCCGAAGTGTGGATGACGTAGGCCAGCGCGTCAGGACGGCTGACGCATCTTTCGAAATCAAATTCGGAATTCAATTTCAATAAATCCTCATCCATGACCATGACGGGCAGGCCCGCGGGCCAGGGCAGGGACGCATGGCGGCGCTGCACCAGGACGGCCCCGGCCCCGGAATATTCGAGCAGATGCTTGAGGCGGGCAGGGGGGACAGCGGCATCCACGGGCATGTAGGCGTCTCCGGCACTGCTCACGGCCAGGGCCGCGACCGCTTCTTCCCAGCCGCCGTTGCTGACGACGGCCACAAGGCTGCCCTGGCCGCAGCCCCGGGCCATGAGCCTGCCGCAAAGGGCCTCGGCAGCCCTGCCCAGATCCCGGTAGCTCAGGCAAAGATCGCCGTCCGCCAGGGCCAGGGCCCCGGGGGCATCTCGCAGGGAACGGGCAAAAAGGCTGTCCAGCGTCCCGCGGCCCGCATGGGGGAACTCCCGGGTCGTGGCGTTGGCCGTGCGGCGGCGTCCCAGCTGTTCCTGCGGCAGCAGGGGCAACTGGGTCTGGTGCCAGATCCTGTCGTCCCGGGCCAGCATCCGGAGCAGGCGACAATAGGCGGAAAACATGCTGTCCACGAGCCCTTCGGGGAAGAGTTCGTCCACGGCATCCCAGTTGAACTCAAGGCAGTCGTCCACCTCGCGGACCTGATGGTCGATCCAGACCTGCGGCGTCTGCGTGATGTTGTAGACCATGCGCCCGAACGTGCGCAGGGCCGGATGGGTGCCGTGCTCGTCGCCGAAGCCGATGGTACTGGTGAAGACGATGGGGATGATGTCGGCGCTGGAACGGCCCGTGCATCTGCTCCATTCGCGGATGACCTCCACGCCGGAAAAGGTGCTGTGATCCATGTCGGCCCACAGCTGGGCCTGCAGGGCCCGTGCGCGCCGGAGGAAGGATGCCGTGCCGTCGAAAGAGCAGGCAAGCAGGCTCACGGACGTGAAGTCGCCCACGATCTCCCCGACTTCAGGATGCAGGGGCAGCCGGTTGAAAAGCGTGACATTGAGAGTGAACTCGTCCCGGCTGCTCCAGCGGGCCAGCACCTCGGCATAGCAGGCCAGCAGCAGGCCGGAGACCGTCAGCTCGTGCGCGGCGGCCTTTTGGCGCAGGTCCGCCCAGGTCTTCCGGTCGAGCTGCGCCGCATGGCGGACGAAGCGCGGGCGCTCCACCTGCGCGGGCGGGACGGCCAGGGGCAGGTCCGGCGCGGGCGGCAGGGCGGCGACACGCTCCAGCCAGTATTCTTTGTCCTTCCGGTAGCGCGGGCTCTTCCTGAAGGCTTCCAGTGCCAGCACATAGTCCCGGAACGAAAGGTCCAGGGGGGCCGGTTCCCGTTCAGGATACCGGTAGAGGCTTTCGAGCCCGTTCATCATCAGGTTCATGCTGTGCAGGTCGGCTACCAGCAGGTCCAGGCTGATGTGCAGGCGGATGGAACCGCCCGGCATCCGGGTGGCGGCCACACGGAACAGGGGCCATTCCTTCGCGGAGAGCACTTCATGACCCATGCGTTCCCGGCATTCCAGCACCATTTGTTCGGCAGCCCCGGCATCCAGGCCCGTCGCGTCCTGTACCGTGACGGTGAAGGGCGGCACCTCGGGCAGGATGCGTTGCCGTCCGTCCTCCATGATGACGCAGCGCAGCATGTCGTGATGCCGGATCAGCCTGTTCCAGCAGGCCTCCCAGCGGGGAAGGTCCAGATCATCCGTTTCCAGCTCGAGATAGACGTGGCAGGAGACATTGCCCAGCACGAGGGCGCCTGTCCGGCCCACCCAGTAGGCCTGTTGCATGTCCATGAGCGGGAAGGGCTCATGACGGGCGGCGCTGTCGGGAAGGATGACGGGCAGGTCCCCGTCCTGAGCCCTTTTCCCGGCGTCGAGCAGGGAGGCGATCCGGGAGGCCAGGGCATCGATGGTAGGCTCCTTGAACAGCAGGCTGCGATCCACCCGGATGCGGAACTGCTTTTCCAGCGACTGGAACAGGTCCAGGGCCAGCAGGCTGTCCACGCCCAGCTCGATAAGGTTGGCATCGCCGGGCAGGCTCGCGGCGTCGGTCCGCAGGATGGTCGCCACCTTGGCACGGACGGCCCGCATAACGGCATCCCGGCTGTCCCGGCCCGCGCTGTCCGCTTTGGGCGATACGGAGGCTTCGCGGTCGTCCGCTGTGGCGGGGCAGAGCGATCGCAGCAGGGGCGGCAAACGGTCGCTGTCGTAGCCTGCGGCATAGCGGGGCCAGTCCATATGCAGCACGGCGGCCCTGCACTCGTCGCGGGAGAGGAGGCGTTCCATGACGGCAAAGCCTTCCTCGGGCGCAACGGTATGGATGCCTAAACGGGAAAGGGTGCGGAGGTCGGCCTGACGTGCGGCCATGCCGGCATCACGGAAGGCGCCCCAGTTGATGCTGAGGGCGGGCAGGCCCAGATGGCGGCGGTACAGCGCGAGCTCGTCAAGGAAGGCATTGGCCGCCGCGTAGTTGCCCATGCCCATGGGGCCGAGGAAGGAGGCCGTGGAGGAGAACAGGACGAAGGCTTCCAGCTGGTGGTCCAGCGAGATCCGGTGCAGGTTCCAGGCACCCTCCGCCTTGGGGGCGAGGACCCGTTTGAAGCGCGACGCATCGAGGCGGAGGAGCCTGTCGTCATCCAGCGTCCTGGCCAGGTGCCAGATGCGCTTCAGAGGCGGCATGCCTTTCAGGGCGGAGTCCACGGCATGTCGCAGGGCGCTGCTGTCGGACACGTCGGCCAGGGCCAGACGGACAGTGCAGCCCTGTTGCCGCAGGTCTTCCAGCAGGGCCGCTTCCTCCGCCGCAGGCTGGCGGCGGGCCAGCAACAGCAGGTGACGGCAGCCCCGGCGTACGCGGTCGGCGCACAGGCGCAGGGCTATCCCGCCCAGGCCGCCGCTCACCAGTTCCGTGCCGGAGCATGCGGGATGCCCGGTTTGGACGGCGGCGGGCCAGCGCAGGATGATCTTGCCCGTGTGGCGCGCCTGCATCATGTGCCGGAAAGCAGCGTCATGGCGGTCGGCGGCAAAGACCGTGACCGGCAGCAGGGCCAGCTCTCCCCGGGCGCACCCCTGCATGGCACGCCGGAAGATCCCGGCCATCAGGTCGGGCCGGTCGCGTCCCAGCTCCACCAGATCCAAAGGACGGTAGCGCATGAGGCCGCGTTCGGTCCGGTAGTCGCCCGCCTGGCGCAGACCGCTCTTGCCCAGCTCCACGAAGCAGCCATTGTCCGCCACCAGCGTGAAGGAGGCTTCCTGCGTCTCGCCGGCCAGGGAGTTGAGGATGATGTCCACCCCCTGCCGCCGGTGGCGTCCAGGACTTCCTGGGCGAAGGCGGTGGAACGGGAATCCATGACCAGTTCCGCCCCGAGCGATCGGACCAGCTCCCGCTTGGCCGGGGTGCCTGCCGTGGCGAAGATGCGGGCACCGGCCCTGCGGCACACTGCCATGGTGGCGAGTCCCACGCCGCCGGAGGCCGCGTGGATGAGGACGGTCTGTCCGGCGCGGATGCCGGCAAGCTCCTCAAGTCCGTAGCAGGCCGTGATGTAGGCGACGGGCAGCGCGGCGGCCTGTTCGAACGAGATGTCCGCGGGCAGGGGGCAGGTCATGGCGGCAGGCAGGGTGATGTGGGTCCGCAGGCAACCATAGGCGCTGACCGCCACGCGATCCCCTACCTGGATGCCGGAGACGCCGTCACCCACAGCGGTGACGATACCGGCCCCGTCACTGCCCACGGCGGTCTCTTCGCCGGGGTAGATGCCCATGACCATCATGACGTCACGGAAGTTGAGGCTTGAGGCCGCAAGGGCCACTTCCACCTCGCCCGCTTCCGGGGAGCGGCGTTCCAGCGGCTGCTAGCGCAGGTTGTCGAGACCGGGACCTTCCATGACGAGGGCCCGGGGGCCTGTCGCTCCGTCGTCCCGGCCGTCGTCCGCCCTTACAAGGCGGGGCAGGAGGCGGCGGCCGTCACGCAAGGCCTGACGGTCTTCCCCGTCTTCGCAGGCAAGGGCCCGGAACAGGGTATCGTCGGCCTCCGGGTGCTGAAGATCCATGAGGCGCACGCGCAGGGCGGGATGCTCCATGCACACTACCGGGCCGAGGCCCCAGACGAGGGACTGGCCGGGCAACGGCCGTTCATGGGCGCCGGCCGCAATATCGGGGCCGAAAGTCCCGCTTGTGAGGATCACGAGATCGAGGCGGGCCTCCATGTCCCGTGCCCGCGCCTGCCGGACGATCTCCAGCAGGGGCAGCACGCTGCGGTCATAGGTCCCGTCAGGATCAGTCATGCCCGGGACGCCCAGGGGCCAGGCATCCACCACATGCAGGCGGCCCTGTCCGTCAGCAAGGGCATCCAGAGCCGCAGGAAGGCCGTCCCGTTCCGCATGGGAAAGGACGCGGCAGTGGCAGCCGTCAGATTCCAGGCGCGCCGCAAGTGCCTCGGCCAGGGGGCCGGGATCTGCCAGTACGAGCCAGCGCCCGTCCAGCCGGGCCCGGCCGGGGAGCTGTTCCCCCTCGATCCAGCGGACAGCGTAACGGGCGGCCTCCGGGGAACCGGCCTCTTCCTCGACGCTTTCAGGCGGCAGGGCACTCATGCGCAGGCCTTCCATGCGACCGACGGCTTCGCCGTTGCCGTCGAAAAGGCTGACGTCCAGCAGGAACGTGCCCGTATCGCCGGGATCCCCGGCCGGGCTTTCCCGCAGCTCCAGCATGACCTGCACATCAGCGGGGCACTGTTCCGGCAGGTCCAGATGCCGGCAACCCGCCGGGACGAAGATCCTGTCCGTATCCCTGTCCTGCTGGGGGATGCAGGAGAGCACACCCTGCAGGCAGGCGTCCAGCAGGGCGGGATCCCAGCCCCAACCGTCGTTGGAGTTGCCGGAGGAGACACGGGTCCTGGCCCTGCCCCGGCCGCTGCGGATCTCCCGCAACAGGCGGAAAGAAGGCCCGTACGAGACGCCAAGACCCTGCATGGCGGCATAATAGGCCGCTATGTCCTCGGTCATGTCCTCGTCGCTTGCCGGTGCCGCCGCAGGCATGGAGCATACCGGGCCTTCGATGCCGGCTCGCGCGGTCCTGTGCCAGGCCCCGGGCGCTTCGGGGGCGGTAGAGGTGAAGAGCTCCATGACGCCCCGTTCCCTGTCGCCTTCCAGGATGAGCTGGAAAAAGACGTCCCGGTCCCCGTCCAGCGGCAGGGGGTGAAGCAGGGCCACATGACCGAGACCGCAGTCCGCGCCGTATTCCCGGGCGGCGGCCGCGCGCAGGAGCTCGAGGAGCAGGCTGCCCGGGGCGATGCTCCTGCCCGCTACCCGGTGTTCCCGCATGCGTTCCAGTTCCTTGCCGCCAAGGCGGCCCCCGTAAAGGATCTTTCCTTCCGCAGTTGTGAAGCGTTCGCGCCATACGGGATGGGAGACGGCTTCACGGCCGGTGCCATCCGTGCCGGTGCTGTCTTCTTCAGGCCAGAAGCGGCGGCGCTGGAAGGGAGTCAGGGGAAGCCGGACGCGACGGGCGCCCAGGCGCAGGGCTTTTTCCTGGAGGGCGTCCAATGCCTTGTCGTCACCGGCCATGCAGGCCAGGGCCACCCGCTGGAGTCCGTCATCCATGAGGTCGCCGGGCACGTCCTGTGCCTCCGTATGTCCGGAAAGCAGCATCCCCTCGGGCATCCCGCCCCGGGCAAAGGCGTGCAAAGCCTCCCGGAGCGCGCCGGTCGAGGTGGCGCGGACGGCCAGCCGGACCTTGTCCCGGCTGCGTGAGGCCCTGGCCGTGAAGCAGATGTCGGCAAGGGAGGCGGACGGGGCCTCCAGCGCTTGGGCCATGCGTCCGGCAAGGGCACGCAGCATGGTCCCGGTGCGCGACGAAAGGACGAAAAGATCCGGCGTGCCGTCAGGCAGGTGGCGGGAATTCACCGGCTCTTCAGGAGCCTGCATGATGACGGCATGGGCGTTGGACCCGCCGATGCCGAAGGAGCTGATCCCGGCGGCGCGTGGTCTTTCCGCATCCTTCCAGTCCGCAAGGGCCGTGTTGATGTAGAAAGGGCTGGCGTCGAGGTCCAGGGCCGGATTGGCTTCAGGGGCATCGGCCATGCGGACGAGGGCGTTTTCCAGCGGATGATAATAATAGCAGCCGCCATCCAGCTCCCGGATCCTGCCGGGCCTGACCAGGACATAGACCTGTACGGCATAGGTCCAGCCCGCGGAGCCGTAACGGTGCCTGACCACCGGCCACTGGGGGATGTCCAGGCCGCGCAGGCAGCCCAGCAATCTTTCGAACGCTTCCCGTTCCATGGGGGCTTCGGTGAAGCGGCGCGACGAGATGCGGCGGGAGAACAGGGACAGGCTGGTGGCCTCGTCCTCCGTGGCGAGACCGATGCGGGGCAGGCTGTCGAGGTCCTTGCGGAGGTTGTGCCCCGCCTGTTTGTAGGCCAGGCGTTCCACGTCATCCACAAGGGTGATGCCGGCGTCCCTCATGCTCCGGTACCGGGCTTCGCGGGCTTCCGGGCTTTCATCGGACGGTGCCGGCATGACTGCCTGCGGTGCGGGAGACACGAAGCCGGCGAGCCTGTCGCCCTTGTCGCTCCTGAGGGCGATGACGGCGGCATTGCCCACGCCGGGGAGGGCGTTCAGGGCCCGTTCCACCTCGCCCAGCTCGATGCGGAAACCGTTGATCTTGACCTGGCTGTCTTTGCGGCCGAGGAATTCCAAAGTGCCGTCAGGCCAGTAGCGACCCAGGTCTCCCGTGCGGTACAGGGCCTGCCCGCTGCGGGGATGGCGGAAAAAGGCCGCGGCCGTTTTGGAGGGATCGTTGAGGTAGCCGCGGGCCAGGCCCGCCCCGGTGATGTACAGGTCACCGGCCACAAGATCCGGGCAGGGGTACAGGTCCTGGTCGAGGACAAGATATCCCTGGTTGGCCAGCGGACGGCCGTAGGGGATGCTGTGCCATTCTGCCGGGATACGGTCCACGATCTGGATGTTGGACCAGATGGCGGCTTCGGTGGCCCCTCCGAGGGCGGCAACGGTCATGTCCGGCCACAGTGCGTGCACGCGGTCCGGCATGGCAAGGGGGATCCAGTCGCCACTGAGCAGGGCCAGGCGCAGTCGTTCCGGCCTGTCTTCGGGGTGGTCGTCCAGATAGTCGAGCAGCAGCTGCATGAGCGAAGGGGTGCTGTTCCAGACGGTCACGCCCTGTTCCCGCATCAGGCGGCACCAGGCCGCGGGATCCCTCTCCTGTCCGGGAGCGGGGATGACGACGGCGCCGCCCGCTGCCGTGACGCCGAAAAGGTCGAACACGGAAAGGTCGAAGGACAGGCTGGCAAGGGCGATGACGCGGTCACGGGGCCCGAGGCCCAGACGCTGCCCCAGGTCCGCCAGGGTATTGTGGGCTGCGGCATGGCTGACCATCACCCCCTTGGGCAGGCCTGTGGAGCCGGAGGTATAGATGACATAGGCCAAGCCCTCCGGCGATACGTCCGTATCCGGAAGGGGCGCCGCGGCCGGGGCCGCTTGTTCCGGGAAGGCGCGGAGGACGGGGACGGCCTCGCTGCCGCAGGCTTCGGCCCTGGCTTCCAGGCCGGGCTGCACGAAGCAGAAGCGGACACCGGCATCCTTGAACATGTAGGCGATGCGCTTGTCCGGCAGGGAGGGGGACACGGGCAGATAGGCGCCCCCGGCCCGCAGGATGCCCATGACGGCCACGACCTGTTCCCAGCCCTTTTCCATCATGACGGCCACGATCTCGCCGGGACGCAGGCCCCGCGAACGCAGCCCGTTCCCCAGCAGGCGGGAGATGGGTTCGGCCTCGGCCCGGGACAGGCTGACGCCTTCGCCGATGACGGCGGCAGGGGCTCCATCCCGGGAGGCGTGGTCCAGGAAGGGGGCGAACAGCGTACGCGGCGGGATGGCCGCTTCTGTGGCATTGGCCGCATGGCGGACGTCTGCCTGTGATGCGGGCAGACGGTGCAGGGGCACAGGCTGCTGCCAGAGAGCGGCATCCTCGCACAGGGCCGTGAGGAAGTCGCCGTAGACGGTGAACATGGCATCGAGCATCCCCGAGGGGAACAGGTCTTCCACCGCATCCCAGGTATAGACGAGCTGGCCCCGGTATTCGCAGACCTGATGGTCCAGCCATACCTGCGGCGTCTGGGAGACGGCATAGGCCAGCTTCGCTCCCAGGCCGTCGGCCGCGGCGAACGGATCGTCACCGCTGAGGGGCAGGGCGCTGGTGAAGACGACAGCGGAGCGGGAGGACGTCATGTCCTCGCCGTGATCCTTTGCCAGTTCCCGCAGAACGTCCACGGCGGAGAAACGGCTGTGTCCCATGTCCCGGATCAGCTGCCTGCCGAGAGCCGTTGCGTGCTCCAGGAAGGTGGCGCCTTTTTCCCTTTGGACTTCGAGCAGCAGCAGGCGGGTGAAGTCCCCCACCACGGCCCCCATTTCCTCATGCCGGTACCGGCGGTCGAAGGTCGTGAGCATGAGGCAGAAGTGCGGTTGCGCCGTCCAGCGGGAAAGGACGAGGCTGAAGGCCGCCAGCAGCAGGCCGGAGGGCGTGAGCCCCTGTGCGCGCCCCATTTCCTTGAGGCGGGCCCAGCGTGCGGCATCCAGCATCGCCGTGCGACGATGGAAGCGGGGGGTGCCGAGGCTTTGCGGCGTCTGTGCCAGAGGCAGCTCGGGACCTGCGGGCAGGAAGGGCAGGCGCTGCAGCCAGTACTCCCTGTCCGCCTGCCAGGCGTGATGACGCAGCGCAGCATGTCATGCCGCCTGACGAGGGCATCCAGGGCTTTTTCCAGCCGGGGGACGTCCAGTCCCGTGAAGTCCGCTTCCACATAATTGCTGCAACTGACGCCACCCAGCGTCATGCTGCCGTCCCGTCCGATCCAGTAGGCGTGCTGCACGTCCGTCAGGGGGAAGGGCAGGTGCCTGTCTTCGGGACGGGCAACGATGTCCGTCATCTCCTGAGGGGCGGGAGCGGTCTGTCCCTGCAGGCACAGACGTTCCCGCAAGGCGGCCAGGGTGGCAGTTTCCATGAGCAGGGCCGGAGGCAGCGTCATGCCGAGGCGTCTGCTCAGGCGTTGCGCCAGCTCCATGAACAGCAGGGAATCGAAACCGGCCCTGACCAGGGGCGTCTCAGGGGAGAGGGAGACGTTTTCGGGCAGGCGCAGGACGGCGCGGGCCTCATGGGAAAGCAGCGCCAGGAGCTCCGCATCGTCAAGACGGTCCGCACGCGCAGTCTCCTGCATGACGCACGATACGTCGGGGATCTCCAGCGGGGCGGGAGAGCGGCGTGCGGGCAGGGCGGCAGGGGCGCCGGTCATGTCCGTGCCGCCGAACCAGAAGCGCTCGCGTGCAAAAGGATAGGTCGGCAACGGTATGCGCCGGGCAGCACTGCCCGCATGGACGGCAGCCCAGCGCACGTTTGTACCGCGTGTCCAGCAGCAGGCCAGCACCGCGGCCACATGCTGCGGCGTCGCAGCGGCATCGGGAGCGAAGGCGGGGAGCAGCAGCGGCGTGTCTGCGGTATTGCCGTCGGGAAGGTCGCCGGGACGCATGGCCAGGATGTCGGCGGATGGGGCAAGGCGCCGGGCCTGGGCGATGGCATGGGCTTCTTCCGGGGCTCCGGTCGTGGGGGCATATGCCTGCCAGAAGGCGGGATCGCGGGCTTCTGCGGCGGAGATGAGCCTGCTGCGGCCCAGATCGAACAGGGGGATGGAGACGGTCCCGGCTTCCGAGGCGCGGACCTTGAACTGCGGGATGGGGGCTCCATCACCTTCAAGGGCCCGGTACAGGGCAAGGCCGTCTTCCGGGTCGAGATGGCCTGCAAGGCAGGCCGCCACAGATACCGTCGCCGGTGTGCAGAGGATGGCCGCAGGTTCACCGAGCATACGGCGCCAGGCTTCGGCCGTGGCCATAAGAGCCAGGAACGCCCTTGCCTGTCCATCCGTCTCCGTCCCGGAGGGCAGCTGCTCCAGCAGTGCGGTGCGGACGGAGGCCAGCGGCGGGACATCCGGGAGGGAAGCGTCGGGGCAGCCCGCCATGCTGTCGAGGAAGAAGACCACCGGACGGTGCGGCGCGCTGTCCGGCACATGGCCCATGAAGGGAACGGGCATCCCCGAGGCGAGCTGTTCCAGCCCCCGGACGATATCCGGGCCCGCGAGGGCCGCACGGCAGGGCAGGGAGGCCCGGCCGGTGCCGCAGGTCAGGCAGGCATCGGCCATCTCCCGTTCCGGCGCCCGGGCAAGGTGTTCCCTGTAGTCTGCCGCCAGCTCCCGCAGCTGGCCTTCCGATGCGGCCGCCAGCGGCAAGACGGGGAGAGGTCCGGGGAGCGTGCCGGAAGGCGCGTCTGTCAGGGGAGCTTCTTCGAGGATGACATGGACATTGGTCCCGCCAAAGCCGAACGAGCTGACACCGGCCCGGCGGGGACGTCCCGGGGTCCGGGGCCACGGGGTGGTGGCGACGGGGATGGCGGCCGGGATGCCGTCTGTCCTGATTTCGGGATTGAGGCGTTTCAGGTGCAGGTGCGGCGGGATGGCCGCGGCCTGCAGGGCAATGAGGACGCGGCAGACCCCGGCAAGACCGGCGGCAGCCTCAAGGTGGCCGACGTTCGTCTTGATGGAGGAGACCAGCAGGGGGCGATCGGCCTCCCTGCTGCCGCTGTAGACATCGCTGATGGCGCCGAATTCGATGGGGTCGCCCAGGGGCGTGCCGGTGCCGTGGGCTTCGATGCCGTCGATGTCCGCGGCCGTAAGCCCGGCGTTATGGAGAGCTTCGCGCAGCAGGCGGGCCTGGGCCCGGCGGCTGGGGGCCGTAAGGCCGTTGCTCCGGCCGTCCTGGTTGACTGCCGAACCGCGGACGATGCCCAGGATGGGGTCCTGGTCGTTCAGGGCCCTTTCCAGCGTTTTAAGAACGAGCACTACGCAGCCTTCGGCGCGGACATAGCCGTCGGCGTCGGCGGAAAAGGTCTTGCAGCGGCCGTCCGGGGCCATGAGATGGGCGTCGGTGAAGATATCCTGTCCTTCGCTTCCGGCCAGGATATTGACGCCGCAGGCAAGAGCGGTCTCGCATTCGCCGTCCCGCAGGCTGCGGCAGGCCAGGTGCAGGGCCAGCAGCGAGGACGAGCAGGCGCTGTCTACGGCCATGCTCGGGCCTTCGAGCCCGTAGAAATAGGAAAGGCGGTTGGCCGCGATGCTGTGGGCGTTTCCCGTCCCCACATAGGCGTTGAGGCTCTGGCCGCACTGGAGACGGCGGTTCTCGTAATCGGAAGAGCTGATGCCCGTGAAGACGCCTGTGCGGCTGCGGCGCAAGCTGTCCGGCGCGATCCCGGCCCGCTCCAGGGCCTGCCAGGAGACTTCCAGCAGCAGGCGCTGCTGGGGATCGATCTCCACGGCTTCGCGGGGAGAGATACCGAACAGAGCGGCATCGAAAGCGCTGATGTTGTCCAGAAAACCGCCCCAGACAGCCCTGTCCCCGTCTTCAGGAGCGGCCGTACCATCCCGGTGGGCGGGGTCGCGCCGGGTGATGGCATCCTTGCCGCCGAAGAGCAGTGCCTCCAGAGCCTCGGGGCTGTCGGCGCCCGGCAGACGGCAGGCCATGCCGATGATGGCCACCGCCTGTTGTCCGGCGCAGTGCGCGGGCAACGGGGCTTCATCGGAAAGGTCCCCGGCCATGAACGACGCCAGCGAGGCGATGTCGGCATGGTCATAGAACAGGGTCGTGGGCAGAGGACGGCCGCAGGCCTGCTGCAATTCCCCGGTCAGGGCCACGGCCGTGGCCGATCCCATGCCCAGGGAGCTGAACGGCGTGTGCAGGCCCACGCTGTCCGGGGAAAGCCCCAGGCGCGCGGAAAGGCCGTCACGCAACCAGTTTTGCCAGGCCTCGCGGGAGGCGAGGCCATCCTGCTCCTGCGGGGGACGAGTCCAGGCGGGGGCCCCGGCGCGGGGCTCTTCCCGCCATTCCGCCAGTACGGGCAGTTCGCCGTGAAGGTAAAGATGGCGGCACAGGGACTGCTGGATCTTGCCGCTGGTGGTCTTGGGCACGCCATGCCGTTTGCAGAGGACGACGGCGCAGGGGGAGATGTCGAATTCTTCGGAAAGGCTGCGCCGGATGGCCGCCAGCGTCGCCTCGTGGGCTGTCGCGGGCAGGCGGGTCTCGAAGACCATGACCAGCCGTTCGCCGGCATCGCTGTCGATGCCGAAGGCGGCAGCGCCATTCTGCTCCAGCCCCGGCACGTTCTGCAGGACGCATTCCTCAAGGTCCTGCGGGAAAAAATTGCGGCCGTTGAGGATGATCATTTCTTTGCATCTCCCGGAGACGAAAAGATGCCCCCCGGACATGAAGCCCATGTCACCTGTCCGCAGGAAGGGCCCTTCGCCGGATCCGGCCAGCACGGCATGCAGGACGGTCTTCGTGGCTTCGGGCTGTTCCCAGTATCCCGGAGAAACGCACGTCCCCCTGATCCAGATCTCGCCCAGCTCCTTTTCTTCGACCTCCCGGCATGTCTGGGGATCGACGATGCGCACGTCGTTGTTACGCCCGGCCGTGCCGCAGGAAAGCAGCGGCATGGCATCGGCGTGCTGCTCCTGCAGGAAGCGTATGCGGCCTGCGGCATATTCCTGCTTGTCGAGAAAAACGGCAAAATCGCCGTCATTTTTCCAGCAGCCTGTGGTGAACAGCGTGTTCTCCGCAAGGCCGTAGCAAGGATAGAAACTGGCAGGATCGAGACCGGCGGAACTGAAACGCTCCAGGAAACGGCGGATGGTCTTCAGGCGGATGGGCTCGGAGCCGCAGTAGCAGACGGAAAGCGAACTGAGATCCAGCTCCCGGAGCCGATCCTCCGGGATGCGGTCGCAGCAAAGGTCGTAGGCAAAGTTGGGGCCGCCCGTCAGCTGGGCGCGATAGTGGGTGACGGCGCGCAGCCAGCAGAGAGGTTGGCGCAGGAAGGCCATGGGAGGCATGGTGACGCACAGGCAGCCCAGATGGAGCGGCGTCAGGATGCCGCCCACGAGGCCCATGTCGTGGAAGGGGGGCAGCCAGCTGACGGTGGGAATATTTTCCCGGAGCCGCATGTGCCCGGCGATGCTGTCCAGATTGGCCATGATGTTGCCGTGAGTGATGATGACTCCTTTGGGGCTGCTGGTGGAGCCGGAGGTATATTGCAGCCATCCGGGCGTATGCGCAGTCAAAGGAAGTTCCTGCCAGAACCGGGACAGGGTATCGTCGGTCTCATCAAGGCAGATGATCCGTATGCTGTCGGCAAAATGGACGCGTTCGGCCAGTTCTTCCACCGCCTTGCACAGACGTGCGGAAGTGATGAAGACGCGTGAGCCGGAGTCTTCCACAATGCGGGCCAGACGATTGAATGTGCGGGCCATGCGGGCCAGACCTGGAGGTGTCATGGGAACGGCGATGGCCCGCGCGTACAGGCAGCCGAAAAAGGCCGCGATGAATTCCAGGCCCGGCGGCAGCATCAGCAGGACGGGACGGCCGTCGCCCTGACCTGTGGCCTGGATGGCCGCGGCAATGGCACGCGCCCGCATGTCGAGGCGGCTGTACGAGCAGAGCTCGGCATTTTCCGCTTTTCCGTCGGGAAGAAAACTGAGCGCCGGAGAGTCGGGGTGGCTCAGGGCTTTTTTACGGATGCCGTCGATGATGGAGACGAAGGCATCATCTCCGGTCTTGCATGTCGTACCGGGACACTGCGTCGCCATGTTCCCTCCTTTTCTGGGTGGGCCAGAGCAAAGGGCATCCCGTGGGCACGGCGGACAGACCGGTAGCGGATAAGCGCACGAAGGAGCGGGGCCGTTATGCCGGGGGGTGTTTGTTCTGGCAAAGTGCCCTGGAGCGTTCAGCTGGAAGCTGGCACCGGGCATACAGGACAGCAGGGAGTTCCGCAGAAAGGAGCAAAGGAGGATCTTCTGGATATGATGCCGGGGAGAATCATGGAGGCCAGGCCGGTGAGGGACACGGGGAGGCGTTTGCCGCGGGGCAGGCTGGATGCGGCGGAGAGCGAGCGGGAGGCAGGGTAGTGCATGGCAATGGGGTCTGGCTGAGGGTGTGGGAGGTTTCTTGATAAAACATATTGAAAAAGAATTTCAAAGTCAATAAAGAAAACGTAATTCTTCAAAAAAAATTATATTTTCGTAAAAAAGTCGTTCCTCCTCGTGTAAACGAAGGCACGACATGCTGAAAATCATCGGGGGGCTTGCTGGTGGTACGGCGGGATTCGCCGGGAGCAGACAGGGACAAAAAAAGCCTGTCCCCAAGGACAGGCTTTTTTACGTGCAATGTGTGTGTCGCAGCTAATCCGCCGCGATCTCGTACTGGTCCAGTTTGTCCCAGATGGCGGTGATGACCAGGGCCATGACCGCGGCCAGACGGGCCTGGATCTTCTTCAGGATCTCGGGCGTGATGCGGCTGTCCTCGTCATAGCCCAGGCGGCGGCAGAAGAGCACGGGGCACTGGTGTTGCTTTTCCTGCGCCAGCAAGGGCATGTAGGCGGCAAAGGGGCCGTCCACGAAGGCATTGAGGCTGTCCTCGGAGACAGGCACGGCCTGGGTATGCAGGCTGGCGCCTTCGGCTTTGGCCGTGGCGGCCAGCAGTTCGCCGGTGCGGCGCAGATAGCCCACCAGCACGCTATTGGGCGCGTGCTGCATGAGCCCGGCCGTGACCGTGGCGTGGACGAAGGCCCGCCACTCGGCGCAGAAGTCGGGCAGGGCGCCGGGCTCCGTCAGGCAGGCTTCGGGGATCTCCGCACCGAAAGCCAGATTGACGATATGCTCGCGCTTGCTGTTGAGCTCAAAGAGGATGCAGGCGGCATCCATGCCCTGGGCGGCGGTCAGTTGTTTCTTGGCTGCCATGACGGCCTCACTTCTGGTGATAGCGGGAAAGATAGACCTCATAGCCGTGGGCGCGCAGCTTGCAGGCCGGGCACTGGCCGCAGCCGTAGCCCCAGGGATAGCGCTCGCCGCGCGTGCCCTCGTAGCAGGTATGGCTCTGCTCAAGGATGCAGTCCACCAGCGGCATGCCGCCCAGATCTTCGGCCAGGCGCCAGGTATTGGCCTTGTCCAGCCACATGAGCGGCGTATGCAGCACGAAATGGCTGTCCATGCCGGTATTGAGGGCCACCTGCATGGCCTTGATGCTGTCGTCGCGGCAGTCCGGGTAACCGGAGGAGTCGCTCTCGCACACGCCCAGCACCAGATGGCGGATGTTTTTGCCGTAGGCCCAGGCTGCGGCGTGCATGATGAACAGCAGGTTGCGGCCCGGCACGAAAGTGTTGGGGATGCCTTCGCCTTCCTGCTCGATGGGCATGTCCGAGGTCAGGGCCGTGTCGGCCAGCTGGCGGAACAGGCTGATGTCCAGCAGGGTGTCGGGCCCCAGACGGTCCTGCCATTCCGGCTTGAGGGCCGCGATGGCGCTGCGGACCTTGCCGCGGCATTCCAGTTCCACGGAGTGGCGCTGGCCGTAATCGAAGCCCAGCGTATGGACGCGGGCAAAGCGGGAAAGGGCCCAGGCAAGGCAGGTGGCCGAATCCTGGCCGCCGGAAAAGATGACCAGGGCCTGCTGGTCGGAAAGAGGAGGCTGATGGGACATGATCTTATTTTTCCTCCGGCCAGAAGGGGCAGACTCGGGCCGGGGCATAACCGGCCATGAAGGCATCCATGAGGGTGCCGAAATGGATGCGGTTGCGGGGCTTCATCTTCTGGGCGTCAGGGCAGTCGGCAGGGAAGAAGCGCAGGGAATTGCGGTTGCCGGTGTAATTCTTCAGGGCTTCGGGGCGGGAGAGCACCTCGGCCCACATGCCGCGCCGTTCCTTGATGGCTTCGGCCTGCAGGCCCAGCAGCCAGTCCTGGTACTCCTTGTCCAGCCCCTTGTGGGGATAGAAGAAGGCCGCGCCTTCACGCACCATGATGCCGTTGAGCGAGCGACCGTCCTTGAGGCGCACGTCCGCGACGATGCGGCCGTACTTGTCCTTGCCTTCCTTGTCCACGGCAAAGAACCGGACCTCCTGGCCGCGGGCCAGACGGGTGAGCAGTTCCCGCGCTTCGCGGGCGTAGAACTGGGGCTTGCCCTTGCGGGGCTTGAGCTCCGGCGTGTCGATGCCGGCCATGCGCACGCGGCTGCGGTTGGTCAGCTGCATGGTGTCGCCGTCCAGACAGGAGGCCACCGAGGTCTTGCCCCGGACGGCGATCTGTTCCAGATGGGGCAGAGCGTCCGTCTGTGCGCGGCCCGTGCCGGGGAGGGCCCCGGCCACGAGCACGCAGCACAGGAAAAGGATCAGGCAGAGGCTACGCAGCATGACTAGTTTTCGTAGTAGGAACGCAGGGGCTGGCTGCGCACGGGATGACGCAGCTTGCGCAGGGCCTTGGCCTCGATCTGGCGGATGCGTTCACGGGTGACGTTGAAGAGCTTGCCCACTTCTTCCAGGGTATGGTCGCTCTTTTCGGCGATACCGAAACGCTTGCGCAGCACCTGTTCCTCGCGGGGCGTCAGATCGGCCAGCACGGCCGCCAGCTGTTCGGACAGCTTGGTATTGATGACTTCCTCGGCGGGGGCCACGGCCTTCTTGTCCTCGATGAAATCGCCCAGGCTGGAATCTTCCTCGTCGCCGATGGGCGTTTCCAGCGAGATGGGTTCCTTGGCGATCTTGAGCACTTTCTTGACCTTTTCCACCGGGTATTCCATGCGCTCGGCGATCTCTTCGGGCGTGGGATCACGGCCCAGCTCCTGCACCAGGTAACGCGAGGTGCGGATGAGCTTGTTGATGGTCTCGATCATGTGCACCGGGATACGGATGGTGCGGGCCTGGTCCGCGATGGCGCGGGTGATGGCCTGACGGATCCACCAGGTGGCGTAGGTGGAGAACTTGTAACCGCGCTGGTACTCGAACTTGTCCACGGCCTTCATGAGGCCGATGTTGCCTTCCTGGATGAGGTCCAGGAACTGGAGACCGCGGTTGGTGTACTTTTTGGCGATGGAGACCACCAGACGCAGGTTGGAGCGGATGAGCTCCTGCTTGGCGCGCATGGCGGCGGTGTTGCCGCGCTTGATGCGCCACAGCACTTCTTCCAGGTCGTTGACGTTGTGGCAGCACTTTTCCTGCAGACGGCTCAGGATCTCGATCTTGCCGATGATCATTTCCTTGAAGGAGAAGAGCTCGTCCACGCTGAGCTTGAGGTCGCGGGCGGCATCATTGGGATTGATGGTGCGCTGCTCAAGGCCGGTGAACATCTCCTGGATCTCGGCCTGGGTACGCCCGGTGGACAGGATGTAGGCCGAAAGGTCGCGCTGGCAGTTGTGCATCTGGCGCACGTAGTCCTCGACCGTTTCGATGATGCGGTCGATGAGGGTCTTTTCCAGCTTGATGTCGCGCAGGCGGGTGACGATCTCTTCCTTGTAGCTGATGATCTCCTTCTGGATGGCGGTCACCTTGCGGTCAAGGGTGTTGCAGTCGTCCAGCTTCTTGTAGATCTTGCGCTTTTTCTTGAAGATCTGCTTGATCTCGTCCAGCAGCAGGATGACGCGGGAGCGCTGGTTGAGCTCGTCTTCGCTGGGATCGTCTTCTTCGATGGTCTTGACCACGTCCTTGAGCTTGATGCGGTTCTGGCGCAGGTCCTCGCCCACGTTGATGAGCTCTTCCACGGCCACGGGCACTTCCACCAGGGCGTAGAGCACGTCCTGCTCGCCCATCTCGATCTTTTTGGCGATGACCACTTCACCGTCGCGATCCAGCAGGGGCACGGCGCCCATCTCGCGCAGGTACATGCGCACCGGGTCGGTGCTGCGCGAGGAATAGTCGGCGGATTCTTCGTCTTCGGCCAGCTCCAGGGAGCCGTCCATGGCGTCGTCGTCGGTTTCGGTGGGCGTGGCGGAGATTTTTTTGCCGTCCTTTTCGGAATCGACGATGGCGATCTCCAGCTGCTCAAAGATGCCGATGATCTCCTCGAACTGCTCGGGAGTGTTCATCTCCACGGGAAGGGCTTTGTTGACCTCGTCGAAGGTCAGGTAGCCCATGCCCTTGCCCTTGGCGATGAGGCTTTGAATTTGCTGGATATCTTTAAGATTGCTCATGTCCCTGCTCCAAGGTTTCCTGCAGTGCGCGAAGATATTCCAAATCAGCGGCAAAGTCGCCGGTGCCGGTGTTCTGCCGCAGGGCGGCCGTCACGGACTGGCGCTGGGTTGCCGCATAATAGGCATCAAGATCATGGCGCAGGGCTTCCAGCTCCCTGTCGCCGTCATCACGGGGGGCCGCTTCGGCGCCCCGGCAGAAGGACCAGAAATTCTTTTCGCGCTGGTCCAGATGGTAGGGGGCCTCGTCAGAGCCCCATTCTTCGATCTTGTCCCACAACTGACGGGCGATGTCCGACTGCAGGGCCAGGTCAGCGCCCAGATCCCGCAGATCGTCCAGTCGGTCGGGGTAGCGGACCGCATACATCATGATCTGGCGGTCCCGCATGTTCTGTCGCGCCCGGCTGGGGCGCGTGGTCTGTCCGTCAGGGCCGGGACGTCTGCTGTCGGCCAGTCCCTGACGCAATTCCGCCTCGGAAAGCTGCAGGTGGGTGGCCAGCCGTGACACATAGGGGCTGACCAGCTCCGGCACTTCCACATGGCGCAAAAAATTCTTGGCCCATTCCACGGTCTCGCGCGGGGCCAGGGCGCGCAGCACGTCCAGACAAAAACGCAGCCCGTCCGGCGCCTGGGCCTGCAGGGCCTCGAAGGCCTCCACGCCCTGCGTGCGCAGCAGGCTGTCGATGTCCTCGCCTTCGGGCATCAGGACAACGGTGCAGGCCAGACCGCGGGTGAGCAGCATCTCGCAGGAACGCAGGGCGGCCTTGCGGCCGGCGCGGTCCCCGTCGAACAACAGGGTGAGCTGCGAGGTGAAGCCCGAAAGACGTTTGATCTGGTCCGGGGTCAGGGCGGTGCCCAGCACGCCCACGGCATTGTCGTAGCCGAACTGGTGCAGGGTCAGCACGTCCATGTAGCCCTCGGTCAAAAGGGCCCGTCCCTTTACAGTAATGCCTTTTCTGGCCTGGGCAAGACCGTAAAGATGTTCTCCTTTCTTATAGATGGGCGTATCGGAACTGTTGATGTACTTGGCTTCGTCCTCGTCCGCGATGATGCGCCCGCCAAAGGCGATGACTTGGTTGGAAAGGTTTTTGATGGGAAAGATGAGACGGCCCCGAAAGCGGTCATAGACCGAGCCCCGGTCCGAGCGTCCCACCAGTCCGGCCTCGGCGGCCAGGCGCATGTCGTAGCCCGCGCGCTGCAGGGCCAGGTCCAGCGAATGCCAGTCACGCCGCGCCCAGCCCAGACCGAAACGCTCCACGACATCCGGGCTCAGGCCGCGCCGCTGTATGTAGGCCCGGCACTCCTCGGCTTCCGGGCTTTTGAGGGCCGCGGCAAAATGGGCCGCCGCCAGCTCGTACATGCGCAGCATGGTCTGGCGGGAAGAACGCCGCTGCCGGTCTTCTTCCTGCCGTTTTTTGTCAACGGGCCCGCGATCCAGCGTGATGCCGGCCTCGGCGGCCAGCTGCTCCAGGGTCTCGCGGAAATCCAGGCCGTTGATGCGGCCGTAGAAATCGAAGATGTCCCCGGACGCCTGGCAGCCGAAACAGTAGAACAGGCCCTGTTCCTCGTTGACCGAGAAACTGGGCTTGGTCTCCTGATGGAAGGGGCAGGGCGCCACCCAGCGCGGCCCGTTACGCTTGAGATCCACGTAACGGCGCACGATATCCGTGATGTTGAGCCGCTCCTTGATGGCGCGGATGGCATCTCTGGACTGCATGAGGCCCTCGCCGGACTGCCCGGCTGTGCTAGCGCAGGTTGACGATGGTCATGCCATCGCCGCCGCGATCCTCCGGAGCGGTGGCAAAACGGGCCACGGCCGGGAAGGAGCGCAGAAAATCATGGATCTGGCGACGCAGGGCGCCGGTGCCGCGACCGTGCACGATCTCCACTTCACTGAAGCCGGAAAGCAGGGCCTTGTCCAGGAAGCGTTCCACTTCGGCCTGGGCCTGGTCGGCACGCATGCCGCGCAGGTCGAGGCGCAGGGCGGGCGCATCGTCGTTGGCGATGGCGGCCTTGACCGGGGAGACGCGCTGCGGCGCACGGGGGGCCGCAGCCTGGGCGGACTGGCCGCTCTGGCGCACGTCCTTCATGGCGGCCCACAGGCTCACGCCGTTGAGGTCCACGCGCACGCGCTTGCGGCGTTCGTCCACGTCGGTCACCACGCCGCGCTTGTTGAACACGGTATGGAAGACCTGCTGGCCGGGCGCGAAATGTTCGATCTGCGGCAGCACCGAGGTCTCTTCCTGCACCACGGGCGCGGCCAGATCGGCACGCAGGCGCGACATCTCTTTCAGGGCCTGCTTGTGGGTGGCGCGGCCTTCCTTCCAGGCGCGCATGAGCTCGCCGGCCTTGGCGCGCACTTCGTCATGCAGGCGCAGGCGTTCCTTCTCGGTCTTCTCACGCATGATCTGGGTGTCGCGGCGGGCCTTTTCCTGCTCCTGACGCAGGCGGGTGATCTCCTGTTCGCGCTCGGCGGCCAGGGCATTGAGGCGGCCCAGCAGGGCGCTGGTGTCCTGCCCGTCCTGCAGGAGATAATGCTCCGCACGGCGCAGGATGCTTTCCGGCAGGCCATGCTCGCGGGCCACGTCCAGGGCCTGGCTGGCGCCCACCTGGTCGTAGGCCAGCTTGAAAAGGGGCTTCTTGCTCTGCGGGTCGAAGAGCACCGAAGCGGCCCGCGCGCCTTCGCGCGACAGGGCGTAGGTCTTGAGGGCCGGGAAGTGGGTGGCGGCCAGCACGAAGGTCTGCTTGTCCAGCAGGCCGTCCAGCACGCCCTGGGCCAGGGCCGCGCCCTGGGCGGGGTCGGTACCGGCGCCGAATTCGTCCAGCAGCACGAGGCCGGTGCTGTCCAGATGCTTCCAGGCCTTGGCCAGATGCTGGATCTGGGCCGTGAAGGTGGAAACGTTGTCTTCCAGGCTCTGCTCGTCACCGATGAAGGCATCCACACGGCCGAACCAGGGCAGATGCGAACCGGCGGCCGCGGGCACGGGCAGGCCGCTCAGGGTCATGGCCACGCACAGGCCCAGGGTCTTGAGGCAGACGGTCTTGCCGCCGGCGTTGCCGCCGGTGATGATGAGGGCCCGTTCGCCGGGACGCAGCACGATGTCCAGCGGGCGCACCTGCTGCAGGCCGCCGCTCTTGCCGCGTTCGTCCTTGCGCTGGCGCAGGCTGACCAGGGCCAGCAGGGGATGGCGGGTCTCCAGCAGGCAGACGCCTTCCTCCACGGGCGAGAGCGGCACGCAGCGGCCGTCGTATTCGGCGGCCAGGCGGCGCTTGGCCTGCAAAACGTCCAGCTGGGCCAGCAGTTCCAGGGCGGCACGCGCCCCGGGCAGTTCGGCCAGCAGCAGGCTGCGCAGATAGGCCAGCACCTTGTGCTCTTCCTCGCGCTCCTCGCGCTTCAGCTCCTGGAGGCGGTTGTTGATCTCCACCAGGAACATGGGCTCGAAATAGCAAGTCTCGCCGGTCTGGGACCAGTCATGGATGATGCCCTGCATGCGGCCCTTGAAGTTGGCCTTGAGGGGCAGCACATAGCGGTCCGAGGACAGGGTCATGAACTCGTCCTGCAGCCAGGCCAGCATATTGTACTGCATGGCGTAGTCCTTGACCCGGCGCATGCAGTTCTGGTGCAGGCGGCGCAGTTCGCTGCGCACCTGGAAGAGTTCGGGCGAGCTCTCGTCGCGGATCAGGCCGTCATCGGAGATGCAGCGCAGCAGGGCCGCCGTGAGCTGCACGGGCAGCGGCGTTTCCTGGGCCAGGGCCAGCAGGTGCGGCCACTGGTCCTCGGCTTCGGGCAGGGCGATGGAGGCATGGGCGGCCTTGGCCAGCCGCAGCATCTCGCGCAGGGCCCAGAAGGCATCGGTATCGGGCTGCAGGCCGGGCTTTTCGGCCACCCGCAGGAAGGCGCCCACATCGGGGAAGGACCCCAGGGCAAAGCCGCCCTCGCCCATGGGACGGGCGGCCCAGACGGCGGATTCGTCATACAGGCGCGCCGCGTGGGTGACGGCGGCGGCGTCTTCCAGCGGACGCAGCTCAAGAGCACGCTCGCGGCCGGCCGGGGAAAGGCACAGGCTGGCGAGGTGCTCCGTGATCTGCGGGAATTCGAGCGCGTGGAGAGTGCGGCTGTGGATCATGGATGCTCTTAGGCGGTCAGGCGGGCCTTGACGGCGGCGGAAAGGGCCTTGCCGTCCACACGGCCCTTGTGGGTGGCCATGATGGCGGAGATGACCTTGCCCATCTCGCGGGGCGAGGTGGCGCCCACTTCGGCGATGGTGGCATCGATGAGGGCGGTCAGTTCTTCTTCGGTCAGGGGCTTGGGCAGATAGCTCTGGATGACGGCCAGTTCGGCGGCTTCCTTGTCGGCCAGATCCTGACGGCCGGCGGAGGTGTACTGCTCGATGGAGTCCTGACGCTGCTTGCCTTCCTTGATGATGAGGTCGAGCATCTCGGCATCGTCCAGGGTGCCGCCGGGACGGCACAGGTCCACCAGACGGTTCTTGACGGCGGTCTTGAGCAGGCGCAGGACGGTCAGACGCACGGCGTCCTTGGCCTTGTAGGCCTGGACGTAATCTTTTTCGATAGTTTCAAACAGGCTCATGGCGTTGGGATGGGTAGGGGGTGAAAAGAGGAACTGCGGAAGACCACGAGGGCCTTCCGCAGTTCAAAGGTGACGTGCAAGGCCTGAGAACTAGGCCATGTTCATCTTTCTGATTTTCTTCATCAGGCGCTTACGGGCAGCAGCCTTCTTCTTCTTGCGCATCACGCTGGGCTTTTCGTAGTGCTGGCGCTTTTTCATTTCGGACAGCACACCGGCCTTTTCCACCTGCTTCTTGAAGCGGCGCAGCGCGATATCGAAGTTGTAATCGTCTTCGTTCAGAAACACTCCGGGCACGAATATCACCCCCTCCTGCGAGAGCTCCGGCCAGGCCGGGCAATGACGCGGGCGTCATTCGACCTTGTTTGCAAGGTCAAGGACAGTCTTGTAGTCCTGATGCCCAAAAAAGGCAAGCATTTTTTTACAGGACACATAAAGGAGAGGGCAGCGGGCGCGGGCCCCTGCCGGAAGGTGCCGAAAGGACGGAAAGGCTACTCGGCGTCGGAGTCGTCTTCTTCGCAGGCGCCAAAGACGCTTTCCTGCATGTCCAGCAGCAGCTCCACATAGCGGCGCAGGTTGCTGCGGAAGAGTTCCGGCGTGGCCAGGCCTTCCACACAGAAGCGGATCTCGAAGCATTCGTCTTCGATCTCGCCGATGTAGGCCTTGGCGATCCGGTATTCGCGGGAGGCTTCGGAAGCGGCGCTGTAGAAGAGCTCCAGCTGATCCATGTCGTCCACTTCGAAGGCGCAGACCAGAGAGAAGAAGTCCTTGTCTTCCTCGTCGAGGATGAGGGAAAGGGAGATCTCGCCCGCGAGGAAGGAGATGTCGCCGTCTTCGTCGATCTCAGGCTGGAAGCCTTCTTCAGCCAGGGCATCGAAACAGAATTTCTTGTCCATTGGGGGTGATCCTTTTCCCGGCGTGGCCGGGGTCGGGGCTTGGCGGTCCTGGGGACCATGAGGAGGCGGCGGAGAAAAGATAAAACAGGCGGGGCCTGTTTTATCTTTTCCGGAAAATGGGGGTCGGCTAGTCGAGGGCGTCCTTGAGCATCTTGCCGGGACGGAATTTCACCATCTTGCAGGCGGGGATGGTCAGGGTCTCGCCGGTACGGGGGTTGCGGCCCTGGCGTTCCTTGCGGGTCTCCACCACGAAGGTGCCGAAACCGGTCAGGGTCAGCTTGTCGTCCTTGGCCAGGGATTCTTCCACAGAAGCCAGGAAGGCATTGAGCGCGCGTTCAGCAGCGGCTTTGGTCAGATTGGCCTTGGCGGCAATCTTTTCAACCAGGTCAGCCTTGGTCATTGGGATATCCTCCTCATCTCGTCAGTGATACGCCATGTCCGCCGCGGGGCGGATCCCCTCTGGCGTGTTGTTTTTGTAAAACTACCTGTCAGGCAATCAGTTTTTCAAGGGGTTGTCAAGCAAGGAAGCCCCGAAACGGCTGATATGCTGAAAGTCCGCCACAGTGAGCTGTTCCGGCCGCAGGGTGGGCGTGATGCCGGCCTGCTCGATGGCCGCGGACAGCCACGGGGCCAGCGGGCAGCGGCGGGCGATGCTGCCCAGCTGCTTGCGGCGCTGCTGGAAACAGACCTTGATGACCAGGGCCAGCAGATCCGGGCGCTCCGGGCGCTGGTCCAGGGGCAGGGGCTCGAAGGAGAGCACGGCGGAATCCACCTTGGGCGGCGGGCTGAAGGCGCCGGGGCCCACGATGAACTCCATGCGCGGCCGGGCAAAACTCTGCACCCAGACCGACAGGGCCCCGTAATGGCCGTTGCCCGGCCCGGCGGCCAGGCGCTGGCCCACTTCCTTCTGGACCATGAAGGCCGCCCGCACCAGGCCCGTGGCGCGGGAGAACAGGTCCCACATCATGGGCGAGGCCACGTTGTAGGGCAGGTTGCCGATGATCTTCCACGGATTGTCGGGCGTGATGCGGCTCCAGTCGAAGCGCAGGGCGTCCGTCAGCACGGCCTGGGTACGCGCCGCGCCCAGGCGCTGGCGCTCGGCGGCCCAGTGGCTGTCCTTTTCCAGCAGCACCAGCCGGGCATGGGGCTGGGCCTCGATGGCGCGGGTCAGGGCGCCGGGGCCGGGGCCGATCTCGATGACGTTGTCCGTGTCCTTGGGCAGCAGCAGGGAGGCGATGCGGTTGCAGATGCTCTCATGCCGCAAGAAGTGCTGGCCCAGACTTTTTTGGGCCTTGGGTTGGGTGCTTTCGTTCATCAGGGCAGGTCGAAGCGGTCAAAGGTGAGTACGAGCCCGGCCCGGCCCTGGGTGGCCGAGCGCAGGGAGGTCGAAAAACCGAAAAGTTTGCGCAGGGGCGCCAGCCCGCGCACATGCTTGAGCCCGGAGCGGTCCTCCAGGTCTTCCACACGTCCGCCGGCCGTGCCGAACAGGCTGATGGCCGCGCCCAGGAATTCGTCGGGCACGCTGATCTCCACCTTCATGAGCGGTTCCAGCGCCACGGGCGATGCCGCGGCCAGGGCCTCGCGCAGGGCCATGCCCGCGGCCATGTGGCAGCCGGGCACGGTGGTCTGGCCCTCGCGCCGTTCCACGGCGGTCAGGGTCACTTCCACGTCCTCCACGGGATAGCCGGTCAGGGCACCGCTCTGCAAGGCATCGCGCACGCCTTCCAGGGCGGCGTCCAGCAGGGGCTTGGGCAGCAGCTTGCGTGCTTCGGCCTCGTCGGCGGGCAAAAAGTCGCCCACCAATACGCGGTTGCCCGTGCCGCGCGGCAGGGGACGCACATGCAGTTCCACATGGCCGAAGTGGTGCTCCTTGCCCAGCTCGCGGTCGAATTCGCCCTGGCCGTCGGCCTCCTTGCGTACGGTCTCGCGCAGGATGACCTGCGGATGTCCGGCCCGGGGCGAGATGCCGTATTCGCGGGACATGCGTTCCAGCAGCACGTCCAGATGCAGTTCGCCCATGCCGGAGACCATGCGGCAGGCCGTTTCCTCGTCCATGCGCACTTCCAGCGTGGGGTCTTCGGCGGCGTAGCGTTCCAGGGCCTCGTCCAGCACCTTGCCTTCGTCGGCATTGCGCGGCTCCAGGGCCAGGGTGATGACCGGCGCGTAGGAGTCGATGGCTTCCAGGGCCAGCAGGCGGCTCTTGTGGCAATAGGTCTCGCCGGTGTGCGCGCCGCGCAGGCCCACGAGGGTCACGATCTCGCCGGTGGAGGCGCTTTCCAGCTGCTCGCGGCGGTCGGCATGCATGCGGTAGATGCGGCTGATGCGGTCCTCGGTCTTGCCGGCGGTATTGGTCAGGGCGTCGCCCTCGTGCAGGCTGCCTGCGTAGACGCGGGCAAAAGCCAGCTTGCGGCCGTTCTCCATGAGCACCTTGAAGATCAGCACCACGGCGGGCGCGGCGGCATCGGGAGGCACGGGCACCTCGTTGCCCTCGCTGTCGCGGCCCACGGGCGCGGGCACGTCCAGCGGCGAAGGCAGCAGGTCGCAGACGGCATCCAGCACGGGCTGTACGCCGCTGTTGCGCAGGGCGGAGCCGCAGAACACCGGGGTCACGGCCCGGCTCAGGGTGGCCCGGCGCAGGGCGGCGCGCACGTCGTCCAGGCTGTATTCCCCGCCCAGATACAGGTCGAGGAAGGGCTCGTCGGCCTCGGCCAGATGCTCCAGCAGGCTTTCCCGCCAGGGCTCGGCCACGGCGGCTTCCGCATCGCTCCAGGGGCGGCGGGTCACGGTGCGGCCCTGGTCGGCCTGGTCGAAGTCCAGATGCTCGCGGGCCAGCAGGTCCAGCACGCCGTCGAAAGCCTCGCCCTCTCCGTTGGGGATGGTCAGGGGCAGGGGATTGGCGCCCAGACGTTTTTTCATGCCTTCCAGCACATTGGCGAAATCAGCGCCCATCCGGTCCATCTTGTTGATGAAGGCGATCTTGGGCACGCCAAAGCTCTCCGACTGCCGCCAGACCGTCTCGGACTGCGGTTCCACACCGGCCACGCCGCAGAACACGCCCACCGCACCGTCCAGCACGCGCAGGGAGCGCTCCACCTCGATGGTGAAGTCCACATGGCCGGGCGTGTCGATGAGGTTGATGGTGTGCTCGTTCCACTGGCAGGTGGTGCAGGCCGACATGATGGTGATGCCGCGCTCCTGCTCCTCGGGCATGTAGTCCATGGTGGCGGTGCCGTCATGGACTTCCCCCAGGCGGTGGATCTTGCGGCTGTAGTAGAGCATGCGCTCCGAGAGCGTGGTCTTGCCCGCGTCGATGTGGGCGATGATGCCGATATTGCGGATGTTTTTCATGGCAGTCTCGTCAACGTATGGGCCGGGAAGTCCCGGCAGGATGGCGAAAGTATGCGCTTTCCCGCCGTTGCGCGCAAGCGGCGGGGCTGGTGGCGGCGGTGGCGCCGCGGTCATCGTCTGTCCTGCCCGGGTGGTTTACAGCAGGCTGAAGGCCCGGCGACGGCAGCGGAAAAAGTCCGGCGTCAGGCCCGGGTGCAGCCAGAAGGCTTCGCAGCCGGGCGTGAGCAGCAGCTCCACCGGAGCCCCTTCGCCCTCCATGGCCAGGCGGGCGGCCTCGTCCTCCTCCAGCACGGCGGCGGGCAGGCAGGGACCGGGCAAAGGTCCGCCGTCCAGTACGGTTTGGGCGGCCTCGCCATGCAGGGCCTGTGCCGTACAGTCCGGGCCGTGGGCAAAGGCCAGCAGCTCTGCGTCCACGGCAGTGTCCTGCGGCAGCAGGAACAGGGGCAGGGCATCTTCGCGCCAGATGCGTCCCGGCAGGGCGTCCCCGTCCAGACCGTGCAGCAGGACCACGCGGCACTGGGGCAGTTCGCCCGTCAAGCGCGTAAAATCGGCAGCCGGAAGGGCAAAGGCATCTTCCACACCGGCCAGCTCCAGGGTCACCAGCACTTCGGGCGTGGGCTCACCGCCAAGACAGAAAGCCCCTGTCAGCGGGACACCGGCCAGGATGGCGGGCATGAGGGCCGCCGCCAGACGGGCGGGCGAACGCAGCGAGGCCGGGAAGGCCACCAGGGCAAAGGGCGCCGGGCCGTCCGTAGCCGTCCGGCGGAATCCCCGGCGGGGGAAGCGCTCGTCCCGGCAGGTCCGGCTGTCCATCTCTCCGGCGTGGGCCTGATGCAGGGCCAGCGCGGCCTTGATGGCGGCACGCAGATGTGCGGGCGTGTCCTCGTAAGCTGCGGCGCGCGGTTCGTCAGGTACCCGGAAGGCTTCCAGCCACTGGGGCCAGGCCGGGCCGCTGTCCTCTTCCGCGAAGATATCCTCACAACCGGTGGGCATGCAGATGCTGTCCATGAGGGCTCCTACAGGCTGTCACAGGCCAGGGCGTACAGGCGGGCCTCCATGAGGCGGCGGGCCGCCAGCCGTTCCGGCCAGAAGGCCGCGGCACGACGCAGGGCGGTATCCGAAGCCCGGTCGGCAGGCGCAAGGCCGTGCCAGGAGAGCACGGCGGCGTCCTCGGCGGCCAGGGCCAGCAGCTCGTCCGTCAGGGGCCAGCCGCTGGTCAGGGGCGCGGCAGCGCATTGTTCCGGACCGTGGCCCATGTATACGGCGTGGGCGTTCTCCAGCACCAGTTCGGGGTCGCGGCTCAAAAAGATCTTGGCGCCTGCGCGCAGGGCCATATCCAGCAGGGAGTGATCGGGTTCGCCCCATTCGGGCAGGGCCATGAACAGTTCGAAGGGCGCGTAGATGGCGGCCGTGATCAGATCGCAGGCCAGGCCGTACTGGGCACCGCCCAGCCAGGAGATGCGCAGGCTCTCCCAGTCCCCGTGCCGGGCGGCCAGCAGGGCAAGGTCGGCCAGGGCCTGGCCCGGCGCGCCCTTGTCGTTGCCCGCATTGACCACCGCTCCCGGCAGACCGGCGGCCAGACAGTCCAGAGCGCCGCCCTTGAGGCCGGCGGTCAGGCAGAGCCCGGCATGGGCGTAAAGCGGGGCCTGAAGGTCACAGGAGGCCATGTCCTGGGCCCAGAGCGCGGGCGGCAGCATGTCCACGTCCATGCCCAGCTGACGGGCCGCGGCCGTGGCGGCCAGCACGTCCTGCGTGTCGGCGCCGTCAGCGGCCAGCAGCAGGGCCGTCTTGCCGGTCAGGGGGGCGGGCTGGCCCTCCATCTGCATCAGTTGCCAGAAGGTGGACTGTCCCAGGTCACGGATACGCAAGATCTGCCGGGCCATGATAACTCCTTGTGCTGTACTTGAAGGCGGCGAAAGGGTGGGACGAGGGGGAAGAGGGAAACCTTTTGGAAAAGGTTTCCCTCTTCCCCCTCGAGCTCCCCCATCACCCTTGCCAAAACTTTTTATTCAGGTCCATGCGACTGTATCGCAGCGCCCCGGGCAGCCATCCCGCTCCGGTCCCCCGGTGCTGTGGTAGGTGCACGGTGGAAGGGCGTGCGGCCCTGCCGTGTCGTCATGTCCGTGTCGGCTATGCATCGTGTTCCGGCCAAACAGCGCAAAGCTCTTTCCGGAAGGCTGCGGGCAACAGACTCGGAGCGGGCACGGGGCGGCGGAAGCGGGACAAGGGCTCGGGCCAGCCTTTCCGGCTTCCGGGGCATGACGGGCAGCCGCCCGGCACAGCGAACAGTCTGGACAAATCCTGCGCTATGGTCTGCCACAAATCAAGGAAATTTCTTTTTTTCTGGGCAGGGGCCTGTGGGCGGCGCCGGCATCCTTCATGGGCGAAGGGCGGTACGGGCGCATTTCCGCACAGCGGCAAGAACCCGATGGGCTGGTTCGGAGAGCGGGAGAAAAAAAGTCGTGGAGAGGGAAGAGGCCGGGCTGTAACGGTTGGGCGGTATGGATCCGTAGACAGGCAGGGATGCCGCACCGGGCCGTGGCGCAAAAGGCTTCTGTCTTGCCTGACCTGCCCGGAAGGACCATACCGGAAGAGGGAGCCCCGGCCGTGTACAGCACCAACGCTTCACAGCGTCTCGGCATATCCCTGGCCGACGGATCACTGCATGCTTGCAACAATTCAGGACCGTGCCGTCGTTTGCAGAAAAATTTGTCCTGATAAAGCGCGCTGGGAGGGAGAGGGAGTTTGAGGGAGGGGGGACCTTCTCGCGCTGGCAGAAGGTCCCCCTCCCTCAATAAAACAGCCTTTTCTGCTCAGGGCCGGGGGCATTCGCGCCAGCGGGCATTGAGCAGGAAGTGAGCGTCGGTCTGGACGCCGGGATCCTTCATGGCCTTGGCGGCAAAGGCACCCCAGGGCAGGGTGGCGCAGTCTTTGGCGGCGCTGCGGGCGATATGCATGAGCTTGCCCTCGCGCTTGTGCTGGTCGAACAGGAGCACGGCGGCCACACAGGCGGCATCGAAGCGGCCCATGTCCAGCGATTTGTCGATCAGGGCCGCCAGACGGGCGTCCTTGCTGTCATGGGTGGCAAAACCCGTGGAAGCGTTGGTGATGGATTCACGCAGCAACTTGCCTTCGGGGTCGGCTTCCAGGTCGATGTGGTAGGTCTGGGCCACGGCCACGAGACCGGGCTCCAGCGGCGGCACCTCGGGCTTGCCCAGGTTGCGCCACAACCAGGTGCCCAGCACGGCTACGCCCATGACGGCGCAGAAGAGCAGGGGCACCTTCCAGCCGGTGGCTTTTTGCTGGCTCATGCGCGCTCCTGCAGCCAGCTGCGCAGCTGCTCGATCTGGCGGGCCACGGAACGGGGGCCGGTACCGGCGGGCGTCTCGCGGCGGCGCACGGCGGCGGCGTAATCCAGCACCGCATAGACGTCATCGGCGATGCGGGCGTCCAGCTGCTGGAGTTCGGCCAGCGAAAGGTCTTCCAGTCCCTTGCCCTGCTTTTCGGCCAGGGCCACGGCATGGCCCGTGACGTGATGGGCCTCGCGGAAGGGCAGGCCCTTGCCCACCAGATAGTCGGCCAGTTCCGTGGCGTTGAGGAAGCCGCGGGCGCAGGCGGCGCGCATGCGGTCGGTGCGGAAGGTCAGTTCTTCCAGCATGCCGGCCATGAGCATCAGGGAAGCATCCACGGTGCGGTCGGCATCGAGGAAGCCTTCCTTGTCTTCCTGCAGGTCGCGGTTGTAGGTCATGGGCAGGCCCTTCATGATGGTCAGCATGCCCATGAGCGAGCCGTAGACACGGCCGGTCTTGCCGCGCATGAGTTCGGCCACGTCGGGGTTTTTCTTCTGGGGCATGATGGACGAGCCCGTGGAGTAGCCGTCGGAGAGCTGCACGAAGCCGAAGGCCGGGTTGGCCCAGATGATGAGCTCTTCACACAGGCGGGACAGGTGGGCCATGATGCAGGAGCCGGCGAACAGGGCCTCCAGCACGAAATCTCGGTCGGAGACGGCGTCCATGGAGTTGCCGTAGATGCCGTCGAAGCCCACTTCGTCGGCCACGCTCTGCGGATCGAGGGGATAGGTGGTGCCGGCCAGGGCGGCGGAGCCCAGCGGGGAGATGCGCACGCGCTTGAGCACGTCGTCCAGGCGCATGCAGTCGCGGCGGAACATCCAGGCGTAGGCCAGCAGATGGTGGGCCAGGCTCACGGGCTGGGCGGGCTGCATGTGGGTGCAGCCGGGCAGGATGTCGTCCTGATGGCCGTCGGCGCAGGACACCAGGGTGGCGCACAAATGGGCGGCGCGCTGCTGCCAGGCCGTCAGGCGGTCGGCCACGAACAGGCGGAAGGTCAGGCCCACCTGGTCGTTGCGGCTGCGGCCGGTGTGCAGCTTTTTGCCCACGTCGCCGATGATCTCGGTGAGGCGGGCCTCGATGTTCATGTGCACGTCTTCCAGCGCCGGTTTCCAGACAAAGGCGCCGGATTCGATCTCCTGCTTCACGGCATCGAGACCGTTGACGATCTGTTCGGCCTCGTCGGGCGTGATGACGCCCTGACGGCCCAGCATGCGGGCATGGGCCTGGGAACCGCGGATGTCCTGGGCATAGAGGGCGCGGTCATAGGTCTGGGAATCGGTATAGGCGGCCACGGCTTCTCTGGGGCCTTCGGCGAAGCGGCCGCCCCAGCTCTGATTGGTGCTCATGGAAAGATCTCTCTGCCCCGGGAGGGGCCGGTGTATGCGCTGCGGCGCGCGATGACAGGGGGCCGGAAACGGCGGCGCCCCGTGCGGGATGCGGACGGGGCGGCCTTCCGGATGGAAAAAAACGGGGCGGACGGGTCTCCCCGTCCGCCGTGAGGAAGACTTACTTGCCCAGCTTGTTCTGGACCGCGGCGTACATGCCGAGGCGCAGGCAGTTGAGGCGGATGAAGCCGGCAGCGTCCTTGTGGTCGTAGTTGCCGCCTTCGAAGGTGGCCAGGTCTTCGGAGAACAGGGAGAAGGGAGAGGTACGGGCCAGGGGCCACACGCCGCCCTTGTACAGCTTGGCGCGCACGGTACCGGTGACGGTCTCCTGGGACTTGTCCATGAAGGCCTGCATGGCTTCGCGTTCGGGCGAGAACCAGTAGCCGTTGTACACGGCGTGGGAGTAGGGCACGGCCAGCATGTCACGCAGCTGCAGCAGTTCGCGGTCCATGCACAGGCCTTCCAGGTCGCGGTGCAGGGCGTAGAGCAGGGTGCCGGCGGGGTTTTCGTACACGCCGCGGCACTTCATGCCCACGTAGCGGTTCTCCACCATGTCGTCACGGCCGATGCCGTGCTTGCCGGCCAGTTCGGCCAGGGTCTTGATGATGGTGTAGGGCGACATCTTTTCGCCGTTGACGGCCACGGGGTTGCCGTGCTCGAAGCTCACTTCGATGATCTCGGGCTCGTTGGGGGCCTGTTCCACGGGCACGCAGCGCTCGTGGCAGGACTCGTGGGGAGCGTTGCCCGGATCTTCCAGCTCGCTGCCTTCGAAGCTGGTGTGCATCATGTTGGCGTCCATGCTGTAGCGCTTGGCTTCCTTGGAGATCGGGATGCCGTGCTTTTCAGCAAAGGCGTTGAGGGCCGTACGGGACATCAGGTCCCATTCGCGCCAGGGGGCGATGACCTTCAGGTCGGGGGCCAGGGCCTTGGCGGCGAACTCGAAGCGCACCTGGTCGTTGCCCTTGCCGGTGGCGCCGTGGGCGATGGCGTCAGCGCCTTCCTTGCGGGCGATGTCCACCAGGGCCTTGGTGATGATGGGGCGGGCGATGGAGGTGCCCAGCATGTAGCGGTTCTCGTACCGGGCGGCGCCGCGCATCATGGGGAAGACGAAGTCGCGGGCCATTTCTTCACGCAGGTCCACAACGTAGGCCTTGGAAGCGCCGGTCTTGTAAGCCTTGGCTTCCACACCGCTCAGGTCTTCGGGCTGGCCCAGATCGGCAGTGACGGTGATGACTTCGCACTTGTAGGTTTCGATCAGCCACTTGAGGATGACGGAGGTGTCCAGGCCGCCGGAGTAGGCGAGCACAACTTTCTTGATGTCTTTGTTCATCGTAAGGCCTCGTAAAAAAGATTGAGAGGGAAGCAGTATTCTCCAAAAGCCCGTCCTTGGCAAGTGCGAAAGGGGGCAAAAGGCCCGCAGGCGCACGCTTTGGCCCTGGCCGTGCCCTTGGCCGGACATCCTGCCGGGAAGGGCAGGCAGCATCTTGACGAAGGCAGCGCAAGCGGATAGAAAAAAACGTTTTAACCGGATGTCTTCCGTGCAATGCGCCATGGGGCGGCAGGGGAGGCACCCGGAGGGGCAGGGCCGCACCCCTGCGATTTTCCCAACCATACAGGAACATCCAATGCCCAAACGCACGGATCTACACAAAATTCTGGTTATCGGCGCAGGTCCCATCGTCATCGGCCAGGGCTGTGAATTCGACTATTCCGGCTCCCAGGCCGTGAAGGCCCTCAAGGAAGAAGGCTACGAGGTGGTGCTGGTCAATTCCAACCCGGCCACCATCATGACCGACCCCCACATGGCCGACGCCACCTATATCGAACCCATCGAGCAGCAGACCCTGGCGGCCATCATCCGCAAGGAACGCCCCGATGCCCTGCTGCCTACCCTTGGCGGACAGACGGCGCTCAACGCCGCTCTTGGTCTGGCCAAGAGCGGCGTTTTGGCGGAGTGCGGCGTTGAGCTCATCGGTGCGCGTGCCGAAGTCATCGAAAAGGCCGAAAGCCGCGAACTGTTCCGGCAGGCCATGGAGAACATCGGCCTCAAAGTGCCTGCCAGCGGCATTGCCCACAACATGGATGAAGTGCGCGCCCTGGGCGACGTGCTGCCCTTCCCGCTGATCATCCGCCCGGCCTTCACCCTGGGCGGCACCGGCGGCGGCATCGCCTACAACATGGCCGACCTGGAAGAAGTGGCCGGTCACGGCCTTTCCGCCAGCCCCGTGTCCGAAGTCATGATCGAGCAGAGCGTGCTGGGCTGGAAAGAGTTCGAGATGGAAGTCATGCGCGACAAGAATGACAACTGCGTCATCGTCTGCTCCATCGAGAACGTGGACGCCATGGGCGTGCACACCGGCGACTCCATCACCGTGGCCCCGGCCCAGACCCTGACCGACGCCGAATACCAGATGATGCGCGACGCTTCCTTCGCCATCATGCGCGAGATCGGCGTGGAGACCGGCGGCAGTAACGTGCAGTTCGGCATCAATCCCGCCAACGGCGAGATGGTGGTCATCGAGATGAACCCGCGCGTGTCGCGTTCCTCGGCCCTGGCCTCCAAGGCCACGGGCTTCCCCATCGCCAAGCTGGCCGCCAAGCTGGCCATCGGCTACACCCTGGACGAACTGCGCAACGACATCACCCGCGAGACCGCGGCCAGCTTCGAGCCGGCCATCGACTACTGCGTGGTCAAGATCCCGCGCTTCACCTTTGAAAAATTCCCCGGTGCCAAGGACGAGCTGACCACCTCCATGAAGAGCGTGGGCGAAGCCATGAGTATCGGCCGCACCTTCAAGGAAGCCCTGCAGAAAGGCCTGCGCTCCATGGAGATCGGCGCCTCCGGCCTGGGCTTCAACTTCCGTCGCGAGCTGCCGCCCCTGCCCGAGATCATGGCCGGTCTGCGCAAGCCCCATTCGCGCCGCATCTTCACCCTGCGCCAGGCCCTGCTGGCCGGCGTGAGCGTGGAAGACATCCACGAGGCTTCCGGCATCGATCCCTGGTTCATCCGCCAGATGCGCGACATCGTGGACATGGAGACCCGCATCCGCGACTTCGGTCTGGCCAACGACATGACGCCCCTGAATCCCGAGCTGCCGGAGATCCTGCGCGAAGCCAAGGAATACGGCTTCTCCGACCGTCAGCTCTCCGAGATGTGGAAGCGTCCCGAGACCGACATCCGCCGTCTGCGCAAGGAAATGGGCATCGTGCCCACCTTCTACCTGGTGGATACCTGCGCCGCGGAATTCGAAGCCTACACGCCCTATTACTACTCCACCTATGAAAAGGGTGACGAAGTGCAGACCAAGGACTGCCGCAAGGTGCTGATCCTTGGCGGCGGCCCCAACCGTATCGGCCAGGGCATCGAGTTCGACTACTGCTGCTGCCATGCCTCCTTCGCCCTGCGCGACGCGGGCATCATGGCCATCATGGTCAACTCCAACCCCGAGACCGTGTCCACGGACTACGACACCTCCGACCGCCTGTACTTCGAGCCCCTGACCTTTGAAGATGTGATGAACATCGTGGAAAAGGAAAAGCCCGAAGGCGTCATCGTGCAGTTCGGCGGCCAGACCCCGCTGAACCTGGCCGTGCCGCTGATGCGCGCCGGTGTGCCGATCCTGGGCACCTCGCCCGATGCCATCGACCGCGCCGAAGACCGCGAACGCTTCCAGGCCCTCATCGAAAAGCTGGGCCTGCTCCAGCCGCCGAACGGTACCGCCATGGACCTGGATCAGGCGCTGGAAGTGGCCGAGCGCATCACCTATCCCGTGGTGGTGCGTCCCAGCTACGTGCTGGGCGGCCGCGCCATGGCCGTGGTCTATGACAAGGAAGAGCTGGTGGATTACTTCCGCGAACAGGTGCCCGAAAAGCCCGAGCATCCCATCCTCATCGACAAGTTCCTGGAACATGCCGTGGAAGTGGACGTGGACGCCCTGTCCGACGGCAAGGAAGTCTATGTGGCCGGCATCATGGAACACATCGAAGAAGCCGGCATCCACTCCGGTGACTCGGCCTGCGTGCTGCCTTCCTTCTCGCTCTCCTATGACCATGTGGCCCTCATCGCCGCCCAGGCCGAAGCCCTGGCCCGCGAGCTCAAGGTCGTGGGCCTGATGAACATCCAGTTCGCCATCAAGGGCGACGATCTGTACATCCTTGAAGTGAACCCGCGTGCCTCGCGCACCGCGCCCTTCGTCTCCAAGGCCACCGGCGTGCCGCTGCCTTACATGGCCACCCAGGTCATGCTGGGCAAGACCCTGGACGAGCTGGATCCCTGGAGCATGCGCCGCGGCGGCTTCACCTGCGTCAAGGAAGCCGTGCTTCCCTTCCAGCGCTTCCCCGGCGTGGACATCATCCTCGGACCCGAGATGCACTCCACCGGCGAAGTCATGGGCATGGGCAGCGACTTCCCCGAAGCCTACTACAAGAGCCAGCTGGCCTCCGGTCAGGATCTGCCGCAGGGCGGCAATGTCTTCATCTCGGTCAATGACCGCGACAAGCCCATCCTGCCCGAAGTGGCGGCCATGTTCGCCGACCTGGGCTTCCACCTGCTGGCCACGCGCGGCACGGCCCGCTACCTGCGCGAGCGCGGCCTGGAAGTGGAAGAAGTGCTCAAGGTCTACGAAGGCCGTCCCAATATCGTGGACCGCATGATCAACGGCGACGTGGCCCTGGTCATCAATACGGCCTCGGGCAAGAACACGGCCCGCGACTCCAAGTCCATCCGTCACACGGCCGTGAGCTACGGCGTGCCTTACTGCACCACCGTGGCCGGTGCCAAGGCCTCGGCCATCGCCATCGGCAAGCGCCGCGAAGACACGCATGTGGAAAGCCTGCAGGAATACTACGCGCGGGAAGCGCGGGGGTAAGATATGAAAGCATTACTGGTACTTGAAGACGGTTTCTGCCTTCAGGGCAAATCCTTTACCGGCGATTTCGAAACCGGTGGGGAAGTGATTTTCAATACAGGCATGACCGGCTATCAGGAAGTGCTCACCGACCCCTCCTATTACGGGCAGATGGTGTGCATGACCTATCCGCTCATCGGCAACTACGGCATCACCGCCGAAGACATGGAATCCGGCCGCGTGCACATGCGCGCCCTGCTGGTCAAGGAATGCTGCAAGGAGCCCTCCAACTGGCGCTCCAAGGAATCCCTGCCGGACTTCCTCAAGCGCTGGAACGTGCCCGGCATGGAAGGCCTGGACACCCGCGCCCTGACGCGCCACCTGCGCATCAACGGCGCCATGCGCGGCATCATCTCCACCCGTGACCTGGATGTGGAGAGCCTGCGCGCCAAGGCCTGCGCCCTGCCCAGCATGGAAGGCCAGAACCTGGTGCCCTTCGTGGCCGCCCAGAAGCCTTACATCCTCACGGCCGACGGCCCCAAGGACGCCCAGTTCGACGCCAACGGCGCCTATGCCTGGCAGGGCACGGGCATCCCGCTGCTGGTCTATGACTTCGGCGTGAAATGGAACATCCTGCGCCTGCTGGCCGAAGTGGGCTTCGAGCCCCTGGCCGTGCCGCCTTCCTTCACGCCGGACCAGGCCCGCGCCAGCGGCGCCAAGGGCGTGTTCCTGTCCAACGGCCCCGGCGACCCCGCCACCCTGAAGGACGAGATCGCCATCATCCGCGAACTGGTGAAGGAATTCCCCGTGACCGGCATCTGCCTGGGCCATCAGCTCATCGGCCACGCCCTGGGCGGCACCACGGCCAAGCTGAAGTTCGGCCACCACGGCTGCAACCATCCGGTCAAGGATCTGGGCACGGGCCGCATCGAGATCTCGTCCCAGAACCACGGCTTCCATGTGGTGCTGGACGGCCTGGACGATGTGGAAGCCACCCACATCAACCTCAACGACCAGACCCTGGAAGGCCTGCGCCACAAGACCCTGCCCATCATGAGCGTGCAGTATCATCCCGAAGCGGCCGCCGGTCCCCACGACGGGCGTTACCTCTTCGAACGCTTCCATGAGATGATGAAGGCCGCTCTGGCTTAAGATCTGGCGGGATTTTTGAGGGGGGACCCCCTCGCCTAGCGCGAGAGGGGTTCCCCCCTCAAACTCCCCCCTCCCCAGCGCGCTTTATCAGGTATCTGTTTACAGGGCTCTTCCCGTTCGGAAGGGCCCTGTTTTTTTATGCTGCGGAGGAGCAGGGACAGGGCGTTGGCAACACGCAGGGATGCCCTGTGAACAGAAGAGCGAAGACCGGGCGTGCTACAGGAATGCTTTCCCAAAGGGCTATTGATGCAGGGCTGATGTGGGGCCAGCGCTCAGGCCGTACAAGAGGGATGCGTTGCCGTCAAAGGACGGACATCTGGGGAGGGTGAAGGAAAACTACTGCGATACCGGGCACTGACGTTTCGCTCACGCTCTTGGTGCCAAGGTTCCGGCACAGGCTTGCCATCACCTGCGCACTTGGGCTATCGTCGTGATATCGGTCCGAATCTGCTGCAGGCAGGTCGGCCTTCAACTGTCCGCAAGGGCAACAGACCAAAGGAGTCTGGAGTGAAAAAAGCCATCATGAGCCTTTGTCTGGCTGCGGCGCTTGTGTTCGGGGCTGCCGGCGTTCAGGCGGCAGATCAGGACAAGGGCAACAATCCCGTGCTGCAATTCACGGGCAGCGTGTGGCAGAAGAGCAGCCTGGACAACAAGCTGAGTTTCCTGTTCGGCATGGATACCGCCATCGCCACGGAATACTTCGTCAACAGCCGGGAAGCTGAACTGGCCGCCAAGAACGGCAAGATGCCTGTGTCCAACCTGTCCAAGTTCGAAAAGGGCTGGATGAAGGCGTTCAAGGACGTGAAGCGCACCACCATCGTGGAAGAAGTGGATGCCTGGTATGCGGCTCACCCTGACAGACTGGACCGTCCTGTCCTGGGTGTGCTGTGGTTTGAACTCGTCGAGCCGCGTCTTGCGGCCGCTCAATAACGGATCGTCCCTCACGAACTGATACGCTGCTGCGTATTGTGGAGACTTCTATGAAAAAACTGTTTGCGATCATCTTGATGGCCGCCTTTATGGCGACGGGCGTCGCCTGCACCAATATGTCCCCCACCCAGCAGGGCGTGGCCAGCGGTGCCGCGCTGGGTACGCTGGGTGGTGCCGGCGTGGCCGCCATTTCCGGTGGTTCCGTGGGCTGGGGCGCTCTGGCTGGTGCCGGTATGGGTGCTCTGGCCGGTGGTATCGTAGGCAACCAGCAGGAAAAGAGCCGTTACCACCATCGCGGCTGGTAAACCCGCTTTTTTTGCTTTGTGACAGCGACCGCTCCCTTTGGGGAGCGGTTTTTTTGTATAAAAAGAAAACCTCCCGCTAGGCGGGAGGTTCAAAAAAGCTTAAAGCTATGAGTATGTTATAAAGCTCCTTTTGATTTGCTAACATTGGATTGCGGTCTGGCAACTGCATCTATGAAGCAAATCAAAAGGAGGTCATGATGAGTGACATCAAAAGCTTAGCTCATACCAAGTGGAACTGCAAATATCATATAGTATTTGCCCCTAAGTACCGGAGGCAGGTTTTCTATGGTGAGAAAAAACGTGCCATAGGCGAGATTTTACGCAGACTGTGCGAATGGAAAGGAATAAATATTATCGAGGCGGAATGCCGTCCTGACCATATCCATATGCTGGTTGAGATTCCTCCTAAAATGAGTGTCTCAGGATTTATGGGATATTTGAAAGGTAAAAGTAGCCTGATGATATATGATCAATTTGGTGATTTAAAATTCAAGTACCGCAATCGCGAATTTTGGTGCCGTGGATATTATGTGGATACGGCAGGTAAAAATGCGATGAAAATCCGTGATTACATACGAAGACAATTAGATGAGGATAAATTGGGAGCGCAGTTGAGCCTTCCGTGTCCCGGTAGCCCGTTTACGGGCCGCAAGTAACAGAAATGCAAATGTCAGACCGCCATGCGCCTGTTAGGGCGCGGCTGGTAAAAGAGCCTTACAGGCGCATATGAAGAACCACCGGCTTTGCCGGTGGGTCACTTTTTTATGGCCTTTATCCTGTTGCATTCCACGGTGCGAAAGGGAAAACCATCCGCCATGCGGATGGCCTTGATCCCCGGGGCATCATTTTTCTGCATCTCCGGCAGAAGCCCCTCCTGTTCCTCGTGCGTTTCCATACGAAAGATGCCGGATGGACCTTCCCCGTATTTCCGGGGGACAGGGGCGTCGGGCACGGTCTGTCGCGTTACTTCATCCTGCCATAGACCAGGGCAAAAGTTTTGGGGAGGGGATGGGGGAGTTTGAGGGGGAAGGGGAGGGCTTTTTCCAAAAAGTCCTCCCCTTCCCCCTCATCACATATTTGCTTCAGCTCCTCTCATCCGAAGGGCCCTGCCAGCGGCGGCACAACTGGTGGGACAGCCCCAGCTGATCGAAGATGCGGCCGCAGAACTGGCCCATGAGCCCTTCGAGGGTATCCTCCCCGCTGTAGAAGGCGGGCATGAAGGGCATGATGACGGCTCCGGCCTCACTGGCCCAGAGCATGTTGCGCAGATGGATGCGGCTCAGGGGGCTTTCCCGGGGGACGAGGATCAGGGGGCGGCGTTCTTTGAGGGTCACGTCGGCGGCGCGGTGCAGCAGGTTGGTTCCGGCACCGGTGGCGATGCTGGCCAGGCTGCTCATGGAGCAGGGGCAGACCACCATGCCGTCGTGCTGCCAGGAGCCGCTGGCCGGGGCGGCTCCCAGACAGGCCGCATCATGGCTGACGTCGGCCAGGGCATGCAGGGTGGACGGGGCAAGGCCGCATTCCGCTTCCAGCACGGCATGGGCTCCGGGCGAAAGGATGAGGTGGCTTTCCACGTCGGGCAGGGCAGCCAGATGGCGCAGCAGACACAGGGCCAGGGGCATGCCGCTGGCACCGCTGACGCCTACGATGATTCGTTTCATAAAAGCTCCTTGGCCGTACCCTCCCCGGAGGAGGGCCTCTGCCGCCGGCAGCGGAAGGGGTGCCCTTTGGCAGGATGGCATGAAAGCGGGAGCGGGGACGGAAAACTGAGGATACGGTGGGAGAGAGGAAAAGAAAAGTCCCCCCTGCCACACGGACAGGGGGGACAAAGCGACAAATCGCGCGGAACCTAGCCCAGGTTCACGATGGATTCTTCGCCGGTCTCAGCGTGCAGCACGTGCACGGCACAGCCCAGTCACGGGTCGAAGGCGCGGATGGTGCGCCCAACATTGACGGGGTTGTTGATGTCCGGGACCTGCACACCGATGAGGGCTTCTTCCAGAGGACCACGGCGGCCCTTGTCGTCGCGGGGCGAGCAGTTCCACAGAGTGGCGGAGATGATCTGGTAGCTGTCGATCTTCTGGTCCTTCACACGGATGTAGTGGACCAGAGAACCACGGGGCGCTTCGGTGCAGCCGTAGCCTTCGGCGCTCTGCGGGATCTCGAAGGGGGTGAAGGTCTCGCCGTCGGGCTTGACTTCCTTCAGCCAGCCTTCCACAGCATTGGCGATGAGCAGGGCTTCTTCGGCGCGGGCCACGTGACGGCCCATGATGGAGAAGACCTTGTCCCAGCCCAGGTCGCGGATGGTGCGGGCTTCGATGCCGAACTTTTCCTTCAGCATCTTCACGCCCACTTCGGACAGCGGCGCGTTGGCCACCCACATGCGGGCGGCGGGGCCCACTTCGATGACTTCGCCGTCGTAGCGGGGAGCCTTGACGAAGGAGTAGGCGTCCTTCTTGTCCAGGTTGGGGTTGGTCTCGGCGCCGGCAGCACCCTTGCCGGTGGTGGCGTCGTCGTACCAGGCGTACTTGAGGTCTTCGGTGATCTTCTTGGGATCGAATTCCACGTCACGGCCATTGAGGAAGATACCGGCCTTGAGCAGGTGGGTCTTGCCGTCGTCGGTCATGGGGAACACGCCGAAGCAGGAGCAGCCGTGCACGCCCTGGCCCTGTTCGAACAGGTCCTTGTACACGGAGCCCACGATGTAGGTGATGGGCAGGTATTTTTCGACGATGAACTGGCGCACCTTCTTGAAGCGGGCCGCGTATTCCAGCAGGGCTTCCTTGGTGGGCATTTCAGTGGCACCGCCAGGCACGATGCCCTGCACATGGGGCATGCGGCCGCCGAAGAGGGCGACCATCTCGTGGGCGATGCGACGCACTTCCAGGGCTTCCAGGTACTGGTCCACGCCCACCTTGTTGGCTTCGGGGGGCAGGCGCAGGTCGGGCTGGGCGAAACGCGGCACGAAGGGCGCGGTATCGGGGCCGGCCACGAAGTCCAGAGCGGCCAGATGGTAGAAGTGCAGGATGTGCGACTGCAGGTAGTTGGCGCCCAGGATCAGGTTACGGGTGATGCGGCCGTTGCCGGTCACCTTGATGTTGAAGGCGCTTTCCTGCGCCAGGGCGGAAGCCATGGCATGGGAGGTGGGGCACACGCCGCAGATGCGCTGCACGATCTGGGTGGAGTCACGCGGGTCGCGTCCTTTCAAAATCTGTTCAAAACCGCGGAACATCCCACCGGTGAGGTGGGCGTCCACAACCTTGCCGTTCTCCACCACCACTTGGGCCTTGAGATGGCCCTCGATTCTGGTGACGGGATCGATGGCGATAGTGGCCTTGGCCATAAAGCTCTCCTTTGAACGTCAGAAAAAATGGAAAAGCCGGGCCGCTTCTAGTTGCTGTAGAAGGGGCTCTGTCCGTCGGGGAACGAGGGCTCGGTGCAGCCGATGCAGATGGCGTTGGCCACGCACCAGTTGACGCCGTTCCATTTACGTTCAAACGAGTCGCAGTACGCACCGGGGCCCTTGCAGCCCAGGTCGTAGCGGCAGCCGTCCTTCTCGGTGAAGGTGGCGGAGAACTTGCCTTCGTCGTACTTGCCCAGATAGGGGCAGTTCTCGTGCACGTTGCGACCGTAGAAAGGCAGCGGGCGGCCTTCGCTGTCCAGCAGGGAGACCACTTCGGCCAGACCGGCTTCCAGGCCCTTTTCCTTGATCTTCTGGAGGGCCAGGGCGATGGTGCCCACGATCCAGTCAGGCTGGGGCGGGCAGCCGGGGATGTTGACCACGGGGGTCTTGATGCCGGCCTGCTTGAGCATGGCACCGGTACCCATGGCTTCGGTCACGGAACCCTTGGCAGCGGGGATGCCGCCGTAGGCAGCGCAGGTACCCAGGGCCAGCACGGCGGCGGCATCGGGAGCCAGCTTTTTGACCAGGTCGGCCATGGTGATCTCGGTGTGGCCCTCTTCGGCCACCACGCAGTAGCGACCATCCTTGGCCAGCGGGATGGAACCTTCGATGGCCAGGAAGAACTTGCCCTTGAAGTTCTTGGCAATGTTCAGCATGTGGGTGTAGGCGTCGTGGCCTTCACCGCCCATGACGGTAGGATGGTACTCGAGGCTGATGATCTTCAGCAGCACATCAGCGATGGAGGGGTTGACGTTGTTCAGCAGCGACACTGAACAACCGGTACAGCCCTGTCCCTGCAGCCAGATGACAGGGGGGCGCTCGCCAGTCAACGTGCCGGCCAGGGCTTCGCGAACCGCAGGATGGAACATCTGCGCAACGCCGAAACCCGCCACTGTGCCGGTGCACAGTTTGACGAAATCACGCCTGTTGAGACTCATGCATGCCTCCTCATGTTGGCGTAGTGAAAAAAAACGGCAGTCGGGTTATGCCAAACGACATAAGTAATATGGATGTACCAAGGCCGGAAGATTGTGTCAACGTAACAATCCGAAGAAACAGGCTTAGGACAAGGGATTCCGAGCTTTTTGCTTGTTTTTTTGACGGGTCTTTCAGCAGCTGAAGATACGCAGTCCGGCGTAGCCCACGACGTGTCCCGTATCGTGCGAAACAGCGGCGGACGTTTCGTGCATGACCAGGGTTGCGCGCACTGCCGCATCGGGCGCCCAGGCGTGCAGGGCATAGAATGCCAGAGCCAGCGGCGCGGCCCCGCACATGCTGATGCCCTCCCGGGCCACGGTGGCCAGCAGGGCGTCGGCATCGCCTTTGAGGGCGGCGTCCAGGGCCAGGTCGTCCTTGCGCAGGGTGGTCCGCTGGTCTTCGTAGTGGTTCATGTCCGAGCTGACCAGCAGCAGGGGGCGCCGGCCGTCGCGGCTCCGGCAGCGCTCCAGGACCCGGGCCAGGCGCTGTCCGGCCGTGCGCAGTACAGGGGCCTGGCCGGTGCCCACACAAACAGGCACCACATGCAGGGGCGCATCGCCCGCGCAGACCTGGAGGAAGGGCAGCAGGACCTCGATGCTGTGTTCCCGCACATGTCCCATGACATCAGCGCTGAAATCCTCGTCGGCCTCGCAGAGCAGGCGGGCCATCTCACCGTCCACGGGCACGGGGCCCAGCGGGGTCTGCCAGGCACCGGCGGGCCAGACGGACAGAGGCGTGCCCAGGCCGGTATGATTGGGGCAAAGCAGGAAGACCGTGCGCGGCAGGCGCACATGGGCCAGAGTGGCGCCGATGACCCGGCCGCTGTAGACGTGCCCGGCATGGGGGAGCATGAGGCCCGCCAGATGGGCCGCATCCCCGGCGGCAAGGGCCGAAGCGGGCAGGGCCGCCCCCTGTTTCAGGAACGACTCCACTTCGGCGCGCAGGTCGGCCGGGACATCAGTATAAAAACGGCCTGCGACAGCGGGCTGACGAAGATGCATGGCGGTATCCTCCCGAAAAAGATCTTGAACTGGAAGGAGCATAGCGCCGGCGGCGGACAAAGACCAGCAAGACCGGAGCAGCTTTCCCGGCGGAAAAGGGCAGGGGAGGGAAGATGGCGGCGAAGGCAGGGGAGGGCCTGCAAGGCTGTGTCAGCTGCTTTCCCCAAAAGGACTTTTCGCCTCAGGAATGTAGGCGCGCCTCGTCCATCAGGCTTTGGCGATGCAGGCATTGAGCGGGCATAAGAAAGGCACCTTTGCATCTCAAAGGTGCCTTTCCGCATCATTTGTATTGCATGGAAGTTTTCGTTTCCCTGCGACTTGTTCCTGAAAAGGGAATCACAGGCCCATCAGACAGGCCATTGGCATGGCATCAATAAGGGTATCCCCATATGTCCTGGCAATAGGGCGCAGGATAAAAGAGAGGTGAGCAAGGTCCGGAGCAACATTCCTTTGGCAAGCCTGGTCGGCAGCGTCAGCAGTTTGTTATAAGAGCAGCCGTGAGCCACAACATGCTCAGACAAACATGCGCAAGCAGCAATGCACGTTTGAGAGAGCATCGGCACACACAAAGCCATATTCCAGACAAGAACCAAACGATCAGACAGGCAAGGTGAAGCAAGTAAAGACTTTCCGAGGCATAGTACCACAGTCGAGCCACGGGCCCTTCACCGCCCCACAAGCAAGCGTATTTCTCCGGTGCGGTTTTGACGTCCCAGACTTCACTCACCCATACTATGGTCATGAAGCCACAAAACAGCAGCCATATAAATTCCCATGAAAAAATCTTTATGGATGCTAACTTATTGTTCATTGTGATTTTTTAAGGAGATATATGTTCACGATATGTAGTTTTACGATGGTCTTTAAAAGGCTTGCCGGCTGCTTTCATGGCATAGGTGGGAACGATACACGCACAAGCTCCAGGGATATCTTCGCTCATGATAAGCCCGGGAACAGGAGGCATACGATAACCGACGTTTGGGGGATTAGTTTCGTCCTGTCCTGAGTCCTGAGCAGGGGACAGCCCTGTGCGTCATCGGGGAGGGGATGGGCCACGCCTCGTGCTGCCCGAAAGCAGGAGCAGGCCGTGACCGTTGCGACAGGGCATCTGCGGGCATCGACAGCAGCGCTACGGGGAGCCCTTCCTCCGATCCGAAAAAAAAAGTGCCATGCCCGTCGGCACGGACACCGTTCGGGCATGGCACAAAGTTACAAGGGCTTTTCCCTGTTTTTTAGAACAGCTGCACGCCGCCCAGCCAGTGATGGCGGACGCGGCCCTGCATCTCCCGGCCCAGGAAGGGAGTGTTGTAGCTCTTGGAGTACAGGGTCTCGCGGCTGACGGTCCACTTTTCTTCGGGATCGAAGAGGAAGAAGTCGGCCGGATCGCCGGGCTCGAAGCGGTTGAGGGGCAGATTGAAGATCTCGGCCGGGCGCACGCTCCAGAGGCGGTGCAGGTCGGCCTCGCTGATGACACCCTCGCGCACCAGCTGCCATGTCAGGGTCAGGGCCAGATCCATGCCGGTGAAGCCGCAGGGGGCCTCGTCCAGGGTACGCTCCTTTTCATGGGCGGCGTGGGGGGCGTGGTCGGTGGCCAGGATGTCGATGGTGCCGTCCTTGATGGCCCGGCGCAGGGCCTCGCGGTCTTCGGGGCGGCGCAGCGGCGGGCTGACCTTGGCGTTGGTGTTGTAGCCGTCCAGCGCGGATTCATCCAGCGTCAGGTAGTGGGGGCAGGTCTCGGCCGTGACCTTGACGCCGCGGGCCTTGCCCCAGGCGATGATGTCCACGGTCAGGGCGCTGGAGACGTGGGCGATGTGCACGGGCAGGTTCAGGTATTCGGCCAGCATGATGTCGCGGGCGGCCTGCACGGCCTCGCCCACCGGGGGCTGGCCCTTGACGCCCAGGCTGCCGCTGAGGGGACCTTCGTTCATGACCCAGCCGCGGGCCAGGGTGCTGTCCTCGCAGTGATCGATGAAGGTCAGGCCCAGGTCGGCGCCGTATTCCATGACGCGGCGCAGCAGTTCGGTGCCGGGCATGGGACGGCCGTCGTTGGAGATGGCCACGCAACCGGCGTCCTTGAGCTCCTGCAGGGGGGCCATCTCTTCACCGGCCAGGCCCACGGTGGCGGCGGCGATGGGGCAGAGGCGCGGACCGTGGGGATGGGTCTGGGCGGCGCGGTCCAGCATGAAACGGGTGACGCTGGCGTTGTCGTTGACGGGCTTGGTGTTGGCCATGCACATGACCGAACCGAAACCGCCGCGGGCGGCGGCCTCCAGGCCGGTGTTGATGTCTTCCTTGTATTCGAAGCCGGGCTCGCGCAGGTGGACGTGGGCGTCCACCATGCTGGGCATGAGGATCAGGCCGCGGGCGTCCACGATCTGGCTGCCTTCGGGCGCGGCGTGATGGCCGGCGGGGGTCATGGTCACGATCTTGCCGTCCCGCACCAGCAGGTCAACGGGGGCGTCCAGGTGACGGGCGTTCTTGATGCACAGGGTCATTTAGCAACCTCCATCGTTACGGGTGGCCAGCAGGTAGAGGACGGCCATGCGGGTGGCCACACCGGACGCCACCTGATCGAGGACCAGGCTGCGCGGGTCGTCGGCCACGTCGTTGGAAATCTCCAGCCCGCGGTTCATGGGGCCGGGATGCAGGACCTTCACGCCGGGGTGGGTGAGTTCCAGATGACGTTCGGTCAGGCAGAAGCGGCGGGAATATTCGGCCAGGTCGGGCAGCAGGCCTGCCTGCTGGCGTTCCAGCTGCAGGCGCAGGCACATGACGGCGTCGGTGTCGCGCACGGCCTGGTTGAGGTCGCCGTACACGTCCACGGGCCAGGATTCCACACCGGCGGGCAGCAGGGTGCGCGGCGCGCACAGGCGCACCTTGGCGCCCAGCATGGTGAGCAGGTGCACGTTGGAGCGGGCCACGCGGCTGTGGGCGATGTCGCCCAGGATGAGCACCTGTTTACCGGCAAAGGCATCGCCCCAGACCTGCCGCAGGGCGAAGCTGTCCAGCAGGGCCTGGGTGGGATGGGCATGCCAGCCGTCACCGCCGTTGACGATGCCGCAGGAGACACGCTCGGCCAGGAACTGGGCCGCGCCGCTGCTGGGATGACGGATGACGATGACGTCAGGCCCCATGGCCTGCAGGGTCAGGGCCGTGTCCTTGAGGCTCTCGCCCTTGTTGAGGCTGGAACCGGACTTGGCCAGGGAGTAGGTGTCGGCGGAAAGGCGCTTGCCGGCCACATCGAAAGACGTCTTGGTGCGGGTGCTGTTCTCCACGAAGAAGAGCACCACGGTCTTGCCCTTGAGGGTAGGCACCTTTTTGACGGGTCTCAGGTTGATTTCCTGGAAACTGGCGGCCACGTTCAGCAGGTGACGCACGTCCTGTGCGTCGAGCTGGGTGACGTCCAGCAGGTCTTTGTGCGGCCAGCGGTACGTAGTATCTGTAGTCATGGCGTCGTGGGGTTGCAGGATTAAAAAAAAGCCCGCTCAACGGCGGGACAAAAGAAAAACCGGGCAGAACCCCTGCGAACGGCGTTCACAGGGCGCAGATCACCGCGGTACGTTGCCAGACATTTCATGGGGGCAAACCTAGACGCTGCCGGGCGCTTTGTAAAGCAAAAAGTCAGTTGACGCTTTGGGGTGCTTTGTCTACTTTCTTGAGGTATTGCGCCGGACCAGCGGCAGGTGTCCGGTGCCTGTCCCGGGGGCGTGACGGGGCCCGTGGCCCCACGCCTTTTTGTTTTTTCTGCCGTTTCGTACCGCGATCGCGCCTCCGGGCACGACCTGCGCTGCCATGGAGGAAGGTCGTCATGCTCGTTTCAATCCTTGTCTATTTGTGCTGCGGCGCCGTGGCCGGTGTGCTTGCCGGTCTGCTGGGCGTGGGCGGCGGTATCGTCATCGTGCCCATGATGGTGGCGGTCTTTCCCAGTCAGGGCATCCCGGCCGAATATGTGCAGCAGATAGCCCTGGGCACCTCGCTGGCCAGCATCATGATCACGTCCATCTCCAGCAGCCGGGCCCATCACAAACGCGGTGCCGTCCACTGGGACATCTTTCGCAACATCACGCCCGGCATCCTGCTGGGCACCTTCCTGGGCGGTCTGGTGGCCACCCACATGCCGACCCTGTTCCTGAAGGTCTTCTTCATCTGCTTCCTGGGCTTCGTGTCCCTGCAGATGCTGTCCAACTACCGTCCCCCGGCCAGTCGTGAGATGCCCGGCGCCCTGGGCACCGCCGGTGTGGGCGGCGTCATCGGCCTCATCTCCAGTTTCGTGGGCATCGGCGGCGGGACGCTCTCCGTGCCGTTCATGAGCTTCTGCAACGTGCCCCTGCATCACGCCGTGGGCACCTCGGCCGCCATCGGCTTCCCCATCGCCGTGGCCGGTACGCTGGGCTATATCGTGGGCGGCTGGAATGCCCCCGGCCTGCCCGCCGGCTGTGTGGGCTTCGTGAACCTGATGGCCTTTTTCGGCATCGCTGCCGCCAGCTTCATGACGGCCCCCATCGGTGCCAGGCTTTCCCACTCCCTGCCCACGGCCAAGCTCAAGAAGGGCTTTGCCGTCTTCCTCATCATCGTGGCCCTGCGCATGCTGGTGGGCCTGTTCTAGGATCATCCCCGGGCGGACCGGGACCGTCACCGTTTCGGGGCCTCGCGTCCCTGCCGAGGCCGTCGTGCTCTTTTGCGGAGCGCGGCGGCCTTGGACGGAACGGGCCTGTCCGTCCCTGTTTCAAGGCTGGCACGCGGCCTTCCACCGTAACCATTTCGAATCGGGAGACCCATGAAGCTGAAAACATACAATAACAGGCTCGCTGAGTCCGTCTGGTGGAACCTGCTCTGGCTGACCATCGGCGCCTTTTTCGTCACCGTATGCGTCAAGAGCGTCGTGGCTTCGCACGCCATGCTGGCTGGCGGTGTCCTGGGCATGGCCCTGCTGGTGTTCTACAATACCGGCCTGCTGACGCCCCTGATCTGGTATCTGGTGCTCTCCATCCCCATCTGGGTCTGGGGCTGGTTCTTCGTGGGGCGCCGCTTCTTGCTCTATACGGCCTACGGCACCATCTGTACTACCATCTTCGGCATGTTCGTGGACTTCCAGATCCCCATCAACAACGAGGTCTACGCCGCCGTGGTGGCCGGGGTGCTGCACGGCACCGGCGTGGGCATGATGCTGCGCACCCTCGGCAGCGGCGGCGGTACGGACATCATCGCCGTGGCCCTGAAACAGCGCTGGAACATCCCCATCGGGCAGTTCAGCTTTGCGGTCAACATCTGCATCTTCCTGGTGGGCGCGTTCAGCCTGTCGCTGGACATCATCATCGCGTCCACCATCATGATGTTCATCTCGGCCAATACGCTGGAGTATGTGGTGGGTCTGTTCAACCACCGCAAGCTGGTGATGATCATTTCCGAGAAGGGCGAGGAGGTCAGCGAGGCCATCCTGGCCAGCGAGCGCTTCGGCGTGACCCTGATCCGGGGCAAGGGCGCCTATTCCGGCGGCGACAGGGAGATCCTGCTCACCGTCACCAACAACGTGGCCCTCAAGCGTCTGGAGAACCTGGTCTTCATGGTGGACCCCAAGGCTCTGTTCGTGGTGGAGAACACCTTTTACGTGTCCGGCGGACAATTCTCGCGCCGGAATTGATGCCCTATGCTGCAAGAACATGACGACCGGCTCCGCATCATCCGCGCCCGGACCATCCTGGATATGCTCGGGGAGCGCCCCGCCACGGGCCGCGACCTTTTCCGCCCCCTCAAGGGCCTGGACAATGCGGCGCTGCTGGTACGCGGCGGCCGCGTCCTGGACGTGCTGCCCTGGAAGAGCGTGCGCGTGCCTGTCGGGACCCCGGTGACGGACATGGGCGACGTGACCCTGATGCCCGGCAGCATCAACGCCCACTGCCATCTGCAATTGTCGCATACGGCGGGCCGGACGTTGTTCGGCGCGGGCTTCACGGCCTGGCTGCGCAGCCTCATCGCCCTCTTGCGCGAAGAGCATGACGGCACGGCCCTGATCGGGGCCTGCCGGGACATGGCCGCGGCGGGCACGGCCCATGTGGGCGATTATGCCGGGGACGGCCTGCTGGCGGTGGATGCCGCCGTGCGGGCGGAAGGCATGGGCGTGACCCATTTTTGCGAGTGGTTCGGCGGTCAGGCCCCCTTCATCGACGACGGGCGTCCCTGGCCGCCGCGCTGCCGTGCCCTGCTGGAAGGCCGGCCGGAAATGGCCGGGCGCTGTGCTCCGGCCGGGCACGCCCTGTATTCCACGGATGCCCGCGTGTTGCAGGATGCGCGGCAGTGGTGTCGGCTGAAGGGGCGTCCCTTCGCCCTGCATCTGGCGGAATCCGAGGAGGAGACGCGCCTGCTGCTTGACGGCGAGGGCCCCCTGTGGGACTGCTACCGGGGCATGGTGCTGCCGGAAGACTGGGCCGTGCCGCATCTGCGGCCTGTGGCCTATGCCCGGCGTCTCGATCTGCTGGGTCCGGGCACGCTGGCCGTGCACGGCGTGCAGCTGGAGCCCGCCGAAGTGACGGCCCTGGCCGCTAGCGGCAGCGCCCTGTGCCTGTGCCCCCGTTCCAACGAATATCTGGCCGTGGGCACGGCGCCCGTGGCCGCGCTGCTGGAGTCCGGCCTGCTGTGCTGTCTGGGCACGGACGGCCTCAGCTCCAACACGGATCTGGATGTGCGTCAGGAAGCTGTTTTTTTGCGCGAAAGGCTGGACGTTGTCCCGCAGGCCCTGATACGGTGCCTCACTGTGAACGGGGCCGCCGCACTGGGCCTTGCCGGATACGGGCGTCTCGAACCCGGGAGCAGGGCCGTTTTCAGTGTGCTGCCTGAAAGCCTCTCCATCTGATCCCATGCTATTTCGGCCGGTATGTCTCCGGCCTTCCACGACAGTTGTCCTTCATATTCACCGAATCATCAGAACGAGCAATAACGGGAAAGGTTATGAGCGAAGCAATCCTTGACTGGAAGGAAGCCATGGCGCGCGTGGATACCACGCGCGGGCTCTATGTGAAGCTGCTGCGAAACTTCATCGAGACGGAACGGGACACCCCCGTCAGGGTCTCGGTAGCGCTGAAGAACGGTCAGCAGGAAGAAGCCCGCGCCATGGTCCATGCCACGCGTGAAGCTGCCGCCGAACTGGGCGGCAAGGCGCTGGCGGCGGTCGCGCTGGAGCTTGAGATGGCCATCAAGGCCGGTGCGGACACCACGGTGGCCCTGCACCGTTTCGACAGCATCACCACGGATACCCTGGTGGCCATGGCCACGGTGGCCGCACAATAAACAGATGTTTTTCCGCCCGTCCCCCGCATCCCTGATGCCGGGAAGGGCAAAAAAGTCCTTTTTTTTCCATCGTTGCAACTGTCGTGGAAGGCCCTTTCCGCCCCGGACGGGGAAAGAGGAAAGGGCTTTTTCTTTTGTACGTTTTGGGATATGCTGTCCGCTTGCAACAACTCGTACCTTTGGGAGAGTACCTTATGAAAAAGCTCGGGCTTTTGCTGGGAGTGGTAGCCTTGCTTGTGCCTTCGCTGGTTCTGGCGGGCGACATCAAGATCGGTCTGATGTGTCCGTTGACGGGCAAATGGGCCTCCGAAGGGCAGGACATGAAAAATATCGTGAGCCTGCTCGTGGATGAAACCAATGCCAAGGGCGGCATCAACGGCAGCAAGATGGAACTGGTGGTGGAAGACGACGCCGGTGACCCGCGCACCGCTGCCCTGGCGGCCCAGAAGCTGGCTTCCGCCGGTGTGGTGGCCGTCATCGGCACCTACGGCTCCGCCGTGACCGAAGCCACCCAGAACATCCTGGCCGAATCCGAGCTGGTGCAGATCGGTACCGGCTCCACCAGCGTGCGCCTGACCGAAAAGGGCCTGCCGCTCTTCTTCCGCACCTGTCCGCGTGACGACGCCCAGGGCAAGGCCGCTGCCGCCGCCATCATCAAGGCCGGTTACAAGAAGGTGGCCCTGCTGCACGACAACTCCTCCTATGCCAAGGGCCTGGCCGAAGAAAGCCAGGCGGCCCTGGAAAAAGCCGGTGTGAAGATCATCTTCTACGATGCCCTGACCCCCGGCGAACGTGACTACACCGCCATCCTGACCAAGCTGAAGGCCGCCAACCCCGACCTGATCTTCTTCACCGGCTACTACCCCGAAACGGGCATGCTGCTGCGCCAGAAGAAGGAAATGGGCTGGGATGTGCCCATGATGGGCGGTGACGCCGCCAACCATCAGGACCTGGTCAAGATCGCCGGTCCCGAAGCCGCTGCCGGTTACGTCTTCGTGAGCCCGCCGCTGCCGCAGGACATGGATACCGACGAGGCCAAGAACTTCCTGAAGGCCTTCAAGGACCGTTACAAGACCGTGCCCGTCTCCGTGTGGGCCGTGCTGGCCGGTGACGCCTACAAGGTGCTCGAGGCCGCCATCGCCAAGGGCAACGACGATCCCGAAAAGATCGCCGAATGGCTCAAGCAGCTCAAGGAGCTGCCCACCCTGTCCGGCAAGATGGGCTTTGACGAAAAGGGCGACCGTGTGGGTGATTTCTACCGCATCTACAAGGTGAACAACGCAGGCAAGTTCGAGCTCCAGGCTCGATAGAAAAGTCATCCGAAGCGGGGCGGCGGGCAGTGAACGCCGCCCCGCAAACTGCGCCGTGGGGCGCATGACCGAGACATGGAACAGTTTTTTCAACAACTTTTGAACGGCCTTGCCGTGGGCGGCATCTACGCGCTGGTGGCCCTGGGCTACACCATGGTCTATGGCGTGCTCAAGCTCATCAACTTCGCGCATGGCGACCTGTTCACCATCGGCGCCTATCTGGGCCTGACCCTGCTGGTGAGCTGCAACCTGGCGGGCGTGCTGCCGCCGGTGGTGGCCGTGCTGGCGGTCTTCATCATGGTGGGCATCATGGTGGCCATCATCGGCTGCCTGCTGGAGCGCGCCGCCTATCGCCCCCTGCGCAAGGCCGGGCGCCTTTCGGCCGTGGTGTCCGCCCTGGGCGCTTCCATCTTTTTCCAGAACGCCGTCATGCTGGTCTACGGCGCGCGCTTCTACGTTTATCCCGACTGGCTGCGACCGGACTTCACCGTTGACCTCTTCGGCATCGCCGTCCCCGGCGTGCGCCTGATGGTCATCGCGGCCAGCGTTATCCTGATGCTGGCCCTGTGGGCCTTCATCCAGCGCACCCGTATCGGCGCGGCCGTGCGTGCCGTGGCCATCGACCAGGGCGCTGCCCGCCTCATGGGCATCAACGTGGACCGCATCATCTCCCTGGTCTTCTTCATCGGTCCCGGCCTGGGCGGCGCAGCCGGCCTCATGGTGGGCATCTACTACGGCCAGATCGACTTCACCATGGGCTGGTCCTACGGCCTCAAGGCCTTCACCGCCGCCATCCTGGGCGGTATCGGCAACATCCCCGGCGCCATGATCGGCGGCCTGCTGCTGGGCGTCATCGAAGCCCTGGCCGCCGGCTACATCGCCATCGCCTGGAAGGATGCCATCGCCTTCACGGTGCTGATCCTCATCCTGATCATCCGTCCCACGGGCATCCTGGGCGAAAGGACGGCCGACAAGCTATGAACCGCACCATCGTCATCGTCGCGCTGGCGGCGGCCCTGCTGGTCCTGCCGCTGTTCACCAATCCCTACTGGACGGACGTGTGCGTCAGCATCGGCCTGTATGCCCTGCTGGCCCTTTCGCTCAACGTCATCCTGGGACAGGCCGGCATCTTCCACATGGGGCATGCCGCCTTCTTCGCCGTAGGGGCGTACAGCACGGCCATCCTGAACACCATGTACCACTGGCCCATCTTCCTGACCATGCCGGTGGCAGGCTGTGCGGCGGCCCTGTTCGCCCTGGTGGTGGCGCGGCCCATCATCCACCTGCGTGGTGACTATCTGCTCATCGTGACCATCGGTATCGTGGAGATCGTGCGCATCGCGCTCATCAATGACGTGGGCGGTCTGACCGGCGGTTCCAACGGCATCTTCGGCATCAGCCGTCCCGTGTTCTTCGGTTTCCGCATCTTCAAGCCCCTGCATTTCTATTATCTGGTCTGGGGCATGGTGGGCGTCAGCCTGCTGCTGTTCTACGGCCTGTGGCGTTCGCGCATCGGCCGCGCCCTCAACTGCATCAAGGAAGATGACGTGGCCGCCGAAGGCTGCGGCATCAACGTGACCCACTACAAGCTCATGGCCTTCGTGCTGGGCGCGTTCTGGGCCGGTATGGCCGGCACCCTCTATGCCGCCAAGATGACCACCATCGCGCCGGAATCCTTCAACTTCATGGAATCCGTCATCATCTTCGCCGTGGTCATCCTTTCGGGCGGCAGCCAGCTGGGCGTGCTGGTGAGCGCCTTCCTGTTCATCGGCCTGCCCGAGCTGCTGCGCGAGTTCTCCGGTGCGCGCATGCTCATCTTCGGCCTGGCCATGATGCTGATGATGATCTGGCGTCCCCAGGGCCTCATGCCGCCCAGGAGCCGCCGTTACGGCGTGGCGGCGCTGCTGGAGGCCATCAAGGCCCGTGCCTGTGCCGCCGCTGAGGGCAACGCGGTCCGCCTGGCGGACGATGCCCGCACTGCCGAGAAGGAAGGGGGCCGCGCATGAGCCTGCTGCAACTGCATGAGATCAGCAAGATCTTCGGTGGCCTGATCGCCATCAACGAGCTGTCCTTCTCGGTGGAGCAGGGCAGCGTGGTGGGCCTCATCGGTCCCAACGGGGCGGGCAAGACCACGGTCTTCAACTGCATCACGGGCAACTACAAGCCCGAACACGGCCGCATCACCTTCGGCGGCCAGGACATCACCGGCAAGCGCCCGCACAATATCGTGGAGATGGGCATTGCCCGCACCTTCCAGAGCATCCGTCTGTTCGGCAAGCTGCCCGCGCTGGAGAACGTGCTGGCGGGCCGTCACTGCCGCCTGAAGTCCGGCTTTTTGTCCTCCATGCTGCACACGCCCTGGCAGCGCCGCGAGGAAAAGGCCGCTGTGGAACGCTGCATGGAAGAACTGGAGTTCGTGGGCCTGGCCGATCATTACGCCGAGGCCGCCAGCAGTCTTTCCTACGGCAACCAGCGCCTGCTGGAGATCGCCCGCGCCCTGGCCTCCGACCCCCGGCTGCTGATCCTGGACGAGCCCGCCGGCGGCATGAACGACCAGGAGACCGTGGCCCTGGTGGATACCATCGCGGCCATCCGTGACCGTGGCATCACCGTGCTGCTCATCGAGCACGACATGCGCCTGGTCATGCAGATCTGTGAACACCTTGTGGTGCTGGAAAACGGCACCCTCATCGCCCAGGGCACGCCCGACCATGTCCGCAACCATCCTGCGGTCATCGAGGCCTATCTGGGTTCCGACGATTCCGAGACGTGGTAATATGGCACTGCTGACGCTATCCAACATACATGTCCGTTACGGCAGCGTGGAAGTGCTGCACGGTATCGACCTGCACGTGGACGAAGGGGAGATCGTGACCATCCTGGGCGCCAACGGCGCGGGCAAGAGCACGACCCTGCTGTCCATCAGCGGTCTTGTGCGGCCCTGCGAAGGGGAGATCATCTTTGACGGCAAGCCCCTGCTCAAATACCCCAGCCACGAAGTGGTGAACCTGGGCATCGCCCAGTCGCCCGAAGGCCGCCGGGTCTTCGGCACCATGAGCGTGCTGGAGAATCTGCGCCTGGGGGCCTTCTGCATCCGCGACAAGGAACGCAGCGAGCGGACCCTGGAGTGGATCTTCGAGCTGTTCCCGCGTCTGTTCGAGCGCAAGCAGCAGCTGGCGGGCACGCTTTCGGGCGGCGAGCAGCAGATGCTGGCCATCGGTCGCGCCCTCATGGCCGAGCCGCGCCTGCTCCTGCTGGACGAACCCTCGCTGGGCCTGGCGCCGCTTTTGGTGCGTTCCATCTTCGAGACCGTGCGCGCCATCAACCAGAAGGGCGTCACCGTGCTGCTGGTGGAGCAGAACGCCCGCGCGGCCCTCAAGCTGGCCTCGCGCGGCTATGTGCTGGAAGTGGGCAACGTGGCCATGGAGGACACGGCCGCCAATCTGCTGGCCGACGCCAGCGTGCGCGAAGCCTATCTGGGCGGCTAACCGTCTGCCCGACACATGCGATAAAAAAGAGCCCCTGCCTGATGCGGGGGCTCTTTTGCGTTATGGGCTCAGCGGTGGCGGAAGCCGTACAGCAGGAGCAGGAAAGAACATGCTCCTGGCGGTTCAGTTGGCGGACAGTTGGGTGCCAGGATGACAGCGGCCGTGCGGCAGAAGGGCGTCCCGCACGGTACCAATGATCCGCGCGCTGGACGAGCCTGCCTGCCCCGTGTGCTTGCTTATTGTTCCTCCCGCTCTGCCATGCAGGTCCGCCGCAACGGGAACATCCCTCCGGCTTTACTTGTCGATCTGGCTTTCCGTAAAGGCGTCCGCACGATGCCCCATGAGGGTGATCCCGCCGTATTCCCGTTCGAATTCTTCCAGCTCCTCAGGCGTCAGGCTCACGGCGGCACCGCCGAGAAAGTCGTCGAGATGGGCCGGATTGGTCGTGCCGGGGATGGGAGCGATCCAGGGGGCCTGGGCCAGGAGCCAGGCGATGGCGAACTGGGACATGGTGCACTGCTTGCGCTCGGCCCAGCTACGGATCAGGCGGGGCAGGGGCATGTTGTGCTTCAGGGCTTCCGGGGTGAACTGCGGCAGGGTGGACAGGCGCCCTGTGGTAAAGCGGCTGTTCTCGTCGATGGCGCCGGTCAGGAAGCCCCGTCCCAGAGGGCAGTAAGGGACAAGGCCGATGCCCAGTTCCCGCAGGGTGGGGAAGATCTTGGTCTCCGGTTCGCGCCACAGAAGGGAGTATTCGCTCTGCACGGCGCTGACGGTCTGGACGGCATGGGCCCGCCGGATGGAGGCCGCGCTGGCCTCGGACAGACCGAAGTGAAGGACCTTGCCTTCCCGGATGAGGTCTTTCACCGTTCCGGCCACGTCTTCCATGGGGACCTTGGGGTCCACACGATGCTGGTAGAGCAGGTCGATGCGGTCGGTGCGCAGGCGCCGCAGGGAACCTTCCACGGCCCGCCGGATGTGGTCGGGACGGCTGTTGAGGGCCGTAGGCCGGCCTTCTTCGACGCCAAAGCCGAATTTGGTGGCGATGATGACCTTGTCGCGCACCGGGGCCAGGGCTTCGCCGACCCATTCCTCACTGGTGTAGGGGCCGTAGACCTCGGCCGTATCGAAAAAGGTCACGCCGCTGTCGTATGCCCGCCGGATCAGGGCGATCATGTCCTTTTTGGCATAGGTGCCGCCATAGTAGCCTACCATGGGCAGACAGCCGAGGCCGATGGCAGAGACCTGCAAGGAGCCGAGACGGCGTTGCGGCAGGGAGCGGGGCTGCTGCCTGTTTTTTGTGGCGGATGGGGAGGACAGTGCCGCGGCATGGGCCATGCCGTGCAGGGAGGAGGACAGAAGGGCGGCCGCTCCGACGGCCAGGCCACCGGCAAGGAAGCGGCGGCGGGCAAGCTGGTTTTCTCTCGTGATCGTATTCATGATGTACCTCCGTCAGCATCTGGCTGTGATCCCTGTATAGGCAGGGCACACGAAGGAAGAAAGAAACGATCTTTGCAATTAGTTGCCTGTTTTTGGCGATGCCGGCAGATCCGGCCGGATGCGGCAAGATGCTGTCATTCCACCATCTCCGTTCGTCGGCGATAAGGAGCCCATCCCGCCAAAGAAAGGTTTTACGGCATGGGGCGCAGAAAAAGGGGCGCTTTTTCCAAAGCGCCCCTTCCCCCATAAAAATGGAAGATGCCTATTTGCCCGCGAACAGGGCCAGCGCCCGCCCGGCGGCCATGCCGCTGGCCCAGGCCCAGTGCAGGTTGTAGCCGCCCAGCAGGCCGGTGACATCCAGCAGCTCGCCCACGATCCAGAGGTTTTCCCGCACCGTGCTTTGCAGGCTGTAGGGATCCACCTGCCGGGTGTCCACACCGCCGCGGCAGGCCTCGGCTTTTTTCAGCCCGGCCAGACCGGCGGGGACGGTGCGGAAATCATGGATGCGGGCACAGATCTGCTGCCGGGCGGCGCGGGAAAGTTCGGCTATCTTGCGGCCCGCAGTCTCCGGCGACAGCAGGGCGTCCACCAGACGCTGGGGCAGCAGGCGGCGCAGCAGTCCGCGCGGGGTCTGCTTGCCCTGGCCGGGGCCGTCCAGCAGGGCGGCCAGATCGCTGCCGGGCAAAAAGTCCAGGGCAACCTCCTGTCCCGGCCGCCAGAACAGGGAGGCCTTGAGGCTGGCCGGGCCGCTGATGCCGTCGTGGGTGAAGAGCAGGTCGTCCTGCCAGACGGGATCCGCGGCCAGCGAAGGGGAAAGCCCGGCCTGCGGCAGGCCGATGCGCACCGGCAGGCTGATGCCCGCCAGATTGTCGTCCAGCCAGCCGGGGGCCATGCGGAAAGGGGCCAGCGCCGGAGCATGCTCCACAAGGCGGTGCCCCAGTGCCTGGGCCAGCCGGAACCCGCTGCCCGTGGCTCCGCACTGCGGCCAGGCGGGACTGCCCAGGGCCAGCACCAGACGGCGGCAGCGCCAGAGGCCCTGCGAGCTGCCGACCTCGAAGCCCGCACCATCGGGCAGGGGCACCACGTCATGCACGTCGGTCTGGCAGTGGAGGGCACAGCCCTGACGGCGGCAATCCTGCACCAGGGCATCCAGCAAACGTTTGGCCGGGACAGTCAGGAACAGCTGGCCGTGGGCGCGTTCTTCCACGGGCAGGCCCCAGCCGTGCACCAGGCGCTCCATGTCCTGCGGGGTGAAGGCATCCAGTGCGGGCTCGCAGAAGGCGGGATCGGCGCAGGCATAGTGATGGGCCGCCAGACGGCGGTTGGTGAAGTTGGCCTTGCCGCCGCCGCTGATGCACAGCTTGCGGCCGGGGGAGGGGGCACGTTCCAGCAGGACCACGTCCAGGCCGTGGGCCGAGGCTTCGCGGGCGCACATAAGGCCCGCCGCACCTGCCCCCAGGATGAGGACGTCCGTTTTCCGGGGAGCGGCGTTTGACAGGGCCTTTCTGACAGGTCTAGGATGAAAGTTTGCTTGCATCCCACCGTTCTTACACGAGGCCTGCCGTCATGCCAATACTGCCCAGCCGCTACCGCGCGCCGCTCTGGCTGCGCAATGCCCATGTCAACACCATCTGGTCCGCCAAATGCCGCCGTCTGGACTTTCCCGATGCGGCACAGGCCGCCCGCTGCCGAAGGGTACGTCTGGATACGCCGGACGGGGATTTTCTGGATGTGGATGTCTACACGCCCCCGCCGGGCCTGCCGGAACGCGGGGTGGCCATTCTGTCGCACGGTCTGGAAGGCCATAGCCGCCGCCGGTACATCCTGGGACTGGCGCGCGTGCTGCTGGAAGAAGGTTTCCGGGTGCTGGCCTGGAACATGCGCGGCTGCTCCGGCGAACCCAACCGGACCGACCGCCTGTACCATATGGGCGTGACGGTCGATCTGGCCACGGTAGTGCGTTACGCCGAGCAGTGGGATATGCCCATCCTGCTGGCCGGGTTCAGCATGGGCGGCAACCAGACCTGCATGTATCTGGCCAGGGAGCAGGTCTCGCCGCTGGTGCGTGCGGCGGCGGTCGTCTCCGTGCCCTGCGATCTGGTGGGCGCGGCCAAAGTCATGGACGGGCCCGGCTGCCGCATCTATTTGCGCTATTTCCTGCGGACCATGTGTCCCAAGGTTCGTGAAAAAGCGGCCCGGTTCCCCAATTACCCTTCGGTGGAGGGTATCGAGAAGTTCCGTACCTTCGCGGAATTCGACGGCCGCTTCACCGCGCCCCTCTACGGCTATGCCAGCGCCCAGGATTACTGGCGCGAGAACAGCTCGCTGCCCTGGCTGCCGTCCATCCAGACACCGCTCTATATGCTGCTGGCCAAGGACGACCCCTTCTGCTCGCCCTCCTGCTATCCCGTGGCCATGGCGGCCAAAAGCGGGACCCTGCATCTGGAAGTGGCCCCGCACGGCGGGCATGTGGGCTTTGCCCAGCCCGGCAGGGACTATTACAGCGAAGAACGCATACGCGATTTCGTACGCTCACTGTGGTGAGTCGAGGGAGTGGATAGATGGTTTTGAGGGGGAAGGGCCCTTTTTCTGGCGGAAAAAAGGGCCCTTCCCCCTCAAACTCCCCCATCCCCCAAAAACCGCTCGTATGGTCTTTTGACAGTGACGCGTGATGCGGCGGGCAGCCTTTGCTGCCGGTCCCCCGATGTATGGGGAGATGGACGCGGGGAGATCCTTTGAAAGGATGCTTGCGTCAGAGGCGGTGTAGCCGGAGTATGGCCGGGGGAAAGCTGGAAGTTGCCCGGGAAGAGTGGATGAGCTGGGCTCTTTGTATTTTGCCGTACTTTTGGCGGAGCCTTCGTTTTTTCCCTGCAGTGGGGCAGGACGCGTTTTCAAGTAAATATTTTACCGGACGCGCGGAGGCGTGCTCGAGGCCATACGATCAGCCGTTTTTTTGCACCGTAGGCGGCTTGCGGCCCTAGCTTTTTTATTGTCGTTTTTGTGGTGTGCCGGGGGACTGTGAGCGAAGGGAGACCGTTGCTCATCCGCAGCCTCCATCTTCCTGAACAAAGCGCGTTTGGGGAAGGGGTGGGGCTTGGGGAGGGGGAACCCCTTTGTGCGCCAGCCAAAGGGGTTCCCCCTCCCCAAAAAACGACCTATTTGCCTCGGGCCAGCTGGCGGTTGGTGCGGGCCGTGGCCTGGGCGGCCAGCGGGTCATCGGGCCAGGGATGGCGCGGATAGCGGCCGCGCATCTCGGCACGCACCTGCGGGTAGCCGTTGCGCCAGAAGTGGCCGAGGTCACGCGTGATCTGCAGGGGGCGCCCGGCGGGCGAGAGCAGATACAGGGTCAGCGGCACGCGCCCGTCGGCGATATGGGGCGTATCCTCGCAGCCGAAGAATTCCTGCAGCTTGGCGGCCACGAAGGGCCCGCCTTCGACATCATACACGATGGGATGGGATCTGCCGGAAGGGGCCTGCCATTGTGCGGGGGCCAGCTGTTCGAGTCGTCGCGGCAGTGGGTAGGGCAGCAGACAGCGCAGGGCATCGGCCAGCCGGGCAGCGGAGAGCTGGCGCAGGTCGGTGCAGGTGCCCAGATGGGGCGCCAGCCAGTTTTCCAGCTCGTCCAGCAGCCAGGTATCGGAGAGGTCGGGCCAGGGATCGCCCCATGTCTGGTGCAGCAGGCGCACACGGGCCAGCCATTGGCGCGCGGGCTCGTCCCAGGGCAGAACACGCAGCCCCTGGTCGCGGATGAAGGCACACAGGGCCAGGGCGCAGGCGTCGCCATCGGGACGGGGCAGCGGGGCATCGTCCAGCAGCAGGGCCCCCAGACGGCGACGGCGGCGGGCACTGACCTGGCCTTCCGGACTGACGTTCAGGTCTTCGCTTTCGGTGATCTCTGACCGGAAAAGTTTTTCCAGCACGTCCTGCTCCAGCGCTGCGGCCAGACGGATGCGGCCGCGCGTGCCTGCATCCACGGCAGCCACGGCCAGCATGTCCTGCCGGGCCAGACTGTCCGTCAGGGGCAGGACGGCAGCCTTGCCGTTGCGCATGAGGTACTGGGCCATGCCGTTGTTCTCGCCGCTGCGCAGGGCCACCCGCTCGGGATAGGCCAGGGCCACGACCTCGCCCAGATGGGGCAGCTGTTGCCGTGCCGTGCGCAGCAGGGAAGCCCCGGAGGCATCGGAACCGTTGCCGGTGGGGATGTCCGCCAGTCGTGCCATACGTTCCGCCCACTGGCGCAGACGGCGGAAAGTTCCGTGCTCGTCGCCGGGCGCGCAGAAGCGGTCCAGGCGCAGCGCCAGCGAGGCGTCCGCTAGCGGCAGGGGATCGCGCTCATCCAGCAGGGAAGCCACACAGGCGGCCAGAGCGCCGTATCCGTGTTCCCGGGCGCGTAGCAGCAGGCAGGCCAGCCGGGGCGGCAGGGGCAGCTTTACCAGCTGCCGGCCCAAGGGCGTAGGCAGCAGTTCTTCCGTGCCGGGCTCGATGGCTCCCAGTCCGGCCAGCTGTTCCCGGGCCACGGCCAGATGGGCCTTGGGAGGCAAGTCCAGCCAGAGCAGGTCTTCGGGCCTGCGTGTGCCCCAGACGGCCAGTTGCAGGCAGAACGGCGCAAGGTCCGCATCCAGGATCTCCGGCCGCTGTTGGGGGCGGAAGCCGTGCTCTTCGGCCTGCTGCCACAGGCGGCAGCAGATGCCGGGCTCCAGACGCCCGGCGCGACCGGCCCGCTGCCGGGCCCCGGCCAGCGAGACGCGCACGGTCTCCAGGCGGGAAAGGCCGCTGGCCGGATCGAAACGGCTCTCGCGGGAAAGGCCCGCATCCACCACCAGACGGATGCCTTCGATGGTCAGGGAGGTCTCGGCGATGGCCGTGGCCAGGACGACCTTGCGCTCGCCTGCGGCCGCCGGGGCGATGGCCGCATCCTGTTCCTGCGGACTCAGCATCCCGTAAAGAGGGTAGAGGCGGGTATCGGCGGGCAGGCGTCCTTCCAGCAGCTCGGCCACACGGCGGATCTCGCCCGTTCCGGGCAGGAAGGCCAGCAGGCTGCCGGATTCCTGACGCATGAGGGCCGCGATGACATCGGCCATGTACGGCCACAGGGCCTGGGGGCCGCTGTGGGCCGCGGCGGGCGGCAGCGGCAGATAGCGCTCCTCCACGGGGAACTGGCGGCCCTCGCAGGCGATGACCGGCGCATCCTCCAGCAGGGCGGCCACCTTGTGGCTGTCCAGCGTGGCGGACATGACCAGCAGGCGCAGGTCGGGCCGGAGCACGGCCCGGCTCTCCAGACAGAGGGCCAGCCCCATGTCGGCATGCAGGGAACGCTCGTGGAATTCGTCGAAGATGACGCAGCCTACGCCGGAGAGCTCGGGATCGGCCAGGAGGCGGCGGGTCAGCACCCCTTCGGTGATGATCTCCAGCCGGGTCCGGGCCGAGACGGCGCTTTCCTGCCGCATGCGGTAGCCCACGGTCTGGCCCACGTCCTCGCCCAGCAGGCGGGCGGCGTAACGCGCCAGGGCCCGGGCAGCCACCCGGCGCGGCTCCAGCAGCAGGATCTTTCTGCCCTCCAGCCAGGGGGCCTCCAGCAGCCACAGGGGCACGCGGCTGCTTTTCCCGGCGCCGGGAGGGGCGCTCAGGACGGCATTGCCGTGTTCCAGGGCGCCGGCAAGTTCCGCACGGACGGCATCCACAGGAGCGGAAGGAAGATCGGGGCAACGGTAAGGCCGGGCAGCGGCGGAGGAATCTTTCATGACGGTCGCGCGGAAGGGAAGATGCATCCCTGTTTTTTTACTGGAAATTGATGGCCTGTCAGTGTATTGACAGTGTAAAGGCCATGAACGTGGAGAATATGCATGGAGCTCAAGAGCAACGGAATCATCGGGCAAAGCGCCAGCCTGGCCGGTGTGTTCAAGATCCTGGGCAAAGTGGCGCCCACGGACAGCACTGTGCTTGTAACCGGGGAATCGGGAACAGGCAAGGAATTGCTGGTGCGGGCCCTGCATGCTGCCAGCCCCAGGGCTGACAGACCCTTCGTGCCCGTCAACTGCGGCGCCATCCCCCGTGATCTTCTGGAAAGCGAACTTTTCGGCCATGAAAAGGGAGCCTTCACGCACGCCCTGCGTTCCCGCCCCGGCCGTTTCGAACTGGCGGACGGGGGCACCATCTTCCTGGACGAGATAGGCGAGATGGAGCCCGGCCTGCAGGTCAAGATCCTGCGCGTGCTGCAGGAAAAGGAAATAGAACGCGTGGGCGGCACGGGCTGCCGCAAGGTGGACGTGCGCATCGTGGCGGCCACCAACCGGGATTTGGAAGCCGCCGTGGCCGCGGGCACCTTCCGCGAAGATCTTTATTACCGTCTCAACGTCATCCCCATCCATCTGCCGCCCCTGCGCGAACGGGGGCAGGACGTCCTGCTGCTGGCCCGGCATTTCCTGGGCCGCTTCTGCCGCAAGAAGGAAAGGCCCCCGCTGGAGCTTTCGCCCGTCGTGCAGCGCGTCCTTCTGGCCTATGCCTGGCCTGGCAATGTCCGTGAACTGGAAAACGTCATGGAGCGCCTGAGCGTGCTGGTCGACGGGCATGTCGTGGCCCCGGAGGATCTGCCGGCGCGTCTGCTCCAGAGCGTGGGGGATATTGCCTTGTTGCCGGAAGTGGAGGAATATGCCCCTGAGGCTGACGTCCTTTCCGGTGCCGGGAACGGGGAGCCCGCTGCGGCTGCCTCCAGCCCTTCCTCTGGTTTCGTCTGGCCGGATCTCCAGACTCTGGAGGCCCGGGGGATGGGACTGAAAGAATTCCTGGATGCCGTGGAGATGCACCTGATCGAAGAGGCCCTGCAGCGGACCGACGGAGTGAAGAACCAGGCTGCGGAGCTTTTGGGCATCAAGCGGACGACCCTCATCGAAAAGTTGAAGAAAAAAGGCCTGTAGCCGGAACGCCCGGCGGCTTTTGACTGCGGGCATGCCCGCAGGTTTGCCTGCCCTTGCGGCAGGAGGAGGCTATCATGAACATGAAAATGGCAAGTATCCTTTGTCTGGTCATCATGCTGGCCGGCTGTGTGGCCGGGCAGCAGCGCGGTCTGGTGGGCGATACCTATGTTTCGTTTTCCCAGCCCGCCCTTGCTCTCAAAGCCCGTGACCTGCCCCTGATGGGCAGCATGACGGGTGCCTCGCGCCTGACCAGTTCCGGCGCCATGGGCGGGCTTTTGGTGGATAGCTGGGTCACGGTCTACGGCAAGGGCGACGGCGCGTCGCCTCTGGCCATCGTGGCTCACGGCGAAGTCCCCAACGGCTGGTACTGGGACGGCATCATGCGCCATCCGTTCAGCATCAATGAAGGGGTGGAGACCATCGGCGGCGTGGGCTTCCAGGCCTGCACCTATGTCACCAGCGAAAAGCGTGACGCCTTCCTGCCCCTGGAAGACCCCGAGGGGGCCCGCATCCTCGCGCAGGACGGCCAGCCGCCCCGTCGCTGGCTGGCGCGCATGTTCGCCAACCGCTTCAATTTCGACAGTGACAAGATCGTACTGGAATACCGTGAGCCCCTGCCCGAGGACATCACCTCCATCACGGCCCTGCCTCTGGGGCGCGCCGACTATATCGCCGCATTCGAGCAGCGTGCCCGTGAAACCTTCATGGTCGAGACCGCGGCTGTCCCTGCTGCAGGCATCATGCCGCAGCGCAACATCGGCGCATTGCAGTGGCGTTACATGGATGAAACGTTCTGGGGAACGGTCTCTCCCTATGACCGTATGGACTGGCGTTAACCCATCCTGGCGAAAAATATACGATTTTGCGTTTCGTCTTTGTTGACGAAACGCTGTCGTCTATTGTACCCAGTAAAAGTTGTTGAAATTGGCGCAACGAGGGGAATGCAATTCCACTGTTGCAGGCTATACGCATGAGGTACACCATGGATGATTATTTGAAAGAAGCACTGGAAATTGCCAGGGCGCAGGCCAGCGTGCGCGTCATGTCGGAAGAAGAAATCACTTCGTTTATCCAGAAAGTGGCTGCCGGTATCCGTACCGTCGCCGAGGGCGAAATGCCTGTGGAGCTGGATTCCGCCGACATGCAGCAGGATGCCCGCAAGTCCATCAAGGAAAAGTCTGTAACGTGTCTTGAATGCGGCAAGACTTTCAAGATCCTCACCAAGCGCCATCTGGCCATGCACGGCATGGATGCCGCGGCCTATCGCGAAAAGTGGGGCTTCAAGAAAGATACGCCTCTGGTGTGCAAGGCGCTGCAGCGCGAGCGTCGCCGCAAAATGAAAGACATGAAGCTGTGGGAAAAGCGTCGCAAGGCCCAATAGCACAAACACCCGCCGCCCGGCGGGTTTTTTCTTTTACCGGAAGGGCATATGCTGCCTTGGTACAGCATATGCCTTCCGGGGGAGCATGACGCTCCCACCTCTCCGGACAGGCATCGACTCTGTCCCCTTCGTCCCAAGCATTCCCCCAAGGATCCATCGCATGAACCATCCTGTTTTTCCCGTACCCGCCACACCCGCTGAAGCGGTCCGTCTTCTTGATGCGCCGCTGGAGGCCCTGCTGGACAGCGCCGCTGCCCTGCGCGAGCGGCATCACGGCAAGCGCATCAGTCTGTGCGCCATCATCAACGCCCGCAGCGGCGATTGCGGCATGGACTGCCGTTTCTGTTCCCAGAGCAGCCACAACCACACGCCCATCGCCCATTTCCCCTTTCTGGAGGCCGCCGAACTGCGTGAACGCATCCTACGGCTGGCTGCCTGGCCCGTGCGCCGTATCGGCATCGTGACCAGCGGAGGGGCCCTGGAAGAGCAGGAACTGCATTGCCTGCTGGCTGTGGTGCGTGACCTGCCGGAAGACGTGCGTCGCCGGGTCTGCACCTCGCTGGGGAGGTTGCCGGAAAAACATCTGCGCGAACTGGAACAGGCCGGTGTGCGCCGCTACCATCATAATCTGGAGACATCGCGTGCCTATTATCCCCGCATCTGTTCCACACAGCTCTGGGACCAGCGTCGGGATACGGTGCTGCGTGCGCAGGCAACGGGCCTTTCGGTCTGCGCCGGCGGGCTGTTCGGCCTGGGCGAGAGCTGGGAGGACAGGATGGACTTTGCCTTCAGCCTCCGGGAGCTGGGCGTGCGCCATGTGCCCATGAATTTCCTGCATCCCCATCCGCAGACGCCGCTGGCCGCACAGCCCCTGCTGGAACCGGAGGAGGCCCTGCGCATCATCGCCCTGTTCCGGCACATCCTGCCCGAAGCCAGCCTGCGCATCTGCGGCGGGCGGCCCGAGACCTTGCGGGAGCGCCAGGGCGACATGTTCCGGGCCGGGGCCGATGCTCTGATGACCGGTGACTACCTGACCACGCAGGGCATGGGCGTGGAAGAGGACATCCGCATGATCGAAGCCGCGGGGCTGGAGGTGGCACGTCCATGAGTGCTGGAAAGATGACAGCGGGTCGCCCCGGCGACAGGGGCCCCGTACAGGGATTTTTCGTGACCGGCACCGGGACGGACGTGGGCAAGACCGCGTTCACGGCGGCCTTGCTGCGGGCCCTGCGTGGCCGGGGCGTGGCGGCCCAGGCCCTCAAGCCCGTCCAGACCGGTGTGCGGCCGGAGCAGCTGGCGACCTCCGCTCTGGCCGACGGCGTGGCCTACGCGCGTGCCGTGGCCGACCTGCCGCCCTTGCCCCCGGCGCCTGCGGCGACCCTGCACTGTTTCCGTCTGCCCGCCTCGCCGCATTTGGCGGCAGGGGAAGAAGGGCAGCGCCTGACGGTGGCCGGGCTGGCCGAGGATGTCCGGGCCCACTGGCAGGAGACGGAGACCTCCCTGCTGCTGGTGGAAGGTGCGGGCGGCATGGCTGTCCCCATCAATGAGGAAGAAGACACGCTGGATTTCATGGCGGCCCTGGATTTGCCTGTCCTGCTGGTGGGCAGTAACTGCCTGGGCGCGCTCAACCATGTGTTGCTCTCCCTGCAGGTCCTGCGCCTGAAGGGACTGCGCCCGGCGGCGGTGGTCCTGATGGCGCCGGAAGAGCCGGAAGGACTGAGCGTCGGGGAACGGCATGACCGGGAACGGGTGCTGGCCGACAATCCTGAATTCTTGCGTCGCCGTCTGGCGGCCTGGGGCGAGGATGCGCCGGTGGTCGTCCTGCCCCGTGTGGCCCGGCTGGATGCGGCGGGCTGGCAGGAGCTGGCCGATGCCTGCGCCGTGCTGCTGCCTGCGCTGTCCCGGCATGTGCCCTCCCTGACAGGGCGGCAGGCACCAGCGGGCGAGGAAGAGCCCCTGCCGCTGCGGGACAGGCGCATCCTCTGGCATCCGTACACGTCCGTGGTGGATCCTTTGCCGGTCTTCGCGGCCGCGCGCAGCCACCACAACCGCATCGTGCTGGACGACGGCCGGGAGCTGGTGGACGGCATGTCCTCGTGGTGGACGGCCATCCACGGCTACAACCATCCGCGTCTGGTGGCTGCGGCCCAGCGGCAGGCCGGGAGGATGCCGCATGTGATGTTCGGCGGTCTGACCCATGCGCCTGCCGTGGAGCTGGGCGAACGCCTTCTGACCATGCTGCCGCAGGGCCTGGCGCGTGTCTTTCTGGCGGATTCCGGCTCCGTGTCGGTGGAAGTGGCCTTGAAGATGGCCCTGCAATACCAGCAGGGCATCGGCCAGAAGCAGCGCACCTGCTTCCTCACGCCCCGGGGCGGTTATCACGGCGATACCACCGGCGCCATGTCGGTGTGCGATCCCGTGACCGGAATGCATTGCCTGTTCACGCATATGCTGCCGCGCCAGATCTTCATGGAACGGCCTTCCTGCCGTTTCGACCAGCCTTTCGATCCGGCCAGCCTGGATGACGCCCGCCGCATTTTCGCGGAGCAGGGCGAGCGCATCGCGGCGGTCATCCTTGAGCCGCTGGTGCAGGGCGCGGGCGGCATGTGGTTCTATCATCCCGACTATCTGCGCGGCATGGCCCGCCTGTGCCGTGAGCACGGGGCCCTGCTGGTCTTCGACGAGATCGCCACGGGCTTTGGCCGTACCGGGACGCTGTTCGCCGCGGAGAGGGCCGGTGTCTGCCCGGACATCCTGTGCTGCGGCAAGGCCCTGACCGGCGGCGTCATGACGCTGGCCGCCACGGCCTGCACGGAAGAAGTGGCCCAGGGCATCTGCCGGGACGGCATGGTCTTCATGCACGGGCCCACGTTCATGGGCAACGCCCTGGCCTGTGCCGTGGCCTGCGCCAGCCTGGACATCCTGGCTGAAGGGCGTTGGCAGGAGCAGGTGGCCATGCTGGAAACGGCCCTGACAGCGGGCCTGGCTCCCTGCCGGGAACTGCCGCAGGTGGAAGACGTGCGTGTGCTGGGCAGCATCGGCGTGGTGGAGACCACCCGGCCGGTGAACATGGCCGCCATGCAGGACTTTTTCGTGCGGCGGGGCGTCTGGATACGGCCCTTCAACCGTTTGGTCTATGTGATGCCGCCCTATGTGAGCCCCCGCGAGGACGTGGAGCGCCTCTGCGCGGCCATGCACGATGTGCTGTCCCTGCCCGGCATGCTGGCGTAGGGCAGGGGAGTTCTTGCGAAAACATATCCTGATGATGGCAAAGGCCCCGTCTGCCGATGGCAGGCGGGGCCTTTGCGGAATGACGCGTGGGGAAAGGGCCTGAGGGACGAGGGCCCCATCTCGTGTGCCGGCAATAGGCTCAAGGGGCCGTAGGGGCCGGGCCGTTGCGCCACAGGGAACTGCGGGCATCAAGAGCCGCGCGCCCGAGGAAGGCTCTCCTTCCCTCAAAAAATATTTTTCCCGTTACTTTTTTTCACCTTCGGGGGCGGCCCCCGCACCGGCCAGCAGGCCTATCTGGCCGCGGAAGATGACCTTGGTGGCCGTCTCGTCGGCCAGTTCGGCCACGTCCATGAATTTTTCCAGCAGCTCCAGCAGATAGTAGCGGTCGTTTTCGCAGCCGTCCTTGAAATCGGTCTCCAGCTCGCCGGAGCGCATATAGTTCTCGAATTCTTCAAGATCTTTCACTGTCAGCATGGTCGTTCTCCTGTAGCCTCCGGAGACGGCGCAGGCCGCAGGCTCCCAGCATGCGGGCCAGGGCCAGTACCGTGTCGATCTCCTCGCGGCTGATATGGTCATAGTGGATGCCCGCGCTGACACATACCGTGGCCTTCAGCGCACGGCAATAGTCCCGCGCCAGCGGCAGGGCGGCCTTGTCGTCGTGGTGCCCTGTACGGCGCAGGACATGCAGGCGCACGCCATCTTCCGTCCCGGAAGAGGCGGTGTCGGACATGACGCCCGGTCGTGACCTGCCCCCGGCGGTGTGGGCGGACATGGCTTCCGGGACCTCCGGGGGCAGGGCGTTTGCGGGTTCGGCCAGGATCACGGCACCGATATGGGCATCACCGCCGGTCAGCAGCAATTGCCAGTCCTGCCCGGCGGGCAACAGGCGCAGTTCCAGGGCCAGCCGGCCGTGCGTGCAGCGCAAAAGAAAGGGCTGGGATCTTTCCATCCGCAAAGCATGCTGCAGATGGCATGCAAAGGCAAGCCGGAGGCAGGCATTTGCTTGACCCAAAGCCCTGTAAAAGGATAAGTAACAGGCAAACAAAAAAGGAGAAGCCATGGCTCTTGATCCCACCAAGCACCCTGACTGGCAGATCGCCCAGGATGCCGAAAAATCTATGAAAACTGTGGAAACCCTGGCTGCCGAGCTGGGGCTTGAGAAGGACGAGCTGCTGCCTTACGGCCACTACATGGGCAAGATCGAGCAACAGGCGGTGCTGCGCCGTCTGGCTGACAGGCCCAATGGCAAATATGTGGACGTGACCGCCATCACGCCGACCCCGCTGGGCGAAGGCAAGTCCACCACTACCATCGGTCTGGTGCAGGGCCTCTCCAAGCGTGGTGTCAAAACCACGGCGGCCATCCGCCAGCCTTCGGGCGGCCCCACCATGGGCATGAAGGGCTCCGCTGCGGGCGGCGGTCTGGCCCAGTGCATCCCGCTGACCCCGTATTCCCTGAATTTCACCGGCGACATCCACGCCATCACCTCGGCCCACAACCTGGCCATGGTGGCCCTGACCTCGCGCATGCAGCACGAGCGCAACTATGACGACGAAAAGCTGGAACGCCTGTCCGGCATGCGCCGCCTCAACATCGACCCCACCCGCGTGGGCATGGGCTGGGCTATGGACTTCTGCTGTCAGGCCCTGCGCAACGTCATCATCGGCATCGAAGGCGACGGCCGCCGCAACGACGGTTTCATGATGCGTTCGCGCTTCGACATCACGGCCGCCTCGGAGATCATGTCCATCATGTCCCTTGCCCGCGACCTGCCCGACCTGCGCAAGCGTCTGTCGCGCGTGGTGCTGGCTTTTGACCGCGCCGGCAATCCCGTGACCACCGCCGACCTGGAAGTGGACGGCGCCATGATGGCCTGGCTGCTGGAAGCCAGCAAACCCAACCTGATCCAGACCATCGAAGGCCAGCCCGTGCTGGTGCACGCCGGTCCCTTCGGCAACATCGCCCTGGGCCAGAGCTCCATCATCGCCGACCGCGTGGCCCTCAAGCTCAGCGACATCCATGTGACGGAATCCGGCTTCGGTTCCGAGATCGGTTACGAAAAGTTCTGGAACGTCAAGTGTCACATGAGTGGCCTCAAGCCCGATGCCGCCGTCATCGTGGCCACGGTGCGCGCCCTCAAGAACCACGGCGGCGCCCAGCCGCCCATGCCCGGCCGTCCGCTGCCCGAACCCTACACCCGCGAAGACGTGGGCCTGGTGGAAGCCGGCTGCGTGAACCTGCTGCGCCACATCGGCATCGTGCGCCGTTCCGGCGTGTCGCCCGTGGTCTGCATCAACGCCTTTGCCACCGACAGCAAGAACGAGATCGCCGCCATCCGCCGCATCTGTGAAGAAGCCGGTGCGCGCGTGGCCCTGTCCGAGCATTGGCTCAAGGGCGGCGACGGTGCCCTGGAACTGGCCGATGCCGTCATGGACGCCTGCAACGAGCCCAACAACTTCGCTCCCCTGTACGACTGGTCCATGCCCTTCGAGCAGCGCATCGAGACCATCGCCAAGGAAGTCTACGGCGCCGACGGCGTGGAATTCTCCTCGCTGGCCAAGCAGCGCATCAAGGAACTGCAGGCCCGTCCCGACGCCGAAGAACTGGGCATCTGCATGGTCAAGACCCAGTACTCCCTGTCCGACAATCCCGCCCTCAAGGGTGCGCCCACGGGCTGGCGCCTGCATGTGCGCGACTGCCTGTTCTACGGCGGTGCGGGCCTGGTGGTGCCGGTGGCCGGCGACATCAGCCTCATGCCCGGTACGGGTTCGCGTCCTGCCTTCCGCAATGTGGACGTGGATCTGGAATCCGGCCAGGTGACCGGCCTGTTCTAGGCCTTTTCTGACGGCATAACGCTGTGATACGGGGAGACCTTCCTGCCCTCGGGGCCGGGAGGTCTCCTTTTTCATGCCATGCACCGGCGGAGGGGCGGGAGCCGACAGCCCTGCGGACGATCCGTGCCGTCAGGCGGCGGATATTGACATCTTTATCGGAAAAATAGTATTTATTTCATCTGGCCGTCATTGATGGATGGCCGCAGCGTTCCTGCCTGATTCCAGGGATTTGCGTCACCGTGTTCCTTACCGGGGCAACGTATGTGCAATCATCTGGCGTGGCAGGATTTTTTTATGCCTTCCCCCTGTCTGACGCCGGACGCTCCCCGAGCGTGCCTTGCAAAGCCGAGCCCTGTTCCGAGCCCTTTCGGTACGGGGCTTTTGACGTTTTCATATTTTTTTGACAGATCACACGATTTTTTATCCGGGGGTCCCTCATGGCTGATATCCGTCTTGCCAAGCCTGCTGCTGGTACCACACAGACCGTCCCCAGCGCTCCTGACGGGCGCTTCATCTTCGATTTTCCTGCGGATGCGGCGACGCTGACCCGCAATGGCGACGATCTTGTCCTGAGCTTTGAAGATGGGTCTTCCATCCAGTTGCAGGGCTTCTACACCACGTACTCCAAGGAAGAGATGCCCTCCTTCCAGGTGGATGGTGTGGAGATCAGCGGGCAGGATTTCTTCGCGGCCCTTGGCGAAGACCTGATGCCCGCCGCCGGTCCTGCCGCCAGCAGCAGCGCCTCGCGCGGCGGCCGCTATAACGAATACGGCGGCAGCGACCTGCTGGACGGCATCGATCATCTGGGACGCCTGGACATCGGTTTTGACGATGGCGTGGAGTGGGCCGATGACAAGGTCGGCGGCTGGACGCACCAGAACCTCGATCCCGAGATCAGCGGCATCATCGCTGTGGACGGTAACGACATGACCCTGGTGGAATCCGGTGTGGAGACCGACGGGAGCCAGGAGATCCAGGGCAATCTCTTCACCCCCGGTGTGCCTGTCGTCGTGGGGCAGGTGATGGCCAGCGATCCTGACGGTGGGCGGCTGTCCTACAGCTTTGCCGACGGCAGCAACCGCATCGTCACCGAGTATGGCGTCATCACCATCAATGCCGGCACCGGTGTCATCACCTATACCCTGAACAACGATGACCCCGATGCCGACAGCCTAGCCCTGGGCGAGACCGTGCGGCAGGACTTCACCGTGCGTGTGGAGGACGGGCAGGGCGACAAGGCCGAGGCCTCGTTCTCCGTGACCATCAAGGGGACCAACGACCAGCCTGAGGTCACGCTGGATGCGGATTCCGAGCTGGGGCTCATCGAGGGCGGCGTGGGGCGTACCGATGACGGTCTGGTGGTGACTGCTCCGGGTACGGAGGAAGAGAACCAGGCCTACGACGGCTCGCACGCTGATGACAAGGGCACGCAGCAGCTGGAAGGCAAGGTGACCGGCGCGGACGTGGACGCCGGGCACAAGCTGTGGTTCGGTGCCGTGGCCGGTGACAAGAGCCAGGACGGCAGCTGGGAAGGGGCGCAGAGCCCTGACGCAGACATCTTTCTGGGCAAGGATGCCACGGATGGCGACGTGGAGAGCAGCAAGCCCGTGGAAGGGAGCTTCGGCCATCTGCAGCTGAACAGCGACGGTACCTGGACCTATACCCTGAAGGGCGAGGGAGAAGCCGTGCAGGGGACGGCCAGCCTAGACGGCGAGACCTTCGACATCGATTCCATCGATGCCCTGCCGGAAGGCGCCACCATCACGGATACCTTCACCATCTATGTGAAGGACGAGCACGGTGCCTGGAACCTGGAGACCGTGACCATCACCATCACCGGCAGCAATGACAAGCCGTCGCTGACCGTGGGCGCCCCGGAGGGCCTTTTGTATGAGTCCGGTGTGGGCCGGGATACGACGACGTCCGATCACAGCCCCGTCGACAAGCCCGGGCAGCCTGAAGAGAACAGCCCCTACGACAATGCTGCCGAAAGGACCGCTTCGGTCACGGGCAGCATCAACGCTGCGGACGTGGATCATGGCGACATCCTGCATTTTGCCGTGGCGGACGGTAGCGGCGTGACGACGCCTGAAGGACTGGGGCTGACCACGGGCAGCCAGACCAGCGTCACGGCCCAGGGCCATTACGGTCAGCTGGTCGTGACGGAAACGGCCAACGGCACGGCCTCCTATACCTACACGCTGAACGGGAACAGCGACGGCACGCCGCTGACCTTCCCCGTCACGGTGAACGGGAAGACCTACGCCAGTCTGGAAGAGCTCAAGCAGGGCCTGGACTGGGACTTCGACGGCCAGCCGACGCTGGACAACCTGCCGGAAGGCGCCACGGTCTCGGAAAGCTTCACCATCTTCGTACAGGACGACAAGGGCACCTGGCAGCAGCAGGAGGTCTCGTTCACCATCACCGGCACCAATGACCAGCCTGAGGTCACGCTGGATGCGGATTCCGAGCTGAAGCTGACCGAGAGCGGCGTGGGCCGCATAGACAGCGACACGGTCGTGGATGCCCCCGGTACCGAAGAGGAGAACAGGGAGTACAACGGCTCCCATTATGATCCCGGCAGGAACGAGCAGCATCTGGAAGGCAAAGTCACCGGCGCGGACGTGGATGCCGGGCACAAGCTGTGGTTCGGCGTCGTGGCCGGTGACAAGAGCCAGGACGGCGGCTGGGAAGGGGCGCAGAGCCCTGACGCGGGCATCTTTCTGGGCAAGGATGCCACGGACGGTGACGTGGAGAGCAGCGCTCCCGTGGAGGGGGACTTCGGCCATTTGGTCCTGAACAACGACGGCAGCTGGATCTATACCCTGAAGGGCGAAGGCGAAGCTGTGCAGGGGACGGCCAGCCTAGACGGCGAGACCTTCGACATCGATTCCATCGATGCCCTGCCGGAAGGCGCCACCATCACGGATACCTTCACCATCTATGTGAAGGACGAGCACGGTGCCTGGAACCTGGAGACCGTGACCATCACCATCACCGGCAGCAATGACAAGCCGTCGCTGACCGTGGGCGCCCCGGAGGGCCTTTTGTATGAGTCCGGTGTGGGCCGGGATACGACGACGTCCGATCACAGCCCCGTCGACAAGCCCGGGCAGCCTGAAGAGAACAGCCCCTACGACAATGCTGCCGAAAGGACCGCTTCGGTCACGGGCAGCATCGACGCCGCGGACGTGGATCATGGCGACATCCTGCATTTTGCCGTGGCGGACGGTAGCGGCGTGACGACGCCTGAAGGACTGGGGCTGACCACGGGCAGCCAGACCAGCGTCACGGCCCAGGGCCATTACGGTCAGCTGGTCGTGACGGAAACGGCCAACGGCACGGCCTCCTATACCTACACGCTGAACGGGAACAGCGACGGCACGCCGCTGACCTTCCCCGTCACGGTGAACGGGAAGACCTACGCCAGTCTGGAAGAGCTCAAGCAGGGCCTGGACTGGGACTTCGACGGCCAGCCGACGCTGGACAACCTGCCGGAAGGCGCCACGGTCTCGGAAAGCTTCACCATCTTCGTACAGGACGACAAGGGCGCCTGGCAGCAGCAGGAGGTCTCGTTCACCATCACCGGCACCAATGACCAGCCTGAGGTCACGCTGGATGCGGATTCCGAGCTGAAGCTGACCGAGAGCGGCGTGGGCCGCATAGACAGCGACACGGTCGTGGATGCCCCCGGTACCGAAGAGGAGAACAGGGAGTACAACGGCTCCCATTATGATCCCGGCAGGAACGAGCAGCATCTGGAAGGCAAAGTCACCGGCGCGGACGTGGATGCCGGGCACAAGCTGTGGTTCGGCGCCGTGGCCGGTGACAAGAGCCAGGACGGCGGCTGGGAAGGGGCGCAGAGCCCTGACGCGGGCATCTTTCTGGGCAAGGATGCCACGGACGATGACGTGGAGAGCAGCGCTCCCGTGGAAGGGAGCTTCGGCCATCTGGTCCTGAACAGCGACGGCACCTGGACCTATACCCTGAAGGGCGAGAGCGAAGCCGTGCAGGGGACGGCCAGCCTTGACGGCGAGACCTTCGACATCTCCTCCATCAATGCCCTGCCGGAAGGGGCCACCATCACGGATACCTTCACCATCTATGTGAAGGATGAGCACGGCGCCTGGAATCTGGAGACCGTGACCATCACCATTACGGGCAGCAATGACAAGCCGTCGTTGGAGATCCGGGATGGCAACGGACAGATCCTCATGGACGGTGCGGTGCTCGAGACCATAGAGAGCGACCCCGCTGATGCCGATGACGCCACGAGCTGGCCCCAGCTTTCCGGATCGTTCGATATCCGGGACGTCGATGCCGATGCGGGCAGTGACCAGACCATTCTTATTGCCGGCGGTACTCATACGGATGGAGACGTGGAGCATGCGACCTCTCCTGCCGCAGGGCATGAGCCGCAGCCGGGGCATATCGGCTCTGAAGGCGGCACCCAGGCCATTTTCACGACCGACTACGGTACTCTGACCGTCAATCCTGACGGCAGCTGGACCTATGTGGTCAACAGCGGGAGCGAGCTCGTCCAGCAGCTCGATCCCGAGCACCCCCATTTCGAGACCTTTGAGATCACCGTGGTGGATGAGCATGGTGCTTACGACACCAGGGAGATCGTCATCAAGGTGGAAGGCTCGAGCGCGTTCCCTGTCATCACGGACAAGGATGATCTCGTCTTCAAGGAAGAAGGCGTCTACCATGACGGCAGTGACGGCAATACGCCGACAGAGGCGGGGGATGTCGTCGACGGGCAGGGCAATGTCATCCCCGGCCATCACCAGACAGAGAGCCTTTCTGGCCGGGTCGATGCCACGGACATTGACCTTGGCGACCAGGGGAATCTCTCCTTCCGTGTGGATGCCGCGGATGCCCAGCTGAAAACGGGCGGTACGCCTGCCGTGACCCAGCCGGAGGCGCCCAAGCTGGTCTCCACTTCGCCGAACGGCGATACCGTCTATGAATCCGGCTACGGTACGCTGACCTTCCATGCAGACGGTACCTATACCTATAAGCTCAAGTCCGGCGCTTTTGATGCGGACGGCAATGCCGTCAACAAGCTGGCCCAGGGCGAGGTGCTGACCGAGACCTTTACCGTCACGGTCAAGGATACCTTCGGCAAGGAAGTTTCCACCGACATCACCATCACCATCCACGGGACCAACGACAAGCCCCGTCTGGAGCTGGGTGACGGTTCTGATGGCGGCGCGCTGCACGTCACGGAAAGCGGCGTGGGCCGTCATGATGACGGTGCCGTGGTCGATGGGCCGGATGACGAGCTCGTTGACGCGCCCAGCAAGGACGGGACGGCTGCTGACGAGATCGGCAGGTATGACGGTGCGCTCACGGACAGCGACAAGGCCACGGGCAAGGATGCCGACCACGGCGCGGAACTCGTCTACGGTGTGGAGGCCGGCAAGGCCGAATCCCCTGATGGCGTCGACTTCACCACTGACGGCGGCGATGTCTCCGTCCGGGGGCAGTACGGCAGCCTGACCATCGGAGCGGACGGCAGCTATTCCTACACGCTGGACGAGAGCAGCGATTTTACGGCCGGTGACGGGACGCAGTACGACAGGCTCGACTACCTCAATGAAGGCGAGACGCTGACGGAGACCTTCACCATCTTCGTCAGGGACGAGCATGGCGCCTGGGCCAGCAAGGAAGTGACGGTCACGGTGACCGGCACCAATGACCGGCCGACGCTGGACGTCCTTGACGGCAAAAAGTTCTTCGATGCCTCCGGCAAGGAAATAGCGGTGGCGGACGACCGCCTGCATGCCTACGGCACGGCCGATAGTGCGGCCGATGCCGTGGTCAGGCTCTCCGGCCGTGTGCAGGCCTCGGATGACGACCGGGAAAACGGCGCGGGGCAGGAAACCACGGACGGAGACAACCACGGATTGCAGTTCTCCTTGCAGGGTACGGGCTATGATCCGGCGCTGACCTCCTCCTCGGTGTGGAAGGACTCCAGCGGCCATGATCCGAGGACCGGCCCTGTGGAGGTCTCCCGGAGTGGTGACGGCGGGTACGTTGCCACCACGGAGTACGGGACCCTGACCCTGGACCAGTACGGGAACTATACCTATGAGCTCCACAAGGGCGATGATGACGTCACGGCACTGGGCAAGGGCGAGAGCGTGACCGAGACCTTTGTGGTCCGCGTCGTGGACGACAGGGGGGCCTGGTCGGAAAAGACCATCACCATCACCATCGAAGGCACGGACGACAAGCCTGTGCTCTCGGACGATACGGAATCTGTGCTGGATGTATACGAAATGGGCGTCTGGGGTGACCAGTCGGGGGCGCACAGGCCGGACGATAATTTCACAGGCGGTCCTACCGGTTCCCAGACCGTGACGGTCTCCTTCGAGAAGCAGGATGCCAATGATAGGCACAGCCTGGTCATTGCCGGCAGCGGCCTGCCTGCCAATGCTTCACTGACAGTAACGGATGGTGGGATGCCCGTGGAGGGCGCCATATACAGCATCGTCGCCGGTGCCAATGGCATCTACACGCTGACGGCCATCATCCCCGGAGTCAATGAAGGCAAGTCCATCATGCTGGGCACGCTCAGGCTGGAACAGAACGGGACGGATAGCGACCTGACCTATACTTTCGTACCGACCCCGTCGGGGCTGAACGGTCTGCCGCAGGACATGGATCTGAGCATCAATATCCCGCTCAAGGTCAAGGACCAGAACGGCAACCTTTCCGAGGGTGAACATACGGCCACCATCAATATCCACGGTACCAACGACCGTCCGACCATCAAGGTCACGGGACGGGCGCCCGAGGACGTCTATGCTGACGGTGTGGGCCGCGAGGAAAACGGGATCGCGGTCGCGACGCCAGACAAGACGGAGCTCAATCCCGAAGAAAATGTGCCCTATAAGTCCAGGCCCGTGGAAGGGCAGCTTACGGCCAGCGATGTCGATGCCGGGGATACGACTTTCTCCTATTTCGTGGACAAGGTGGGCGGGATAAGCAATCCGGCACTGACGGCCACGGTGGGGGATGGCAGAACTACGGTGACCCTTTCCCTCAACGGGGTGGCCGTAGCCGAACTGACGCTCGATCCTGCGACGGGAAAGTATTCCTTGAGCCGGCTGGATACGGATGAAGCCCGGGCGGCACTGGCGCCGTATGGCGAGGATGTGAAGTTCGACTTTACGGTCTACTTCAATGTCCGTGACGAGCATGGCTCCACGGCGCAGACGTCGGCTTCGCAGAAGTTTTCCATCCACGGTACCAATGATGCGCCGGAGATCAAGGACGCCTCGGACCTGGGCCTGGATGAGGGCATGGTTTCTGTTGCCGGGCAGGTCAGCGCCGAAGATACCGACGCGGGGCACAAGCTCACCTACGGCCTGCTGTCGGATCCTGATTTTGGGAGCCTGAACGGGGCTGATCCCGAAAGCGTCTACATGACGACGTCGCTCAGCAATGAGTTCGGCACCCTCAAGATCGATCCCGCCACCGGCAAGTATACCTTCTATCTGGATGCGGAAAGCGAAGCGGTCATCAGCCTGCCGGAAGGAGAGGAAAAAGAGCTGACCTTCCATGTGGCCGTGCGTGACGACAAGGGCGCCTGGGACGTGAAGGATATCACCGTCACCATCACCGGCAAGGACACGGCCACGGTCTTCACCGGTGACGCGGCGGCCGTGGTCTCTGTGGTGGAAGCTGGCGTCGTGCCCGACATGCATCCCGGGACGGAGAACCAATCCGAGGACGGGAGTCCTGTCGCGTCTGGCAAGCTGGAAGCCAAGGAATATGACACGGATGCGGACGGTACGCCGCATAAGGTAGAATTCTCCATCAACAAGACGGAGAGTGGGCAGGAATCCGAACTCTCTGACTTTAGTAGTCTAGGGCCCAAGATCCAGGATGCCATCAGCCAGCAGTTCCCGGGTGAACCCTGGGGCGATGATGCTGATATCCAGATCATGCATGGACAGTACGGCACGCTCTACCTCAACACGGCGACCGGTCAGTATTTCTACCAGCTGAGCAACAACAGTGACGCGACCAATGCCCTGAAGCAGGGAGAGATCCGGTATGACGATTTCTCCATCCATGCCCAGGGGACAGGAAAGGGCGATGCTCAGGGGGCAGACCAGCCGCTGAAGGTCGCCGTCAAGGGCAGCAACGATGCCCCGAAAGTGACGGGCGTCACGCTGGATGAGGGGCAGACAGGGCTGGAAGTCTCAGATGACGGTTTCACAGTCACAGGCATCGTGGAGGACGGTGGCATCAAGACCGTCACGGGCCAGATAGGCGCTACGGACGTGGACAGCCCTGACGGCAGTGCGGCAGACGAGGGAAGCGTCCTCAAGTACCTGATCAAGGTCACGGGTGAAGATGGCTCCGTGCGCTACGTGGGCGCGCAATCCGCCGAATCCCCTGATGGCGGCGAATACGGCTATCTGAAGCTGAACGAGAAGACCGGTGAATACACCTTTGTCTTCAACAACAAGGCCGCGCAGCATCTGGGGGCGGGCGATATCGGTGAAGCCTCGTTCACCGTGGTGGTGCTTGATGAATACAATGCCATCTCGGAAGAAAAGGAACTGACCTTCGAGATCACGGGGAAGGATGATGTTCCCCGTATCTCCGGCAGCGCAGCGTCCATCACGGAGGATACCGGAATCTCCGTCAACATCCAGCCGGTCACGATCACGGACCCTGATGCCGGGGAGGAACAGCATATCACGAGCATCGTTTCCCCGGGCGGGGAGTCTGTTGACCTGACAACAGGCGACGGTCCTTGGAAGATCGAGGGTGGGTACGGGACCCTGACCGTCACACGCAATGAAGACGGCAGCCTGTCCTACACCTATCAGCTGACCGAAGAAGGCCGTAACGAGCTGCAGTCTCTGAACGAGGACGGCGCCCATACGTCCGTGAAGGAGAACTTTACGGTCATGGGAAATTCCGGCGGACAGAGCGTCACAGGTGGCATCACCGTCACCATTAACGGGATGAACGATGCGCCGACGCTGGAGCTGAAGGGGCCTGACGGGCAGATCGTTTCGGAAGAAGATCCTGTCGAGGTCAAGGACTGGAACCCTGTGAAGGGCACGGCCGTCGGTCATGACGTGGACGATGTCGAGGGGGATCTGCGCTACAGCGTGGATGATGCTGATTCGGCTACTGCGGCCCAGGACGGTCTGCAGACCATCAAGGGAAAATTCGGCTACCTGACCATCGATGCCGAGACCGGCGAGTACACCTATGTGGTGGACCCGTTCAGTGAGGAATACAAAAAGCTTCCGATCGGGAAGCAGGGCAACGAATCCTTCACCATCACGGTGACGGACCCGTATGGCGCGACCGGCACGAAGGAGATCGTCTTTGATGTGACTAAGGTGGAAGGCGGCACGGGCCCCGGCTCGATAGAGCTCCAGCTCCAGAAACCGGGAGATTCGACGGATGTCACAGAAGACGGTGGCAGCCACGAGGTCATCCTGCCGCCGTCCGTGGCAAGTGGCTTCACGGAGCTGAAGGATAGCGATGGCAAGCCCGTGAAGGTCGATGCCGATGACATCTGGCTGGTGGACAACAAGGGGCAGTCCGGCATCGTGGACGGCGACATGACCCATGTGGTCCAGACCGAATACGGCTCGCTGATCCTGGAAAAGGGCGACGATGGCCAGTGGGGCTACCGTTTCGTGCTCAACAACAGCAGCGATATCGTCCAGAGCCTGGACAAAGGCGATAGCATCGAGAAGACCTTCTATGTTTCGGTGGGCACGAACCCGGTCCCCATCCATGTGACCATCACAGGCATCAATGACCAGCCGGTCATCGAGTCGGTCGGGCATCTGAGCATCGAAGATACGGGCGGGATCGTGACCGGCAGGGTCACGACCACGGACCCCGATGCCGGCGATGTGGGCAGCCAGGAAGCCGGGGAAGGCAGCGGGCAGACCCTTTTCTATGCGGTCTCGGCCGTGGAGGGATCAGGCATCACCCTGACTCCCACGGGTGGTCAGGCACAGGGTGCCCCCGGCACCTATACGCTCATCAAGGATGGTACCGACTGGGGCGAGTTCATGCTGAACAAGGACGGCAGCTACTCCTTCAAGCCCAATGCCGAAGCTGAAAAGCTGCTGGCCGGAGAGAATGCGAACTTTAACCTGACCATTACTGTGGACGACGGCAGTGATGCTCCCAACAGCAGCACGAAGGAAAATCTCCACATCACCATCACGGGTACCAACGAAGCCCCTGTGATCAGTGGCGGTGAGCTCACGCTTGAGGCCACGGAAGATACCGCCATCACGGTCGGGGACAAGCTCGGCGTTTCGGACGACCGCGTAAATGAAGGCAATCTGAGTTATTCCGTGGCTGCCGGTGGGGGCGCAGCAAGCAGCAACGCTAGCAATATGGCTGCCGGACAGTACGGTACCCTCTTCATCAATGCGGACGGTACCTACAGCTATCAGCTCAACAACCAGTTGAAGGAGGTACAGCAGCTGGGAGGAGGAGACGATGAGGAGCCGTTAACGGAGACCTTCACCATCTTCGTCAAGGACCAGGATGGTGCGGAAGTGGCAAAGACCATTACCGTCACCATCAACGGTACCAACGACGCTCCTGTGCTGTCGCTGGACAAGCCGGTGCTGACCATCAAGGAAGGTACGGACGCGCCTGTCACGGGCAACGCCTCGGCCACGGATGTGGATAAGGACGATACGCTGAGCTATGGCCTGAAGGAGGGGACGCTTTCGGAAGAAACGGGCGAATATGCCTACGAGACCGACTACGGCACCTTCTATATCAACAAAGAAACCGGTGCCTACCGTTTCAAGCTGAATAATACTCTCGACGCGGTAAAGAACCTGCGTCCTACGGATGTGGTTGATGCCAAGGTCACCGTGGTGGTGGATGACGGCCACGGCGGCGTCACCGAAAAGGAACTCACGGTCCACATCAAGGGCAGCGACAGCGTGCCGGAGATAACCGACGAGGGGAGCCTGGCGATCGATGTGGCGGAAGAGCCGGGCTCCGAGAGTGAGGGCAAAATTCAGGCCGACGGCTGGGATCGCGGCCCGGACGGGACTCATGACGATCCTCTGCATTATGCGGCACAAGGCGCCCAGCCTGTGACCATCGACGGCCAGGTCTGGCAGATGGTCACAGGAAAGTACGGTACCCTGTACCTTGATCCCAAGACCGGCAAGTACAGGTATGAGCTGACAGAGGACATGAACTATCTGGCGGATGGTGAGACCGTGACCGAGAGCTTCGGCAAGATCACCATTGCCGACAGTACCGGCAACAAGATCACCGAAACCATCACCGTCACCATCAAGGGCAGCAATGATGCCCCCGAGATCGCGGTCTCGCAGCCTTCCGGTGCCCTGGCCGGGACCGTGACCATCACGGACGTGGATACCACGGATACCCACGACGTGACCTTCACCGGGCTGTATGGCAGTGAGGAAGGTGCGGGCGCTGAGGGCGGCGGTCTTCTGAAGGTGGATCTGGAGACGCTGAAGGATACGCCGGATGGCACAAAGACGCTGGATGTCTTTAACGCGGCAGGTGAAAAGATCGGCGAGCTGACTCTGACTTACAGCAAGGGTGGAGGCGCAGAGGATCAGCTCAAGTACGAGTTCAAGCCTGCCCCGGACTACGTGAACGGCTTGGAGGTCGGTAAACCGGAGGACATCAGCTTCGGCATCACGGTGTCGGACAATAACGGCGGCACGGTCACGACCGGGGACTTGCAGTTCACCGTCACCAACGAGAACGACGCGCCGGTCATCATGGAGGCGACGGATCCGTCAGCAGCGGGAAATAACAACAGTGGCAAACTGAAGTTCTCGGACGCCGACGAACTGGATACCCAGCACAGCGTGACCTTCACCGGGCTGCAGGATGCGGGCGGTAATGCCCTGGCGGTGGAGAGCGTGGAAGGCCTGACGGAAGACAAGGTTGTTGACGTCTACAAGGACGGCCTGCAGATCGGCACGCTGACCCTGCGCTATGAGGACGGCGAACTGACCTACACGCTTTCGACCGAAAACTTTGAAAACAACCTGCCCGTGGGTGACAGTACGATCGACTTCACCATCACGGTGTCGGACAAGAGCGGCGACACGGACACGACCGACGGGAATTTGCAGTTCACCGTCACCAACGATAACGACGCGCCTGTCATCGACGAGGATCTGTCACAGGACCCGGCGGCAGGCAACACGGGCACGCTGGTGTTCACGGACGCCGACGTCAAGGATACGCACAGCGTGAGCTTTGAGGGGCTGTCTGTGGATGAGGACGGTACTCCTCTGACGGTGGATCTGGACAGCCTGCCGGAAGAGCCCATTACCGTCTATCAGGATGGCCAGAAGGTCGGCGAGCTGATCCTGACCTACAGCAAGGAAGAAGACGGAACCGGTACGTTCACGTACGCCTTCGATCCTGATAAAAATTACCTGAACAGCTTGCCCGTGGGCGAAAACAAGCTCGACTTCGGCATCACGGTGTCGGACAAGAACGGTAGGGAGGACACGACCGGAGACTTGCAGTTCACCGTCACCAACGAGAACGATGCACCGGCCATCACGGAAGAACCGTCAAGTGGCAGCAACACGGGTACTCTGGTGTTCTCGGATGCGGACGTCCGGGATACGCACAGCGTGACCTTTGAGGGGCTGTATGCCAGCGAATCCGGCAAGGAAGGCGACTCCCTGAAGGTGGACAACGTGGAAGGCCTGACGGACGGCGCGACGACGCTGGACGTCTACAACGAGAGCGGCCAGAAGATCGGTACCCTGAAACTGGCCTATACCGAGGGAGACGGTGCCGGTACGGAACACACGCTGACCTATACCTTCACGCCTGATACGGAGTACAGCAACTCGCTGGATCGTGACTCGTCCGTCTCGCTGGATTTCGACCTGAAGATCCACGACGATACGGAAGACAGCAATACGGTCAAGGGCAGCGTCACCATCGAGAGTACCAATCAGGCTCCTGTCATTGGTGCGCCTGTAGATGGTGGGAGCAACACCGGCACCGTGGCCATCACGGACAGCGATCCCGACGACAGCCTGACCGTGTACATCAAGGATGCTGAGGGCACTCCCGTCATTATCGCGGCGGGCGAGGAGCCTGTGACGGTCGATGACGTCAGCTACACCTACACCGACGGTACGCTGCGCTATGAGGTGCTGCCGGAGCGGACCGATGACCTGGCCCCCGGTAAGGAGAGCACGGTTGAAATCACCGTGTTCGTGGATGACGGTCACGGGAAGGTGGAACAGACGGTCAGTCTGCCGGTCACCAGCACGGCCCCGACGGAGGGCGGTGAAGGTGAGGGCCCAACGGAGGGCGAGACCGTCATCGTGCCGGATGACGGGGATCAGGCAAGCCTGAAGGCCTATGGCCAACGCCAGCGCCTGGCTGCGGAAGAAGCCGGTCTTTTGACGGCGGCGGCCTCCTTCGTTGCCGGCATCACGCCGGAATCGGCCGATCCGGAGACATTCCTTCAGGACACTGTCCCGGCACAGGAGAACGGCCCCGAAGCTCTTGTGGCGGAAGAGGTCCCGCTGCCGCAGGACGAGACCGTGCTGCAGGAGGAAATGACGGATCTGCCGGATGCGGATGTGCCGGTATCGGAGACGCCGCTTGCCGATGACCTGCTTGCGGAGCCCCTGCTGTTCGCCGGGCTGGAAAACGCGGATGAAATGCCGGAGTCCGTGGAGATGCTGCGGTTCGAAACGACCGAGGATATGCTCCCGGCAGAGGATGCCGATCCTGCTACGGCTGCGACGCCTCCCGCCTTCAGCGGAGAGGATGCCGGGGACGGTGGGCTGCTCCTGCCCGAAGGTGTGGAAGGCCTTTTCGGCACGGACGGGAACGACTACCTGCGCGGCGGCGAGGGCAGTGATGCCATCTTCGGCGGTGCCGGAAACGACATCATCGTCTACGACCAGCAGGATTATCTGGTCAGCGGCGGCAGCGGCATCGACTTCATGGTCTCTGACGATACGAGCCTGACGCTGGACGGGCTGCTGAGCAATACCAGCAGCGACAAGCCTCTCGTCAGCGGCATCGAGGTGCTGCTGAAGGGCGAGGATGCCCTGAGCCTGACCAGCATCAATGATCTGGCCGACAGGTACGGCATCACGCTGGGGGTCAACGAGGCCGGAGAAGAGACACTCCAGCTGGATGACCGCTGGACGAAGCAGGATGATGGCAGCTATGATTTCAACGGCGGGGCCGAAGCCGATGGCGGCCTGACGCTGGAAACCAGTCTGACACCGGTGGAGACCGGCGATCCGGCCAGCGAGGCCGTACAGCAGCAGGTCTTTACCCTGGAACACAGCAACGGTTAACCTTGCATACACGGCGGGGCGGTCTGAAGGCCGTCCCGCCTTTTGGCAGCATCCGCGGGAGCTTCCATGCGCATCCTGTTCGTCAACCACACCTTCCCGGGGGATCTGGGCCCGTTGCTGGCAGCTTTTGCCGCGCAGCCGGGGCATGAGATCCTTTTTGCCTCCTGCCGGGGCAGACGGGATTTCAGTGTGCCCGGGGTGCGGCATGTGGTCCTTTCCCCCTCCCGCTCCCGGCGTCTTGCGGGGGACGGGGCGGGCACGTCTCTGGACAGGGCCGTGGAGATGGGACGACAGGCCCTGCAGGCCTTCCGTCTGCTGCGGCAAAGCGGTTTTGTGCCGGATATGGTGCTGCTTTCTTCCGCACTGGAGCAGGGGCTGTTCCTCAGGGATGCCTTTCCTGATGCCTTTGTGGCCTGCTTTGCGGAAAGCTTGCCGTCCGACGGGCTTGCCGGGGACGGTAAAGGGCTTGTCCGCCACTTGCTGCAATGCCGCCAGATGCAGCAGAGCAATCTGGTCATCAGGCTGACGGCAGAAGCGGAAAACCGCGATCAGGAACAGCGGGGCGTCGTGAGCTTGCCGTATCCTGTAGATACGGACTATTTTTCTCCCCTCACTCCAAACGGGGCATCCGGCCCGCAAGCCGGGACCCGGATTCTGTGCGCTGCCCGGGATGCGGCGGATGTCTGGCAGATGCTGCGCCTGGCGGAAGTCCTGCTGGCCCAGTGCCCGGGTTGTCGTCTGGTGCTGCTGTGTGAAAGCGCGACAGGGCGGGAATCACTGGCGGAGCTTGGCCTTTCCCTGCCGACCGGGATCGAGATCCCGGAGCGCCTCTCCCTGCAGGCCTATCGGGATCTGCTCCGCACGGCGGCCGTCATCACGGCCCCGGCGGCAGCGTGCCTTTCCGCGCCGGTGCTGCTGGAAGCCATGAGCTGCGGCGTGGTGCCGGTACTGGCGGGCGATGCGCCGCACTGGCCCCTGTTGCAGGAGGGCGGGGGAGGCCTCTGGTGCGGGGCGGCGGATCTGGTCCCCACACTGGCGGGCATACTGGCGCAACCGCACCAGCTGGCGGAGTTGTCCCTTGCCGCCCGCCGGACCGTGGAGCGGCATTTCCGGCGGCAGGATGTCATCCCCGGGCAGCTGGCCTTGCTGCATCAGGCACGGGCCGCGTGGCTGCGAAAAAAGCAGGGCGGTACGACGGCCTGAGGCGGCGACGCGCAAGGCTGACGGCCGGCAGGAGACAGTCATTTTTTTGCCCGCTCTCCCGGAAGGGATACGACGACCGCAGAGACGATCATCACGGATCGTGACAGATATAAAAAGACCGGCGCCCATGCTGCGGGCCACCGGTCTTTTTTGTGTTTTCAGGGGCAGGCCATCATGCGGAGGGCCTGCCTTTTATGGGCGTTTTTTTAAGGGGCTGTCCGTACCCCATGCCTTTTGGGAGGCGATCCCGGAAAAGATTCTTGCTGGTGCCTGTCCGGCAGGAGGCTTGCCCGCCCCCGTCATATCCGTTCCGGCGACTTCTTGCCAAAGGCCCGCTTCAGCGGACGCCGTGGGCCCTCCCCCGTGTTTCAAAAAGCTACATCCCGGGCTTCATGCCCGCGGGCCAGAACGAGGAATTCCGGCGGCCTTCGCCGTCCAGGGCCCAACCGAGCCCCCAGCCGGCCAGCGAGAAGGCAAAGCCCACGAAGAAGGGCGGCAGCGCGGCCAGCGAAGGCCAGGGCATGGGCAGGATGGCGAACTGCGGGTGCGTCATGAGGTACCAGAGCATGCAGCTCACGAAGCCCGCAGCGCAGCTGCACCAGGCGGCCAGGCTGCTGCGCTTGCCGAAGCGCACCAGGGCCACATAGGCCACCAGTACCGTGGAGCCGACGATGCTCCAGCTGGTGGTGCAGAGCATGGCGATGATCTGTCCCTTGATCTGGGCACAGCCGCCGCTGAGCAGCACACAGAAGACGATGCCCGCGAACCACATGCCGCGCGAGGTCTTGCGGCCCGGCAGGTCTTCGGCGATGGCCGCCACGGCGATGTGGAAGATGGCCGTGGCCGTGGACAGGGAAGCCGAGACGATGGCCAGCACGAAGAGCTGCAGGCCGATGTCGGGCAGCAGCATCTTGACCAGGGCGGGCATGACGTCATCGGGCGAGGCCACTTCGGGCATGAACAGGCGGGCCAGGCTGGCCACATAGTAGGCGCCGCCCACCAGCACGGTCAGCACCAGCATGGCCAGCGGCGTGATGCGGTTGACCTGCCGGGCGGAGTTGAGGGCAAAATGGCGCTGGATCATCTGGGGCTGCGCCCAGACCGCCACGGACGTGACGATGACCAGCGAGATGATGAACCAGCCCTGTCCGCCGTCGGCCAGCGAGACGAAGCCGGTATTGGCCGTGGCGGTGGGCGCCAGTTCCGCCAGCCGGGCCATGCCTTCCACCGGGCCGCCCACCTTGTCGAACACGGCCACGGTGAGCATACAGATGCCCACCAGCATGACGAAGCCCTGCATGGCTTCGGTATAGAGCACGCCGCGCAGGCCGCCCATATAGATGGCCGCCGCCACCAGCAGGGCCACGATCCAGACCAGCAGCCAGACGGGCACGGGCATGATCTGGGCCAGGAGCAGGGCCGCCCCCTTGATGACGGCCGAGGCATAGACGCCCAGGAACACGGCGAAGATCAGGGCCAGACAGCGGCCCAGCAGGGGGCTGCGGTGGCCGTTGGCCAGCAGCTGCACCGGGGTGCGGGCCTGCAGGTTGCGTTGGCACAGGCGGGTGGGCCAGGCCAGATAACGATAGACGATCCAGGTCCCCAGCCAGACGTTACCGGCGGCCACCAGCAGCATCTGCATGCCGTAGGCATAGGCCAGACCGCCAAAGCCCACCAGGGCCACGGCGGAGATATAGGTAGCCACATAGGCAAAGGCCTGGATGCCGAAACCCACGCGGCCCGAAACCATGACATCATGCCCGCTGCCCTTGCGGGACAGCCAGATGAACAGGGCGATGTAGCCGCCCCAGATGAGGACATCGGCCAGCATCTAGCGCCCCCTTCCCTGACGGATCAGGCTGAAGAGGGAAAGCACCAGCGCGGCCAGCAGCGAAAGCACCGCCAGCAGCACCGGGGCGTCCGCCAGCCCCAGAACGGAAAACAGTTCCATACGCAACTCCGGTTACGGTCTGACGGGAACGGCAGGGAGCCGCCTCCCGAATATAGACAGTGTAGACAGAAGTGCTGTCCCGAGGCAAGTCCATTTTCCGTTTTTCGGCGGAAAGGCGATACTCTCCGGCCCCGGACCGGAAGGCGGAAAGGGGAGCTAAGCAGCCGGGGTCCATAAAAAAGGGCCCCGCAGGGCCCTTGGGTACGGAAGTCGGATGCGATCAGCGCTTCCAGGGCGTGATGGCGCACTTGATGCAGTCGTCCTGTCGCTGTTCGAAGATACGGTAGCCCTCCAGGATCTTGTTCAGGGGCAGGCTGTGGGTGATGAGCGGGTTGGTGTCGATGCGGCCGCGCTCGATAAGGCGGATCAGCTCCGCGCTGTGGGTGGCGTCCACACCGCCGGTACGGAAGGTCAGGTTCTTGCCGTACATCAGGTGCAGGGGCAGGTTCTGCGCTTCTTCATACATGGCCACCACAGCCACGGTGGCATTGGGGCGGGCCACTTTCCAGGCGGTCTGGAAGGTATCGTGCCCGCCCGCGCATTCGATGACCGCATCGGCGCCCAGACCGCCGGTGGCGTCGAGGATGCGCGCTTCCACGTCATCCGCGGCGGCGTCGATGGTCAAATCGGCATAACCGCGTTCCTGCGCCAGCTGCAGGCGGCTGGGCAGGATATCCACGGCGATGACCTGCGCGGGGCCGAACAGGCGTGCGCACTGCATGGCGCACAGGCCCACAGGTCCGGCCCCCAGCACGGCCACGCTGTCGCCGGGGCGGATAGCGGCCAGTTCCGTACCAAAGTAACCGCTGGCCAGCACGTCGCCCACCAGCAGCACGTCCTGATAGGACAGGGAATCGGGGATGGGGTCGAGGCCGTTGTCCGCAAAAGGCACGCGCACATACTCGGTCTGGCAGCCGTCGATGCGGCAGCCCAGCTCCCAGCCGCCGTGACGGCAGTTGTTGACGTAGCCCTGGCGGCAGAACCAGCAGGTACCGCAAAACGTTTCCACATTGGCGGCCACACGCTGGCCGGGGCGCACTTTGCGCACCTCGCTGCCCGTTGCCACCACTTCGCCCACGAATTCGTGCCCCAGCACCGTGCCGGGCAGGGCACGCGGTACCGCGCCGTTGCGGATATGCAGGTCACTGGCGCAGATGCTGGAAAGTTCCACTTTGACGATGGCGTCGCGCGGATCCTGTATCTGCGGCAGGGGACGTTCCTCCAGCCGCAGGTCGTTGGTACCGTGATAGACCAGTGCATGCATGGTTTCAGCCATAAGCCCCTCCTTGTGCGGACATGCAGCCGTCATATCCGTCCACTATGGCGGGCTTTGGGCAGTGTGTAAAGCGTTCCCGCCCGGCCTGTCCGGCCGGGCTTCATGGGACGGGCCGTCCCGCGGCATCAGGACTTGCGGATGAGCGTGGGCAGGTCGTCTTCCGTGGAGCAGAAGCGTTCCCAGCGGAAATCGCGGCGGTCTTCCAGCAGGCGGGGGACAAGGTCCGGCACATCGACGGGCCAGAAGCAGTCAGGGCGGGGGTGGTGCACGCCCGGTCGTCCGGCCTGCGGGCGGCAGGCAAGGATGGCTTGTCGCCATTGCGCCGGGATGGCCTCCAGACCGTACACGGCCCCCAGCAGGGCCCCGCAGATGGCGGCGTTGGTGTCCGTATCACCGCCGCGCCGCACGGTATCCACCACGCCTTCCTCCAGCGTGGGCGCGTGCAGCAGCTGCCACAGGGCATTGTGCAGGGCGATGCGGGCCCAGCCCATTTTGTGTACATAATCCGCAGGCGCTTCGTGCGGCGCCAGCTCCAGGATCTCGTACAGGCAGGGCTCAAGCCGCTGCCGCCGGGCAAGCCTGAGCAGCCAGGCGTACAGGTCCTGGGGAGAATCGCCGCTGCGGATGGCCTGCGCGATGAGGCAGGCATACAGGGCATTGGCCTGCTGGCAGACCGGGTGGGCATGGGTCAGGGCCGCATCCTGCTGCGCCCAGCGTGCCACGTCGTGCCAGTGGCGGGTGGCGCCGAAGATGCCCAGCGGGCTCACACGCATGAGAGCGCCGTTGGCCTGGCTGTCCGGGTCGGGATGCCCGCGCAGGCCCAGGGCGATGGTCCGGCCCATGTCGAAGGGGCCGCTCTCCAGCCAGAAAAGATAACGGCGGCGGGCTTCTTCGGCATCATATTCCACGGCTTCGGCCAGCAGACGAGCCAGCATGAGGGCCATTTCCGAGTCGTCCGTGGGTTGCCCGGCCAGGATGTTCCAGGTGCCGCCGTCTTCCAGCAGGCGGGGGCCGTCGGGATAGCGTTCGCGGATGGTGGCCGGGGAACAGAACTCCACCAGACCGCCCAGGGAATCCCCGGCGATCTGGCCCATGAGACAACCGGCGGCACGGTCGAACAGGGGATCGGTATGGCTGGGCATGGAACCTCCTTTTTTCAGCTCACAGATGGTGGGGAAAGGCCTGCGGGAGAGCATGTCCTTCCCCATTTCGAATGGAGATACCAGACCACCGTTCCATTTTGCGGAATGGAGCATGCCGCCCGCAGCTGTGCGAGGGATTTTGTCATCATCCCGTCACCCACATATTTTTTCTGAAAAGCAGATCGTACGCGTTCGTGTGGCTGCGGGCACAGCCCGGAGGCGGGCGCTGTGGCAAGATTGGCCTGCTCACGCTGATGCGGCCATTGGGGACGTGACAGCGGGGGACAACAGGCAGGCCGTCCTCGTGGAAGGCGGCCAAACAGGCAGGAGGGCAGGATGGACGGCAGCATGCAGATGGAGGCCACGCCCCGGGCGTGTCCCCAGCCGGGGAGATGGAAAGGCCGCACGGCTCTGGCGGGGGCCTCGCTGGCCTTTGTGCTGGGGGCAGCCCATTTTTTTCGCAGCGGGCAGCATGGCCTTGCTTGTGTTTGTCTGGTCTGGGCCGGGCTGCTCTGGCGGCCGGTGGCCTGGCTGCGGCGCAGTGCCGCGGTCTTTTTGCTGGGGCTGGCCGCGGAGTGGGGCATGACAACGCTGGCCCTGGCCCGCTGGCGTCTGCAACTGGGCCAGGACTGGCTGAGGATGGTCTGCATACTGGGTGCGGTGGCCGCGCTTACCCTGCTGGCGGCCGCAGCCCGGCGCAGTCGCGCCTGCCGCAGGGACGAGGTCTCCGGTCCCCGTGCCCAGGCGCTCGCCTGTCTGCTGGTCTCGGCCCTGCTGTTGCTGCTGGACGGGCTGCGGCCTGATCTTTTGCTGCTGCACCGGCTCGTACCGGGCTGGGGAGCGGTGCAGGCCCTGCTGGCCGGTTTGTGGGCGGGCCTCGTCTATGGCTGGCTTGCGGACAGGCGTCGGGCCCCCGTATGGCGGCGGCGCATCTGGCTGCTGTTTTCCTGCGTGTTTTTCGGGCAGCTGCTGGCGGGGCTTTTCCTGCACAGCCTGTTCCTTTTGCAGGGCGTGCCGCACCTGCCCGTGCCGGGACTCATCCTGTCCGGTCCGCTGTACCGGGGCGGGGGCTCGCTCTTCATGCCCGGCCTGTTCGCGGTCTCGCTGCTGCTGGCGGGCAGTGCCTGGTGCAGCCATTTGTGCTATCTGGGCGTCTGGGATGCCCGGGCGGCGGATGCCGGGCCCCGTAGCGGCCGGGGCGTGCCCGCGTTCTGGCGCAAGATGCGCTGGGGCCTGCTGGCCGTGAGCCTGCTCCTGCCTTTGGGGCTGCGCCTTGCCGGGCTGCCGTGGCCCTGGGCCCTGGTCCTTGCGCTGGCGCTGGGGCTGGCCCTGTTGCCCTGTGCCCTCTGGCTGAGCCGGAAGCTGGGCATCCCGGTGTATTGTTGCGGCATCTGCCCACTGGGGATGACGGCCAACCTGCTGGCGCATCTCTCCCCGTGGCGTCTGCGCCGGAACGGGCACTGCACGGGATGCGGGGCCTGTGCGCGGGTCTGTCGATACGGCGCCCTGCGCCTGGACGGGGACGGCAGGGTCGCCGGCCCGGACTGGCGCTGCACCCTGTGCCGGGACTGCATGTCCGTCTGCCGTCATAGGGCCCTGGAGATCCGTTGCTGCGGACAGGGCGGGGCGTGGGTGGAGCAGGCACTGCTCTGTTCGCTGAGCGTCCTGCATACGCTCTTTCTCTTCATGGGACGTGTCTGATGCCCTGAGGGCCCGGCAGCTCCCGTGACGTTCCCTGTGGCCGTTCCACGCGCAGAAAAAAAGGAGGACGACCGCTGTGGCCGTCCTCCCGTTTTGCGTCAGCAGGGATGGTTTACGGCAGCACCAGCTGAAAATCGGGACGGAAGCTGTCCAGCAGGGAGAGCAGTTCCTTCACCGGTGCGGCGTTCTGGAGCAGGCCCTGCTGCACGGCCTGTTCAGGCGTCAGGCGGCCTTCGAACAGGGCCATCATCTGAAGGCGGGTGCAGGTGAGCAGGGGGGCACGACGGTCACGATCCGCCCTGTGCGCCGTGAGCACGCTGTTGGCCAGATGCAGTTCCCAGCCTTCCTGCGTGTCTGTCAGGCGGATGAGCAGATCCAGCGTCTTGCCCTGGGCCCGGATTCCATCCAGACGCACGCCCAGATAGTCGAAGTACAGGGCCGCGGGCATGGCCCTGGCCTGCGTGTTGACGGGGCTGGCGGCATTGGCGGGCACGGCGGGCGGCAGGCCCCGCAGGTCGCGGGCGCCGCTCAGGTAAAAGTTGCGCCAGGGGGCGCTCTCGGCCTGATAGCCCAGCTGTTCCAGGGCATCGGCGGCCAGCTCGCGGGCGGCCTTGTTGTCCGGCTCGGCAAAGATCACGTGGTCGAGCACCTGGGCCACCCAGCGGTACTGACCGGCCTCAAAGTCCTTGCGGGCCCGCTTCAGGACGGCATCGGCACCGCCCATGTATTCCACATATTTGCGGGCGGCCTCCACCGGGGCCAGCATGTGCAGGTGCGCGGGGTTGCCGTCGAACCAGCCCAGATAATAGTTGTACACGGCCTTGGCATTGTGGTTGAGGCTGCCGTAATAGCCGCGCAGGCTGAAGACCCGCTGCAGTTCGGGAGGCAGACGCAGGGTCTCCGCGATCTCCAGCATGGTCTGGCCTTTATTGGCCAGATGCAGGGTCTGGTCATTGATGTAGCGGTACAGGTCCCGCATCAGGCCCAGCTCGGTACGCACCCGTTCCGCTCCCCAGACGGGCCAGTGGTGCATGCCGTACAGGACCTCCGCCTCGCCGCCCCAGCGCTGCAGGCTCTCGTCCAGGGCACGGCTCCAGCACAGGGGATCGCGCGCCTTGGCCCCGCGCAGGGTGTAGAGGTTGTGCATGGTGTGGGTGCAGTTCTCGGCGGCGGTCAGGGCCTTGAGCTCAGGGATGTACCAGTGCATCTCCGCCGGGGCCTCGGTGTTGGGTGCCAACTGGAAGATGAAGGTCAGGCCGTCCAGCTGCAGGGTCTCGCCATCCTTTTCGATGAGGTGGGTGGGCTCCAGCAGGCCCGACGTGCCGCGGGAGGTGGCCAGCCCCAGCCCGGCGCCCACATGCCCGCGCGGCGAGGGCGGCAGCAGGGAGCCGTACATGTACTGGGCCCGGCGGCTCATGGCATTGCCGGCCAGCACGTTCTCGGCCACGGCCGCTTCCATGAAGCCCCCGGGCGCGATGATCCGCACCTTGCCGGCGGCCACGTCCTTTTCATCTACCACGCCGTGCACGCCGCCGTAATGGTCCACATGGCTGTGGGAATAGATGACGGCCACCACCGGCTTGTGCGGCCGGTGGGCGTAATAGAGCTTGAGGGCCGCCGCGGCGTTCTCGGCGGAGATAAGCGGATCGACCACGATGATGCCGCTGTCGCCCTCGATGATGGTCATGTTGGAAAGGTCGGCATTGCGGATCTGGTAGAGGCGGTCCACGACCTTGTAGAGGCCGTCGCGCAGCACCAGCTGGCTTTGCCGCCACAGGGAAGGATTGACCGTATCCGGCGCCTGGGTGGGCATGATGACCGACGGCGGAAAATCGCGGCTCATGGCCGGGGCCAGAAAATCATAGGGGGCCAGGTTCCAGGTCTCGCGGCCGTTGGCTTCGAGGATGCGGCCCCTGTCCGGCAGGGGAGCCAGAAAGCCGCGCTGGGCATCCTGAAAATCCTGCCGGTCGGCAAAGTCCACTTCTTTGCTCATGGCCGCGTGGGCGGCGCGTGTGTGCTCCGTGGCCGGTTTGCTCATGTCCGCGGCATCTGGGGCAGGAGCCGCCCAGGCAACGCCGGGGCCGCAGGACAGCAGGGCGGCGCACAGGGCCGAAGTCAGCAAGGTACGCATGGGTTCCCTCCATCGGGGTATGCTCGGGAAAAGGCCGGCCACAGGAAGGCGGACCTTTGGAGAGATCCCGGCACGGGACGGGTCCGCTGCCGGATCTTTTGCCAGTATCGCGTCCGTCCCGGTCGAAGGCAAGCGGATTCCGGACTAGGGCATGCGGCCGGGACAGGCCGGGAACGGATAAAAAAGGCCGGAGAGGCTCCGGCCTTTGGGCATGCTTTGGGGGCGGGGCCACCCGCCGCAGGATCACATGCTGTGCTCGAAGTAGCGGGCCACTTCCGCGGGATCGGGACGACCGTCGGGGCCGTACTGGCTGAGGATGAGCATGAGCTTGAGGCGGGCCTTGGCGGCGCTCAGTTCTCCGGCCATGATGACGCCCATCTTGTGCTGTTGCAGCATGCCGCCCTCGTAGCCGTATTCGTCCAGCACGCGGCCGCCCGTGCGGGTGGCGTTGACCACGATGATCCCTTTCTCCAGGGCGCGCGAGATACCGGGGATCACATAGGGCGGCACGTTGCCGCGGCCGAAGCTTTCCACCACGATGCCGTCCACACCGCGCGAGACGGCAAAGTCCAGATAGGCGGCATCGGAACCGGTGACCAGCTTGATGAGGTCGACCTTTTTGCACAGGCTGTGGGGCAAAAAGGTCTGGCGGCCCAGCTGGGCCCTGCGGAAGATGACCCTGTCGCCGTCCACCACACCCAGGGGGCCCCACCAGGGGGACTGGAAGGTGGCCACGTTGGCGGCGTGGGTCTTGGTGACTTCGCGGGCGGCGTGGATCTGCTCGTTCATGACCACAAGGCTGCCCATGTTGCGGGCCGAGCGTGAGGCCGCCACGCGCACGGCCGCCAGGATGTTGCGCGGCCCGTCGGGGCTGAGCTCGTCACCGGAGCGCATGGCTGCCGTGAAACAGACAGGCTTGTGGCCTTCCAGGGAAAGATCGAGGAAATAGGCGCTTTCTTCCAGACTGTCCGTGCCGTGGGTGATGACGCCGCCGCTGACGTCGTCCATGGCCAGATACTGCCGGACCATGGCCGCCAGGCGGAACATGTGGTCAGGCGTGATGGCCGGGCTCGGCAGGTTGTCGAACTCGCGTACTTCCAGATCGCAGACGCTGCCCAGGCCGGGGATGGCCCGGACAAGGTCCGCACCGCTGACAGCGGGCACGGCCGCACCGGTCACGCTGTCATGCTGCATGGCGATGGTGCCGCCGGTAGTGATGATGACGACTTTTGACATGGGTGGTTCCGTATGTCTTGCATAAAAAAAGGGAAAAACAGCCGGCGTGCCGCCCCGGACGGCGGCAACGGGAGACTTGTACCCGACTTGCGAAGATTGCTCAAGGATATGGCGGGGAAAGGATATTTTTGTCCGGTGGCGGCTTTTGGGGTGTTTCCTTCCTTTACGCTGCATCTGTCCCGTGCCATTGGAACTCATTTACATGGTTTCGCCGCCGATTCCGCATTTTTTCAGTCCTTCTTTCGGGTAGCATCATGAACATGCATGAAAAGATCCTGGATAACCTGCAGGAGCTGGTCTACATCGCCGACATGGAGACCTACGAGCTGCTCTACTACAACAGGGCCCTGGCAGAAGAATTCCACATCCCCCAGAGATTGCATGGCAAATGTTACGAGATCCTGCAGGGACGGCGGGATCCCTGTCCTTTTTGTACCAACGGCAAGCTTTCCCAGGACGGCTGCTATGTATGGAAGTTCTACAACCAGCTTGTCGGACGCCATTTTTTGCTGAGCGACAGCATTTGCGAGTTCAACGGCAGGCAGGTCAGGACGGAGATCGCCTCGGACATCACGGAGCATGTGCTCCTGCAGGAACAGCTGGACAAGAATCTTTCCCTGCAGAACTTCATCAACCACTGCGCCCGCAAGCTGTACCGGCAGGATGCCGACCTGCCTTTCCTGATCGACGACGTGCTGGCCGCCATCGGCGAATATTTGCAGGCGGACAGGGCCTATATCTTTGAGTTCTCTGACGATGTCGTCCGCAATACATTTGAATGGTGTCGTGAGGGCGTCGTGCCGCAAAAGGAATTCCTGGCCAATGTCCCTGTGGGGGGCATTGCCCGCTGGATGCCCAACTTCTACGCCCACCAGCCCATTTTGACCACGGATGTGGAAAGCCTGCGTGAAAGCAGTCCTGAAGAATACGCCGTGCTCAAACGCCAGGACATCCACTCCCTGCTGGTGTTCCCGCTTTGGAACGGCAAGAGCCTGCGCGGTTTTGTGGGCGTGGACAACCTGGATCCCGAGCGTATCGATTCTTCCCGGGTGCTGCTGTCGTCCATGAAGTTTTTCCTCAGCTCCTCCCTGTGGCGGCGGGATTCGCTGAACGAGCTGCATTTCCTCAGCTACCACGACCAGCTGACCGGGGTGTTCAACCGCAATGCTTTCCAGCGCGACGTGCAGAAGCGGGATGCCGACATCGGCGTCATCTTCCTGGACATCAACGGCCTCAAGGACATCAATGACGGCGACGGCTACAGCGGCGGGGACGCCGTCCTGGCGGCGGTGAGCCGTTCGGTCCATGAGCTCCTGCCGGATACGGCCGTATACCGCATGGGCGGTGACGAATTTGTCCTGCTGTGGCAGGGAGGGGACGAATGGGAGTTCCGCAGGGATGTGGAGCGGGTGCGTTCCCTGTTTGCCGGGACGCTGGGCTTTACCGCCTCTGTAGGCTGCGCCTGGGTGCGCCGCGAAGACGATATAGGCGAAGGCCTGATCGCCGCCGATGCCCGGATGTTTGCCGCCAAGCGGGATTTTTACCGTTCGTCGCCCCAGAGCGGTCGTTACCGGAGCGGGCTGGACGACGTCCTCGACCTGGCCCGGCCCGGCCGTCTGGAAGAGCTGCTGGCCTCGGACAGCTTTACCCTGTATTGCCAGCCCCAGTTCCGGGTGGCGGATGGCGCGGTGGTCGGCGGCGAGATCCTGCTGCGCCTGATAAGCGAGGGCAAGGTCATCCCGCCCACGCAATTCATCCCCCTGCTGGAATCCCTGTACGCCATGCTGCAGGTGGACCTGCATGTGTTCGGCAAGGTCTGCGCCTGCCTGAAACGCTGGCGGGACGAGGGGCGGCCGCTGGTGCCCATGGCCGTGAATTTTTCCCGTACGACGCTGGCCTTTCCTGAAGTGGCCGACAGGCTGGAGGAGATCAGGCAAAAGTTCGACATCCCGGCCGAGCTGTTGCAGGTGGAGATCACGGAAACGGCCAGTACGGAGGATTACCGTACGTTCCAGAAGGTCGTGGACAGCATCCGGGCCAAAGGCTTCCGGGTGGCCATCGACGATTTCGGTGTGGCCTATGCCAATCTCATGACCCTGGCGCGTCTGGGCTTCGATGAGCTCAAGCTGGACAAGAGCCTGATGGATGACCTGTGCGGCAGCGACAAACGGCAGCGTCTGCTGCGTCTGGTCATCGAGGCTGCGGAGGATATGGGCATCCGTACCGTTGCCGAGGGCGTGGAGACCGAGGAACAGCTGGCTGTCCTGCGCAAACTGGGCTGTCCCAGGGCCCAGGGCTATCTGCTCAGCCAGCCGCTCCCGGTGGAACAGTTCGCCGCCCTGCTGTCCTGACAGGGAGCGCAAAAAAGCCGCCCGCAAAGGGTGGCTTTTTTATGGTCTTCAGCCAGTTGAACGCCCGGGGCGCGCAACGGCAAAACATCCTCGCAGCGGGGCGCTGTTGCGGGGATGACGGCAGCTGCATCTGCCGGGCCGTCGTCCCGTATTACGGCTGGGCCGTAGTTCCTCACAGGCCCAGACGCTTGCAAATGGCCTTCATGTCCACATTCTGGCGCACCACGTCGGCCAGGCGGTCCAGCGAGGCTTCCAGATCGCAGCGCACCAGCTGGCGGCCCTGCGGCTCCAGGCCCACGTCCTGCCGCACATGGTCGAGCCAGGCACGGCGGAAGGCGTCGTCATCGAACAGACCGTGCAGATAAGTGGCCCAGCGACGGCCGCTCACATAGCCGCAGATGCGTTCTTCCGGAGCGCCTTGGCCCTCGCGCACGAAAAGGGGCAGGGCCGACGGGCCGTGGCTGGTATGGCCGTGATGGATCTCGTAACCGCCGGTCATGACCGGCAGCGGCGTGGCGGCCCGGCGCACGCTGACCAGCGTCTTGTCCGCAGCAAAGGTGGATTCCAGATCCATGAGCCCGAGGCCGGGCACGGAAGGCGCGGCGGATTCCAGCCCCAGCGGATCGAGGATGGCGCGCCCCAGCATCTGGAGCCCGCCGCAGATGCCCAGCAGCCAGCCGTCCCGGGCGGCATGGCGGCAGATGAGCTCGGCCAGACCGTCGGCCCGCAGCGCGGCCAGGTCGGCGGCCACGCTCTTGGTACCGGGCAGGATGACCACATGAGGCTGCCCCCAGTCTTCGGCCCGGCGCACGGCCCGCAGGCGCACGTCCGGTTCGGCGGCCAGAGGCGTCATATCGGTGAAGTTGGACACATGCCGGGGCATGACCACGGCGATGTCGAGGATGCCGGGCGGGGGCGGTGTGGTGTCCGCCGCCTGCGACCAGGGGAAGCCCGCCATGTCTTCATCCGGGATGTTGATATTGCGCAGCCAGGGGATGACGCCCAGCACCGGGATGCCGGTGGCCTGCCGCACATAGGCATGGGCCGGTTCCAGAAAGGAAGCGTCGCCCCGGAACTTGTTGACGAGCCAGCCCGCCAGCAGGGAGCGCTCCTGCTGTTCCAGGGTCATCCAGGTGCCCAGCAGCGAGGCATAGACCCCGCCGCGGTCGATGTCGCCCACCAGCAGCACCGAGGCCTGCGCGTGGGCGGCCATGCGCATGTTGACGATGTCGTGCTGCTTGAGGTTCACCTCGCCTGGGCTGCCTGCCCCTTCCAGGACCATGACCTCGTGCCGGTCGGCCAGCGTGTCGTAGGCGTCGCGCACGGTCTGCCAGAGCCCGGCCTTGTAGCGGAAATATTCGCGGGCCTGCATGTGCCCCACGGGTTTGCCCAGGACGATGACCTGTGACCCGGTCTCCGAATGCGGTTTGAGCAGCACGGGATTCATGAGGGCTTCGGGATCGATGCGGGCCGCCTGGGCCTGGACGATCTGGGCGCGCCCCATCTCTTCGCCAAGGGCGGTCACCCCGGAGTTGAGGGACATGTTCTGGGCCTTGAACGGAGCCACGTCATAGCCGTCCTGACGCAGGATGCGGCAGAAGGCGGCGGCCAGGATGCTTTTGCCCGCATCGGAGGACGTGCCCTGCAGCATGAGGGCGGGACGCCGGGAGCGCGGGCGCGGCGGCACGGGCACGGACGGGTGCAGGATGCCGCGCAGGGCGTCGGCCAGCCGCTGATGGTCTTCTTCCAGCCGCACGGCGGCACGGAACCAGCTGCCGTCTTCCATGCCGCGATAATTGGAGCAGTCGCGCACGGCGATGCCGTATTCCCGCAGCAGGCGGGCATACAGGTCCGCCGGGGCCTGTTCACAGCGGAACAGCACATAGTTGGCCAGCGAGGGGAAGGCCGTGATGCCGGGTACGTCGCGCAGGCAGGCGCACAGATGTTCGCGGCGGCGGCGGTTCTCGTCCCGTGTCCGGTCGGCAAAGTCCGACGTATCCGCCAGCACGGCCTGTGCGGCGGCCAGGGCAAAGGCATTGACGCTCCAGGCGGGCAGCTGTCTGCGCCATCGCCGTGCCCGTTCCGCCCGTGTGACCATATAGCCCAGGCGCACGCCGGGCACGGCATGGAACTTGGTCAGGGAGCGCAGCAGCACGGCATTGTCCGGCAGCTGCGTGATGAGGGAAGAGACGTCGTCGGGGCCCGCATAGGCGGCAAAGGCTTCGTCGATGATCCAGAGCAGGTCGGGGCGGGCCTCCAGCAGACGGCGGCAGGAAGTGGGCGGCAGGAAAGATCCGGAAGGGTTGCCCGGATTGGCAAGCCAGACGGCTGCCCGGGCCGGGACGTCCGCCAGCAGGGAGAGCAGCTGCCGGAGCATGTCCTCGTCGCTGTCCCCGTCGCGGCGCACGCCGCAGTCCGGATGGCGTACCTTCAGCCCGGCCAGTCCGCAGGCTAGGGCGTATTCGCTGAAGGCCGGTTCGATCACGGCCGCGCAGGGAGTGCCGTCTTCCTTGAGGACACGGGCCAGCAGGTGGATGAGCTCGTTGGTGCCGTTACCGAACACGAAGCAGTCCGCAGGCAGGCCGTAGACGCGGGCGGCGGCCTCCATGGCCTCTTCCGCATGGGGGGAAGGATAGGCCGAGATATGGTCCAGGGCGCGACAAAGCGCCAGACGCAGGAATTCCGGTGCGCCTTCGGGACGGACGTTGACGCTGAAATCCAGCAGGCTGTTAGGGGCGCGCCCGGCCAGTGCGGCCATGCGCAGCCGGTCGCCGCCGTGTGCCTCAGGCTTCATGGGAGTCCTCCTCAAGGGTCGGTGACGGCATGGCCTTGCCGTGAAGGCCAAGAGCGGAAAGGATGCGGGCCGCGCAGTGCTCGGGACTGGTGCAACTGGTATCGATACGCAGCTCGCCGGGCAGGGGCGCGTGGATGTCCCGCGCCTGCCGGGCGGCATGGGGCCAATCCGGCGTGCGGTCGGTACGGCCCTTTTCCCGGCGTTCCAGTTCGCCCAGTTCGCAGCAGACCTGCACGGGCAGGACGGGGATACCCCGCAGGCGCCGCCACAGGTCGTCTATCCAGTCCGGGCGCTCACCCAGCACATGGTCCACGATGACCCATGCCCCGGCGTGCGCGGCTTCGGCCGTGGCCGCGTGCAGGATGGCGGTCAGGGGCAGGCCCGTGGCGGCCATGCCCTGCAGCAGGGCCCCCGGACGGCCGGGACAGGCCCGCAGCAGATCGTCCATGGACAGGATGATGCTGTGGCGGCCGTGGTCGGCCAGCAGCTTTTCTTGCAGGGCGCGGGCCAGGGTGCTCTTGCCCGCACTGGAGGGGCCGTTGAGCAGGATCACCTGTCCGGCAGGACTGTGGGGGGCAGGAGCGGCAGGGGCCGTTTCCATATCCATATTCCCGCCAGCGGCGGCATCGGCCAGACCGCCCCAGTAAAGATGCACATAGCCCGCCCGTACATTGCCGTGATGCACGCCCTCGGGACGGGTGCCCGTACGGTCCGTGACGTCGTAGAGGGGCGCATAAGGCCGGTGCAGCTCGATGTGCGACCAGTGGAACTCGTGGCCCCGGCAGGTCTCCAGAGGCAGGCCCAGGGGCGCGCCTCCCGTGAAGCGGACATCGCGGTAACCCAGCGAGCGCAGGCCCTGCCCCATGCGGGCCGTGGCCTCCAGCACGCCGCACATGGGCCAGACGCGGCACTCCCCATCCAGACCGTGCCCCTCGGCGGCGGCTTCCAGTCCGGCACACAGATACATGTAACCGCCGCACTCGGCGTAGATCTCGCCGCCCGCGGCGGCGAAGTTCCTGATGGCGCTACGCATGGCCGTATTGGCGGACAGTTGGGCGGCGAAGGCTTCCGGGTAGCCGCCGCCCAGATACAGGGCATCCGGCTGCGGCGGCAGGGCCGTATCCCGCAGGGGCGAGAAGGGGACGATCTCCCAGCCGCGGGCGCGCAGGGCGTCCTCGTTGGCGCGGTAATAAAAGCAAAACGCCTCGTCCCGGGCCACAGCCAGCCGCCGCTGCCGCTGTCTGGGGGCGGGCAGGGGCGGCCCCAGCGGCCGGGGCCGGCGCGTCAGAGCCAGCAGGCGGTCCAGATCCACATGATTTTCCGCCAGTTCCGCCAGACGGTCCGTCCACACCGTATCGCAGTCGCTTTCAGCCGCGGGCAGCAGGCCCAGCTGCCGTTCGGGGATGCGGCAAGCCTCGTGGCGGGGCAGGGCGCCCAGCAGGGGCGGCAGCCCGGCCTTTTCCAGCGCCTGACGCAGAATATCCGCATGGCGCGGGCTGCCGGCATTGTTGGCGATGACGCCCGCCAGCCGGACGCCATGACGTGCCGCCTGTTGCTGGAACCCCTCCACCAGCGCCGTCAGCGAGGCGGCCATGCCCCGCACGTTGACCACCAGCAGCACGGGCAGGTGCAACACACGGGCACAATCCAGCGTGCTGCCGGAAAGGTCGTCCGGGGAGCGGCCGTCCAGCAGGCCCATGACACCCTCGCAGACAGCGGCGTCGGCTCCCTGCACGGCGGCCCGCCACTGGGCGCGCACACCGGCCTCGCCCATCATCCAGGTATCCAGATTGCAGGCCGGGCGACCGGTAGCCAGCGCATGGAATGTGGGGTCGATGTAATCCGGCCCGCATTTGCAGCCCTGCACGGCAAGGCCCCGGCGGACAAGTGCCCGCATCAGGGCCACGGCCACGGCGGTCTTGCCCTCGCCGGAGCGGGGAGCGGCCAGACAAAAAGCGTGGAAGTCCCGCATCAGCGACCGTCCGCGGTGGACGCGGGGGCGTCCTTGTCCAGATATTTTTCCGCATAGCCGCGGGCTTCGAACAGCGCGCCCCGATCCGTGACCGTGCGTGCGCTGCCGATGAGCACCAGCGTGGACATATCCACGTCATCGGCGGGCAGGTCGGCCAGACGGCCGATCCAGCGCGTCTCTTCCGGGCGGCCGGCATGACGCACGAAGGCGCAGAGGATGTCACCGCCGCGGGCCTCGCGGAAGATGTCCAGGGCCTCGGCCAGCAGCCGGCGGCGCTTGCGCCCGGCAGGATTGTACAGGGTCACGGGCAGGGCCGACTGCGCCACGGCCCGCAGGTTGCGGCGCACTTCGTCAGCGGGCACCAGCAGGTCGGAGAGGCTGACCAGCGAAAAACCGTTCTGCAGGGGGGCCCCCAGCGCCGCAGCGGCCGTGCTGGCAGCCGTGATGCCGGGCAGCACCCGGATGGGCAGGTCGCGGAAGGCCTGTTCGCGGGCGCGCAGCTCGAACAGCAGCCCGGCCATGGCCAAAATGCCCGGGTCACCGGAGCAGACCATGCAGACCGTGGCCCCGGCAGCGGCAGCGGCCAGGGCGTCGCGGCAGCGTTCCACCTCGCCCTTCATGCCGGTCTCGATGAGGCGCTTGCCGTGGATGCGGTCGCGGATGAAATCCACATATTTGCTGTACCCGGCCACAGTATCGCAGCGGCGCAGGGCCGCATCCACTTCGGGCGTGAGCTGGGCAGGGTCGCCGGAGCCCAGGCCCACCACCAGCACCTCGCCGTGCGGGGACGAGGGGACCGCGGATGCCGTGGTAGCTGCCGGAGAGACCGCAGCAGGCGTGTCGTTTTCTTTCTCCGCTTCAGTCGGGCCGGTGATGGCCAGCCCGCCGGTGATGCGGGCCACGCGCCGGGTCAGACGGTCACCGGCATGATCCGGGCCGTCCAGCAGGCAGACGGCATGGCGGCCGCTCTCGGCGCAGCAGATGACGGCAGCGTCCCCGGTGGCGGCGGGCAGCAGGGGCAAGACCTGACGGGGCGTGCCCAGGATGATGTGGGCATCGAAGCGGGGCAGGGCATCAGCCAGAGCAGCGGCCATGTCGGCCACGGGCTGCGGGGCAGGCTGCTGGTCATCGGCCGGGCAGGCGGCGAAGATCACGGGAGCGGGGGCGTCGCCCTGCGCCAGTGCGGCGGCCAGCGTACGCGCCTGGGCCAGTCCCGCCGGGCTGGCGGCATAGAGGGCGCAGGTGCCGAGGAAGGCCTCGTCGGGCAGGCTGTTGCGGTAGCCGTGGGAAAAAGAGCCGTCGTACAGGCGCGAGACCGTCGCGGAAGCAGCCAGGGCACGGCCCACCAAAATAAGGGACTGCCGCCGGAAGCCAGCTTCTTCCACCTTGCGGGCCAGATCGGCCACCGTGCCGCGCACGACCTGCTCGTCAGGCCAGGAGGCGCGGTAGACGGCCGCGGCGGGCGTATCCGGCGCAAGACCGCCCGCATCCTGCAGTTCCGCCATCAGATCGGCCACCTTGCCCGTGCTGAGGAAAAAGGCCAGCGTGGCCCCCGTGCGGGCAAAAGCGGCGGCCTGCTCGCCAGCAGGCATGGGCGTGCGGCCGGGCGTGCGGGTCAGGATGACGCTCTGGGCCGTTTCCGGGCCGGTCAGCTCGCAGCCCAGGGCCGCGGCGGCGGCAAACACGCTGCTCACGCCGGGGGTGATGCGCACGGTGATGCCCCGTTTGGCCAGCCCCCGGATCTGTTCGTCGATGGCACCATAAAGGGCGGGATCACCGGTGTGCAGGCGCACCACGCGCTTGCCCGCCAGCGCGGCCTCGCTCATGACGGCCACCTGTTCCGCCAGATCCATGGAGGCACTGTCCCGGCAAAGGCAGTCCGGGCGGCAGTGGCGCAGCAGGGCAGGAGCCACCAGCGAACCGGCATAGACCACCAGATCGGCTTGCTGCAGGGCCCGCAGGCCGCGCACGGTGATAAGGTCTTCCGCACCGGGACCGGCGCCGACGATTTCCACAAAGGGCATGTTCATGGGCAAACTCACAGGGAGAGGTAAGGGGCTCCGGCCGCAGGGCGGTCAGGGCCTGTCGATGAAATAGCGCAGGCCGATGTCCGGGGCCTGTCCGTCAGAAGAAGTGTCTTCCGGGCTGTCGGTCGTGCCGTCGTCCGGGGGCGGCAGAGGGGCCGCCACCGTGCCGGGAGCGTGCCGCAGGCTTTCCTTGAACAGGAAGGTGCCGTCAAAGTCGAAGACCAGCAGATGCAGGGACGGCACGTCGGGAGCCCGGCGGGAAAAGTGTTCCAGGGTCGCCCGGGCCAGCCCATGCAGCACGGGCTGGCGCCCGGCTTCGGGGATGGAGAGCAGGGCCTCGCGCACGGACGCACTGTGATGCAGGGCCTCGTGCAGGGCGGTCTCTCCGGGCAGGCAGGCCTGCACCTGACGGCGCAGCAGGGCCATGTCCTGTTCCACCTGATGGGCGTGGGTGTTGGCGAAGCCCGCGGCATACTTGCAGAGCTTGCCCGCCATGCAGGCCACGACCACCTCCTGCATCCGGTGACGGGCGGCGATGCCCAGACTGTCGGCGATGAAATCCCCGATGCAGACGAAGGCGCTTTCCGGCCAGTGGGGCAGCTGGCGGCGGGCTCCCGCCTGGGTGCGGCCGCCGGTACAGAAGACCATCTCGCGGCCGCCGCTGCGTTGCCGGGCCCGTACGCACAGGCGCACGGTCTCCACATAGGCGGCGTGGCTGTAAGGCCGCACCAGACCCGTGCTGCCCAGGATGGAGATGCCGCCTTCCACGCCCAGCCGGGGATTGAGGGTGTGGCGGGCCAGCTCCGCGCCGTTCTCCACGCCCAGTTCCAGCAGCCAGCAGCCGTCGGTCATGCCCGCGCGGGCCAGGTTCTCGGCCAGCAGGCGACGCGGGCCGCCGGTGACGGCCCATTTGCCGGGCGGGCAGTCCAGGCCCTGCCGGGTGCAGCGGCCGATACCTTCCACGGCACGCAGGATGAGCACTGCTGCGCCTGCGTCGAGGCGATGGTCCTCCGGCCGGGCATCATCGGGCGCGCAGGCGGAAAGGCGGGCAAAGAGCACCGCACCATGCGTGCAGTCGGGGTCGTCGCCGCCGTCCTTGACCATCTCGGCCATGCGGCCCGGAGCGGGCGGCCGCATGGGCAGGAGGCGCTCCTTGCCGTCGCCGAACAGCACGGGCACCACGGCCGGTGGCGTGCCCGTCCGCAGGGACTGCCAGCAGGCCACGGCCAGCGCGGCCGCGCAGGCGCCGGTGGAATAGCCCCAGCGCAGGGACGTGTGGTCTTTGCGGCCCATGGCGGTCTAGGCGCTCTCCATGACGGCGTGCAGGGTGGTGACGGCCAGGGCGCTGCCGCCGCGACGGCCTTCCAGCACGATCTGGGGCACAGGGCAGCGGGCCAGGAGATCCTTGGATTCCACTACGTTGACGAAGCCCACGGGCATGCCCACCACCAGGGCCGGGCGGACGCCTTCTTCAAGGATATAGCGGGCGATGCGGGCCAGGGCCAAGGGTGCATTGCCGATGAGCACGATGCCGCCATCCAGCAGGGGACGGGCTTTTTCGGCGCTGCACAGGGCGCGGGTATGGCCTTCGGCGCGGGCCCGCTCCACCACATCGGGATCCGTGATGTAGCAGTGCAGGTCTTCAGGCCCGTAGCCCGGATGGAGCGTGCGCAGTTTGGGCAGGGACAGGCCGGAGCGCAGCATCTGGGAATCACAGAAGATGGGGGCCTTGCGGCGCAGGGCGGCCAGTCCGGCGGCCACCGGATCATGGCGGAAGACAAGGGTATCCGCGATGTGCATGTCCGCCGTGGTGTGGATAAGGCGGCGTGCCACGCGCCAGTGCGGGGCGGACAGGGTACGGTGCAGGTCGCATTCGGCTTCGATGCGGCGGAAGCTCTCCTGCTCGATCTCTGCGGGGCTCATGTTCCAGCGAATCGTTTCCATGGGATATCCTGCTGAACAGCAGTCAGAAAGGTCGGGAAAATCGCGACAAGAATGCAGAAAATCGGCGTGCTGTGCAAGAGGGGAAGTGGCGGGTCGGGGCGGCGCCGCCAGTCGTACAAGAAATGTTCGGGAAGGAAAGGCCTGTCTGATGGGGGACAGGCAGGCGTGCTGGCGCCGGCCTTTGGCAGACGGGCAAGAAGATATACGGCAGTGTGTCGTTATTCTTATGGAAGAGGGCGGGAAAGCTCTGCGATGATGCTTCCAGATTGGTGTACCGGATGGCCATCATGGTTCGGGATGGTGTAGCGGGGCAGGAGCGGGATAGCGCATGTGTCGTAAAACGGCCGTGACGCCGCAGCGGGTACGGCGTCACGGGGAAAACGGATGTACCTGGCTCCTATCTACAGCGAAGCCCCAAAGCGGAACGCCTGATCCAGAACAGGCTGCCCGGCCACGGCTCCGGCTTCGAACACACCGCCGGCCAGGACCTGTCCGCGATCTTGCCAGCCAAGGAAGCCCAGGAGCGCGTGGTAGTAATCCAGCACCGGTTTCCAGTTGTCAGCGCTATTGCCTTCGGCCGCCATGATGAGCGCGCACTCTTTGTGCGGATTGGCATAGCCGGGGAAGCATTCGGCCACGGCAAAAAGGCGGTCAAAAGCCGTTTTCAGCTGGCCGGAAAAGCCCCAGTAATACATGGGCGATGCCAGCACGACGATATCGGCTTCCCGGTAGGCGGGGTAGATGAGCCCCATATCGTCCTTTTGCACGCAGGGGCTTGCGGGGTCCTTACCGCCCTTCACACAGCCCAGACAGCCGTGGATATCCAGCTTGTGGAGGTCGAACCGGGTCACCTGATGGCCCGCGCTCCGGGCACCGGCGCTCAAAGCATCACACAGCATGGCCGTATTGCCCTTGCTGCGGGGACTTCCGTTGAGAATAAGGATTTTCTTGCTCATGGTGTTCCCTCCTGTACCGCATAGGCGGCACTGTGGTTGTATTGATGGTGGGCATGGCTCTACGCGTATCCTGTCGGGGCAGGCCGGACCGTGCCTTTGGCGTCTGCCGTGGCTGAAGTCGCTGTCCGGGCTCGCTGGCGAGGAAGGGCGGTCATGCCTTTGTTTTCTTTCGGCGGACGGATGATCGCTGTCGTGTCCGTATGCATATTTTTGTAATGATCACTAATAAAATGTCAATACCCTTGTCGCACCTGCTGCCCAGGGACAGCCGGCAGGAAAAGTGGCAACAGGACTAAGACGTACGGACAGCGGGAAGAAGGAGCAGGTCTGGCGGGCCTATGGGAGGCGCGGCGGCAGCATGCGGACGGCGTGGGCCGCGATGGCTTTGAGCTCGGACTGGAAGAGCCCGTCCCGGGCCTGCAGGGACAGGCCTTCGAGCAGGGTGTTCAGCGCACCGGCCAGAGCCGGGACATCGGTATCCGGGGGGATTTGCTTGTCGCGTATGGCCCGGCGGAGCCTTTCGGCAAACATCTGCTTGGTGGCCAGGCGGAGCTGGCGGACGGTCTCGATGATCTCTTTCTCGTCCGCCGCGATGTTCACGGCCGCCAGGACCACCATGCAGCCGCAGGGCGTTTCCGGCGAAAGCAGGATTTGTGCGGCTTCCTGGAAAAAATCCTCGACCGCCGCATAGATGTCGGGAGCGGCCAGAAAGCGTTGGGCCGGGGCCTCCCAGTAGGTCTGCTCGTAATGGCGCAGGGCTTCCAGAAAGAGCGTGGCCTTGTTGCCGAACGTGGCGTAGAGGCTGGGGGGATTGATCTTCATGGCCTTGCACAGGGATGCCACAGAGGCCGGGGCGTAGCCCTGCTGCCAAAAGACCTCCAGCGCACGGTGCAGGGCCAGGCCCCGATCGAAGGCACGCGGGCGGCCTTTGCCGCGCGCTGCGGCATCAGAGGTACGGTTCGTCGGCATGGGCATTCCTTTGCTTGGTTGTCTGGGATGATGTGTAGGCCAGGGGGCAAAAAAATTCAAATGCTCTTTGCGGACAAGGCAAGTGCGGGGAAATTTTTTATAGTCTGCGCTAAATAAATACCCCGCAAAATCGTTCATGACAGATGGACGCCCCACACCACTCTACGGCAGCAGACATTCCCGCATTTCGGGCTGCTGCTGGCGGCAGCGCAGAAGATTGGCGCGCACCGCCTGCTCCGAACGGTTGGCGTAGCAATAGACGCAGAAGTGCGGGCAGCTGTCATAGGCGCCGATGTCCTTGCTGGGGATGCAGCCGCAGGCCGTGCGCTGGCCCGTATCCTTGGACGCGCTGGCGGCCGTCTCCATGCCGGGCAGGAGGGAGAGCTGCCGGCGGGGTGCCAGCTCGGCCTGCACCAGCGCATCCTGCGGGCACAGGCGGCGGATGAGGACATCATCGATACATTTGTTTTTATGGATGCCCAGGGCACTCAGGTCGATGCCTTCGGCGCAGGTGGCCAGCTCCAGCCGGTGCGGCCAGCCGGCGTTCAGGGTCGCGATGCCCCGGGCCAGCTCCCGCATCTCGTCCACCGTGGGCGCGCGGTAGGCCGGATCGAGCCTTTGCAGGGCAGCGGCGGTCTTGCGGTACATGTCCACGAAGCTGAAGACGAGCTTTTCCGTATAGGGGGAAAGCTCACGCCCCAGCCGGTCGATACGTTCCAGCAGGGCATCCGTACTCAGGCGGCCGCCCACGATGAGGGGATCGCAACGCCAGATGACCCGCTGCGGGCCGATGGTGTCCGCCAGCCGCTTGAATGTCTCCAGACGGCGGCACAGGGAGGGCAGGCCGGGCTCCAGCCCCTCGGCCTCGTAGGCATTGAGGGTGTATTGGAAGTAGAATTGCCGCCCTGTGGCCGCGATCTCCGCCAGATGCGGCAGGAAGGGCGCGGGATGCTTGCTCCAGAAGACGAAAACACGCGTGCGCGCAAAGGAGATGAGGCTCTCCTGACGGCTATTGAAGGGATTGCGCCGACGGCAAAAGCCCGCCCGCAGCCGGGCCATGAACCACTCCCCGTGGAAGGCGGGGATGTCCGTGGCCCGGCTGGCGGAGATGACGAGGGGGGAGTGGAGGGGGAGGAGCATAAAAAACGGAAAAGGAGTGCGTCTTGGACTGCTTTTGTTTGTGTTTTGAGTGAAAACGGGGACTTTTGAAAGTCAGGCTGCTCGACAGGCAGGCGTGCGGCAGCGTGGCCATTTGCTGGTGGCCACGCCGCCGGTACTGAGCCATAAGTATATCGAGGTCCTTCTGACGTTAGTACGAAAGCCGCTCTTCGGTCATCTTCTGAGCTGTTCGGTTTTTGCCCGGGTTGTATATGCTCAGTCTATCTGCTCTTCAGAATTGGCCAAAACGTCGTTTCCCGCGGACAACGGTGGTTCTCGCTATTTGTGAAACCGCTTGAACATGCCGGTGAGTTTGGCGTCTATGGCCTGAATGGGGGGAGAAAGGAGTACGAAGGAAAACTTTGGCGAGCAGTAAATGCAGATTATTTTATGAGTGAAGCATAAAGGCTGAGCAAAGCCATGGCAAGAGAAATAAGAAAGATGAAATGATTTTGATCATCACAGGTTACATCTCGAAAATAAGAGGATGTCCGGCATGTTTTTTGATTTTAAAAGGTGTGGTAATCTCGTCCCATGAAACAAACAGATTTTCGTGATGTGCCTGATGAGCTGTGGGAACGTATCGAGCCTCTC
>NZ_JABAFY010000019.1 GCF_012843875.1 Desulfovibrio piger | reverse complement strand
TTGTTACCTCGTCAATTTTATGGGACTACTTTACCTTGCTTTGGCCTGTATCCTTTGGAGAAAACTGGTATAGCAAGGTGTATGCCGGACATTCTCTTAAAACAGCGACAGGTGCTCCCGCACGGCCTTGGTGTGGCGGGCCAGGGTGCTCTGGCGGCAGAAGTTGCGCACCAGCGGCAGGAAGCTGGAGGGTTCCAGCTCTAGTTCCCGGCCGAAGAGGCGGCGCCCGGCGCTGTGGCTCACATACAGGGCGCGGGCGGCACGGGTCAGGCCCACATAGAACAGGCGGCGCTCTTCTTCCAGGCGGGCGGCCTGCGCGGCGGGGGACATGTCGTCGTCCGGGTTCTCCAGCAGCAGGTCCCGGCGCATGGGCAGCAGGCCCTCTTCCAGTCCGGGCAGGAACACGGCCTGGAATTCCAGACCCTTGGAGGCGTGCAGGGTCAGGATCTGCACCTGTTCCGAGCGGGCGCGGATGAGTTCCGCCTCATGTTGCAGGCCCAGCTGCTGCACAAGGGCCTCCCACTGGCCGCAGTCCTGCCATGCACGGCAAAGCTGCTTCCATGCCGTGCCCTGCCAGAGCGGGGCGGGCAGGCGGCTGTGCCCGGAAAGGCGGGCCTGCAGGGCCTGGGGATCGGGCAGGGGCGCGTCCGGGGCCAGATCCAGCGCCTGTTCCAGCAGGGGCAGCAGGTCGTCGCTCTCGGCGTCGTCGCTGACAGGGACAGGGGCCTCGCCCTGGCCGCGGGCGATGACCAGACGCAGCACGGCGGCGCAGAGGGGATCTTGCCAGCAGTCCTCCTGCGCGGGCGCGGCGCAGGGGATGCCCTCCTGCTCCAGCGCGCGGCGGATGACCGGTATCTGGGCCTTGAGGCGCACCAGCACGGCCACGTCGCCCGGAGAAAGGGTCCCGGCCAGCTCGTCTTCCTGCGCGATCTGGTCCATGAGCGTATGGGCCGTGGCCCCCAGCAGCTGGCGGATGCGGCCCGCGATCCAGCGGGCCTCGGCCTGCTGGTCGGGGGCGGAGAAAAGATGCAGGCGGGCCTGTTCCCGGCGCATGGCCTGCAGGGCGCCGCAGTGCCCGCGGCCCTGCAGCAGGCTCTGGGCCATGTCCAGCACGCCCTGGCTGGCGCGGTAGCTCTGGCCCAGACGGCAGACGCGCAGGGAGGGCCAGAGGGCGCGCAGGCTGTCCTCGCTCTGGCCGCTGGCGCCACGGAAGCCGTAGATGGCCTGGTCAGGGTCGCCGATGCCGAAAAAGCCGTTGCCGTCCTCGGGCAACAGGGCGCGGATCAGGCGCAGCTGCACCGGGGAAAGGTCCTGCACCTCGTCCACCAGCACATGCCGCCAGGGCAGGGCCGAAGCCCGGCGGGAGGGCGCAGGAACCGGGGCGGGGGCTGCCGTGGCGGCCACCATGCCCAGCAGGGACATCTGGCGCGGCACGGCGTGGCCTTTGTGCGGGGCTTCATGATGTTCGGGCGTCGTGTCCGGCCCGGCGGAAGTCGTGGGAGAGGGGGCAGGCGTCTGGGCCGGATGGTGCCGTTCCGTCACGGCGGCAGCCAGCAGGGCCCGGCAGGCGGGCGGCAGCAGGCTGTGCTCCAGGTCGGGCCGGATGTCCTCGCCCTGACGGGCACGTAGATGGAAAAGGAAGAATTCCAGCAGGTCGGCGTAATCCAGCAGCGGGCTCTGGCTGCGCACGGTACGGGCGGCCTGCCAGTCGGCCACGGCGGCGCGCAGGTCGTCGGGGAGCTCGTCGGCGGACAGCCCCTGTTCACGAGACCACTGCAAACGCTCCCAAAGGCGACGCAGGGTCTTGCGTTCTTCGCGGCTCTCCGGGTGCCCGGCATCCACGAACAGGGCCTTGGCCGCGTCTTCGGGCAGGAGCAGCGCCGAGGGCAGCTCGCGCTGCACCACGCTCCAGGCCAGGGCATGCAGGGTATCGCAGCGGGGCAGGGCCGCGGGGACAGCGCCGTCTCCGGCCGGGGCCTGCAGGCGTTGCCGCATCTCCTGCGCGGCGCGTCGGGTGAAGGTCACGGCCAGCAGCTGCGAGGCCGGTACGTCATGGGCCAGCAGATATTGCAGACGGCCCACCAGCACGCGCGTCTTGCCCGCACCGGGCCCGGCCAGCACCAGCACGGGCGTGCCCGTCTCCAGTCCGGCGGTCAGGGCCTCGGCCTGTGCCGGGGAAAAGCCGCCCAGCGTGCGCCCGTCGGGCGTGGCGGGCTCGGGTTCGCTTTCGGCAGGCGCGGCGCTGTCCTTCTTGCGGCGCACCCGGATGGCCGCCACCGTGGCGGCGGTCTCCTGCTCCGGGGCCTGCGGGGCGGGGTCCGCCACCTTTTTGGGCCGTCCGCGCTTGCGGGGCGCGGCACCGTCCAGCAGGCTGCGGCTGCGGGTCGACCCCTGCCATTCCGCGGCTTCTTCGGGGCTGAAGACGCGCACCACGCCGTATTCGCCGTCATAGCCGCCCTTGCGGATGACCTGGCCCCGGCGCATGCGGGCCACGGCCTCGCCCAGCGGCTCCCAGTGGCGGCGCACCTGCTCCTCGTCCATGCGGCAGAGGATGTCCAGATCGGGCCCCAGCTCGCGCAGCAGGGCCGCGTACCTGTCCTGCACCTTGCGCGAGCCGCTGCCCACGCCCAGGATCTCGCCCACCAGTTCGGGCAGGGGGATCAGGGGCCGGGCCTCCGGCTCATGGAGCAGGCTGGCGGGCGTTTCGCGGTCGGCCAGCTCGCAGACGCGGTGCAGCACGCCGATGGTCAGGGGCTTGCCGCAGACCGGGCAGATGTTGTCCAGGGCCAGGGCCTCGCGCGGTTCCAGCACCACGCCGCAGGCCCGGTGGCCGTCCAGATGGTATTTGCCCTCTTCGGGGTAGAATTCCATGGTACCCAGGAAGCGGCAGTCCTGGGGCTGCTGTTCGGGCGGCAGGCGGCGGGCCGCGGCCCGCAGGGCGGCGAAGATGCCGTCATAGGAGGGCGCGCCCGCAAAGAAGTTGGCCTCGCGGCCCAGATTGGCCCCGGAGTGGGCGTCGGAATTGGAGATGAGCGCGTAACCGTCCAGCTGGCTGACCATGCGGTTCATGCCCGGGTCCGAGGAAAGGCCCGTCTCCAGCGCGAAGATGTGGGAGGAAAGGTCGTCGAAGCAGTCCTCCAGCCGGTCGAAACCGGACTTGGAGCCGAACAGGGCGAACCACGGCGTCCAGACATGGGCCGGGATGAGCACGGCCTCGGGGCAGACATCCAGCGTCATCTCCAGCAGGTCGCGGGAGTCCAGGCCCAGGATGGGACGGCCGTCGGAATGCAGGTTGCCCACCAGCTCCAGCCGCTGCGAAAGGCGGTCGGCATCGTCCAGCGTGGGCACGAAGATCAGGTTGTGGACTTTGCGCACCTTGCCCTGACGCTTGTAGATGGAGCTGATCTCGGTCTGGAGCAGGAAGAGCGGCCCGTCGGCATCCGGCGGTGTCTTTCCCTGCAAAAAGTCCAGCTCCTCCGCCGGGCCGGACAGGCGGTACAGGCCGCTGGCCTCGTCGCGCACCAGCTGCTGGCGCAGCTCGTCCCGCCATTGCGGGTGGGTGAAGTCGCCGGTGCCCAGCACGTTGATGCCCTTGCAGCGGGCCCAGGCAGCCAGATGCCGGGGCGAGAGCTGTTTGCTGGTGGCACGGGAAAAGCGGGAATGGATGTGCAGGTCGGCGATGAAATTCATGGACAGGCTCCGCGATGTCAGGATGAGTAAACCGATATTGTTATGGAAAGCCGGTCGCAAGGCAAGGGCGGTGCATTCTCGCGACCGCACCTGTCACCTGCGGTGAGGGGCTCGGACCGTCTTCGGGGATAGAGGCACTTCCGGGTGGCTGCCATTGCGACACCGGGCCGCTGGCCGTCGTGGCTCCCTGTTTTCAGGGATGGGAGGGCGCTATCTTTTTTCCTCATGGCCCGCGCCCAGCCAGGGGCAGAAGGCAAGGGCCCCGCGGCTCCAGGCCTGTCCGTCGTGCAGGGGCAGGGGAGCTTCCAGCCGGCATTGGGCGGCAGCGTCCTTGCGCGCCAGCACCAGCACCCGTTTGGCGGCTTCTCCGGCGCGGGGGCAGAGGGGCAGGATGCGGCGGCAGCCCAGACGCTCCCGCTCCAGTGTGGAGAGCAGGCGGGACAGGTCCTCCGCCGGGAAGATGCAGCAGAACAGACCGTGATGGCGCAGCAGGCGCCGGGCCGCATGGCAGAACACGGCCAGCGGATCAGACACGCCATTGGGGCCGGGCCGCCGCTGGCGGGCATGCGGGCCGTCGTGCAGAGAGGCGGGGCCGCGCAGGGCGGCGTCGCGCCGGGCACTGGCCGAGGGGCGGCCGCTGCTCGTCAGCGCATAGGGCGGGTTGGCCAGGACGAGATGGAAGGCATTTTCGCCGCAGTCCCGCAAAAAATGCGTGTCGGCAAGGTCGCCCTGCCGGAAGCGGCACACATCTTCCAGCCCCAGAAGGCGGGCGTTTGCCGTGGCCGCAGCGCATAAGGCCGTGTCCTGCTCCAGCCCCAGAGCGTGCAGGTGAGGGGCGTTGTGTCCTCCGCGGCCTTCTCCCGTCGGCTGTCCGCCAGCGGCAGCGGATGGTGCTTCTGAAGGCTGCGTGCAGGGGCATTGGCGGGGCAGCGCGTCTGCCTGATGACAGTGCTCCGGCATCTCCGCCGTGCCGGACGAGAGATACAGGCACAGGCCCAGCAGGGCCGCACCGCAGCCGCTGCCAAGCTCCGCCACCTTCCGGGGGGCCGTTCCCGGCAGGGAGGCAAGGCTTTCCGCCGCGAAGGCCGCCAGCAGCAGGGCGTCCGCGCCGAAACGGTAGCTGTCCTGCGGCTGGTGCAGGCCCCGGGGGAAGAGGGCACGGGCGGTCGTGATGGCGGTATCGTTCATGGGCGTACGGTGGTGATGGCGGCTTGCTGGAGGGGAGGAGGGCGCTGTGGGCGATGCCGCGGTTCGTCCTGTTGCAACGGACATGGCGTTCGCGGGCTGCCTTCCGGTGACTTTCCGCGAAACATGGAAAAGCTTCCCCACCTGAAAGGGCGGTTACATGAAAAAACAGGGCCATGCCTGCGGCATGGCCCTGTGATGCTTTACGGTTGCGCGGGAGACAGTACCGGAAAACGTGCCGGAGCCATTTCCTTTGGGCACAGACGGTATCCCCGTGGGCAATACCGTTTGTCTTTCCTGTGTGCGGGTTTTGGGGAAGAAGGGGGGTACGGAGGGAACCCCTTTTTGCCGCCAGCAGCGACCGAAGGCGGCCGCAGGCCGTGCCCGTTGGCGCATAGGCACCTTACGGCATCGATAGCAAGGATTAAGGGGCTCCCTCCCCTGTTTTCCGTTTATTTTGATATGTTACAGCAAGGCACCGTCCCAGTTGAACAGGCCTTGGCGCCGCATCTCGGGCAGACTGGAGGGCGGGTTCTCTTCCAGACGGGCGAAGAAGCTGTAGCCTGCCTGCTGGAGCTCCTGCCGCTTGGCGGTGAGATCCAGGGGCCAGCCGGGATAGAGCCAGACATTGCCGCCGTACTGGCGGGCCCAGAAGACCTCGCCCTTGGGGCTCATGAACGGCTCGTTGGGCTTGATGCCCAGCAGGCCGAAGCGGCTGATGCCCACGGGCCAGAAGCCGCCCAGCACCATGCCCAGCGGCAGCGGGCTCTGGCGAGGCAGGGCCAGGATGTCGTCGGCAGGCAGTTCGGGGCTGATGTACGCGCCCTTGAAGCCCATGTCGGCCAGCACGCCCAGCGCGGCGGCATTGGCCACGTTGCAGAAGGGCCCGGCCAGCAGGTCGAGGGCATCGCTGTGCTTGGGATCCTCGGGCTCGTCGTTCATGCGGGCCAGCAGTTCCGCCGGGAACAGGTCACGCTGCCAGGGGGCGTTGCAGACGAAGTGGCGCGCGCCTTCGCGGGTCAAGTGGGCCAGACGGCGGCGGATGGCCTCTTCCTCTTCGGGCCAGATGACGGGCGGCAGCCACCAGCAGATGCGCGGAGCGATGGTACGCGAGATCTCGGCCGTGCGCGGCGAGAGCCACAGGCCGGTGTTCTGGCTGCGGCAGCCGCGGGTCTCGCGGCCCTGCGGCATGCTGGCGCGCACCACCATCTCGGGCCGGGGCGCGGGCCTGACGGGCCGGGGCAGACGGGGCTCGCTCTCCACGGCCTTGCTGGGCCGGGTGGGCATGCGGTCGAGCCGGGCCTGCCACTCCCTGAGGATCTGCATCAGTTCGGGCTCGCGGCGGTCGATGAGGAAGACCGGCGTGCCTGCCTTGGGCGTCTTGTGCTTGGGCAGGCGCAGCATCAGGGTGCCCGCCTTGGGCGTGCGGCGCGTCACGGGCAGGGTGGCGTGCCAGCGTTCGTCTTCCACGCCCACGCGCAGATAGTCCTGCGGTAGCAGCTCGAAATGGGGCTTGAGCAGCACCTGGCCTTCGGGCGTCACATTGATCTTGCCCGCCAGCAGGCCGGAGCTGGTCTGCCCCGACGGATCGGTGGGGATGAGGTTGTCCTTGTGCGGCAGGAAGCGGGCACGGCTGCCGGGACGGCCCAGCGCCATCTCGAGGATGGCCTCGGCGTCCTTGCGGGCCTGCGGGTCGCCGGGATTGTCGCGCAGCATGCGATAGGCCGTGACCACGTGATAGACGTAGTGCGGGCCCTTCTTGCGGCCTTCGATCTTCCACGAGACCAGATGCGGGATGTGCAGCAGGGTCTTGGCCAGCACGTCCAGCGAAAGGTCCAGACAGGAGAAGAAGCGTCCGTCGCGTCCCTTGCCGGGGTTGCTGCGCTGGGGACGGGGACGGCGCATGTCGCGGCCGCCGTCACGTCCGTTGCGGCCCTGTTCGCGGGCCTGCTGTTCGGCCTGTTTGGCCATGGCCGCGGCAGCGGCGCCGCCCTGACGGTAGACGCGGCGGCAGGGCTGCACGCAGCGGCCGCGCAGGCCGCTCTTGCCGCCCATGTAGCTGGACCAGTAGCAGCGGCCCGACACGCAGTAGCACAGCGCGCCGTGGACGAAGCATTCCAGATCCAGCCCTTCGGGGCAGGCCTCGCCCATGGCGCGGATCTCGTCGATGGAGAGCTCACGCGGCAGGATGACGCGGCTGGCGCCCAGGTCCTTGGCGGTCTGCAGGCCCTGCGGGTGCGTGATGTTGGCCAGGGTGGAGAGGTTGATCTCGCCCTCGAAACCGGCCTGCCGCGCCAGATCCAGCATGGCCAGATCCTGCACGATGATGCCGTCGGGGCGCACCTGCCGGGCCAGACGATGGATGAGACGGTAGGCCGCCGCGGTCTCCTGCGGCTTGACCAGCACGTTCATGGCCACATAGACGCGGGCCTGTTCCTCGTGGGCCAGGTCGGTGAGGCGCGAAAGGTCGGTAAGGCCGAAGTTCTCGGCCTGCATACGGGCCGAGAAGTGCTTCAGGCCCAGGTATACGGCGTCGGCACCGGCGGCCAGGGCCGCGGTGAAGCACTGGGCGTCACCGGCCGGGGCCAGGATCTCCGGGCGTTCCGGGGTAGGGGCGGGCAGGATGATGTCACTCATGCGTAATAATATTCCTTGAACCAGGCCACAAAGCGCTCGATGCCGGTCTTGAGGGGCGTCACGGGCGCAAAGCCCGTGGCCTGCGACAGAGCGTCGATGTTGGCCCAGGTGGCTTCCACATCGCCGGGCTGCATGGGCAGCAGGTCACGGATGGCCTTCTTGCCCAGCACCTCTTCGAGGGCGGCGATGAAATCGTTGAGTTCCACGGTCTGGTTGTTGCCGATATTGTAGATGCGCCACGGCGCGGAACTGGTGGCCGGGTCGGGGGTGGCGGCATCCCACTGCGGGTCGGGCTTGGGCGCCAGGGGCAGCAGGCGCACCACGCCTTCCACGATGTCGTCGATATAGGTGAAGTCGCGGCGCATGCGGCCGCCGTTGAACACCTTGATGGGCTCGTCCTTCATGATGGCGTGGGCAAAGAGCTGCAGGGCCATGTCCGGGCGGCCCCAGGGGCCGTAGACCGTGAAGAAGCGCAGGCCCGTGCAGGGCAGGCCGTACAGGTGGCTGTAGGAGTGGGCCATGAGCTCGTTGCTCTTCTTGGTGGCCGCATACAGGCTCACGGGATGGTCCACGTTGTTGTGTTCCGAGAAGGGCTGGCTGGTGTTGAGCCCGTAGACCGACGAGGAGGACGCGAAGACGAAGTGCTGCACGCCGTTGTGGCGGCAGCCTTCCAGCAGGTTGGCAAAGCCCACCAGGTTGGAATCCACATAGGCCATGGGATTGATGAGGCTGTAACGCACACCGGCCTGGGCCGCCATGTTGATGACATGGGTGAACTTTTCGGCCGCGAACAGGGCGCCCATGGCCTCGCGTTCGGCCATGTCCTGCAGTACGAAGCGGAAACCGGGACGGCCTTCCAGCTGAGCCAGACGGTCTTTCTTGAGCTGGACGTCGTAGTAGTCGTTGAGGTTGTCCAGGCCCACCACGGTGTGGCCCTGGGCCAGCAGACGGTCACAGAGATGATAGCCGATGAAGCCCGCGGCTCCGGTAACGAGAATATGCATGCTGTCCTCCTGTTGGCGCAGACTAAGCCAGAAGCGCTTCCGGGGCAAGGGTTTGCTCTTGCCTCCGCTGCCCCGCCCGGCTATGTTCGGGAACATGAAAAATAACGAATCCACCTTTGCGTCCAGCAACGCTTCCGAAATGCGCAACAGCGCCGCCGGGACCGGCAAGAAAGCCGCCGGTGCCGCCGCTGGCAAGACCGGAGCCGCTGCCGACGCCGGCAGGGACGAGGCCATCCGTCACTGGTACAAGGGCGAGAATCGCGACACCATCATCTATCTGCTCATCGCGATCTTCTTCCTTGAGCTGATCATCGGCGGTATCGCCTTCTTTTATGGTATCATGCACGCCAAGCCGTCGCTGGCCGGGGGCCCGCCCGAAGCCCAGTTCCCCATCCTGGGCTGGGCCATCGGCGCTGTGGCCGCTCCGGTGGCGCTGCTGCTCATCGTGCATCTTTCCGGCCTCTGGGTCTCCAACACCCTGGAGCGGGAGCGCCAGCCCGGCAAGCCCGGCTCGGAACGCATGGTGCCCAAGCGGCTGCGCTATTTCTACGCCTGTGTGCAACACGCGCCCACTGTGGTCATCCTGCTGGGCATATTGCTGCTGGCCGCGGCCCTGGTCTTCGTGGACGGCATGTTCTCGGCCGTGGTGGCCTTTGGTGCCGCACTCAAGCCCTACATCCCGTGGATCGCGGGCAGCATCGCGGCCCTGCTGGCGGCCTGTTATCTGGGGCGCCTGCTGCTCATCTACCGCCACCGCCGCATGGAGCAGGAATACGCCTACCGGCGCGAGGTGCTGGAAAAGACCGGCATCGTGCTGGTGAGCAAGGGCAGCATCCCCCTCAACCGGGGCATCGAACCCTTGCAGGCCGTGGATGGTGGCGGCTATGCCCTGCCGCCCGGCCCCGCCTACACGCCTGAGGAAGCCGCCGCCGATGCCGCGGCCCTCGAAGCCGGGGAAAAGAAGGGCGACGCGCCTGCCGAGGACATCGTGGACGTGGACCCCGAAGACCTGGGCGAAGCGCCCAAGAATACGGCCGCGCCCCGCAAGGACGACGTGACCGACGCCGATGTGGTCGTGGAGGATGGCAAGCCCAGGGCCTAAGCAACACGGGCTGAGGCACCGGCATTTTTGAGCGAAGGAGTTCCTCCTCCCTCAAAGGCGGCTGCTCCCGCTGCCGTGATCGCTTCCATCGCAACGGGGAGCGTGCGGGCGGCATCCGGTCGGCCCCGTCCCTTCCCGGCGCGTTTTATTTCAAAAAGGAGAGGCTCCTTGAGGAGCCTCTCCTTTTTTATTTTTGCTTGTCGTCCGTGTCCCGGTGCGAGGCCCGGGCAAAGACGACGGCCCGCTGCGGCCTAGTAGCGGTAGTGGTCGGGCTTGTAGGGGCCTTCGACCTTCACGCCGATGTAGTCGGCCTGTTCCTGGGTCAGGGTGGTCAGCTTGACGCCCAGACGGGCCAGGTGCAGGCGGGCCACTTCTTCGTCCAGTTCCTTGGGCAGGGTGTAGACCTTCTTTTCCAGGTCGCCCTTGGCCAGCTTGATCTGGGCCAGGGTCTGGTTGGTGAAGCTGTTGGACATGACGAAGCTGGCGTGGCCGGTGGCGCAGCCCAGGTTCACCAGGCGGCCTTCGGCCAGCACGATGATGCTGCGGCCGGACTTGAGGGTCCACTTGTCCACCTGGGGCTTGATGTTCAGCTTGGTGATGCCGGGGGTGGACTCCAGGTAGTGCATGTCGATCTCGTTGTCGAAGTGACCGATGTTGCAGACGATGGCTTCGTCCTTCATGCCTTCCATGTGTTCGCCGGTGATGACGCGCAGGTTGCCGGTGCAGGTGACGTAGATGTCGCCTTCGGCCAGGGCGTCTTCCATGGTGGTGACTTCAAAGCCTTCCATGGCGGCCTGCAGGGCGCAGATGGGGTCGATCTCGGTCACCAGCACGCGGGCGCCGAAGCCGCGCATGGACTGGGCGCAGCCCTTGCCCACGTCGCCGTAGCCCACCACGACCACGACCTTGCCGGCCACCATGACGTCGGTGGCGCGCTTGATGCCGTCGGCCAGGGACTCGCGGCAGCCGTAGAGGTTGTCGAACTTGGACTTGGTCACGGAGTCGTTGACGTTGATGGCCGGGAAGAGCAGCTTGCCTTCGGCTTCCAGCTGGTAGAGGCGGTGCACGCCGGTGGTGGTCTCTTCGGAGACGCCCTTCACCTTGGCGGCCACTTCATGCCAGTGGTTGGGATCTTCCTTGTAGCGCAGGGCCAGACGATCCATGATGATCTGGAATTCCTTGTTGTCGTAGGTCTTTTCCAGCAGGGAGGGATCGTTTTCCACTTCCACGCCCTTGTGGATCATCAGGGTGGCGTCGCCGCCGTCGTCCACGATCAGGTCGGGGCCCTTGCCGTCAGGCCAGGTCAGGGCCATTTCGGTGCACCACCAGTAATCTTCCAGGCTCTCGCCCTTCCAGGCGAAGACCTTGGCCATGCCCTGCTCGGCGATGGCGGCAGCGGCGTGGTCCTGGGTGGAGAAGATGTTGCACGAGGCCCAGCGGATGTCCGCGCCCAGGGCGTGCAGGGTCTTGATGAGCATGGCGGTCTGGATGGTCATGTGCAGGGAGCCGGTCACGCGCAGGCCCTTGAGGGGCTTCTGGTCACCGTACTTGCGGATGCACTCCATGAGGCCGGGCATCTCGCGCTCGGAGAGCTGCATTTCCTTCTTGCCGAAATCGGCCAGGGCCATGTCGGCCACTTTGTAGGCCAGGGAAAGGTCCAGGGCTTTGGTCATCGTTCCATTCTCCTTGAGGAAGTATGTTGGGCCGCTCCACAAAAGGGCGGTCTGCGGCATGGTCGTTGTCCCCTGTGCGGGGATGGTGCACAGCCTTCGGTAAGGCCGCGCGGGAAATCTTGTGTGCCTTTTCCGGGCCATATCCCCCGGGACAGGTGCGCCGCTCCCCATCGGGGGCAGGCTTTCCTGAATGGAGCACGTTTGGGGGAAGATGGGGCACGGGGGGCCTTCCCCCCGAAAATATCCCTAACAGGCGCGTGCCTGCACCAGCAGCAGAAACAGGCCGCGGCCCACGGCCTGCCGCGTACAGGACAGGACTTCGAAACCGGCCTGGCGCAGGCGTTCCTGCAGGCGCTCTTCGTCGAAGCCCAGCCAGCGGTCGCCGTAGCGGCTGCGCATGGTCTCGTCGTGGTGCTGGAGGAAATCGGCCACGAACAGGTGCCCGCCCGTGGTCAGGCTGCGGCGGATCTCGCGCAGGCCCTCGCCGGGGTCGGACAGGTGGTGCAGGACAAGGTTGATGCAGGCGAAGTCCGCTTCCTGGTCACGCAGGGGCAGGTGATCCAGCTCGCCGATGCGCAGGGAGATGCGGTTCTCGTTGGCCAGATCCACGGGGTTGAAGCGGCGGCGGCACATCTCCAGCATGCGGGCCGAGCCGTCCACGCCGATGAGGCTCCGGCTGGCGGGCAGCAGGCGCTCCAGCACCGCGCCGGTGCCGCAGCCCAGGTCCACGGCCACGCGGCAGCCCGCGGGCACGGCGGCCAGCACGGCGGCGGGCAGGTCGAAATCTTCCAGCACTTCGCGGTTGAGCTCGTCCCAGTCCTCGGCGATGGCGTTGAAGAACTGGCGCGTCTTGAGGGCGCGTTCCTCCAGGATCTGGGCCGCCATGGCCAGATCCTCGCGCATGGCCGTGTCCGTATGCAAAAAGGGCCCCATGGCCTGCAAAAAGTCGCTGGCCTCGCCGCAGCGCGTGGCGGCATAGAAGACCCACAGGCCGTCCCGGCGCGAGGTCAGCAGGCCCGCTTCGGTCAGGATCTTGAGGTGGCGCGAGACGCGGGACTGCCCCATGCCGAGGATGCGCACCAGCTCGTTGACCGAGAGTTCGTAATGCAGCAAGATATGCACCAGTCGCAGACGGGTCTCGTCTGAAAGTGCCTTGAAATATACCAGTGCCATGCGTGCCCCTGTACGGCGCGCCGGGCGCGCCTGCGATCTATGTATCAAATTTGCTTGATGCAAATATCAGCCTATCTGGATATAGTCAAGGAGTTCCATGTCCTCGCCTTCCGATGCTGCCCCCGACCGGTCTTCCGCTGCCGGGGAGGAGACAAAAAGACGGTTGTCGCGCAAGCGGGTGACCGTTATCACGGCCACGGCCCTCTCGTTGCTGGAGGCCTGTGGTCTTGAGCCGTCTCCGGCGCGCTCGGAAAAGACGGCCGGGAAGGGGAAAAAGGCGACGCAGGGAGAACCGCCGGCCGAAAAGGCATCGGCGGATGGCCTTGAGGAACGGCAGGCGGCAGGCTCGGCGTCTTCCCGCGAGCGGAACGGCGGGCGGAAAAAGAGATCTGCGCCGGACAGGGCTCCCCGGGAAGCGGCGGACGCCGTCCCACAGGAAGATGCATCGCAGGGCGTTGCCGCCACCAAAGCCGCGCTCCCGGAAATCCCTCCGGTGATCCCGCCCGCCGACACGGCCGCGGCCACGGTACCGCCGGGACCTGCCACTCCTCCGAAAAAGACGACTGCCCGGCGTCGTCGTGCGAGCGGCACGAAGGCCGCGCCGGTGACCGATACCGGGGCAGTTTCCGCTACCGAGCCGGCTCCCGCGTTCGGGTCTGTCGCACAGGAGGCCTCATCACCGGTAGTGAAGCCTTCTGTTGGCCAGTCCGCTGTGGAGGCGGCAGCATCCGTACCGGGAGAGGATCAGCCTCACTCCGGCGCACGGCGGAGAGCCGTCTCCCGTGCCGGGCGTGCCCCCACTTCCGGTGGGCGCGGCCGCAAGAAGGCTGCTGCGACCGCTCCCGCATCCGCGGGGGAAGCCGGTCCGACCACAGCGCCGGTACCGGAACAACAGCCTGCGGAACGTTCCATGGATGCGGCGGCACTGGCTGCCGAAGCGGATCGTCTGGCTGCGGAATACGGCCTGTCGTCATCGGGCGGCGGTCTGGTGGTGCTGCCCGGGGACGATGACTGGGATGATTTTTCTCTTCCTCCGGATAGGGAAGCGTCGTCCGCCCGGACGGGGGCTCACGTTACGGAGACGGTCCCGGCCGTTGCTTTTCCTGAATCCGTACCGGCAGCGGCGCCCTTCGCTGCGGCGTCTTCTGTTGCTCCCGTCCCCGAAGCCACACCTGCGGAGGCAAAAAGCTCACCCAAACGTCGTCGTGCGGGCAGTCCGAAGGCTGCACCTGTGGCCGAGGACGGGCCGGTTCCCGTGGCCGAGGCTGTCGCACAGATGGCCCCACCGTCAGAGGGATCTTTCGCTGTTCGGCATGCAGCTGATGCGGAGGCCGCTGTGTCTGATGCGGGGTTGCCCCAGCCTGCCGCAGGGCGGAGAGCCGTTTCCCGCGCGGGGCATCCAGCCGCATCCGGCGGGCGCGGCCGCAAGAAGGCTGTTGCAACCACTCCCGCATCCGCGGGGGAAGCCGGTCCGACCACAGCGCCGGTACCGGAGCGACAGCCTGCGGAACGTCCTATGGATGCGGCGGCACTGGCTGCCGAAGCGGATCGTCTGGCTGCGGAATACGGCCTGTCGTCATCGGGCGGCGGTCTGGTGGTGCTGCCCGGGGACGATGACTGGGATGATTTTCCCGCTCCTCCGGATAGGGAAGCGTCGTCCGCCCGGACGGCGGCCCGTGGTACGGAGACGGTCCCGGCCGCTTCTTTTCCTGAGCCCGTACCGGCAGCGGCCCCCTTTGCTGCGGCGGCTCCTGTTGCCCCCGTCCCCGAAGCCACACCTGCAGAGGGCAAAAGCTCACCCATGCGTCGCCGTGGGGGCGGCACGACAGCAGCGCCGGTAGCCGGCAGCGGGAACGCTTCCGTACCGCTGGCCGGAGAGAAGGGAGGAGCGTCACCAGCCGTACCCGGCGATGCGCGCATACCGGAGGGAAGCCCTGCTCCCGTACAGGGAGCTGTTTCTTCCGCATCTGCCGGACACCGCGCAGAAGGGGAGGCAAACGGGACTGCCCGGCCCGCAGCGTCCCCTGTGGCCGGGGCCCCTTGTCCTGCACCGTCTTCCGGGACAGGCATGGGGCGGCGCGAGGCCGCGTTCCGGCAGTGGGCCGCGGACATGCAGGCCCGTTTCGATGCCGGGCTGGAAGCGGAGGAAGACCGGGCGGCACGGCGCAAAGACTCGCTGGTCGTGCTGCCGCCGCCGACGGATACGGGCGGGAGGAAACGCAGGACAGCAAAGAAGGCACAGGCCGACGCAGCGGAGGCCCCGCGCCCGCGGACGTGGATCACGCGGCGGCGCAGCACCGAACCCGGGCACGAGGCCCGCTTCGAGGAATGGCACGGCCCGGCACGGACAGGGAGCGTGCTGAAAAAGGTCTTCATCTCTCTGGGCGCGTCCCCGGAGCAGGCGAAGCTGAGCCGCTTGTGGCGCAGCTGGGATGCCGTGCTGGGGCCGGATCTGGCGCCATTGGCCCGTCCGCTGGGCCACCATGACGACAAGCTGCTCATCGGCGCCGAAGACGCCGTGCTGCTGCAGGAGCTCTATTATATGGGGCCGGAGATCGTGCGCCGGGTCAATGAGTTCCTGCAGGAGGATTTCTTCACGGCGGTGAAGGTCTCCCTGATGCTGGACCATCAGGATCTGGATGCGCCCAGCCCGGTGCTGGAGCGCTCCGCCGGGCGTCCGAAGGAAGAGGTCCCCGCGCCTTCCGGGGCCAGTCTGGGGCTCATGGATCCCGAATCGGCCGTGGCCCGCTGCTATGCCCGCTTCCTGGGCATGGAGCTGCCCGATCCCCGCAAATGACGGGCTGGAGCCGCCGGGAGGCGGGATTGACAAAGCTTTTCTTGCGATGCTAGGGTCAGCCGGTGTCGTGCTGGCCTTGCTGCTTTGTCGCTGTGGCTGCCGTCACGCTGCAGCTCAAGGGGAGGGTGCCATGCAGGATACGCTGGAAAATATCAGCCTCAAGCACGATAATGGCGAGGATATGCGCTTTCGTGGAAGCCTTTCCTCCGAGTGTTCCTGGTATGACGAGGAGCATGGCGTGCTGTGTCGCCAGAAGCTGTATGTGACGGAGAACAAGGACCAGATCTACTACATCATGCGCACCGGGGCGGAAGAACACAGCCGCCGGGCTTATCGCCTGAAGGTGCAGGACCAGACCTGCATCATCCATAACGGCAAAGCTGAAGTGCGCATGCCCATTACCCTGCTGATGCTGGCTGTGCGCGGTCTGTGCGGCATGGATGCCCGGAACGCGACCAGCCTTGCCATGGTGGAAGAAATGCTCAAGGCTGCCAACGCCTAGCCGCCGTCCGTTTTTTCCCCGAAAAGAGAGGAAAGGGATGCTTCTTCGGAAGCATCCCTTTTCGTTTTTGCGGCCTCTGTTTCTGTACCGGTCATACAAACCAAAAGAGCCACCCCTGCGGGTGGCTCTTTTGGTTTTCAGCTCTCATGGCGAGCCCCGGCAAGTCCAAGAGGTTCGCCGGGCAGATGCCCATGCCCAGGGGGGAGGCCGGAGCCTGTTCCTCCCGGGCCTTTGAAGGCGCAGCCTTTTCAAGAGCGGCAGTGCCCCTGCCGGAAGCGCATCATCGCGACTGCTCCCGGCGGGGCGACGTCAGGCGCTGTCGATGGCCTCAGCGGCGGGCGCTGAAATGCTTTTCCGCGCTCTCGATGTCCTCAAAGCCGTACTGCTGCACCTGATGGAGCAGGTTCTGTTCGGCTTCGCTTTCGCCCTTGCGCAGACGTTCCATGGTGGCCCGATGATAGAGGGCGATGGTCTTGGGGGAATAGGTGCGCAGTTCCGCGCGCAGGTAGGTCTCCATGGAGACCCAGCCCGGACGGTCGTCACGGCTGCGCAGGGGGCGGCCCCTGTCGGCCAGCGAGGGGAAGCGGCTGTCGAGGTCTTCCTTCCAGGGCACATGGGCGGCCACGATGTCGTCCACCTGGGCCATGGCTTCGGGGTCCAGCGGCGGCAGGCTGTCGGCCAGCTGGGCGTACTCCTCGGGGAAGGTGGATTCCATCATGCGGGCGTATTTTTCCGTGACCAGGTTACGCCCTTCCAGACGGGCGTTCAGCAGGTCTTCCAGATAGCTGCCCAGCAGTTCGTCGTCCCAGTTGTCCATCTGGCTGGAACGCATGATGCGGAAGGTCTTGGGATCCATCTGGCAGGAGGCCTTGCCGCCCACGTTCTGCACGTTGCTGAACATTTCCCATTCGGCTGTGACCACAGCATCTACAAGGGTCTTGTGTTCCATAGCGTCTCCTTGGCCGGGAAGGGTCGCGGGCACCGCGGCCGTCCGGCCATCTTCGGCAAGAAAGTTTTCCCGGCATGGCCGGGAGATATGAAAAAAGGGCGCCCTGCCGGAAGCAGAACGCCCTTGTGTCAGCACGTGGCGGGGGAGGGAGCCAATTGTATCACTCAATATATTGAAATAATTGGATTACACTTCCCCGGAAAAAGCTGCTGTACCACCGCTGGTACCACCGGACTTCCTATCACGATTTTCTTGTCACAGAAGGGCTTTCGCGCTTTTGGGATTCGCCCGACACCGCCAGACGTTCCCTGCGCTTTTGAAGTATCTCTTTGAAGGGGAAAGGCGTCAAGGTCTGTCTCGTGCCTTTCCTCTGCTTTAGGTTGCTTATTGCCGTTCCGACATGGCCCCACGAAGGATCGTCAGGGCGGCAAGAACGATATCTACGATCACGACAGGGTTCATACTCTGCTCCTTTGCATTTACAAGGTTAAGGTGAGCAGGCCGAATAAGGCCTTCGGTAGTTCTTCGACAGTGCGGATGACGGCTGACTTTGAGAACAGGTTCGTCACGGCGCGGGCGTCGATACCAATACCGCAGACCTCAATACCGAGCCGTTCTGCAGTGTCGATAACGTCCATTGCCGTCCTGAAATCGTCAGGGCTGCCGTCGGTGAGAACGATAAGCAATTTACGGCGTTCCCTCTGTCTGAGCAGCTCGCGCAAGGCGTAGAGCATGGCCTCCGCCATGGGTGTACTACCGTGGGCGGTCACAAGACAGGCATCGGAGGTACGCTCTCCGGGACGAAACACAGGGCACACGGACGTATTGTCATCTGTGGCAGGGAAGGCGGTAAGGGCTACCCGGACGCCCTGGATACGCGACAGGGCAGAGGCTACGACATAGCATGACGCACAGGCTGTCTTGAGCTTATGTGCCATGGAACAGGAGCAGTCCAGCAGGATATGGACAGTCGTATCCAGTCCCCTGATTTCAGCCTGCTGCCTGAATACCTGTGCGCTATCTGTCACCAGACGATGCAGCAGGTGGCCGTCGAGCCTTCCGCTACGGCTTGCCCGACTACGACGCAACACTCTGGTTTGCAGCCGGGCTCCCAAGCGTGTCTGGAGAGCATTGCTCACCCGTTTACAGGCTGCCAGCTGTGCAGGATCCAATCTGTGGAGAGGGCAGCGCTGTTCTACGAGCATAGCCGTGTGCGGACGGCAATTCTTCGATTGCTTCAGGCAGGCTTCGAGTTGTTTTGCGATGCGTTCTCCTTCATCAGCGGGCAAGCCTGTGCTTTCTCCGTCCAGAGCTTCCGCCAGCGCCTCCTGTGGCGTGGGAGATGCTTTGCTGTGACCGGAAACTTCGCTTTTTTGATTCTCGCCAGCCGGTTGATCTTTATCTTCTTGCAGTGCCCCCTCTGCTTGTCGCTGTTTTTCCCGCTTGTTCCTTTTGGGGGATGTCGGCTGCCCGGACTGCGCGGGAGCAGTAATAGCGGCCGAGTTCGTCTGCGACGGGAGTGGGGCGTTTGTTTCAGGTGGTTCCTCCTGTTGTGTGGGGGAGTGCAAATAGCCGCGCAAAAGGATTGCCGCCTCCCTGGCAAGGGAAAGACAGTCGCGGGTGCTCCGGCAGTCCGTGACTCTGCTGATGAGCGAGGTGAACCTGCCCAGCAGGTTGGGATAATGGTTTTCGACGATCTGTCCCAACAGACAGACTGATCCCCGCAAGACGGGTAGGGAGAGAGCCCTGACAGAGTACAGGACATAGTCCAGCAAGGCGGCCAGTGGTTGTGCCGCATAGTTCTCCAGCTCCTCCCGAGAGAAGGGAGTCGCGAACAGATTCCGTATCAGCCAGAGAAAGTCCTGGCGACAGCCGGGATAACGTTCTGCCATGCGCTGCTCGACCCGGTAATCTTCAAAATAGTTGAAGAGACGCTGTTCCAGTGCTGTGAGTGCTTCTGCCCGCAGGTCGACAAAATCCGTGTACCGGATATGCCCGGCCTCATGGCTGATGTACCCCCGCACAAGCCCCAGCTCTGTTTCATCGCCTTCAACACTGAGTTTGGGCAGGAATATGGAAGTTCCATCCGTCCAGGCTGTGCTGTGTTCACCGATGCTGACTTTCACGCCCAGTGAATCCCCCAGTATGGAGGCCACAACCGGCAGGGCCGACATGATATGTTTGGTTTCTGCTTGCATGGTGTCACCACAGGCCGCCGGAATTGAGGCACGCGGGTGTGACCGGTACCACTGTTTGCTTGTTCGGGGAGAAGGCGGAAACAATAGAGTTCAAGGTTCGCTGTGCATTGGACGTATTTTGCATGGCCTCTGCCTGCTTGAGCAGCGCTTGCTTGTCCTTGAGCAGGCAGACAAGGCCTTGCAGGTTCAGCAGCGATTGGCCTGCAATGTACTTGCCCTTGTCCGGCACGCCTTCCATTACCGTATCCATGATTCTGATCACGGGCATGGCGTGGGGAGAAACGAAACTCAGCCCCTTGAGTTTGTCCCGCAGCGTCAACAGCGGAGACAGGGCTTTGTGCGTAACCTCCATCTTTCCTTCGTAGACCCGACTCCAGATGTCGGCCGCATCTTTGGCGATTTCGGAGAAGAGCTTGTTTCCCAGGTCGGAGAGACTTTCGTCCAGCGTCGAATCCACCTCAGACGATTTGACACGGAAGAGCTGCCAGGAAAACGTGAGCCTTTGAGCGACATAGTCTGCGGAGACCGTGCTGCTGGCGAGAAATTCCCGCCATACCTCATACTTGCTTATCCACTCCGCGATGAGGCGGTCATAGTTTTGCAGGAACAGGGGCTTTTCGGTATAAAATTCATCTTTGATGGCCTTCAAACCGTCGAGGATGCCGTCAACCTTGGTTGAAGGCACGGCCCAGCCACCGAGAAAGCGGACAGCATGCCTGTCAAGAAGAGAAACGGCTCTGGCCTTGAGCCTGCTGAACACAGCCATATGGGCAGGATCACAGATTTTCTTGAAGCCCAGACTGGCAAGGGCGGAAGGCGGCAGCTGGTTTTCACTGTCAAAATCGGAGGCCGTGAGTTTGCGGCAAGCAGACCAGATGGTCGTGTCGAGGTTGAGGACATACAGCTTGTCGAGGGCGTCAGGGGGTGTGAGGGTTATGATGTCGTTGGGCATGGAATATGACCTTATGGTTGCTGGTTAGTGAGATGCAGGGAAATATTTTCGTGCGAGTTCGTGCAGTACGGCTTTGTCAGATGCGGAGGCGCGGGAGGCCAGGGCCCTGTCCAATGCATGTATGATAGGGCTGATGCCCTGCGCCGAAAGCGGGTGGTACGCCAGAGTCAGCCCTGCCCAGCGCAGCAGTGTGCGTGTGGACAGGGTGACAGCAAGAGCGTCGGGTCCGCTGTCCGCCCCCATGAATTGCTTGCGGATGTCATTGGCGTAGCTGACCATACCGGTGACAAGCTCCTGGGGCAGTTGCGGGAAACGTTGCCGGAGCAGCGATACTTCGGTATCGGCTTCGGGATAGCCCATTTCGATCAGCATAAATCTGTCCATGAAAGCCAGATTCAGTCGCAGCACGCCCTGGTACAAACCGGTGTCATCACTCCCGCCATTGCTGTTTGCCGTAGCGATGAAGCGACACATGGGGTGGGGCTTGACGAGTTCGCCGTTGTTTTCGGCGATACATAGTGGCGCGCCGTCCAGGATCGTATTCAGTCCGGCCAGTGTGGCGGGAGAGCAAAGATCGATTTCATTGAACAGCAGCAGTCCCCCCTGCCGCAGTGCCAGAGTGAGCGGTCCGTCAACAAAGCGCATTGAGCCATTCTGTACGGACAGATGACCTATGAGGTCAGAGCTTTCCAGACGCTCGTGGCCGTTGACTTCGAAAACAGGATAGTTGAGACGCGCCGCTATCTGGCGTACGGCACTGGACTTGCCACAGCCAGTGGGACCGCTGATCCAGAGCGGGTCGGGGTGTTCCATCAGAAACCAGAGAACAAGGTCCCTTCCTGACGTAGGATTGAACGAATACTGCGAATCCAGGGCCGGAGTATAAGCTGTAGGGGCGTCATACCCTCTGATTTTCGTCCCCGATGCTTTGCCGGAAAAAACAAGGCCGGCGTCAAAGTCCGTGATTTTTGCCATGAGCGTGCTCCCATAAGAAAAAGGCTCGCCGTGCGGGACACGACGAGCCTTCGGTAAAGATGAAAAAAGCCGGTCTTATTTACCGGCGTGGTGTCTTGGCTTTCTGAATGACAGGCTGCGTTTTACATCGAGCCGGAACGGGTTATCCCGGTAGTCGCCGCTTGCCTCTATGTCATCGGTTTCTTCGCCGATGCGCAGGAATCGGAAGGCCTCCATTTCCAGCGAATCCAGAAAATATTCCACATATTCGATCTCAGGTTTGTCCAGAGACCAGGAGATGTCGTTCCAGAGGAAAACCTCGGCGCCATCTTTGGTCTTGTAGCACTCCGCGCTGTTAAACAGGGCAAGGATCTGGACATTTTCTTCCTTTTCCTTGCTCAGGTGAGACAGCTTTCTCGTCAAACTGCCGGCAGCGGCCCTGTTCAGGCACAAGGCCACATTCGAGGAGTAATCCATATCAGTTCCCGTATTAGGCGTCAGTTATTGTGTTGGAGAAGGGCAGCAGCATAAGGCGCTTGCCGGGGGCCCCCTGCTTCTCATGCTTTGCAAAGAGCGCCGGTACATCCAGAGCGATTCCCTGATCCCGCATCAGACTGGAGAGTTCGTTGGCCAGCCCGTGTTTATCCAGAGTACGTCGGCCAGTCAGAGGAACGACTTTGAAGCGGTGTTTTCCGGCTATGACCCAATCCCCCTGAGCGTCCGTCCGGGCATACCATTCTTTCATATCGGCCTCTGCCTCCTTGATACGTTCATCCAGCGCAGTGCGGTCTGTTTTCCAGTCAACCAGCTTTTGCAGGCGTTGCGCCAGTTCAGGATGCTCAGGACCGGCGAATTTGGGGCAGGTTACAGCATGATCGCAGCAGGAGCAGAGGGGATGAAAGCCCTCAGCCACAGGCAATCTGTCAACAGGATGTGGGAGAAGGCCGTACATCTGCACCGCCATATCAAGGATCGCAGTCTTCATAGTCTTGTTGTAGTGATAGGGGCCGAAGCCTTTGCCGTCGGTCATGGTCAGGGCCAGAAGCCAGGCCTCGACATTTACCTTGCGGATGTTGTCCGGGAAAGATTCCCCCCAGAGTCTGGCGACCACTTCAGGGAAAGACAGCCCCGTGAAAACCGGTGTGCCCTGTTCGTCCCGCAGACTGAACACATGCCTGTTGTAGTAGGCATGGAACAGCGCGATCTGTCCGTAGGCCTGAAGTTCATGGTTGGCGTAAACATGTTCGGGCAGGGCTGTCATGCTTTTCACTTCAAGGATACGGATGGTTGGCGTCGGGGAAGAAGACACCAGCACAAGATCAAGATGCGCCTTGATGGGGACGCCCTTGTAGGTCACAGCTATTTCAAGCTGGCGCAGAGGGGACAGGCCTGTGGCTTCCAGAGCGGAAGCTATGCCGTCTTCATACCAGTGTCCCCGCTGAAGCGTCAGTGTCTTGGCAAAATTCGCTGTTCCGGGCTGCTGTTTTTGCAGGACAGCTTTACGAGGGCAGACGCTGAAGGCGGCGATGTCGGACAACCCCACATAGCGCTTCCTGTCTCCCAGCTGGGCCTGTGTCGTCTTTGCAGCATGGAGCCGCAGGCCATTGTGCAGAAGGGACATCAACGCCAGGGGGCGTTGCAAGTTAGTTTCTTTCATACAGACTCCTCACAGCGAACAGCTCTGGGCGCTGTCCTGATTTTCAATGTCCGCGTATCTCCACCAGCACCGCTGCTTGTTGTCCCATCGGAAGCCCGCTTTCTGGAGAAGGACTTTCTTTTCCATTGTTCCGCCGACAGCGACAACATATGTTCGGCCCTCGGAGCTGGTGGCCGTGCTGTAGCTGACCCCATCGAGCTTCGGCAAAGATGCCAGGAGAGAACGTGCTTTTTTGGGGCCGGCCGTTACGTTTGGCGCTTGTCGATTCTCCAGACAGGATGCGGCATTGCCGTCATCATCTTCTGTAATGATGCCCAATATGGCGCACAGGGCATAACGCCTTGCGTAGGTAATGGCACTGCCCAGTCCCTGGGGATCCGCTTTGGGCAGAGGGACAATGGCAGTGCTGGCAAGATATTCACCGGTATCCACATGAGTGAGTCGCGTTTCGAGAGCAAGGACGTTCTGACCAAGTTCTACAGGCTGGACGACAGGCATCTGGGTAAGCAGGATGCCATGGCTGATAAGCAACTCACGGCAGCTTGCCATGACACTGTTGAGAGTGGCGTAGCGGGTGGCATGATACGGATTTTTACCATCCTTTGTGGCGGGTTGCAGCGCCTGCTGGACGCAGAGAAGAGCCGATGCAAGGCTGGAAGACTGATTTGTGGTAGTATGCATAAGAAGCCTCCTAACATGCTTTTTCTATACCCTTATAACAAGTGCCAAGGCTTTTTTTGACTGCTGGCTGCTTTTATCCATGCAATCTTTTTGCGAGGCTTACGTTCTGTATGCAGAAGAAAAAGGAATTCCTTTCTGAAATTTTGGAAAAGAGGAGGCCAATATTTCTGCATCAAGAAAAAAACACGAGGTGACTTATGCAAAATAGTGATAAGATTAGAGTTATTGGTGCAGGTCTTCCGATCGAGACTCATGCGGCGCTGCGTGATGTGTTGGACAGAAAGCTCTACGGCATGGGGCCGTCGGCTTTTTACAGAAGAGTGACGGAGATGCTGCTCAAGCTTGATGACAAGGCTTTGCATGCCATTTTTAATGATCCTGATTACCTGGCAAATACGCTGAACGAGTCGGTGCGATGACTCAGGCAACCTGCACGAGCGAGTCTGTTTTCGTCCAGAAAACAGAGAATGGCATTGCGCCGGTGTTGCTCGCTGGCGAGTGCCCGGCGCAATGGAAAGAGCGACTTATGGCCGCATTCGGGGCGGAAGACGAGCCTGCGGCGACGTATTTGCTTCATTGCTTGTCACGAACAGCCAGAGGAAAACGTTCGGATTTGCTGTTCAATGCCTGCATTGCCGCCATCCGGGAGATTAGGCCAGGCAACAGCCTTGAGCGCATGCTTGTGGTGCAGATGTGTCTTGCCAATGAGTACGCAGTGAATGCCTTGAGCAGCAGTGACACGGCTGTGTTTGCGGAAGACAAGGAACGGCTTTCGGCTATAGCAGCCAAGATGATGCGTCTGTACCTGCAACAGTTTGAGGTACTTCGACGCTACCGCAACGCCGGAAGGCAGAACATCCAGGTCACACACGTCTACGCCGATCAGGCCATTGTTGGAGATGTCGTCCAGGGGGGGAAATAAAAATGGCTGAATCAACGCCCAAAGGCGGTGCGCCGTACGGGAATCGGAATAATTTCAAGCACGGGATGTATAGGCGGCAGGAAATGGCAGCCGCAAAGGAGCGGGGACGATTTTATCGCGACTGCGGCAGGCTGTTGAAGGAGATTCGTAAGGTTATAGTGGAAAGAATTGCTTACCCTGAGAAATAATCACATAGAAAATCTTCGATATTGTCTCCATGAACATCTAAATCGTACGAGTAGCGAACGCATTTCCGGCTTTCTCCAGAATCAGGGACCGGAAATACTCCCATTCTTTGTTCGTAAGATTAGTAGAATATTGTTTGACCATCTTCGCGAGTTTTTGCTCTGCCGCGCGCAGTCATTTTTTGTCCACATACCTTCTTGTAAATATAAAAGTTGAAGTTTACAAACATGCACTAATAAGGCTGCAATATGTATTGTGTGATAAGATTCTCGAATTGCCTAATCAGCGCAGTGGCTTTTTCTTTATCCCGATGGAGTATTCCAAGTTCGATGTTATGATCGATGGCATCTTGGGTAAGATTGGCACTGGTGATGAGGAAGGCGGATTCACTGACAGCGCATTTTGCGTGCATCTTTGCCGGATTCCCCAATCTATTTTTGGGGCGCTTCTCCAGGGGCCAATGGTAGAATGCAGCGCCTTTGAGTGTTTCAAAGGCCTTGTCTGCACTGTGGCTGAGTTGTCCGGCAGAATCATTTTTGTTTTCCAGGATAAAACGGATCTGGACGCCGCGAGCCAAAGCTTGCTCAAGGGCATGCAGCAGGGTCGGGATCTTGTAGGCGGCAAAGCTGACCAGAAAAATCTGTTGTTGTGCCGTCTGAATCAGATCGAGAAGGACTTGTTCTGTCTTTCTGGCATCAGGCAGGACATGGGCAGGGCCAGACCAGACAAAACGGCTGTTCTGTTCCTGGTTTTTACGGATAAAAAAACTTCCTGTTTCCAGAGCCGTGGCCAATTCTTTTGCAGACGAGCTTTGACGGACGAGCTTCTGGAAAAGTGCAGCCAGCTCATTGTTCAGACCGCACCGTTGTTTGCAGGAGGCGGGGTCATGCCAGAGGCTGCTGTCCCGGCGTAGAAGATCAATGAGGTTTTTTGCCAGATTCAGCGGGATGCGGGAACAAAAGGTGTGGATATTCTGCAACAGCGTGTCCGGCATGCTCATTTCCAGAAGGCCAGTCCTGATGGACGCTGGGCAAAGGTTTCGACAAGCACGTTCCTGTCCAGATAGCGGTTACCGCATTCACACGAGGTCTCGGGAGCAAAAAGACAGGCATGGCAGGCAGCCCCCTGGATGACACGGCCGTCGGCCTCTGGCTTGCGCTCGGCGCATAGGGGATCGGAAGTACAGATACGCATGTTTTCCAGAGCCTGCTCGAGATAACGGCCCAAGGTCTCGGGATTGCCCAGTGAGACGAGCCCCCCTAGGGTACCTTCACTGTCTGTGGCCGCGGTATAAAGCAAGATACCGGCCATGGGGCCGCCAGGCATATCCGGGGTACGGCAATAGAGGCGCTCGCGGACGCTGGCCGCTGTATAGCCGCAATCCAGAGTGATCTGCTGCATCAGGGCATGGGCGAGAGAATGGAGCAGGACGAAGCGCAATCCAGGATACCCGGCATCCGTATCCTGGAAGCGGCGGCTTTTACGCCAGGCTTTGTGGGCCAGGAAAAAAGCCCTGTCATGTTTTTGTACGGCCGGCAGCTGTTCCCAGGACTGGAGGCGATCCTCACGCAGGCGCAGGAAGATGCCTTCACCGTAGCTTTCATACGCCGGCAGCCAGGTAGGCGCTTCCCGGGTCAGCGGAGCCACATGCTGCTCACTGATGATGCCGAGATCCAGCTCCTGCTGGGTCGAGATACGGGTGAACCCGTACATGGCGCGGACCTCACTCAGGCGCGGGACCTGCATGCTGTTTTCGAAGCTATCTTCGAAACCGGCCGGTGCGGGGATGGAGACGATCTCTAGTTTGCGCGAGACATTGATCTGGCGCTGTCCACTGAAGATCTCCCATTCCGGCAGCTTGATATCATCGGGCGTTTGCAGGACAGGCTGGCCCTGCAGGCTGCGTTCAGCCTCAATGGTACGGAGTACGTCATCCGTACTGAAATCAGCCAAGGCTTCGATGCGCCCCGGTCTGGCCAGATAGCGGACCATGGCTTCATCGTCCACATCAGCCAGATCGGCCCAGTGGGCACGTATGATACTGAGCAGGGAGCTTTCTTCATCAGGGATGGAAAGCACGCTGGTCGTTTGGGGGAACCAGAGGTTGGAAGCACCCAGGTTGATAAGTTGTGGCCGTGCGGTGCACGGGGAAAGATCGCACTGGCGCAGATGGGGATGCAGACCGCTGCAGGGGAAAAGAGGTTCCTTGGCGCGCAGTCCGGCTACCAGTGCCGAGAGCGGCTTTTTTTTGCCACAGGCTTTGCAGCTGACTATGATATCAGAGACATCCCCTGTGATGCCGAATTCGTTCATATGCAGTTCGGGGTGTGGGCAGGGGAGGCCGTCATGGATGAACTCGTTCCAGGGGACGTCCGACAGGTGGCCGTCAGGGCAGGCCAGCAGGAAGCGTACAGGGATGGCGCGCGGAGGGGTCTGGGGATTCTTCATCCGTGTACAGTGCGCATGGACAAAATGTACAGGCTTGTACAAAGGTTCACGCTTTTCGAAGATTCCCCGTTCCAGCGGCGCCATAGCCCCGCATACGCTGCAGCGCATCCAGCGGGGAAAGGGGACGGCAGGCACCCCCCTGCTGTCGTTCTCTTCCTCCTGTACAGGGGGAAGACGCAATTCCTGGACCTGGGACCCGACGATGCGTTGCACGGCGGCCAGCAGGCGGTGCTCGATGATGGGCCTGCACAGATCCCTGTTCCAGTAGTCGAGCCCCATGACGAGGGCCGAGACTTCCGGCAGGTCGAGGGTGGCACCGATACCAAAGGTGAACATCAGCTGACTGGGGCGAACTTCTCCTGCGACTGCCATCATCATTCTCCCCGGGGGGATAGCCCCGTCGGATCCGTATCCAGTAAGAGGGTGACCGTCTTTTCCACGTCCCGCAGGCTGTTGGGGCAGGAAAAAGGCTCCTGTGTCTTGTCAGGTGGGGCCATCAGACCCGAGGCGGCAGCGTTGGCCACATAGCCCAGACTGACGTCGCGTCGTTTTCGTATCAGATCCAGCCATTCATCGCGCAATTTTTCCAGCGCGATCTTCAGCCTGTCTTCGGCATCGTTATCCTGCATGATGGTGGAGGCACGGCCCAGCAGGTGGCGGCAGGCTTCGGCAAACAGGTCTTCGTGTTTCGGCAGTTCTTTGGCGGACTTGTTGCCGTTCATGGGGACATCGATTTGTCGGACTAGGGAGAGCAGGACTCCGGCCAGCCCGCGGTCCAGGGCCCGGCTGGCAAAGGGCGTGACAGACAGGGCCTCCACGTGTCGCTGGAAGGCGGCGTGGTAGGCATGGAAGTCCTCGAAGTGCGAAAGGTCGCGGGGGCGCGCCCAATTGTAGAGGGTCAGCACCAGCCCCGGTGCACGGGAAGAGCGACCCACACGGCTGCTAGCCTGGATGTATTCCGATGTCGTCCGGGGTTGCCCCAGCATGACCATTAGGCCCAGGCGTTCGATGTCGACGCCCACCGAGATCATATTGGTCGCCAGCACCACGTCATAGGGTCTTTTTTTCCAGTCAGGATCCCGCTGGCCGGTAGCGGAGAAGGTATTGGTAAGCCGTTCGAGGATGAGGGGGATGTTGCGGCTGCTCTGGCGTGAGGTGAGTTCCTCGGCGGGCCCCAGGGTACGGCGGGCAAGGCCGCGGGGCCGCTTGTCCGCCAGACGGCTGCGGACTTCGTCTTCCACCAGGCGGCGGGTCCCGGCCAGTTCACGGACGGAATTGAAGTAGCCGATGGTGGTCATCCAAGGATCAGCGGTATCGCCCCAGGTGTCGAAGACCTTCTGGGCAGCGGCCATGACCGTGGCGTAGACACGGACAGTGGAGGGCGGCATGCGCCGGCCCGTGGCACAGATGCCTACATAGACACGCCCGGGACAATCAGCGTCTACAGGCCGTTCGCAGGAAAAAAAGTTGTCGCGGCTGTCCACGCCGGGCGGCGGGAACACGTCGACCTGCCGGTTGAACAGCCGGCGGACTTGCTCCGCGGCGCGACGTATGGTGGCTGTGGAGGCGATGACCTTGGGGCGCACGGTACGTCCGCCGAGCGGCCACTGGCACAGGGTATCCACGGCATTCTCATAGAGGGCCGTCATGGAGCCCAGGGGACCGCTTATCAGGTGCAGTTCGTCCTGGATGACCAAATCAGGCGGTCGCAGCCAGACATGTTCCTCCACGCGGGCTTCAGGGATCTGGCCATAGCGGCGATGCACACTGCCCAGACTTTCGTCCACATCGGGCGAGACGAAACCATGACGGGAACAATGCCCCGTGACACGGCCAAAGAGCATCCCGACCTCACCTTTCCAGGGCATCTGGGCGAACTTGTCCACAGTCGAGATGAGCAGGGCGGGCGGCCGCCGGTAGATCTCCTCATCCACCACCATGACGGGCAGACCTTCCTGGGGAGACTTGGCCTGAGAAAAACTGCACTGGCCGTCAGGATCGCCGCAGAAGGTCAGACAGCGCTGGCTACCTGTGGTGCCTTTGGAGATATGGATGTTGTTGGTCGAGATAGGGGCCCCGCACCAGGGGCACGTGCTGAACTGCATGACGGAGCTGTCCCCGCCAAAGCTGTGGCCGTGTTTTTTGTCTTTTTCTTTGGCAGCGCTTTCCAGCGTATTGGGGGTAGAGTGTGACCCCACCCAGAGGCCCAGGCGGAAGGGTTCCTGCCCCCAGATTTGCGGAGCCTGACGGCGCAACACTTCACAGGCACAGATAAGGGCCGCCGCCCGCTGGAACTGCTGCAAGGTCAGTAGACGCAGGGTATAGCGCATGAAGACGCCCACGCCATGTTCCGCATCCAGACCACCCAAATCGGGATGCAGTCGGCGTATGGCAAGAGTGAAGGCCGTGAGCCCTAGGTAGGCTTCCGTCTTGCCGCCGCCGGTGGTGAACCAGAGCAGACTGGCCACGGCATCGTATCCCTGGGCGCTGCGCTCAGGATGCAGTGGATCGGCCAGCGTGGGGATATTGCAGAGCAGGAAGGCCAGCTGGAACAGGCGCCAGCTGCGATTGCGGGGCTGGTCCGTTTCCTTGAGCAGGCGCTTCCGTTCTTCCACGCTGGGGGTCGTCCCCTGTACACGGGCAGCGTAGATGCTGTGGATGCGCTGGTAATACATGGCCTTGTTGGCGAAACGGAAGGCCTGCAGGGCCGCGTCGTCATGCAGCAGCACGTCCCTGCCTTCCTGCATGCGTCGCTGGCTGCGCCGGGCATCGGCCTGTGCCTGTGCGGCACTGGCGGCAAAATCCGTTGCTTCCAGACCTGCGGGCAAGGTATCCACCCAGGCGGCATATGCCTGGATGATGCGCTCCAGTGTTTCGGCCAGGTCTTCCCGCGGCAGGGATGCCAGTTCCTTCATATCCAGCACGATGCCTTCAAGACGGGGATCGTCCTTGGGAGAGCGGGGCGTCTGGCCCGGGACATGGGCCACAGGCAAAAAGTCTGCGGCCAGCAGGCGGGCCCGCTCCGGCGCATCGTCTTCCTGTCGCTGTACTTTGACGGCACAGCCGTGGCCTTTGCCGAAGATGCGGCAGTGGCGGTAACGCAGGGCCAGGGCATCCATCTCCCGGCATTCATCCGGATCGAGGCGGCTGTGATCCCCCATACCGGCGGCCTGTCGCTGGAGGAAGACGGGCCGCTGCTGCCCGTCTTCGCTCTCCGCGCTCATCTCCACCTGAAAGATCCAGCAACTCCCTTCCTTGAGGTTCTTTTTGGGCCACGCATTGATCAGGAAGAGCGTCACAAACCACAGGTCATCACGGCGCCGGATACGCCAGCAGAGGTGGACCGGCTGACCGGACGCGGGCATCAGCGAGCCCTCCCCCTCCTGCAGGGGCAGCCGCACGGGCTCAGGCGTGAGGGGGATGCGCTTCCAGACCTCAGCGGAAGCATCGCCCCCGGGCTCCTGTTCGCGGTTGGAGGCACAGCGTTCGTAACGTCCCCAGGCGGTCCGCACCAGCAGGGCCTGTTCATCGCCGTCCACCAGACAGGAAAAACCGGCACTGGAGGGCAGCAGGCTGTCCACCAGCACGGGCTCCCGTTCGGCTGGAGCATCAGGGTCGTCCGTACCGGCCAGGGACAGGATGTCGGCTTCCGTATTCGGCTCGGCAATATACATTTGGGGGACAGCAGGGATGAAGGCAGCGTCTGGAGGGCAGCCCCCCGGCGCCAGGCTGCCGACTAGATAGCGCTGCGTCAGGCGGCTATCGGTGGGGATTTCTTCCTCCGGGCCGTCAGCCGGGCCCAGCAGGTCACGGCGCAGCAGGTCGATGAGCTCTTCACGCAAGGCGAAAGGGCTGGGGGCGGTGATGTCGTCCTGTGTAGGAGTGGAGGGGAAGGCAGCGTCAGCGGCCTTTTCTCCGGCAGTATCCGTTCGCAGCATATGACATCCTCCTGTCAGGATATATCCGTGTCCCGCGGAAGGCCGGGAAAAGCGGCAGCGCAGCCGGCTCCGCATGATCGCCCTGTCGGCAGCAGTCCATCCCAGCCCTGCGATCTACTGGGGAAGCTCGTTCCGCTTCACATAGGCTGTGGCGATGATCCTGTCATTCTTCTCGCCATTTTTGATCCATTTGTCGATGGCCTGCATGACCAGACTGTGGCATTTGACGGTCCGCTGCTGTGGAGTCATTTTTTGCATGGCCGCATACAGGCTGGCAACCAGTAAAGAAATACCGCCCACAACACCGACAGGCGCAAGGATACTGCCTGCGACGCCACCGGCAAAGAAGGCGGCCACAGAAGCCAGGAGGCCGGGATTAAGGATTTGGGCCAGGCAGATCCAGATCAGGCCGGCGCCGGACGCCCCCCCGGCCAGACTGAGGGCTTTTTTGAGATTGTCCTTCATGCGCCCCTTGCTGGGGTCAAGGAGGGTGATGGCCAGCTGTAGGCCGGCGTCGATGGTGGCAGGCAGATGTCCACCGTCGAAGTACCGGGGAGCATCCGTACGCAGGATGTCCGCGATGTGGTTCATATCTGTGTAGGTGATCAGGCCCTCCTGGCCTTCCCGGGCATTCCTGGCCTGGGCTTCGGTCCAGAGGGCGTGGAAGGCCATACGCAGAGCCTCGCCCTGTTGCCGTCGTTCCTGCTCACTGCATGTCATGAGCTGTTCCTTTGTGTTTATATGATGACAGAAGCATCACGGATAGATGGATGCCTGCAGTATGGTATTTCGAGACGAGAGCCCCTCTTTGCTCTGATGCCATCAATTTTGCATGGCTGGTGGAAGGTTCGTACGATAAAAGACGATCCTGCTGTCTGACAAGGGACAGATCACTACCGGAGCATGAGTTTCTGCTTTTCTTCAAGGGTGAGGTCAGTCTTGTCTCCATACTTGATCCATTTGTCGATGGCCCTCATCACCATGGCATGACATTTGACCGTCCGTTCTTGGGGCGTCATTTTCTGCATGGTACTGTACAGACTGGCAACGATCAGGGACACGCCGCCGATGATGCCGACAGGGGCCAGGATGCCGCCGGCGATGCCGCCGGTAAAAATGGCGGCCGCGGAGGCCAGAATGCCGGGGTTGAGGATCTGTCCCAGACAGATCCAGACTAGGCTGGCGCCTCCGGCGCCTCCAGCTAGGCTGACGCTTTTTTTGACATTGGCCTTCATGCGTTCCTTGTTGGGGTCAAGGATAGCGGTGGCCATCTGCAGGCCTGCATCGATGGTGGGCGGCAGTGCGGCATATCCCATGATATCGGGACCATCCGTGCGCAGGATATTGACGATGGCATTCATGTCATTATAGGAGATCCCGCTGATGCCGGATTTTTCATTTATCTCCAGAGCCTTATCCCAGAGCTGGTTGAAGCAGGTACGCAGGATATTCCCGCTTTTCAGCCGATCCAAATCAGCGCAAGCCATAAAATCTCTCCAATTTTTTTTCCATGCTTTTATATTTGTCTCTACCTATATAGGCATCAATGACATAGTCATTAACATGACGCGCAAAGGCTCCTGTCAGGGGCATGGCCCTGATGGAAGTTTCCAGATCATTGACCTGCTGCACAGCCAGCTTGGCGCCCGAGATGCCGATGGCCGTGGTAATGGCGACCGGAGCAGAAATCACGGACAGGGCTGACATGAGCCCGCCCTGGGTGATCCGTTTGGCCAGTGTCTTGACGGATTCCCAGCTGGAGATCTTTCCCCGCTGGGTATACAGCTCGATGCCTGTCAGCAGCGCGGCCACGCAAGCCCCCAGGGTGCTGCTCTGCAGAATGTCTACGACAGGAACACCGCACAGGAAGGGCTGGGAATAGTAGTCATAGGCAGTGACCGTACCACAGACGATATCCACGGCCCCTGCTCCGATCAAAATAGGATTTTGGGTGGCGACACCGGTCGCGATATCGCAGGCCCCTACACCGAAGGTATTGATGGCATAGCCCGCCCCCCATTCGGCGGATCCGGTGATGATATCGATGACGGAACTGCCCGCATGGCCGACAGCCAGGATACTGGCACCGGCATCCAGGATGTTCAGGTTCACCCAGGGGCTCAGCTTCGTGAGAGTCATATTCAGGGCGGGATCGTACAGGTTCAGGAGGGTGACGATCTTTTCCGAGATGCAAGACGGCAAGATGGGAAGACCGTTTTTGGTCACGATATCCGTGCCCAGATGCCGGAAAAAGTCGACACAGCTCAGGCGAGGGTCTTTCATGACCGTCAGGGCATCACCGATAAAGTGCCCGTGCATCGTCCTGTGGCACCCCTTGGCGATCCCCTGGGGATAGAGATGCTTGAACGGGCCGACGGCGTCCATCCACTGCCCGGTCAGGGTCGGGCCATTGGGCTCAAGGATGCTTTTGGCGAATCGTTCCACTTTCTTGAAGTCGAACAGATTGTCCTTGATCATGTTTTCCCCGCCCAGGCGAGGAATCTCATGAATGGGCACACCAACGCCCACAGACATGGTGATGTTCTGTGCACTGTCAGCCATCTGGACCAGAGGGATGGTGGCCATCCCCGAATGGATTCGTGTCAAACATCCTTCAAACATGGACTTCCTTCCTGGAATCGGACTGATCCGGACGCATTCGGCATGATATTCCGCACAGAGGATTGGGAGAAATATCTGCTTTTCTGGAATTGAAAATGCGGTGAACAGTCTACATGATACCAATGAGAAGTCAAAGAAAATATGAAATGTCTTTAACTAGTGTTTAATAATCTTTTTTTTTATTACAGAGTTACAAGCCATGTATGTCGTTTGCCATTTGTCGGATATCCCTGTGGGAGCATGAGCCCCCGAAGGGCGAAAGACATGACGCAGCCCGGCTTATCCCGGCTGCGGGCAGGGCCGCTTCCCGCAAGTTTTTTGCGGAGCAGGTCTTCCTCACAGGGCAGGTAGCCCCGGCAGCAAGCGGCCAACAAGACAGCACAGATCTCAGCGGCTGTCGGCAGCCCCCTTTTTAGGGCTTGCCGCGGTACAGCAGGACGGCGAGTTTCATGCAGGGCAAAAAAGGGTCGAGGCACCTTTCCCGGGAGGGAAGGGGGCCTCAGGGGTGCGTCACATGGCGTGTAGTCGCTGGTTGTAGCCTTCAGGCTTTTTCGGGTTATTTTCCGGCACGGCCGGACCTGTGGCATGTGGGAGGGATGCACCGTGATCACGGCCATGTCTGCTCCCTTGAGATGCCGCTTTTCCACAACGAGCGTCGGCAGGGGCAGGATGTTGCCGTCCGTCTTCATGTCCGCCAGCGAGAGCAGCAGCTCGTCTGTCACGCTCAGGCCGGAAGGGCTGCCGTCATCTTTTGCACCGATAAAAAGGACGCCGGGTTCGTCATGCCCCGGCAGGTCATTGGCAAAAGCACAGATGGCCTGCCGGGCCTTTTGGGGCACATCGCCCTTGAAGGTCTCCTTGCGCTCCAGGCGGTCCGATTCCAGATCATCAAGAAAGCCTTCCAGCTCGGTGTCAGTATATCGTTTCAGCATGGGTCCCCTCATATCAAGCATAGTGACCTTCGTGTATACTGGCAACAGCGGATCAGAGCAGCTTTTTCTTCAGGTCGGAAAGATCATTTTGCCAGCCGCGATAATCGCTGCCGGAAGTCGGAAGGGTGCTGGCCAGCTCCGGGTAGTTCGTAAAGAATATCTTGTGATGCTTGCTGTCGTCTACTTGAAATCCTAGGCGGCGCAAGGAAGATTTGATACTGTTGTTCATGGAGGTATAACCGGCAAATATCCGCTTCAGTTCCCGGGCAAGATTTTCTTTGTTGTCTGTACGGGGATTGGCTTCCAGCAGTTCGTTTATGATATTCTTCCGCCGGGTACCATCTTCCGCAGAACGTCTGGCATCTTCAAGGATGTCGAGGAGGGTCTCGTAGGTCTGGTTACGGTAAGAATCAACAGAATCTCCTCTGAGCAATACTCTTTCCCTGTTGTCATTAAGGCGAGATTCAAGACTGGCGATATATTCTTTGAGAGCGTATATCTCGCCTTCTTTCCTTTCAAGATTTTCGTTGAGACTCTTGTTTTCTTTATCAACAGAATAGATAAGGGACTGAAGGTCATTTTGTTCCTGAGCTTCAACGACTTTTTTACGCAGGGCATCTGTTCTTATATCGACATAAGAGAGGTCACCCGGGATGTAGCCCAGATTGAGCCCATTTTTTACCGCATCGAAAATGTTCCGTATCTTAAGGGGATTGCCGTCTTCCCATTGCGGCAACAGGAGCTTCTTGTTCCTGCTGCCGGGAAAGTAGATGCCCACAGCTCCATAATAGGGATTCAGCCCTTCGGTGCGTATCCGCAGATCCCTCATAAAATAGATATTGGGTTCGATAAAAACGTGGGCCATACCTGACAGGACATGGCAAAGCTTCGTGATGTCAACAGGATAATTGCCATCACGCCCTTTACTGACATAGACGCAGGGCAAATGGGCAACGAACTCGCCTTTGATGATGCTTGCTGCAATGTCCAGGTCGTCAGCGGTCAACGGGTGCGGTGTGCTGCGCGTCTCGAACTCGATATCGTGACCGAAGCCGATCCTTTGTCCTATCAGCTTGAAAATATACGGTTTTTTGACATTATTCAGCTTATTTTGAAATGAGGCCGTCTCACAGTAGACCGAAAACGAGGCGATGACCTCCTCGGCTGTTTTTTTATAGACACACTCCGTACGCCACTTTTCGTCTCCCTTGGTCTTTTGAAAACAGATACAGGCAAACTCGCTGTCTTCCTTGGTATGGCGAAATGAGCGGAACTGCTCCCCTTCCTTTTCGACAGAAAATTCTTCCTGACCATAGTAGGCAGCCAGTGAACCACGAAGATGATATTCTGGTGATTTGTCTATCCATTCTATGGAAATATCGATGAGCTGTTGCAGCGTTGCCGAAGGCGCGAGTGGAGAGATGGTACGAAAGACAAGCATGGTGTGCTCCTTAACTGTTGTTGGTTTCTTTCATGGAGTCCACACAGGCTGTACCCTTAGAATTGGCAGAAGCCCCCTTACCACAGCAAAGACCCCTGGGCTGGGCTGCGGCGGGAGCCACGGCGGCCGCGGGTGGGCTGGGCCGGGGCTGTCTGTTCCTCCTGCCAGCGTTGCCGGTTCAGGGCGGAGAGGCGGCGCAGCACTTCCAGGCGCACGTTTTCGGCGATGGTGTGGCGCGTATTGTCATTGGCGGGCAGGTAGTCCACCTGGCGGAAGTCGTGGCGCATGTCCAGATCGTCCCAGCCGTAGGCCGCGGCCACTTCCCGGTCCAGTTCCTCGTGGCGGGCGCGCAGGGCCGCCACACCGGGCAGGCTGCTGTGCGGGTCGTGCAGGGCATTGTAGAGGCTGGTCAGGCCCAGCCCTTCCCGCTGCATGAGGGCGGCGCGTTCCGCGTGCAGTTTTTCGGCCGTGGCCCGCAGCAGGCCCAGCCGGTCCGCTGCCGGGCGCGGAAAGGTTGCAAAGGCACTGGAAGGTGTATAGCGCAGACCGAGTCCCAGTGTGGAACTCATCTTGCGTGCCCAGGTCTGGTGTACGCTGGATTGCAGCAGGCCGAACAAAGCCGCATCAGCCGAAGCGAAGACGATGAGCATGTGCGAGAGTACAAAGGTATTGGGAACAAAAGCAAAAATACCATGTTTTGAGGCTTCGCCAATGACCAGTACCCGTGACAGGGGCGGGAAGGGTTGCCAGCCACGGGGATGCTTAATGAAGGCATCGCCCCGGCCCAGGGCGTGGTAGAGGGCAGGGCGTTTTTCTGCGTAGTGCCACCAGTAGTCTCTGTATTGTGCACGATTATTGCCAGAGCGAACAGGTTGCACCAGCTCCTGAACCTGTGCAAAGGGCAGACTGTAGGTCTGGGCTCTATCCTGAGGCCAGTCCCAGAAGTTGATGATCCAGCGTGACGGCGTCTGGGTGGGGCTGGAGGTCAGATCAGCCCAGTTTAGGTATGGGAAAAGTACGTCCCGGTTGCGCTGGTCAGCTGCCAGCCACTGCCGGGCCCGGGCTTCGTCGGTCAAAAAGCCCTCTCCCGATACGGTTGTCCCCTGAAAAGCCAGCCCGGCATTGGCAGTCAATGCCCTGGCTTCCCAGCTTTCTGCCCCAGCCTTGAGGAAGGAGGAGATGCGGTCCACAGCCTGGCCGTGCAGGAGTACAGGCCCGGCATAGGTTTGCCCCGGCGTACGGATGACCACCTGACTGGTGCAGACCGTGGCATTGCCTTCCCAGGGCATGTCCGGCCAGGCCGCGCGGATGGTATGGCCCGTGCGTTCCAGGGGCAGCAAGCCCACCTCGCGGGTGTCGCCCTGGGCCAGGGTATTGGTGGCGATAAGGCCAAAGTCCCCGCCCTGCCGGGTCAGCTGGGCCGCACGGCGGAAAAAGTAGGCCACCAGATCCGCCTGCCCGCGTTTGCCCCGGGTCAGGACCTGCACCAGATATTCTCGGTAAAAATTGCCCAGGGCCTCGCGCATGCGCTGGCTGCCCAAAAAGGGCGGGTTGCCCACCAGCGCGTCAAAGCCCGGATCGTCACGGTCAAAGACTTCGGGAAATTCCAGCGCCCAGTGCAGGGGCCGGGTGAAGCCGGGATTGTCGTCCTCGTCCTGCTGGGCCAGTTCCCGGCCGCTGCCGTGCACAAGGCGCGCGCGTTGCCCGGCCAGCCAGCGGGCCATATCGTCGGGATCGCGGCAGAATTGCGGGGCCAGCACCTTGTCCAGCCACTGGTAGCGGGCATCCTCGCTCAGGCGGCCGCGCGCGCCCAGTACGGCCATGATCAGGGCATCGGCCCGCAGGCGAAGCAGGCGGGTGGCTTCCCGTGCCTGCTCCAGCAGGGCGCTCTTGCGCTCCACATTGAGGGGCGTGTCCGACGGGATGTGCTCCAGCCGGTCACGGGCCTGCCGGGCTTGTTGCACGGCAGCGCGCATGTCGGTGGAGCCGAAGACCAGCTCGCGCCCGTCTTCGGGAAAAAGGTGGAATTCCTCCAGCTGTTTCATGTCCGTGATGCCCATGAGGGCATCGCCGCAGCGCAGGGCGTGGTCCAGAAAGCTGAAGGGCCTGTCCTTTTGCAAGGTCACCAGCCAGAGGGAGAGCTTGGCCATCTCCACGGCCATGGGGTTGTTGTCCACCCCGTACAGGCAGCGATCGGCCACCAGTCGCCGGGCCAGAGCCAGACGTTCCTCGGCATCTTCTGGCAGCGGCTCGTCGGGGGAAGAGCTGGCGGGCGTGGCCCAGGCTTCCAGCAGACGGTCGGCCAGATAGCGGCAGGCCTGCACCAGAAAGGCTCCAGAGCCCATGGCCATGTCACAGACCTTGAGGGAGAGCAGGCGCCCGGCATCGTGCAGGCGCCACTGCTCCCGCGGCAGGCCTTCGGCCGGGCCGTAGTAGACGTGGGGCTCCAGCGTGGCCGCCACCAGCATCTCGGTGAGGGAGCGGGGGGTGTAGTGGGTGCCCGTATTCCGGCGCTGGCTGCCCGCCGTCACATACAGGCCCTTGTGGGGCACGATGACCGGCAAACCGAAACTGTCCTGCCGCAACAGGCCGGCAAAGGGGCGTACACGCTCCAGCAGGGCGGTATCACCATTGCAGGCCATGTGCAGCCCCACTTCCCGGCGGGCTGCCTCATCCTGGGCGTCGCTCCCGGTAGGCAGGGCAGCCTGTCCCCGGCCGCGTCCCCGGCCACGGGGCCGCTCGCCGTGCAGCTGTTTTTTCAGGGACGCCTGCGTGGCGCCGGTAAGATCGCGCAGGCAGGCCAGCAGATGCGTCTCGCCCTGTGCCAGCCAGGCTTCCGCCTCGCCCAGAGACAGGAATATCTCGGCGCCGCTCTTGCCCGTCAGGCCCAGCAGCACGCCTTCGGCCCGGGCCGCGGTGCGGTCCAGCAGGCCTTCGTAGACATGGCCGATCTGCTCCACATCCAGGCCCCGGAAGGACAGGCGCACCGCTTCGTCACGGCCGGTGGTCTGGCGGTCGCGCAGGAATTGCAGGGACTCCAGCATGTGCAGGATCACGCGGTTGTCCACGGGCAAGGGCCGGGCAGGCGTATCGCGCCAGCAGCTGCCCTGCGGACGGCCTTCCAGAAAGGGATAGGTATCGGGATCGAAAAGCGAGCCGCCGTAGGCGGGCAGGCGCAGGTCCTCGTGGCGGATGCCGCCGTAGACGGCGCGGAACAGCGACAGTAGGCGCACCCAGGCGTCATGGCGGTAGCCCAGTACTTCCTCGCCCTGCTTGTCGGCCTGTTCGCGCAGGCTGCCGCACAGGGTCGAGGCCGCGTAAGCCTGGTCATAGGCCGGTTCCCCCAGACGCAGCAGGCCGCGTTCCTCGGCGGAGAGCAAAAAGACCAGACGCATCATGACCGTCAGGGCCGCCTCGTAGAGTTGAGGGGCCGGGATGCCCGACAACAGCGAGCCGGCTCCGGCGTTACGGTCCAGGCGATCCAGCGCACGCAAGAACTCCGTGATGGCCCCGCGCACCTGCAGGCCCAGCTTGTCCGTGACGGACTGCTGGGCATCAGCACTTTTTTCCAGCAGGCAGGGCAGGGTCTGGGCCTCGGCCAGCGAAAAGAAGCGCCGCCGGTGCAGCAGGGTCACGAAGGAACGCAGGGTGATGCGCTCTTCCAGCCAGATGTCCGCCTCCCAGGTCACGAAGGTGGTGGTCTTGTTCTGACAGGCATGCACCAGCATGAACTGGCGGCCATCGCTCACCAGCCCCAGCGTCACGCCCGAGGCCCGGCAGAGTTCGGCCATGCGGCGCGCCGGGCTCCAGGCACAACGGCGTCCCGGCAAGGGGGCATCCAGACGGGCCGTGGTGATGCTCACCAGCAACACAGGGCGGCGCTCCGCAGCCGGGGGCGTGGGGGCATCCAGAGCGTCCGGATCATCCAGATCAACGGCCGCGGGCGGCAGCAGCAGCCAGTCAGGCCGCAATTCTTCGCCCATCTCCGGCAGGGAGAGGCCGGGACAGGCCGCCCCCATATCGGCCGCGGGGACGAGGACAGAGGCATCGTAGCCCAGCAGGTCGGTCAGCACGGCCAGTACGCAGTCCCGGCAGCCCTGCTCCGGCTCCCGGGCATCGTCTCGCAGGGCCAGTGCCGCCCGCAACAGGGGCATGGCCTCCGGCGGCAGACGGTCCAGTCCGTCGGGCATTTCCTGCAGGAGCACAGGCAGGGTCAGGAAGGGGCCGGAAACATCCAGCAGGGAAAGCCATTCGTTATGTTCGTCAGCAACGGCGACAGACATCAGCGGGAGCCTCCACGGGCAAGGGATTGGGGAATGAACCAGAGCACGGCCAGCGGGAAGAGGGTCTGGCGGGGCTGGGCATAGCGGGCCCGCAGATGGCGGCATTCCTCTTCCTTCTCGGCAGGGATGCGCCGCAGACGCGCCTGCAGGACATTGACGTCGGCCTGGAAGGCCTCGCGTTCTTCGGCATCGAAAAGGGAGAGCTGCTGCGGCGTGCGCATCTCGTCCAGATGTTTACGGATCATGACGGTCAGCTCGTCCATGACAGCCGAGAAACGGGCCACCTCCTCCTGGGCCCGGCGTTCCATGCGGCTTTGCAGGGTCTTCAGCCGTTCTTCACAGCGCACTTCCAGCGCCTGCCGTACCGCAGGGCCGATGCGGGTCCACAGCTCGCTGAGGCTGGTCTCCAGCCCTTCCGCCCGCACAGGCGCCAGGCTCATGGCGCTGCTCCAGAAATTCTCCAGTTCCTGCACGCCCATGCGGGCAAAGCGTCCGGCCCGCACACGGCCCCCGGCCATGATCATCTCCTCATAGATGCGCTGGCTGGTGCTGCCCACCACGATGATGCGCCCCAGCACCACGACCACAGGCTCGGAGATCAGGGTCGAAGGCACCAGACGGCAGGCGCTCCGGTGCAGGCGGCGGTCCAGATCCGAGGCCCAGAGCTGGGCCCGCAGCAGGCGCAGGCTCATGCTCACCAGGCGGTGGTTGAGATGGGCCAGCACCACGTCGTCCCGACCGGCGGCATCGTCACCGCTGAAGACCACCGGGCGCGGCTCAAGGGTATAGGGATGGGCATTGCCTTCCAGACAGGCGGCCCAGGCCCCGGTGAAGGCAGGCAGGCGGAAGGCCCGGCCCGCCGGGAGTCCCGGTACGTCCGCGGGCGTCAGCGGTGGCTGGTTGGCCAGACGCAGGGCCACTTCCACGGTATGGCGCACATGCTCCGGCGTCAGCAGCAGCTCGTTGCGCGTGGCGTCCATACGGCTGTGGATGTCCTGCAATATGCGCTTCAGATCGCGGTCCAGCTTAAGCAGGGTCCGGGCGGCCTCGGCGTCCCGTTCCGCCCGGGAGGTGACCAGCTCCCGGCGGCGATTGCCGCCCGCCAGCATGGCCTGCTCCACCTGTTCGGCGATGACGGGCCCCACCTTACCCAGGTCCTGGCGGATGGTCTCCACCTTGTTCACGACCCGGTACAGGAATTCCAGATCCGCAGCCATCACGTCATGCTGCCCCTGCGCGAGATCCGCGGCCACGAAATGATAGATGTCCACCACGGGCGCGTGCTGCCCGTGACGGTCCACGCGGCCGTTGCGCTGTTCCAGACGGCTGGGGTTCCAGGGGATCTCGTAATGGATGAGCCGTGAACAGTGGTTTTGCAGGTTGATACCTTCGGATGCGGCGTCCGTGCCCAGCAGGATGCGCACGGGCGAGGTGTCGGGGGCCGCCTGGAAGGCCGCCTTGAAACGCTCCCGTTCCTGGGCGCTGGTGGCGCCGTTCAGGCAGATGAGGCGCTCGCCGCCCATGCCACTTTTGTTCAGCAGCTCGGCCAGATAGTGCTGGGTATCCATGTATTCGGTAAAGATGACCACGCGCGTCCGGTTCCAGACGCCGCCGGGGCAGAGGGTCTGCTGCAGCCAGTCCAGCAGATGTTCCGCCTTGGCATCCCGGCGCTGCATGGAACGCTGTGCCCAGCCGCGCAGCTCCGTCAGGGCCTGTTCCTCCTCCGCATCAGGACAGGGGAGGGTAGCCGCGGCGTTATCTAGGACTTCGTCCAGAGCTTCGGCGGCCTCGTTGTCCGTCATTTCCTCAAAGTCAGGCAACTGCCATTGGGCCTGACGGTGGCGGCGCGGGGCCGTGCGGGCCCGGGAGCGGCTGGCCGCATGTTTCTCCAGCGTGGAGGCAAAGGCACGCGGCGAGGAGAACAGCCGCTTTTTCAGCAGGATGAGCACGAAGCGCATGGCCAGCCAGGGAACGCCGCCCGCATCACGCAGCCGTGCCGTGCACAAGGCCGCGTAGCGCTGGAACAGACGATGGACCGTGCGTTCCTCTTCGCTGTAGGCGACTTCCAGAGGATGGATCTCGCGCCGGGGAAAACGCGGTGTGCCGTCGAAAGCCACGATGTCGCTCTTCATGCGTCGTACCATGACCTGACGCAGCATGTCGGCCGTAGGTGTCACGCCACGGATGAAGCGTTGCGGATCAAGGATCTCCAGCAGGGCCGAGAAACTTTCGCTATAGCCATTGTGAGGCGTGGCCGTCAGAAAAAGTCGGTGCTCGAAGTGGGGCACGATGCGTCGGATGATGCGCGTCCGCAGGGACGGCTTGGCATAATGCAGGGAACCGGCGGGCGCGATGTTGTGTGCTTCGTCCACGATGAGCAGATCGTAGCGCCGGGGCCAGCTGCCGGCGCCTTCGGCGGGCAGGGTCTCGCAAAAACGCTGGAACACGCGATCCTGCTTGAAGTAGTCGATGGACGTAATGAGGCGGGGAAAGTGTGTCCAGGGATTGACGTGGATGCCGCGCTGACGACGCAGGCGCGAGACGCTCTCGCTGTTGATGATGCGGAACTCCAAACCGAACTTGTCGCGCATCTCGTCCCGCCACTGGTATTGCAGGGAGGCCGGACAGACGATGAGCACCGTGGTAGCACGATTGCGCAGCATGAGCTCCTGCATGGTCAGGCCCGCTTCGATGGTCTTGCCCAGGCCCACGTCATCCGCCAGCAGCAGGTTGACACGCGGCATGGTCAGGGCTCTGGCCACCGGCTCCAGCTGGTAGTCCTCGGGTTCGATGCCGCTGCGGAAGGGCGACTGCATATTACTGTGGTCCATCTGCGAAATGATGCCCCAGCGGACAGCATGCAGGAAGGCGTCCAGATCGCCGGGATCGTCGAAAGCCCGTACATCCGGCAGGGAGGACGCCTCGCGGATCTCGGCCCCTGGCTCCAGCTCCCAGATGACCTGCAATTTTTCATCAAGGGAGTTCTCGTCAAGGCAGGAGAGCGTCACCAGATGTTGATTCTGCTGCGTGGTCTCTGGCAGGGCCTGTTCGGTGCATTCTTCCGCGATATACGGCCTTCCCCGTACCAGGACGGTCTGGCCCACTTCCGGCGCTGTCATCATGTGCGAGTTCTCTCCTTTTTCCTGGGCGGAAACAGACAGTAACAAAAATACTATAACGGCCTCCAAGCCCTGCGGCAAGGCAGGGACACCCTGTTGCCTACCGTGGAAGAAGGGCAGTGGGGCTGCGCCAAGAGGCGGTACTGTGCCAGGTGGTGTCGTCAAACGCCGAGGATGTCCGGCATAAGATTTGCTGCTTATGCGAACTTTATCCAAAGGATGTAGGCCAGAGCCAGATAGAGCAGCTTCATAAAATTGACGAGTGTGTTGTGGAATTCCATATTTTGGAAAAAGATGTGCTATATTTCTCGTGAGTTTCGTTGCCATAAAGCGTACTATATGAGTAGGGTTATTGCATAAAAGAGTATCGTATCATCTCCTGTCACACAGCGAGGAGTTCTATGTCTGATATGTGGGGCCTGCTCGGGCCCGAAACGCTTCCTTCCCTGCGCCGGACGCGCGGTCTCGGGGTTGCCGCGTCCGTGCGGCGATTCAATGATTTGGCCGTGCCCGGGCTGGGCGGTGTCTGGTTCGGCAAGCAGATCTTCCTGGCTCTGCTGGGCGTGGCCGTGGCGGAATATGTCCGCGCCTGGGGGAACAGCCCGAACATCAGGAAGATATCGAATATCGAAGTCACCAATGCCGTGGAGGCCCTCGCCTGCTGGATGGCCTACCGGGAGCACGGCTGGACACCTGATCCGCGTCTGCGCGGCATCACCAAACTGAAAGGGTGGGACAGGATCACCTTTCAGCAGGCTCGGCAGCCCGGTTTCTACGTTACCCAGCCTATGCGCATAGCCACGGTCCAGCCCCTGCCCGCCCTCGGGCTCGTGGAGGCGGACAACACGCGCTTCAACTCGTTCCGCTGCTCGGATACGGGCCGTAGACTGATCGATGCGGTGACGCAGGGGAAAGCATCACGTACGGCCACCGAGGGAGATCATGCCCTGTGGGCGGAAAGCAACGCTACCATACAGTCCCTGGCCAAATGGGTACTGGACGTAGGGCAGCGAAAGCGACTGCCGTCCGCCGACATCCTTTCGCCCCTTTTTCCCCTGCCCAATACGGCCAGGGGCGTCCTGCGCCGTGGTCTCCTCAAGGTTGGCCCCGATGCGAAGCGACGCCAGGATGCCTGGAACTGGATCGCCAGCCTCGAAGCAGGGGGCGCAGCCTCCTGGGAGCGCAAACCGGTGCAGCTTTCGGAGACACATTGGCACGACCTGCAGGCCGGTGCTTGCTTCTTCGCTCTACGTGAGGCGGCCATCACGGTCCTGGATGAGCTGGAGAGCCATATGGGGACCATGGCGTCTCCGTCTCTGGATCTGTCGGACCTGTCGAAGGACCGGCCTTGTGATCTCGAGCCGTTGATGCTGGCGGCGCAACAGTATCTGACCGTGATGCGAGAGGGTAGGGATGAGGATAAGGATGCCCTTGTCTTTGCAGAGGAATGCTGTGGGGATGACATCGTACGCGCCCTCGTCCGTCGGGACGGGCAGGTCCTCCAGCTGCGGGGCGAGCACATTGTGCCCGGTCCAGCCTTTCGCGGCTCGCCGCAACGGCTCGGGGATGACACGGATGAGGAAGACGGACCGCAGCCCGCTGGTGTCCCGCTGCCGCCGCATATTTCATCTCGTGTCCGCAATCTGTGGCTGCTGCAGCAGGATATGGCAGGGAAGCTCGAAGCGCTGCTGCATCCAGAACAGAAGGAGGACGACGCATGAGCTGCAAGAAGAACGTGTTGCCCATGCCTTCGCTGGCCGGACATTTCGACGCCCCGGATGACCATGTCGGGCACTTCGGCTGGCTCTGCGGCTATTCCGCAGATGCGCCCTTCCTGGATGATGCCCTCACGCGCTTTACCCGGATGACGGCGGCGCAGCGGGCCGCCCAGGGGCGGATCTTCCTGGCCGTGATGCTCGATGCCGGCAATCCCCCCATCCTGTCCACCGATGTTCCCGGTGTGGCCCATCTGCTCCTTAAAAAAGGTCAGCCATTCCGCCTTCTCCACGCCAAGGTGGCCCTGCTCGGCTTCCGGCATCGAACGGAGCCCGGTCGCTGGTGGCTGCGCCTGCTGGTCTCCACCGGCAACTGGACGCGCCAGACCGTGGAGGAGAGCCTGGACCTTGCCTGGCGGCTGGATGTCACGCAGGAAGGCTGTGAGGAGGCCGCTGATGGTATCGGGCAGGACCGCGCCGACATCAGGGCGGCCTGGGATCTGCTGCAGTGGCTGCAAGGATATGTCGATACACGTCTGCTCGACGCCACGACTGACGGGCGTCCCAGTGAGAGCTCCCTTGCCCGGCAGTGTGTGGCGCGATGGCTGGATGCCTGCGGCGCCCGGGCTGAAGCTCCCCGCTTCTTTGACAGCCGGAAGGCATCCTTGCTGAAGGGGCTGCTGAAAAAACTTAATAATCATGGCGTGAAACGGTGTTCCCGTCTTGTTCTGGGGTCCGGCTTTTTCGAGTCAGGCACGGACGCAAGAAAGGAACTGGTGCCGTTGCGTATCGTTCGGGAGTTCAAGGAAAATAGTTTCCTGACCAGCAGGCCCAGAGTGGATATCTTCGTCGATCCAGATTCCTGTCAGGTCATGGCCAAAGCCGGTACTCTGGATTCCTTGAAAAATGCCGGGTTCCATCTTCGTCCAGCGGCGCCGCCGGAAGCCGTTTTCGGGGAAAGGGCGGCGACGCGGAACTTGCACGCCAAGTTTATCTTCAGTGCCGCATCCGGCAGGAAGGACGAGGACGCCTGCTGTGGCGCCTGGCTGTATCTGGGCTCCGGCAATCTGACGCGGCCGGGCTTTATCGACAAGATGTCTTCCACAGGAGGCAATCTGGAGGCCGGTGTCCTCCTGTTTCCACCCGAAGGCCTGCGCTGGAAGCAGAAAAATGGTGTAAATGGTGTGGATGCCGGAAAGGTCATCACCAATCTTCTGCCCGTGCAATGGGACACAGAGATCACGACCGCTGATGCCCTGAAATCTGGACCGGGCAAGGAAGAACAGCGGGAAGCGTTTTTCGCGCCGCCCGTGGCCCACCTGTTCTGGGACGACGGAGATGGCCAGCAGACCCTGGGTACTAGATAGTGTCGTCAAATTATGTTTGCCCACAAAGATATGCATCTGATTTGAACGGCGGCAAGAAAAGATGCACATC
>NZ_JABAFY010000018.1 GCF_012843875.1 Desulfovibrio piger | reverse complement strand
AGGGGAGTTTGAGGGGAGGGGGAAGCCCCTCTCGCGTCGGCAGAGGGGGTCCCCCTCCCCTCACCTATCTTTTATAGCACGTCTTTTTCCGACTTGAGGCGCAGCAGGCCGTCGAGGATGCTCCAGGGGCTGGGCGGGCAGCCGGGCACGAAGAGCTGCACGTCGCACAGGGGCGGCAGACCGCCGCAGCATTCGTCGCTGTCGGCGAAGAGGCCGCCGGAGATGGCGCAGGAGCCCACGGCGATGGCGATGCGCGGCTCGGGCACGGCGGCCCAAGTGGCCAGCACGGCTTCGCGCATGTTGCGGCTCACGGGGCCGGTGACCAGGATGCCGTCGGCATGACGGGGCGAGGCCACGAAGTTGATGCCGAACTTGCCCAGGTCGTAGACCAGGGTGCCCAGCACGTTGGTGTCGGCTTCACAGGCGTTGCAGCCAGCGGCGCTGATCTCGCGCAGCTTGAGCGAGCGGGAGAACAGGCCGTTGCAGGCCTTGGGCTTGTGCAGGGGCCGGGGCTGGGCCGTGACGATGAGGTCTTCACGGGCAAAGGCGGCTACGCGATAGTCCTTGGTGAAGCGGATCAGGCCATCGCCGCGTGCCGCGGTACAGGCACGGGCACAGGCACCGCAGAACAGGCAGCGCCCCATATCCAGGGCGATGCCGTCGGTCTCTCCGGCGGGGCCGGGTTCGGCGGGCGAGAGCTTGCGCAGGGCCCCGGTGGGGCAGACGTCGAGGCAGGCGCGGCAGGAGCCGCAGTCCCCGGCCGCGATCTCGGGGCGTCCCATGTAGCGGGGCGAAAGGCCCGGCGCCTTGCGGGGGAAATCCAGCGTCCTGTATTTCTGGTGCAGGCGTTCCTTGAAGATGTCCAGCATGTCAGTCCTCCTGCCTACAGGTCGTGGCCGCAATAGGAAAGGTTGAAGCTCTTGTTGCAGAGCGGGAAGTCGGAGATCTGTTCGCCGCGCAGGGCCATCTCCAGACCGCTCCAGTTGTGCCACGAAGGATCATAGATCTTGTAGACGCCGAAGCGGCCTTCCGCATCCGTGACGGCCACATGGCACAGCTCGCCGCGCCAGCCTTCCACCTGGGCCACGGCCAGCATGCCGCCGGGCAGGGTATCGGGCATGGGCGCACGCCAGAGGGCGGTATCGCTTTCGCCCTCGCGGAGCTTCTCCTCCTCGCCCAGACGGGCCAGATGCTGGAGGTCGGCTTCCACCAGACGCACGGAATCGGCCACTTCCAGACGGCGCACCGTGGCGCGGCCCAGCACGTCGCCGCCCTGGGCGATGCGGATGTCGGTATCTTCCAGCGGCAGGCGGGAAAGGGGCGCATGGCGCCGGGCATCGCGCGGCAGGCCGCAGGCACGCGCGGCCACGCCCACCATGCCGAAGTCCTCGGCGGTGCGCAGGCTGACACAGCCCGTGCCGGTCAGACGGTCCAGCACGCTGGGCGAGGCGAACATCACGTCCACGGCGCCCTTGACGTCACGCCAGCCCGCACGCAGGCGATCCAGCAGGCCGCGGCAGGCAGCGGGGTCCAGATCCCAGTTGACGCCGCCGGGGCAGACCAGGACGCGCCCGAAGCGGTTGCCGCAGATCTCGGCGGTCATGTTGAGGAAGTCGCCGCGGATGCGGCCGTTCCAGGACGAGGTGGGCAAAAAGCCCGTATCGCCCGCGATGGCGCCCAGGTCGCCGGTGTGGTTGGCCAGGCGTTCGAACTCCAGGCCCATGCGCCGCAGCAGCTGGGCGCGCAGCGGTACGCTGACGCCCGCCAGACGCTCCAGCACCACGCTGTAGGCCGTGCAGTGGCCCACGCTGGTGTCCCCGGCCACGCATTCCATGAGCGCGGCATCACGCAGGTGCGGGCCGCCGGCCAGCATCTTTTCCACGCCGCGGTGCTGGAAGCCCAGGCTGATCTCCAGATTGAGCACGTTCTCGCCGTAGCACTGGAAGCGGAAGTGACCGGGTTCGATGATGCCCGCATGCACGGGGCCCACGGCCACTTCGTGGACCTGGCCGCCTTCCACGCGGTAGTGGTCGCACTGGGCCGGGCCGGGACGTTCCGCGCCCGAGGCGGGCGTGGTGTAGCGCACGGGCTTGAGCCAGGGGTGGCCCTCGGGCACGATGCCCCAGGCCTCGCAGACTTCACGCTCGAAGCGCTGGAGCTGCGGGCATTCCTGGCTCATGGACGCATAGCGTTCCAGCGGCAGGCAGCGGGAGGCCCACAGTTCCTGCCGCTGGTCATGGGCCATGACGCAGCATAGGCCGGCGGCGGCCGTATTGCCCGCCACCAGCGCCAGTTCGCCCTGGGCGTACAGGGCCCGGGGCAGGCCAAAGAAGGCCAGCACGCGCCAGCCGTGCGCCACCTGCGTCAGGATGGCGGCCCGCAGGGAGGCCGCGTCAAGACAGGGGATGTCGGCCAGTCTGGCCGGGGAAGCATAGGAAAAACGCATGGTCTAGCCTCCAATGAGGGCCGCGCTGGCGCGCAGCAGCTTTTCGACGCCGTCGGGCATCCAGAAACCCAGCAGCAGCACGCACAGGCCCAGGGCCATGGGCGGCAGCACGCTCAGGGCGGACTCACGCGGGCACTCGGGCATGTCGGTGGGGCGGGTGCCCTGGAACATGCGCAGCACGGCCACGGACATGCCCACGAAGATGATGGCCAGGGCCAGCATGTACAGGGCGGCCACCAGCCACTGGCCCTGCTGCAGGATGCCCTTGAGGATCAGGAACTCGCTGACGAACAGGCCGAACGGCGGCGAGCCCACGATGGCCAGGAAGCCGCCCATCCACAGGGCGCCGGTGACGGGCATGGTCCAGCGCAGGCCGTGCACGTCGTAGCTGGAATAGGTGTGGTAGCGGGCCAGGATGTTGCCGGCCAGCAGGAAGAGCATGCACTTGGTCAGCGAATGGCACATGGCGTGCAGCATGCCGCCGAAGGCCGCGGCGCCGCCCAGGCCCACGGCCAGGGCCAGGATGCCCATGTGCTCCACGCTGGAGTAGGCCAGCATGCGCTTGTAGTGGCCCTGTCCCACGATGAAGATGGCGGCCACGAACATGGAGACCAGGCCGAAGAAGACCAGCAGCGTGCCGCTGAACCCGCCCAGGCCCGCGCCCAGCATGATCTGATGTCCGCGGAGGATGCCCAGGAAGGCACAGTTGAGCAGGGCGCCGGACAGCAGGGCCGAGACCAGCGAGGGGGCCTGGCTGTGGGCGTCGGGCAGCCAGTTGTGCAGGGGCGCCAGGCCCATTTTGGTGCCGTAGCCCACCAGCAGGAAGATGAAGGCCGCCTTGAGCCAGGGCAGATAGGTCGCCGCGCTCTGGGGCGCATCCAGCACGGCCAGGGCTTCGGCGCGCTGCCGGGCCAGATGGCGGAAGGCCTCCACCTGATCCATGCTCTCCACCGGCGGCACGCCGGGCTCGTAGAAGGCCACGGAAAGCAGGATGTTGCCCAGCAGGGCCAGGGCGATGCCCACGGAACAGATGATGAGGTATTTCCAGGTGGCTTCCAGCGACTGCTTGTGGCGGTGGAAGTAGATCAGGGGCGCGCTGGACAGGGTGGTGATCTCGATGCCCACCCACAGGGCGCCCAGATGGCGCGTGGTGGTGACCAGCGTCATGGCCGAGAGGAAGAAGCACAGGCAGGCCGTGAAGCGGCGTTCCGGAGCATTGGTGAAGGCCCGGCCGTCCAGGATGCTGGTGCGTTCGGTGATCAGGGCCTCGTCGCGCAGATAGCCCACGCCGTAGACCGAGGCCACCAGGAAGAGCACGCTGGCCAGCACGAGGAAGAGCGTGCCCAGCGCGTCAGGCGCCAGCAGACCGGCCAGGGCCTGCGGATGCAGGCCGCCGCTCACGTCGGCAGCCAGTTTGACGGAAAGGGCCGTGTGCAGCACGGCCGTGAGCAAGAGCAGGCCGCGGCAGACGGTGGTATTGCCCAGCAGCAGCATGAGCAGTCCGGCGCACAGGGGCGCAAACAGCAGACATTCCAGCATGGTCGCCCCCTAGTCGCGCAGGTCGTGGAAGCCCACGTCGATGGATTCGAACGTGTGGCTGATGTGGTTGATGGCGATGCCCATGACGAAGACCGCCACGAAGATATCCAGCAGCAGGGTCAGCTCGAACCAGACGGCACCGGCCGTCATGAGCGGGATGCCCAGCAGGAAGATGCCGTTTTCGGCCACCAGATAGCCCATGACCTGCGAGAGCGCCGTGGCACGGCCCACCACCAGCAGAAGGCCGCAGAACAGCGTGGTCAGGCCGGCGGGCAGGAGCAGGGGCGGGAAAAGGCCGGGCGTCATGGGCAGGCGGCCTTCCAGCCAGAGCGAGAAGACCAGGCAGGCCAGACCGGTGAGCACGGCCAGGCCAAAGCCCAGACGGGGCTTGATGTGCGGATTGGCACCGATCTGGCGCCGGGTGCGGTGCAGCAGCCAGGGCAGCAGGCCGCCCTTGATGAGCAGCACGGCCACGGCCAGCAGGGCATGGTCATGGATGAGCAGCAGGCCGCCCAGCAGGATGCCCTGCGCGGTCACCAGATTGATGAGCGTGCGCAGGCGGCCCATGCCCAGCAGGGCCAGGTTGTTGAGCGTCAGCAGGAAGAGGAAGAACTGGAAAAGAGCGCTCATGATTTACCTCACCTGGGTCAGGATCAGGGCCAGGGCCGAAAGCACGGCCGCGCCGCCCAGCAGCACGGGCACCTTCTGCATGCGCAGACGGGCCATGACGGATTCCACGATGCCCACCAGCACGGCCACGGCAAAGATGCAGGCCAGCCAGCACAGGCTCTGCTGCCACAGGGGCAGGTCGGGCACCAGGATGCCCGCGGGCAGGGCCGCGAAGAACCACAGCTTGAGGGCCGCGCCGTACTCGATGAAGGAGAGGCTGGGGCCGGAGTGGTCCAGGATCATGACCTCGTGGATCATGGTCAGTTCCAGATGGGTGGTGGGGTCATCCACGGGGATGCGGCTGTTCTCCACCAGCAGCAGCACGAAGAAGACCACCGGCACCAGCAGCAGCTCGGCACGTCCCAGCAGCCATTCGTGGGCCGGACGGCCGCCCAGCATGCCGGACAGGGAAAGCGCATCGTGCATGCCCAGGGTGGAACCCACGCCCACCAGGGTCAGCAGGCAGAGGAAGAGCACCGGCTCGGACAGGGCCGAGAAGGCGGCCTCGCGGCTGGCGCCCATGCCTTCAAAGGACGAACCGGTATCCAGGGCGGCCAGCATGGTCAAAAAGCGGCCCAGGCCCAGCAGGTAGGCGGCCAGCAAAAAGTCGCCGGAAAAACGCAGCGGCGAGGCCATGCCGCCCAGGGGCAGCAGGGCAAGGGCGCAGAGCACCGTGGCCAGGCCCACCACCGGACCCAGGGTGAAGACAGGCGTGGTCACCTGGCTGATGACCTCGCCCTTGCGCAGGCCCTTGAAGATGTCAAAGTACAATTGCAGCACAGGCTTGCCGTGCCTGCCTGCCACCTTGGCCTTGATACGGGCTATGATGCCCGGCAGCAGCGGCGCCAGCAGCAGGGCCAGCGCATACTGGAAACAGTAGAAGGCGAGATCGCTCATGCGTGCAGCCCCCAGGCCAGCAACGCCACCAGCGTGGCGAGGATGTAAAGTATATAGAGATGGATCTTGCCGTGTTGCAGGATCTTGCACATGTTGCAGAGCTTTTCCACGCCTTCGAACAGCGGCGTGAACAGGCCCGTACGCAGACGGTCAGGGGCGGAGATGGCCACGGACGCCTTGCCGGGGAAGTAATGGGCATCCAGCTCCTGATGCACCTTCAGGCCCATGGCGCCGCCGAAGATGCGGCCCAGCGGCTCGGAGAAGGAAGCGTCCGTGTACTGCACGCGCGGGGTCCCGTACTGGTAGCCGCAGCCCCAGGTCTCCTCACGGCGCAGGCGGCCGGCGATGCAGACCTTGCGCAGCAGCCACAGGGCGGCCACCAAGGCCAGCAGCACCATGCCCACCAGCGAGACCGTGCCCAGCATGTCGGCCACACGCAGCATGACCTGCTGCCCGGCTACCGGATCGGGCAGGGGCGCGTTGACCGTGCTGATGAGCCAGCGGAAGCAGTGGCCGGAAGCCAGGCCGCCGGCCACGCAGAGGAAGGCCGGGATGGCCAGGGGCCAGAGATCGCGGGGACGGGGGCGGTGGGCCTCTTCCACACAGCGGCTGCGCGGCGCGCCCAGGAAGGTGATGCCGTAGGCCTTGGCATAGGTGGCGGCGGCCAGCCCGGAGACCAGGCCCAGCACCACCAGCGCCATGAGCAGACCCAGCTGCTGTTCCACGCCGGGCAGGCTGGAGCCGTCCAGCAGGGAAAGGGCCAGTACGAACTCACCGGCAAAGCCGTTGAAGGGCGGGAAGCAGGCGATGGAGACCGCGCCGATGCCGAAGGCCGCGCCCACCATGGGCATGCGCTGCTGCAGGCCGCCCAGCAGTTCCATGCGCACGGTGCCGGTGGCGTGCAGCACTTCACCGGCGGTGAGGAAGAGCAGGCCCTTGAAAGCCGAGTGGTTGAGCATGTGGAACATGGCACCGGCCAGACCCAGGGTCCCGATCCAGCTGTTGCCGCTGTGGCTGCCGATGAGCCAGGCGCCCACGCCCATGAGCATGAGGCCCATGTTCTCCACGCTGGAGTAGGCCAGCAGGCGCTTGAGGTTGCTCTGGGCCAGAGCCTTGAGGATGCCCATCAGCGCCGTGCCCAGCCCCAGGAACAGGGTCAGCCAGCCCCACCAGGCCGGGGCGGCGCTCAGGGGGGCCACGAATTCGCAGCTGCGGATGATGCCGTACAGACCGGCGTTGATCATGGCGCCGGAGAGCAGGGCCGAGATGTGGCTGGGCGCGGCCGGGTGGGCCTCGGGCAGCCAGACGTGCATGGGCGCGATGCCGGCCTTGGCGCCGAAGCCCAGCAGGGACAGCACGAACAGGACCGAGGCCAGCGGCACCACGGGGCCTTCCTTGAGGGCCAGGGTCGCAAAGGCCGTATCGCCCGAGTTCTGCCAGAGCAGGCCGAAGAAGGCCAGCAGCAGCACGGCACCCAGGTGGGCGGCCACCAGATAGACCCACGAAGCGTCGCGTACGTTGCGGTCGCTGTCGTTGAAGTCGATGAGGAAGAAGGGCGACAGGGACATGACTTCCCAGGCCAGCAGGAAGAGCACGGCGTCACGGGCCATCATGACCACGGCCATGCCCAGCACCAGCAGCAGATAGAAGAGCCAGTGGGCGGCCAGGTTATGTTCGCTGGCGCGGGTATGGCGCAGCGAGATGCCCCCGGCACAGGCACAGACGAAGCCCAGGCCGAAGACCGGCAGCAGGAAGACGCGGGAAAGGGCGTCCAGCCCCAGACTCAGACCGCCCACAGGCAGGCCCCAGGCCTGGGTCCACAGCAGGCTGCCTGTCCAGCTGTCCGTGAACAGGCCCGCCATGCCCAGGGCACAGCCGCAGGCGGCCCCCAGAGGGCCGAACAGATCGGCCAGCCGGGTCGTGGCGGGCGTGGGGCGGGCAAAGGCCAGCAGCCCCAGACCGGCGGCGCTGACCGCCAGTACACACAGAGCCAGTAAAATCAGAAACATGAGCACACTCCGACATTCAGACCGTCAAAGTACACGATGCGGCCCTGCCGTGGGCAGGACCGCATCTGTGAAAACTTTTCTGGCGGCATGGTCCGAGCGCTCCTTCCCCGGAGACTTGCAGCGCCCATGCCGGACGGACAGACGGACTCCCTGTCCGTCAAGGGTTATGGTTGCGCGTCCGTACCGGCCGGTACGGATCCCCCTGCGTCGCCTTCCCCGGGCGGCGCATCCATATATGAATTCGACCGGAGCGGGGGCGGCGGCGCGCTGCATGCACAAAGGCGGCTGCGTGCTCGCCGCTATCCCCTGTTCCGGACACGGACATCTAGGCCAGACCCTTGCGGATCTGCTCGTCGAAATAGGCGATGGTCTTTTTCAGGCCTTCTTCCAGCTGGACCTTGGGCTCCCAGCCCAGGACCTCGCGGGCCAGGCTGATGTCGGGACGGCGCTGTTTGGGGTCGTCGCCGGGCAGGGGCTCGCAGATCAGCCTGGAGCTGCTGTTGGTGAGTTCGATGACCTTTTCGGCAAGCTCGCGGATGGTGAACTCGCCGGGATTGCCCATGTTCACGGGGCCGGTGAAGTCGTCGGGCGTGGCCATGAGGCGGCACATGCATTCCACCAGGTCATCCACATAGCAGAAGGAGCGGGTCTGGCTGCCGTCGCCGTAGATGGTGATGGGTTCGCCCTTCAGGGCCTGCACGATGAAGTTGGAGACCACACGGCCGTCGTTGGGATGCATCTTGGGACCGTAGGTGTTGAAGATACGGCCCACCTTGATGTTCACATTGTTCTGGCGGCGGTAGGAGAAGAACAGGGCCTCGGCGCAGCGCTTGCCTTCGTCATAGCAGGAGCGGATGCCGTTGGGGTTCACATGGCCCCAGTAGCTCTCGGGCTGCGGATGCACGTCGGGGTCGCCGTAGACCTCGCTGGTGGAGGCCTGGAAGATGCGCGCTTTCAGGCGCTTGGCCAGACCCAGCATGTTGATGGCACCGTGGACGCAGGTCTTGATGGTCTGCACGGGGTCGTGCTGGTAGTGGACGGGCGAGGCCGGGCAGGCCAGGTTGTAGATCTCGTCCACTTCCACGAACAGGGGGAAGGTCACGTCATGGCGCAGCAGTTCGAAGCGCTTGTTGTCCATGAGCTCTTCCACATTGGAGCGGGCGCTGGAAAAGAAATTGTCCACGCACAGGACTTCGTGCCCCTCGTCCAGCAGACGCGCGCACAGATGCGAGCCCAGAAAACCCGAACCACCAGTGACAAGAACCCGTTTTCGCAAATGCATGATAGCCTCTCAACGTAAAATGACCAATAGGCGCAGAGAGTGTACGCCCTTGTCCCGGGACTGGCAATGCCTGAAACGGGGCTTTTTCGCGGCGGGGCAGGGGCTTGCGTCCCGTGTCTGCCCCTGCTAGAAGCCATGCCAGACGGACGCCCTGCCGGGGATGGGGCGGTGCCCGTCCACGGGGCAGTGCTGCCCGCATCCCGCATCCTCTCCATCCCGGATCCGCCATGAGCCACAAGAAAGTTGAACGTATCGATCCCCTGACCCAAGCCCTGCCCTGCGTGGGCTGCGACAGCCACGCCCATCTGGACGGCGAGGAATTCGACGCCGACCGCGAAGAGGTGCTGGCCCGCGCCCGTGCCGCCGGTGTGGCCACCATCGGAAACATTTTCCTCGATCCTGACCGCTGGCGCCGTCGCCGCGGCTATTTCGATGCACATCCCGAGGTCTTTTTCGTGCTGGGCATCCACCCCTGTGACGGACAGCAGTGCACGCCCGAAGTCCTTGCGGACATCCGTGAAGCCTTTGCCGTGGATGACCGCCTGCGCGCCGTGGGCGAGATCGGGCTCGATTTCTACTGGGACGACTGCCCCAAGGAGATCCAGTACCAGGTCCTGCACGATCAGCTGCAACTGGCCCGCGAGCTGGAAAAGCCTGTGGTCATCCATTGCCGCAACGCCGAGGCCGAGACCCTCATGACTCTCGAAGCCCGCGGTTTTGTCGGCTATCCGCTGCTCTGGCACTGTTTTGGCGGCGATGCCGACATGGCCCGGCGCATCATCCGCAACGGCTGGCACATCTCCATCCCCGGACCGGTCAGCTACCCGGCCAACAAGGCCGTGCGTGAGGCCCTGGCCGTCATCCCTGACGACCGCCTGCTGCTGGAGACCGACAGCCCCTACCTTTCGCCCGTGCCCTGGCGCGGCAAGCGCAACGAGCCCGCCTTCATGGTCTTCACCGTACGCCATATGGCGGCCGCCCGCGGCATGGAGCCCGAAGAGCTCTGGCAGCTCTGCGGCGACAATGCCCGAAGGTTCTTCGGGCTATAGCCAGCCTCTGTTGCCGGGGCCGCAGCGCTGGGCGTCGCCAACGGGCACAGCCCTGCGGGCTGCCTTGCGGTCGCGCGTTGCTGTCGATGCCCGTAAGGCTCCTCCGTCGCCAACGGGCACAGCCCTGCGGGCTGCCTTGCGGTCGCACGTTCATGAGGAAAGGCCTTTCCCGGCCCGGCTCCCTTCCCGGTGCACTTTGGCGGGGAGGCTGGAGCATCGTGCCGTGGACGGTTGGGACATGATGCTGTTCCCCGGCGTTACGTAAAGACGGTATTTGCAAAGAAAGGACGGACGGTCGCTCAACTGGCGGCCGTCCGTCTTTTTTGATGTCCGGGTGATGCGGGCCGGAAAAGGGGAGCTTCGCCGGTGCGGTCGAAGGTCGTGCCTTTTCCGTCATACAGACCGGAAGCGGCTGGCAGTCTTCCTGCCAGCCGCCGTACGTCATGGGAGTGAAAGGATCACGTCAGAGAGGTCACATCAGCAGGGTCTGCCCAAGCTCGAAATGGGCGGCACATACGATGTCGATATAGCGCGTGATCTCCTCCTCGAGGATCTCGGTATCGCTGAAGCACTCGATAGCGACACGGATGAAGTATCTTTCCTCATCCTGGTCGAGGAGCATGCACTTCACGCATTTCAGCTTGCATTCAAGGCGGTTCCCCTCCCTGAGTACAGCGAGCTCGTCAGCCTTGTCGGCCGGGACGGTCAGGTCCGTGAAGATACGGAGATAAGTGGGATCGTCTTCCGAAAGGGTCATATAAAGGGTGCGGCCCTGGGCCTTGAAGGTCAGGTCGCCGTCATCATCCACATGGGCGATGTAACCTTCGGTCTGAAGTATCTTTTGCAGTTCTTCTGTCGTCATGGGTACCTCGGGGGCTGGCAGCTCCCGTGCGGGGCAGGGGAGCAGACGTTGCGGGAGCGTCTCCCGGTGGTGCCTGCCGCCGTAAGACACGGCCTTGTTGCAGGCAGGAAGGGCACATCGCCGGAGCTCCGCCTGTTGCGGGGGAGTTGGCCGCGTACTGTTGCCCTCGTCGTCATATCTGACCAGCGTACTATTATTGCGGAACAAGGATGTTTTGTGAAGAGGGGAGGGAGCACCCTCCTGGCGCAGGCATGGATCCCCCTCCCCTCAAAAATCCCTGCTAGTCCCAGCTGTAGGGGATGTCCTTCGTATCGGCGGGCAGGCGTTCGCCTTCTTCGGGATCGTGGGGCAGGTCGGCGCAGTTGCAGATCAGGGCCGGTTCGTCCGTGGCGGCGGTAAAGCCGTACCAGACCCCCGTGGGGATGCGCAAAAGGCCGTAATGGTCGGGGCGGCCCAGATACAGTTCCCGCAGCACGCCGCAGGTGGGCGAATCGGGGCGGGCGTCATAGAGCACGAGTTTCAGCAGGCCGTGGGGCACGGTGTAGTACTGGGTCTGGCGGCGGTGGCGTTTCCAGGCCTTGATGGCCCCGGGCAGGACCTCGGAGAAATAGACCTCGCCCAGATGCAGTTCCCCGTCCGCCGTCTCGGCGTGGGGGCGCAGGGGAGAGTCGGGGCGCAGCATGTGCATCACCGGGCCGCCGGGGGTAGTGATGACCTTCAGGGGCTGGAAGCTGACACCGTCGATGCCCATGTCCGGGCACGGATGTTCGGAACGTTCCATGGGGATGTCCTTTCTGGACGGCGGACTCGCCCGGAAGACCGGGCGGGCGGCCTTATTTCGTCCAGAGCTGCTCGCGCTGTTCGGCGGCGTTCACATAGGCCGCGATCTGCCCCAGGCTGAAGTCCAGCATGGAGCCCTGCTTGGCGCCGTCGCCGCGATAGAAACGATGGTACCATTCGGCGGTGAAGCGGATGGTCTCCTCAAAGGTCAGGGTGGCTTTCCAGCCCAGATGGGCCAGGGCCTTGTCGCAGCAGAGCTTGAGCAGGGTGCATTCCTTCATGCCCGCCTGTCCGGCCTTGTCCATCTCGCTGCGGAAGCCGGGCCAGTGCAGGGCCAGGGCCTCCACCACTTCCGCCACGGTATTGTTGACGTTGGCGGCAGGGCCGAAGTTGTAGGCCTCGCCGCGGGTCTCGAAGGGCCCCTTGCGCGCACCCAGCAGATGGGCGCCCAGCCACAGATAGCCGGACAGGGGCTCCAGCACCAGCTGCCAGGGGCGGGTGGCCCAGGGGCTGCGGATCTGCACGGCCTGACCGGCGGCCCAGGCGCGGGCGCAGTCGGGCACGATGCGGTCGGCGGCCCAGTCACCGCCGCCGATGACGTTGCCGGCACGCACGGTGGCGCAGGCCGGGCCGTCCTTGAAAAAGCTCTTGAAATAGGAATGGGCGATGATCTCGGCGCAGCCCTTGGAAGCGGAGTAGGGGTCGTCGCCGCCCAGATGGTCGGTCTCGCGGTAGCCCCAGACCCACTCGTCGTTGCGGTAGCACTTGTCCGAGGTGATGAAGACCGCGGCTTCCACGCTGGGGCACTGGCGCACGGCCTCCAGCATGTTGAGGGTGCCCAGCATGTTGGCTTCGAAGGTCAGGGGCGCGTCTTCGTACGATTTGCGCACCAGGGCCTGGGCGGCCAGATGGAAGACCACATCGGGGCGGAATTCCTTCATGGCGCGGACCACGGCATTACGGTCGCGGATGTCGCCGCGCATGTCCTGCACGTGCTGTTCCAGATGCATGGCCTCGAAATGGGACGGGCTGGTGGGCACGCAGTCGGCAAAGCCGCAGACGGTGGCGCCCATCTGGCTCAGCCACGCGGCCAGCCAGGAGCCCTTGAAACCGGTATGGCCGGTGATGAACACACGGCGGCCTTTATAGCAGTTGGCAAACATGGTCTTCTCCTGCCGGTCGTGTTCGCGCCGGCGTCATGACGGGAAAAGGGAGGGTCGCCGGACGGCGCCCGGAAGGAAGGCGGGGCCGCAGCCCCGCCGGGAGGATCTATTTCCAGAAGGCCTTGCCGCTGTCCCACAGCTCGTTGAGCTTGATGGAGTCGCGCAGGGTGTCCATGCACTGCCACTGTCCGGGATGCGGGTACATGGAGAGCTGGCCTTCGGCGGCCAGGCGCTGCAGGGGCTCTTTTTCCAGATCGCAGGATTCGTCTTCGTCCAGATAGTCCAGGAACTCGCGCTTGAAGACGAAGAAGCCGCAGTTGATGTACTCGTTGAGCACGGGTTTCTCTTCCCAAGACAGGATCTTGCCGTTCTCGTCGGTGCGCACGGTGCCGAAACGCGAGGGCATGCGCACGCCGGTGAAGGTCCCGATGGTGCCGGACTTCATGTGGAAGTCGATGAGCTTGTCGATGTCGATGTCGGCCACGCCGTCACCATAGGTGACCATGAAGCGGTCGGTATCGATGTAGCGGGCCACGCGCTTCAGGCGGCCGCCTTTGAGGGTCTCCTGGCCGGTATCGCACAGGGTCACGCGCCAGTCCTCGATCTCGCGGGGATGGGGGGTGATGGCGCCGCTGCGCAGGTCCACGGTGAAATCCGTGTTGCGGATGTTGTAGTCGTGGAAATACTGCTTGATGTATTCGCCCTTGTAGCCCAGGGGCAGGATGAAGTCCTTGAAGCCGAAACGGGCATAGATGTTCATGATGTGCCAGAGTACGGGCCGCCCGCCGATCTCGACCATGGGCTTGGGTTTGATGACGGTCTCTTCCCGCAGCCGGGTGCCCTTGCCGCCGCACATGATGATAACTTTCATACAGCCTCCGCCTGTCCGCCACGGAGCGGGACAGCAGTTGCCAAAGGTTTCGTATCCCGACCGGCCGGGATGGCACGGTCAGCCGGCGGCGATGCTAGCAAAAGGCGTGACGGAAAAAAAGCCCCTGTTTCCCGGCCATTGCGGCGGGGCGAACGCTTGGCAACCACCGGCGTCTGCGCTATCTTGTATGTCGCCCAAAAGTCATTTCCTGCATGGAGGATCCTATGCGCAAAAATTGCAGATCCCTGTTGCTGGCGTCGCTCGCCCTGACCTGCGGCCTGCTGGCGTCCTGCCTTTCGTCCGGCCCGGAAAAACCGCTCGGCGCCATGGCCGACGCCATGGAAAAGAACGACAGCGCGGCCTTTCTGGCCCAGATGGACATGCCCCTGTTCGCCGCCAACGAGGCGCGGAACATGACCAATGAGAACGAGGCCCTGAACATGCTGGATTCCCTGGGCCAGGATCTGGGGCTGGGCGGTATGGACCAGCTGCTGGGCAGCGCCCTGAACATGGAGGACAAACTCCGCAAGAGCCTGACCCGCGGTGTCTCCACCGGTGAGCTCATGGCCCATTGCCGCAAGGCCGAGCGCCCCGACTGCCCGTGGGTGCCGGAATCGCTCAGGAACGCCAAGGTGGTGGAGCTGGGCCCCGATGCGGCCGTGGCTTCCGTGACCACGCCTGCCGGCATGACCTCCTGGCTGGCTCTGCGGAAGCAGGGCGAGACCTGGCGCGTGGTGGGCCGGGCCGTCATGGAGAACATGGCTCGCGCCTTTGCCCAGGCGGGATCGCAGACCAAGGCCGCGCCCGCCGCTCCGGCCAAGGCGCAGCAGCCCGCAGCCAAGCCTGCTCCCAAGCCCGCTCCCAAGGGCGATGGGGCCGTCACCTTGTAGACAACGATAAGGTTGCCGTCGTGTGACGGCAGAACGTCGTTATGATGCCATGAGGGCCGCTCCAGGAGCGGCCCTTTTTTATGGCGTCGGCACATTGGCGCCACGCGCGAAAAAAACAAAAATGCCGTGCAGCGGCAGCGCGTTGAGCGTTGCCTGTCAGGAAAAATGGCCGATCTCGGAAAGACGGCGGAAAGAACCGTAACGGCAGCCCATGCGACGGCCGATCCAGCGAAGGGGCACAACGTCCGGTCGGTATCCCGGGCGGGCTACTGCAGGACAGGGCCATCCTCTTCAAAGGGGATGAGCAGCTGGCTCTGCTGGGTGCTGAGCAGCATGTTCTCCAGCACTTCCAGTAGGCGCTTGAGGCCGTCGCCGGTACGGGCGGAGACTGGGATGGCGTGCGGGAAGGCATCGGCCAGTTCGGCGCGGGCGGGCACGTCCAGCAGGTCCCACTTGTTGAGCAGCAGGATGCGCGGCATATGCTGCAGCTCCAGCTCCTCGAGGATGGTCTCCACAGAGGTGATCTGCTGCAGCAGGTCGGGATGCGAGGCGTCGGCCACATGCACCAGCAGGTCGGCGGACTCCAGCTCTTCCAGCGTGGCGCGGAAGGCATCCATGAGCTCCTTGGGCAGGTTGCGGATGAAGCCCACGGTGTCGGCCAGGATGATCTCGCGTTCGGCCGGGAAGCGCAGTCGGCGGGTGGTGGGGTCGAGGGTGGCGAAGAGTTTGTTCTCGGCCAGCACCTCGGAGCGGGTCAGGTTGTTGAGCAGGGTGGACTTGCCCGCGTTGGTGTAGCCCACCAGCGCGGCCATGGGGATGCCGCGACGGGCGCGGCGGGAGCGGGTGAAGGCCCGCTGGCGGCGCAACTGGTCCAGTTCCTTGCGCAGGTGGGCCATGCGTTCGCGGCTGCGGCGGCGGTCGGTCTCCAGCTTGGTCTCGCCGGGGCCGCGTCCGCCGATGCCGCCCATAAGGCGATCCATGGCGCGGTTCTTGCCCGTAAGGCGAGGCTGGGTATAGCGCAGCTGGGCCAGTTCCACCTGGAGCTTGCCCGCGCGGGTCACGGCATGCTGGGCAAAGATGTCCAGGATGAGCTGGGTACGGTCCAGCACCTTGCGCTCGGTGATGTCGGCCAGGTTGTGGAGCTGGGCCGGGGAAAGCTCACCGTCGAAGACCAGGGTCCCGGCGCGGCCCTCCAAGGCCAGCACTTCCAGCTCGGCCATCTTGCCCTTGCCCAGGATGAACTTGGGATTGACCTGGGCCACGCGCTGCACCATGCGCCCGGCCACGGCCAGACCGGCGGTGCGGGCCAGCTCGGCCAGCTCGTCGAGGTTGCGCTCCTGGATGATGCGGGGCTGGGCCGCCACGGAGACCAGCAGGGCGCGGGGCGCGTCCGAGGCCTCGAGCGTGTCGTCGCTCCTGCGGGCCAGCTCTTCTTCCAGAGCTTCGGCGGTGGCGGCGAAATGGGCGCTGGTCTGGTCCCAGGGGCGGAGCTGCTCCACACGGTAGGGCTGCCCGGCCACGGGCGTGGGCAGCAGATGGGCCTCCTGCCATTGCACGGGGGCGCCGTCAGGATTGACGGTCAGCACGATGATGGCGTCCAGGCGCAGGAAGAGCAGGTCCATGAGGTCTTCCTGGCTGAGGCCGTCGGGCGTGAGGTGGGTGTGGAGCAGACGAAGGCCGCGCAGACGGTCGGCACCGGAGCGGGCGCGGGGCAGTTCCGGGATCAGGATCCCGCCTGCCTCGCCCACCAGTACCATGTCCACGCGGCCTTTACGGTCGATGAGCATGCCCAGTTGACGCCCCAGGGCGCGCGACAACAGCGACAGTTCCCGGGCCTGGTCGATGGTATAGACATCAGTGGCCGGGAAACGTCGAGTGGTCAGCCGGTTGAGGGCCTTCAACTGGCTGGGCTTGAGCCCCTGCAGGTTGCCTTCGAGCCTGGAAATGGCTAGGCCCCCGGACGCAGGTAGGAGGTGATGAGGGCGTCGTAGCGCGAGGTGGCTTCAAACGCACGCGAGGCCATGGCCTGACGGAAGTCCAGGCTGACCTTCATGTCGTGTTCCTTCATCTCCTGCATGGCGGTGGCGTACCATTTGGTTCCGGGCAGCACCAGGATGCTGTGGAAGTTCTTGGCAGCGGCGCGGATCATGCAGGGACCGCCGATGTCGATTTCCTCCACGGCCTGTTCGAGCGAGAGCTTGCGCTCCACGGCACCGGCAAAGTCGTACAGGTTCACGCAGACCAGGTCGAAAGGCTTGATCTCCTTTTCTTCCAGCGTGGCCATGTGCTCGGGGATGTCCTTGTTGGCAAGGATGCCCCCGTGGATCTTGGGATGCAGCGTCTTCACGCGGCCGCCCAGGATTTCGGGGAAGCCGGTGACGTCACTGACGGCCGTCACGGGCAGACCGGCGGCCTGCAGGGCCTTCATGGTCCCGCCGGTGGAGACCAGCTCCACGCCGTTCTGCGACAGGAAGGTGGCAAATTCCACCAGTCCGGTTTTGTCCGTCACGCTCAGGATGGCGCGGCGGATAGGAAGCATATCCATACGGATTCTCCTTGGCTCATGTTGGCATTATTGCCGCAGGCGATTTTGCCAGAAAAACGGTCCGTTCGCAATGCCGCGCTTGCGGCCGGCACCACCTGCCGCTATGCTGGCGGCGGAGGTCCTATGTCCATCAGACTCGTATCCTGGAACGTCAACGGCCTGCGTGCCGTGTCCGCCAAACCCGAATGGCGCTGGTTCGCCGAGAACACCTGCGATGTCATCGGCCTGCAGGAGACCAAGGCCATGCCCGAGCAGCTCAAGCCCGAAGTGGCCAACCCCGAAGGCTGGGAGGCCCACTGGGCGTCCAGCGTGGTGAAAAAAGGCTATTCCGGCGTGGCCGTGTTCAGCCGCATCAAACCGCTGGCCGTGCGCTGCGAACTGCCCCAGCCGGAATGGCAGGGCGAAGGGCGCATCCTGCATCTGGAATTTGAAAAGTTCCACTTCTTCAACGGCTATTTCCCCAACGGCGGCGCCGAGGAACTGGACGAGAACGGCAAGCCCATCCCCGGCCGTTTCAAGCGCGTGCCCTACAAGATGGGCTTTTTCGACGCCTTCACGGCCTATGCGGAAGAATGCCGCAAAAGCAAGCCCATCGTGGTCTGCGGGGACTTCAACATCGCCCACAAGGCCATCGACCTGGCGCGTCCCAAGCAGAACGAGAAGAACACCGGCTTTTTGCCCGAAGAACGCGCCTTTCTGGACCGTTTTACGGCCCTGGGCTATGTGGACACCTTCCGCCATGTGCACGGCGACGTGGAAGGCCGCTATTCCTGGTGGTCGTACAAGATGCGCGCCCGCGAGAAGAACGTGGGCTGGCGTATCGACTATTTCTTCGTTTCGGAAGAGCTGAAACCGTACATCCGTGACGCCTGGATCGAGGACGACGTCTACGGTTCGGACCACTGCCCCGTGGGCCTGGAGCTGGACATCTAACGGACAGGGCCTCGTGGCTCCCGGTGGGACTTTTGCCGGGGAGGTCGCGTCGTCCCTCCCGTATTGGGAGAGGGCTCATGCCTGAGCTGAACATCGCTTCCTGTGACTGGAACGCTTATATCACACTGCTGCGACAGCAGGACGCCCTGTGGGCACGCCACAGGGATAATATCTCCCTGTCTTCCTACCTGCGTTGCCTGGAGGACGCCCGAGCCGTGTTGTCCCTGCCTTCGTGGGATGAGCTGAGTCACCGGGAGGCCACCATATTACTGGGGCTGGGCACGCAGTATGGCCCGCACGGCCTGCTGGGCTCTCTGCGCGGGGCGGGCATCGTCAAGGCCACGTTTATGCAGGACATTCCAGAATACCGGCATATACGTATCCGTATCCGTGATGCCATCCTGGCGGCCCGTGAAGCGGAGACAATTATGGACTTCATCCGCTGTGCCCAGACGGCGGTGGACACCATCGTGCGTCTGCCCCGTTTCAGCATGGCTACAGCCACGCGTTTGCTGACACTGGCGCGCCCGGACCGAGCCGTCTCCATCAACGGCGCCTCCAAAGCCGGGCTGGCGCGTCTGACGGGCCGCACCCAGTACTGGATAAGCGAGCCCCGGAACTACGGGATGCTGCTGCGCTGGGTCTACGCGCAGCGCTGGTATCAGTCGCCCGTGCCTGCGGATGCGGGCGAGGCCAGCTTGTGGCGGGCCCGTGCGGCCTTGCTCGATGTCTTTGCCTACGACAACAGCAGCCCGCTGACACAGGCCTAAGCCACGCGCATCCCGGGGGATTGAACGGGAAAAAGCATGGCAGTGTCTGTCCGTCCTTCCCTTGTCCCGCCGTATGCGGACTTTTTTAAGGGGGGCTTGGGTAAGGCCCCCGTTGCACTACAGGGAGAACACATGAAAACCATCGGTCTTCTGGGCGGCATGAGCTGGGAAAGCACGCTGACCTATTATCAGATCATCAACATGGTGACGGCCCAGACCCTGGGCGGTCTGCATTCGGCCCGCTGCCTGCTCTACAGCGTGGACTTTGACGAGATCGAACGCTGCCAGCAGGCCGGGGACTGGGACAGGAGCGCCCGCATCCTGGCCGATGCCGCACAGGCCCTGGAGCGGGGCGGGGCGGATTTTCTGGTCATCTGCACCAACACCATGCACAAGGTGGCCCCGCAGATCGCCGCCGCCGTAGGCATCCCGCTGATGCACATCGCCGACGTGACGGCCCGGCAGCTGCACATGGCGGGCGTGCAGCGCGTGGGCCTGCTGGGCACCCGCTACACCATGGAAGAGGATTTCTACACCGGCCGTCTGGAAGCCAACGGCCTGCAGGTGCTGGTGCCCGAAGCGGACGACCGGGCCGAGATCAACCGCGTCATCTTCGAGGAGCTTTGCCGGGGCGTCATCAAGGACAGCTCGCGCGAGACCTTCTTGCGGGCCATCCGGGATCTGGCCGCCCGGGGCGCCCAGGGCGTGATCCTGGGCTGCACCGAGATCGGCATGCTGGTACAGCAGGAGAACATCGCCGTGCCCCTGTTCGATACCACGCTTATCCATGCCCGCACGGCCGCGCTGGTGGCCATCAACGAGACGCCGGTGGATACCGAGCCGGTGAAGGTGAAGAAGTAGCGGCCGCTCTGGACGTTGCCCTTTTGAGAGCAAACAAAAAAGCCTCCCGTCATGGGAGGCTTTTTTGTTGCGCATACGCCGCACAGAGGAAGGAAAAAAGAGTCGCGTCCCTTCTATCCACACCTAGAAATGCAGCACGGGCATGCCCAGCTGGCGAACGTGACGGATGAGCTCCTTCATTTCCGGGCCCAGCAAAAAGCCCAGCAGGACGAGCATCACGCCCAGAAAGACATATTCGCCCACGCTGCCCGTGGAGCAGACCTTGAACGAGAGCTTGTTCTTGCGGGAAAAGGGATGCAGGGGGATGCCCGAAGGGGTCAGCATGTCCAGCACCACATGGCTGATGCCGCCCAGACCGATGCCCAGCAGGGCGGGCTGCCAGTGCGGGGGCACCAGATGGCTGCAGGCCACCAGCAGGATGGCGACCCACCAGCCGAACCAGTGGGTGGTGCCGCGGTGGATCTGGTTGAAGGTGCGCTGCGGGTTGCGGGAGCGCTTGGCGATGGCCTGGTCGAGCTTGTCGGGCAGGATGGCGCCGAGACAGGCGGCGACCACGCCTTCCAGCGGCAGGTGCAGGGCCAGGGCGGCGCCGACGCCCGCCGTCTGGTGGGTGATCCATTTCATGGGAGCTCCGTAAGACTGGGGATACCGTCCCGGAAGGCCGGGCGCGGGCTGCGGTCAAAGGGGCGGGCGGAGGCTGTCTCCGCTTGTCCTGTTCCGGTAGCGGGCGCACCTGCCGGGCACATGCGGGCAGAGGATGCAGGCTGTGCGGCGCGGCATCCGCCCTTGCCGTGCAAACGGCAGGCAGCGAAAAGAAGGGGCCACCGGCAGGCCTTTCCGTCGCGCAGGGCGACAGAGGCGTCCGGCAGCCCCCTCCGTACGGATCGTTCTAGCCGCAGCGGGAGAAGCCGCAGGCGGGGCAGATCAGGCAGCCTTCCTGGAAGACCAGGGGCTCGTCGCATTCGGGGCAGCGGTGTTCCTCGATGTCGGCCACACCGGCGCCCAGATGCTCGTCCTTGAGGTAGCGGCGTTCCAGCACCCAGGCGATGGCGTCCGGGATGGAGAGCAGCAGGCCCTTGCCGCGGAACACGGGATGTTCGCCGCCGATGCCCTTGATCTGGGCCACGATGTCGCGCACCTCCACGCCGGAACGCAGGGCCAGGGACACCAGACGCCCGATGGCTTCGGCCTTGGCCGTGATGGAACGGCCGGACTTGCCGATGGTGGCGAAGACCTCGAAGGGCTTGCCGTCGATCTCGTTGACGGTCAGGTACATGGCGCCCAGACCGGTCTGGATCTTCTGGGTGAAGCCCTGCACCACTTCGGGACGCTTACGCACCACGCCCAAGCGGGGCTTTTCCGCAGGCGCGGGGGCTTCGCCGTCCATCTTCTTCTGGCCTTCGCCGGTGGCCAGCACCTGCAGGCTCTTGCAGCCGTCACGGTACACGGTGACGCCCTTGCAGCCTTCCTTGTAGGCCAGCCAGTAGATGTCGTGGATGTCCTGTTCGGTGGCGCTGTGGGGCAGGTTCACGGTCTTGGACACGGCATTGTCCGTATGGCGCTGGAAAGCGGCCTGCATGCGCAGGTGCCAGACGGGATCGATGTCCATGGCCGTGACGAAGACCTTGCGCATGGCGGCGGGCAGGGCATCCAGGGACTGGATGGAGCCTTTTTCCACCACCTGCTCCATGAGTTCGGGCGTGCCCAGACCGGCTTCCTTGAGGGCGGCCTCGAAATAGGGGTTCACTTCCACCAGGCGTTCGCCGTCCAGGATGTTGCGGGTGAAGCAAAGGGCGAACAGGGGTTCCACGCCCGAGGAGCAGCCGCCGATGATGGACAGGGTGCCCGTGGGCGCGATGGTGGTGACGGTGGCATTACGGTAGGGGCCTTCGCCGCGCTGGGGGAAGACGGATTCCGCATAGGCCGGGAAGGGCCCGCGCTCTTCGGCCAGACGGGCCGAGGCGGCGTGGCCTTCGGCATTGATGAAGCCCATGATGCGCTCGGCCAGGGCGATGCCCGCCTCGGAATCATAGGGGATGCCCAGCTGGAAGAGCAGGTCGGCAAAGCCCATGACGCCCAGGCCGATCTTGCGGTTGCGGCGCACGGTCTCGTCGATGCGTTCCAGCGGGAAGCGCGAGGCGTCGATGACGTTGTCCAGGAAGCGCACGGCCAGATGCACCACCTGCTTCAGGCCGTCCCAGTCGATACCGGCCGCGGCGGGATCTTCGTCATGCTCGTGGCCGGGCACAAAGAAGCAGGCCAGATTGATGGAGCCCAGGTTGCAGGCCTCGTAGGGCAGCAGGGGTTGTTCGCCGCAGGGGTTGGTGGATTCGATCTCGCCCTGGGCGGGCGTGGGGTTGTCGCGGTTGATGCGGTCCAGGAAGACGATGCCGGGGTCGCCCGTCTGCCAGGCGCGGCAGACCAGCAGGTCGAAGATCTCGCGGGCGCGCAGGCTGCCGGTGACCTTGCCGGTGTGGGGATCGGTCAGCTCGTAGTTCTCGTCGCGCTCCACGGCCTGCATGAAGGCTTCGGTCAGGCCCACGGAAAGGTTGAAGTTGTTGAATTCCCCTTCCTTTTCCTTGGCCCGGATGAATTCCACGATGTCGGGATGGTCCACGCGCAGGATGCCCATGTTGGCGCCGCGCCGGGTACCGCCCTGCTTGATCTGTTCCGTGGCGGTATTGAAGATGCGCAGGAAGGAGACCGGGCCGGAAGCCACGCCGCCGGTGGAGCCCACGCGGCTGGCCTTGGGGCGCAGGCGGGAGAAGGAGAAGCCCGTGCCGCCGCCGGACTTGTGGATCATGGCGGCGAACTTGACGGCATCGAAGATCTCTTCGATGGAGTCGCCCACCGGCAGGACGAAGCAGGCGGAGAGCTGGCCCAGCTCGCTGGCGGCGTTCATCAGGGTGGGGGAGTTGGGCAGGAAGCGCCAGCTGGTCATCAGGTCGTAGAACTGGCGGGCCAGGTCGTCGGCGGTGAAGGGGGAACGCTCGTATTTGGCTTCTTCAGCGGCGATGGCACTGGCCACACGCCAGAAGAGGTCACGGGGCGTCTCGGTGCTGCCATCTGCTTTTTTGTGCAGATAGCGTTTCTGCAGCACCACTTCCGTGTTGGGCTTGAGCTGCGGCTCGGGCAGATCGTGAGGCATGGGAGGGATCATGGCAGACCTTTGGGTAAAAAGAAAAGCGGCTGGCCTCCCGCTGGGGGAAAGTCGGCACGCTGGATCGATCGGCTTCACAGGCCGGGCGGTCTGGAACCGCGCGGCGAAAGCCCTTTATACGCGTTCCCCTGGGGAAAATAAAGGGCCTCTTCCAGTGGAGAAGAAAAGCCCGCTTTGATCTTGTTCAATAAAATCAGGATGTTTTTTGAAGAAAACGGCTCTTGTCACCCGCGGAGGGCCCACGGGGGAAAAACCCCCGCAGGGCCTTGACCTGCAAAGAAAAAGGCGGGGAAAGAAAAATTTTTCCGGGCCCGGAAAAAGATTTTTGTCACAGAGCGCCGGAAAAGCCCTCCGGCAGAGCCTGCCGGGCTTGCCCGCAGGTGCCGTGCTGCTGCCGGTGGCGGGATCGGGCGCCGGGCAAAACGAAGGGGAAGGGGCCGGGACCCCTTCCCCATATCTTTTATTTCATGGGCATCCGCCAGATCACAGGCAGCAGCGGCGCGGCCGCTGCCGGTCAGACGGAACGCCCGTGCGGCAGGCCTGCGGACATGTGTATGAAAACACGTTTGCCCGTTGCGGGCCCTTCGCAGGAAGGGTGGCTAGTCCTCCCCGCGGCCACGGCCTCGCCTGGGGGCATCGCCGTGACGCCTGTCGCCGGAGCGCCGGTCAGAGCGCTGATCAGGGCGGCGGCCATCGGGCCTGCGGTCGTTCCGGGGGAAGGCACGGAGATCGTCGTTCCGGTCAGGACGGCGGCCGTCTTCATACCGTCCGGGACGCCGGTCCTGAGGATGGGCCGGTCGTTCCGGGGCCCCGCGCCGGTCGTCACGGCGGGGCTGGTGGTCGTTGCCGTTGCGGCGGTCGCGGAAGGCGCCGTCGGCAGTGTCGCGTTCGTCGGAGCGCCTGCCGAAGCGCTTGTCCCCGTATCTGTCCTCCTGCCGGTCACGGAAGTTCCGGCGCGGTTCTTCGGAGCCCGCGAAACGTCCCGGGCCGCGGTTGCCGCCGGGGACGGCGGGCAGGGCCAGCAGCAGGGCTCCGCTCTTGCGGTCACGGCGGGGCGTGCCGGGCCGTTCGTCCGCCTGGGCCCGGGCCGTGAGCTGCGCGCCCGAGGGCAGGGCGGCGGCATCGGGCACCACGGCCAGACCGGCGGCACAGCACGCATAACGGGCCTGGCCGCGCAGGCCGGGCACTACGAAGGGCGAGGAGAGCACACGCACGGGCCGGGGCTGGCGCAGCATGGCCGCAGCTTCGCGGCTGTTGTCCGGGGCCTCGTCATCAAGGTCGTCCAGATCGTCGAACAGGCTCTCCCCGGCGGCCGGGTCGGCCCGCAGCAACAGCGGGGCCAGGCTCAGGGCGCTCTTGGCCAGACCGGCGGCGGAGGACAGCTCCTGCAGCCATTGCGGCGCGCCTTCGCAGTCGAAAGTGAAGTGGCACCAGCCGCGTCCGGCATGGGCGTGGGCCAGCGGGCAGGGGGCCCGGTGCGTGCAGGGGGCCAGGGGCATCAGGTCACGCTCCAGCGCGGCATCCCGCAGGCGGCTGATGGTCTTGCCGCCCAGACGGGTGCCGGGCTCCACGAAGAGGGCCGCGGGCAGCAGGGCCTCGTCGGCGCTGCCGGTCTCGTCCTCGTTCAGGGGCGCGGGCCAGCACAGGGGCTCCAGCTCGTCCAGGAGGTTCTCCAGACGACGCACGCCGCCGGAGCCTTCCTCGTCCTCGTCGTCTTCGCGGTTCATCTGGCGGCTCTCGGCGCTCAGTTCGTTGAGCACGTTGGCCGCCGTGAGCAGCCAGGGGCGCAGATGGCGTTCCTGACGCTCCAGCGTATCGGCCAGTTTGCGTTCCAGGCGCGGCATGTGCTCCAGCGAGCCCCGCTCCACACGCACCTGCCAGACGGGCTGGCCCAGGATGTCGCCCCAGGCGGACATGACGTCGCGGCCCAGTTCCATGGGCTGCACGGCATTGTCCACGGCCAGCACCTGGATGGGCAGGGCGCGCCATTCGGGACGGGCCAGCCACAGGGCCAGCGGCACGCTCAGGGGGCCGGAACCGCCGTCCAGCAGCAGGGGCGTCTGGCCTTTTTCCAGCCAGAGGCGGGGATCGGGCAGGGGCAGGGAACGGAACAGGCGCGCCAGACGCAGCACGTTCCAGGGCAGGAAATAATACAGATAGGCGCTGGTGCTGGCCGGGGAACTCCAGTAGGGCCTGTAGAGGCCGGAGCGTTCGCAGGTCAGCAGACGGGAAAGGGCCTCGATGTCCGCAGGCAGGTTGCGGTAATGGGCGCTGCGCAGCGGGCGCACCGTGCGCAGGGCCTGGCCCAGGGCATCCAGTTCCCGCCGGACCACGTCGGGCAGGGCGGGCAGGAGCTCGGACTCCATCTGCCACGGGGACGGACGGGCGTCACGGGGCGCACGGGCCTCCCGCTGGCCGGGGCGGCTCCAGCCGGAGAACTCTTCCTGACGCCGTGAGGGGCGCTCGGCCTGCTCACCGGTAAAGGAGGAGTACTGGCGGCGCGGTGCTTCGGAACGGCGGCCACGCTCGCGGTCGTTACGGGATTCTTCATGGAAAGAACGGCGTTCCGTCGCGCGGCCTGCGGGGCGCGGACCGCGGGGGGCCGGAGCTTCGCCGTATTTTTTCTGTCGGGTATCGGACATTTATACTCCAAAGCGCATATGGCGCAGGTAATCGGCATGGAAGCCGGGATCTTCAGCAACAGGGACGAGCGTGGCCGCGGCGCACCAGCGTACCAGTGCGGGCAGGCGCCAGGGCTCGGCGGCCAGCAGGGCGGCGCCATCCAGCGAGCTGTTGCCCACGGCACGCACACGCCGCCCCATGCCGTAGGGCAAAAAGCCCAGCTCTTCCAGACAGGCGGGCGGACAATGTTCGCCCAGAGCACCGGCCAGGGCCAGACAGGCCACATCGGCGGCGGCCAGCCCTGCGGCCCGCAGCAGGGCCTCCAGAGCCTGGGAGAAGGCGGCCTTGACCTTGAGCAGCTCCTCCACGTCGGCGGCGGCCAGCCATTGCCCGTACGGCAGGGGCAGGCGCAGCCCCGTCCGGGCCTGTTGGGGCGGCGGGGCCACACGCCGGGCCAGCGGCGAGGCGGGCGTGCGGAAATGCCCGTCCGCATCCAGACAGCCCAGACGCAGCAGCAGGGCCAGCAGGGAAAGATAGCCCGTGGCGCTGATGCCCTGCACATCGGCCCCGGCCGCCAGAGGGCCGTCCACACTGTGGCAGGCCAGTCCCAGGGGCGAGACCTCGAAACGGGTGATGCTCCCCGGCCCGGCCATGCGGCCGCACTGGGGCCCGATGCCTTCCAGGGCGGGGCCCAGCGGGACGCTGGCAAGCCACAGACGGCCCCGGGCGTCCACGAGGGCCAGCTCGCCGTTGGTGCCCAGGTCGGCCAGCAGCAGCGGACGCGGCAGGCCGTCGGCCAGCAAACGGAGCAGCCCGGCGCTGATGTCGCCGCCTACGAAGGGCGCGGGCAGGGGCGGGATCAGCAGCGGCGGCAGCCCTTCCACGGTCAGGCCGCAGCCGCCCGCATGGCTGCGCCGGTAGGGCGCGGCGCACAGGCCGCTGATGTCCCTGTCCAGAAAAATGTCGGTCATGGCCGTATTGGCCGCCAGTACCAGCCGCTCCACAGGGATGCCGGGCAGGGAGGCCGTCTGCTGCCGCAGCAGGGCCGCCAGATGGTCACGTACCAGCCGGGCGAGCCGGGCCCGGCCTTCGGGCGCACAGGCCACGGCCAGACGGGACATGACGTCCGCGCCTGCCCCGGCCTGCGGGTTGAGGTCGTGCCCTTCGGCCACCACGGACACCGGCAGGGGCGGACGGCAGAGCAGGGAAAAATCGTCAGGGGCCGGTTCTTCCCGGACATCGGGGACGGCGATCAGGCGCCAGTACAGCGACGTGGTGCCCAGGTCCACGGCCAGGGCCAGATGGTCCTGTTTCGGGAGAGAGGGCGCGGCCGTGGTCATGACCGTCATTTTTTCCGGTGCGGGCACATCGAGATGCAGCTCCGGGCCCATGGCGTCAGTTATCTGACGACGGCAGGCCAGACGCCAGCCCCGGGCCAGCAGGTCGGGGCCCAGGATCTCCTCTTCTTCCGGCAGGGGATCGGGCGCCACGGACAGGTCATGGAAGCGGACCCGGCAGCGGCCGCAACGGCCCAGACCGGAACAAAGGGGCACGGGCGCCGCCAGCCCGCCCAGCCAGACGGCCCGGGCCAGATCGTCGCCGGGGGCCGCATGGCCGCAACGCGGGGGCGCGGCAGAGACTTCATCCTGCCCGGCGCTCGTGCGGGGCAGTTCATGGACACAAAGTTTCATGCCGCCACACTGCCTCAAGGCGACGGGCAAGGCAAGCCTCGGAGGCCCGGGCGTTTGGCCTCGTTCTTGCATTCTTTGTCGCAAACTACGGGAAATCGACAGTCATGAGCAGCATACTTTCACAGGAAGAGATCGCCGCCCTGTTGCACGGCCTGCCTGCCGCCGGAGGGAATGACGCTCCGCCGGCCGGAGCGGCCGCCCCTGCGGACGACGAAGCCCGGCTGGATGCCCTGGCTGCGCGCTGCGCCCGCCTGTGCGCCGCCAGCATGGAGGAGCAGCGGGGGCGCCTGCTGGAGCTGACGCCGCAGCCCGTGCGCCGTCGTCCTTTCGGCAGCGTGGCGGACAGCATACGCGAGGCTTCCTGTTGCTGTGCCGTGGAGCTGGAGGGCCTGGAAGAGCCCGCGCTGCTCGTGCTGGACAGGGCCTTCGTCTTCAGCCTGCTGGAAGAATTTTTCGGCGCGGGGGGCTTCGAGCGCCCCGACCGGCGTCCCCTGACCGCGCTGGAGACCATGCTGGCCCGCAAGTTCGCGGACCGCTTCCTGGCCGCCTTCGATCTGGCCAGCAAACCGTCGTCCTGGCATCCCCGCTGCGGCCACAGCTCCTCCCTGCCGCGTCTGGCCGTCTTGACCCCCGATGAGCAGCCTGTCTGGCATCTGGCCTTCCGCAGCCTGCTGGGCGGCCGTGCCGGGGCCCTGTGCCTGTGCCTGCCCGAGGATTTCAGCACCCATCTTGCCGTACGCTCGGCCTTGCCCGGTCCCGGCCGGGAAAAAAATATCCCGGACGCGGCAGGCGCATCCGGGATCATCTAGCAGGGATATCTTCGGGCCGGGCTAACAGCCGCGTATCCAGTAGGTCTCGAAACCGTCTTCCAGCCAGCCGTCTTCCAGATGACGGAAATCCGCCTTGCGCAGCAGCTCGCGGTATTCGTCGCGGGTACGGCGCCAGCCCCAGAACTGCTGGCGGCGGATGCCCAGGAAGTGCAGGAAGCCGCGGATGACGATCTTGAGGGCGTTGACGAAACTGCCGATGAAGCTGTCTTCCTGCAGCAGCGAGGCCGAAAGGCAGATGAGCTGGCCGCCGGGCACGAGCTGTGCCCGCAATTCGCCCAGCAGGTGCTGGAGCTCGCGGGTGGGGATGCTGTAGTCCACGGCCGAAAGATAGATGACGTCATAAAAGACGTCCGGCGGCAGGCAGGCCGGGGGCATGCCGATATACATGCGCTCGTTGGGCACATGACGGCGCAGCCAGCGCATGCTGACGGTGCTGGGCTCGTTGACGTGCAGCTCCAGCTCGTCGGCCGACATCTCCTCCACCAGACAATGTTCCATATAGCCTACGCCGCTGCCGATGGAGAGCACACGCAGCGGGCCGGAACCTTCAGGACGCAGGGCGGCCTGTTCGCGCAGGCGGGCGGCCAGCCACTGGGCGTCCTTGCGCTTGTTCTGCCGCCAGACGGCGGGCAGATCGTCCCAGTCCTTGAAGCGCCGGAACAGCTCTTCATAGAAGGTGGCGTAAAACTTGGGTTCCGCCAGATGGAAAAAAGAAATGTGCGAGAATGACGTAAACGGGATTCCCTGCCAGCTTTCCTGATAAAAACGCCGCACATTTTCCTCCATAAAAGACAAAAGAGGGGGCGGGCCCGGGGCCCGCGGACGGTGGTACGGCAAAGGGGCTCCCCCTGCCGGACGCAGCGCGATGATACCCCAGCCGGGCCGTCCGCGCAACGTGCCGGAGGCATTGACGGGGCCGGAAGACGAAAAAAACTCGTTCAGGGCAGAGAAAGAACAGGCCGGGAAAGCTTTCCCTCACCATTCCAGGGCAGGGAAACTTGCCGGGGGAGAGGCGGCAGGGCAACAGCCCTGTGGCGTTCTGCGGGCCGGACTCGCCGGACTCGCGGACTGGTCAGCGCCCGAGTCCCGGGCCGGAGACAAAAAAATCCCGGAGGGGACGGGCCCCTCCGGGAAGAGCGTCAGTTATTCGCCGCGATCCTGCAGGGCGGCCACGGAGGGCAGCAGTTTGCCTTCCAGCAGCTCCAGGGAGGCGCCGCCGCCGGTGGAGATGTAGCCCATCTTGTCGGCCAGGCCGTAGCTTTCCACAGCGGCCACGGAGTCGCCGCCGCCCACCACCACGAAGGCGGGGGAAGCCGCCAGGGCTTCGGCCAGGGCCTTGGTGCCCGCGCCGAAGGGATCGGTCTCAAAGGCGCCCACGGGGCCGTTCCAGACCACGGTGGCAGCCTTCTGCAACAGACCGGCGTACAGTTCCACGGTCTTGGGACCCACGTCCAGGATCATCTCGTCAGCGGGCACCTTGTCCACGTCGCAGACCGTGGCGGTCTGGCCGGGGGCCAGTTCCCTGGCCGTGACCACGTCCACGGGCAGGGGCAGGGTCTTGCCCAGTTCCTTGGCCTTGGCCATGACATTCTTGGCATCGTCCACCAGCTCGGGCTCATACAGAGAGGTGCCCACGCTGTAACCGGCAGCGGCCAGGAAGGTGTTGGCGATGCCGCCGCCCACGATGAGGGTATCCACCTTGCCCAGCAGGTTGTCCAGCAGGCCCAGCTTGGTGGAGACCTTGGAACCGCCGATGATGGCCATCAGCGGACGGGCGGGAGCATCCAGCACCTTGGCGAAGGCGTCCAGTTCGGCGGCCATGAGCGGCCCGGCGCAGGCCACCTTGGCGGCGCGCACGGCCCCTTCGGTGGAGGAATGGGCGCGGTGGGCGGCCCCGAAGGCGTCCATGACATAGATGTCGCCCAGAGCGGCCAGTTTGGCGGCCAGTTCGGGATCGTTCTTCTTTTCGCCCTTGAAGAAGCGGATGTTCTCCAGCAGCACCACTTCACCGGGAGCGGCCTTGGCGGCGTCGAAGTCGGCGGCCAGCTTCACGGGACGGCCCAGCAGGCCGGAAAGGTGGGCAGCCACCGGCGCCAGGGAGAATTTTTCTTCCACCACGCCTTCGGTGGGACGGCCCAGATGCGAGAGCAGGACCACGCCCGCGCCCTTGTCCAGCGCCATGCGGATGCCGGGCAGGGCCGCACGGATACGTTTGTCGTTGGTGATGCGGCCATCCTTCATGGGCACGTTGAGATCCTGGCGGATGACAACGGTCTTGCCGCTGCACTCCATGTCCTGCAACAGTCTGATGGGCATGTCTGCCTCCTTTTTGTCAGGGAAGGGATCACCGGGAAGGGCCGGGGCACGGCGTCCGGTTTGTCAAAAAGATATGTTCCCCGAAGAGGAAAGTCCAGCCCGGCCCCAAAGGTCAAAGGGAATGCCGGTAGCGGAATATCCGGCAACCGCTGTCCCGCCTCCGGACGGGAGGATGGCTGTTTGTTCTGTATGTCGGGCCCGTCAGGGGATACGGCCCGGCATCTCTGTAGGGTACGGCCAGCAATGTCCTGTTCGTCCCGCTCTTGGCGGCAGGGACATGGCTGCGGCCCGATCCCGTCCACGCCCGCCAGCATGGAATTTGTCCTCTTTGGGCAGGACGCAAAAAGGCCCGGGACCTGGGGATATGCCATCCCGCGATCCCGGGCCTTGGTTTCACGCGTTTGGGGGAGGGGCCCTAAAGCACAGGCCTCTCTCCGCAGCAGCTCATGTCAGTCCCGCGTTAGCCCAGCAGCTGGCGGGCCATGTCGGCCAGGTGGGCGGAGGTGAAGCCGAAGTGTTCGGCCAGGGCCTTGCCCGGGCCGGAAGCACCGAAGGTGGTCATGCCGAGCACGGCGCCGTCCAGGCCCACATACTTGCGCCAGTAATCGGCGGCAGCGGCTTCCACGGCCACGCGGGCGCGCACGGCGGCGGGCAGCACGCTTTCGCGATAGGCGGCATCCTGGGCGTCGAAGCGCTCGCAGCAGGGCATGGAGACCACGCGCACCTTGCGGCCTTCGGCGGTCAGGGCCTCGGCGGCCTCAAGGGTGATGCCCACTTCGGAGCCGGTGACCATGAGGATGAGCTCGGGGGTGCCGTCGCAGTCACGCAGCACGTAGCCGCCGCGGGCGATGGCCTGCACCTGGGCCTCGTCGCGGCTGACGAAGGGCAGGTTCTGGCGCGAGAGCGAGAGGCAGGTGGGACGGTGGGCGTTCTCCAGGGCGCACTGCCAGGCAACGGCGGTCTCCACGGTATCGCAGGGACGCCAGACATCCAGACCGGGCATGAGGCGCAGACCGGGCACCTGTTCGATGGGCTGGTGGGTGGGGCCGTCCTCGCCCACACCGATGGAGTCGTGGGTGAAGACCCAGACCGCACGGGTGCCCATGAGGGCCGCCAGACGCAGGGCGTTCTTGGCGTAATCGGAGAAGACCATGAAGGTGCCGGCGTAGGGGATGAAGCCGCCGTGCAGGGCCAGACCGTTCATGATGGCGCTCATGCCGAACTCTCGCACACCGTAGGCCAGATAGTTGCCGGTGCAGGTGGCGGGATCGAAGTTCACGGAATGGCTGGTCTTGGTGCCCACGGAACCGGTCAGGTCGGCGGAACCGCCCAGCATCTCGGGCAGGTTGCCCACCAGTTCTTCCAGGGCCTTCTTGGAGGCCACGCGGGTGGCGATGCTCTCACCGGCTTCCACGGCCTTCTTGACCATGGCGGCGGCGATGTCGGCCCAGTCAGCGGGCAGGTCGCCCTTCATGCGGCGTTCCAGTTCGGCGGCCAGCTCGGGACAGGCGGCGCGGTAGGCGTCGAAACGGGCCTGCCATTCGGCTTCGGCCTTCTTGCCGGCTTCACGGGCGTCCCAGGCGGCGGCGATGTCGTCCGGCACGGAGAAAGCGGGCTGATGCCATTCCAGAGCGGCACAGGTGGCGGCGGCCACGTCCACGCCCAGGGGCGAGCCGTGGCAGGAGGCGGAGTCGGCCTTGGAGGAACCGAAACCGATGTGGGTCTTGCAGATGATGAGGCTGGGATGCTCGGCGTCGGCGCGGGCTTCGGCCAGGGCGGCGTCCAGGGCCTCGGCGTCATGGCCGTCCACGGGACCGATGACCTGCCAGCCGTAGGCTTTGTAGCGGGCGGCCACGTCTTCGGTGAACCAGCCGTCGATCTTGCCGTCGATGGAGATGCCGTTGGAGTCGTACAGGGCGATGAGCTTGCCCAGGCCCCACACGCCGGCCAGGGAACAGGCTTCGTGGGACACGCCTTCCATGAGGCAGCCGTCACCGAGGAACACGTAGGTGTGGTGGTCGATGACCGTGTGCTCGGGGGTGTTGAAGCGGGTGGCCAGCATCTTTTCGGCCAGGGCCATGCCCACGGCGGACGAGATGCCCTGACCCAGGGGACCGGTGGTCATTTCCACGCCGGGGGTCACGTCGCATTCGGGATGGCCGGGGGTGCGGGAGCCCAGCTGGCGGAAGTTGCGGATGTCGTCCATGCTCAGGTCGTAGCCGGTGAGGTGCAGCACGGCATAGAGCAGCATGGAGGCGTGACCGTTGGACAGCACGAAGCGGTCACGATCCATCCAGCCGGGATTGGCGGGATTGTGTTTGAAGCCGTGGCGCCAGAGGGCTTCGGCCATGTCGGCCATGCCCAGGGGGGCGCCGGGATGACCGGAACGGGACTTCTCGATGGCGTCGATGGCAAGGGCGCGGATGGCGTTGGCACACTGTCTGCGGGTAGGCATGATGCGGTCCTTTGTTGAGTTATTTTTTCAGGGCGCGGCCGGGCTGCCACAGGGCGGCCGCAGCGCAACGGGCATTGTGGGCATTATCGGCCGCAGCCTGGGCGGCGGCCTGGAATTTCTGATGGCACTGGTCATAGGGCGGATGGCCGAAGAAGGCCGAGCCCGAGACCAGCACGTCGGCACCGGCGGCCACCAGCTGTGCGGTGTTCTCGGGGCAGGCTCCGCCGTCCACCTGGATGAGCACGTCCCCGGCACCGGCGGCGTTGAGCATGGCGCGGGTGGCGCGGATCTTGTCGAAGCTCTGGGGGATGAACTTCTGGCCGGAGAAGCCGGGGTTCACGCTCATGACCAGCACCATGTCCAGATCGGGGGCCAGCCAGCGCAGGGAGGCGATGTCCGTACCGGGGTTGAAGGCCAGACCGGCTTTCATGCCCAGGCGGCGGATCTCGCTGAGGGTGCGCTGGGGGTGGCGGTCGGCCTCGGCATGGATGACCAGCATGTCGGCCCCGGCATCACGGAAGGATTCCAGATAGCGGGCGGGCTCCTCGATCATGAGGTGCACGTCGAAGAAAAGTTTGCTGCTGCGTTTGCGCAGGCTTTTGATGACGGGCTGGCCAAAGGTGATATTGGGCACGAAGGCCCCGTCCATGATGTCCAGGTGCAGCCAGGAGATGCCCGCGGCCTCAAGGGCGGCGAGCTCGTCGGCCAGACGGGAGAAATCGGCGGAGAGCAGGGAAGGAGAAAGGATCATGCGGCATCCTGTGGTGCGCTGCCTGTCGTGCAGGACCGCCGCGGCGTACTGCCGGAGCGGCAGGACAGGGGATCACCGGCCGGCCAGAACGCGGCGCAGCTCGGTCAGCTCGTTTTTCAGCTTCAGCATCAGGGCCGGATCGCGCTTGCTGGCGGCGCGTTCCGGCAGGACCTCGTCCAGGGTGGCGCTGCCGTCCAGGATGCGGCGCGCGCCTTCTATGGTCATGCCCTTCTGGTGCAGCAGCTGCTGGATGCGGCGCAGCAGGGCCATGTCCTCTTCGGTGTAGAAACGCTGGCCCGAGTCCGTACGCCGGGGAGTCAGCTGGGGGAACACCGTTTCCCAGAAACGCAGCACGGAAGTATTGAGGTTGAGCAGGGCGGCGGCTTGGCCGATCTTGTAGAGTTTTTCCGACATGCTCCCTCTCTTGCGGGTTTCACCGCGCGGGCCGGGGCCGCACGCAGCGCCACGGACCGCGGCCCCGCAAGGGGGCCGCAGCCCGTGGAATACCGTATCAGCAGCACTTCCGTCACGGGGCGGGCACGGCTCGCCCGGTACGGAAGGGGCAGGGGGCTAGATGCGTACTCCCAGCTCCTGCACCAGGGATTGTGCCACCTTTTCCCGCACTTTGTCCACTTCCGCATCCTTGAGGGTGCGCTCGGCGTGACGGAAGGTCAGGCGGAAGGTGAGGTTGCGTTCGTCGCTGCCTTCGGGGCTGAAGCTGTCCACCAGCACGGCGCCTTCCAGCAGGGGCTGCTTCTGGCCCATGATCTGGTCCAGGATGGCGCCCACGGTCACGCCCACAGGGGCGGCCACGGTGATGTCGCGGCGCACCGGCGGGAAGACGGCCAGGCTCTGGAAGCGCACCTGGGCGGCATCATGCAGGCGGCGCAGCACGTCGAGGTTGAGCTCGGCCAGCCAGACGTCCTTGCGGGCGTGGAAGCTGTCGGCCATCTCGGGACGCACGCGGCCCATGACGCCCACCTCGGTGCCGTCCACGCTCAGGCGCACGCAGGGCAGCAGGTAGGGGTGGCTCTCGGCCAGTTCGCACACGGGGGCGGACAGGTTGAGGAAGTGCAGCAGGTGCTCCACGATGCCCTTGAGGTCGCTGTAATCCATGTCGGCTTCCACATGCGGCCAGGCGCTGTCGTGGCGCTGGCCGTAGAGGAGCACGCCCAGCATGCCGGTCTCGCTGGCGCCGGTGGCGTGGGGATCGTCGCTGGGAGCGGCCGTGAAGGTGTTGGCCAGCTCGAACAGGCGCACGCCCGCGGCGCCCTGGGCCAGGTTGTTGCGCAGGTCATGCAGCAGGCCGGGGGCCAGCACGGTGCGCAGGGCATCCTGTTCGGCGGAGAGCGGGTTCATGATGGAGATGCGGCCTTCGGCGGGCAGGCCCAGCAGGTCCAGATCCTTGTGGCCCACGAAGCTGTAGTTGACGGCTTCGTTGAGGCCCAGACCGGCGCCCCAGTGGCGCAGGCGGGACCAGAACTGGAAGGTGGACATGGGTTCGCCGGCGCGGCCCAGATCCTGCAGGAAGGCGGGCAGTTCGGGGGCGATGGTGTCCAGACCGTGCACACGGCCCACTTCTTCGATGAGGTCGGCTTCGCGGGTCAGGTCGGGGCGCCAGCTGGGCTGGGTGACCTGCCAGCTGTCGTCGCTGGTCTTCTCGATGGCGCAGCCCATGCCGGAGAGCACCTTCTCGTCGAAGTCGCGGCTCAGCTCCACGCCCAGCAGGGCGTTGGCGCGGGCGGGACGGAACTCGATCTGCACGGGCACGAAGGGCTTGGGCTCGGCCAGGGGGTAGCCGGGACAGACCTTGCCGCCGGCAGCGGCCACCATAATGGCGCAGGCACGGTCCAGGGCCCAGATGGAGCGCTTGTGGTCGATGCCGCGTTCGAAGCGGTAGGAGGATTCGGACGACAGGCCCAGACGGCGCGAGGTCTTGCGGATGGTGCCGGGACGGAACACGGCGCTTTCCAGGAAGACGTTGGTGCTGGCATCGTCGATCTCGGTGGCCTGGCCACCCATGACACCGGCCAGGGCCACGGCGCGTTCGGCGTCGCGGATGCAGAGGTCACGGGGATCGAGGGTGCGTTCCTGGCCGTCCAGGGTGACGATCTTCTCGCCCTGGGCGGCGGGGCTGACGATGATGCGGTTGCCGCGCAGCTTGTCCAGGTCGAAGGAATGCAGGGGCTGGCCGCATTCGAAGAGGATGTAGTTGGTCACGTCCACGATGTTGGAGATGGGACGCACGCCCACGGCATGCAGACGGTGACGGATGCGCATGGGCGAGGGAGCGATCTTGACGCCGGCGATGACGCGGCCGGCGTAAAGGTTGCACAGCTCGGGATCGCTGACTTCCACGCTGGGCAGGTCGCGGGCCGGGCCGTCCTCGCACAGGGGCAGTTCGGGGATGGTCAGGGGCAGGTTGAAGGCCAGGGCGGTCTCGCGGGCCAGGCCCAGCACGGAGAGACAGTCGGCGCGGTTGGGGGTGATGGAGATGTCCAGCACCTCGCGGTCCAGCTCCAGGGTGTCCACCAGACGGGTGCCGGGCACGGCGCTGTCGGGCAGGACCATGATGCCGCTGTGGTCTTCGGTGAGGCCCAGCTCGCGTTCGGAGCAGATCATGCCGAAGGAGGGAGCGCCGCGCAGCTTGGCCTTCTTGATGACCAGGCCGCCGGGCATGGTGGTGCCCACCAGGGCCACGGGGACTTTCTGGCCGGCGGCCACGTTGGGGGCGCCGCAGACGATGTCCAGCAGTTCGCCCTGGCCGGCGTCCACCTTGCAGATGTGCAGGTGGTCGGATTCGGGATGGTCGACGCATTCCACCACATGGCCCACCACGATGGGGGCGATGGCGTCATAGGGGCGCACGATTTCTTCCAGTTCCAGGCCCAGCATGGTCAGCCGGTCGCCCAGCTCCTGTGCCGTGCCTTCATACGGGACGAATTCGCGCAGCCACGAAAGAGAAAGCAGCATATGTCATCTCACTGGCCCCGCAGGGCCGGTTAGCAGTTGATTCAGTTGAAGTCCCAAGCCGGTTTGCCCGGCGTGTCGGCGTCGGGATCCGGCAGGGGGCGGCTCTGTTTGCGTCCGTAAGTGCCGTAGGCGCCGCCGCGGGGGCGCTTGCGGGGTTTCACTTCCTCGGGGCCGTAGTCCTTGAGCGGGCGGCCGTAGGCATCGGTATAGCCCATGCCGCGCTCGGTGGTGTTGCCGGCATTGCCCATGGCGGGCAGGCCTTCCATGGGCTTGGGCCCGCCGGGCGGTTCGAGGCCGCTGTGGCGGGGGCTCAGGGCCGAGGCGGCCCAGGCATCACCGGCATCCAGCGCGGCGCTGCCGGCGGCGCAGAGCAGGGCCAGCAGCACGGGGACACAGGCACGGCGGAGACGGACGGACAGAGGCACGGGACCCACCCTAGGCGTGCAGGCCGAACTGGCCGAGGAAGCGCACGTCGTTCTCGAAGAACATGCGCAGGTCGCCGATGCCGTACTTGAGCATGGCCACACGTTCCACGCCCAGGCCGAAGGCGAAGCCGCTCACATCGGCGGGGTAGCCCACGGAGGCGAACACGGCGGGGTCCACCATGCCGCAGCCCAGGATCTCCACCCAGCCGGTGGTCTTGCACACGCGGCAGGGTTCGCCGTTGATGTGGCCCTTGCCGCCGCACATGCAACAGCTGATGTCCACTTCGGCGGAGGGTTCCGTGAAGGGGAAGAAGCTGGGGCGGAAGCGCACTTCGGTATGGCCGCCGAACACGGAGCGCACGAAGGCGGTGAGGGTGCCGCGCAGATGGGCCATGCTGATGTTCTGGCCCACCACCAGGCCTTCCACCTGATGGAACATGGGGGTGTGGGTCAGGTCGGAGTCGCGGCGGTAGACCTTGCCGGGAGCCACGATGGCCAGGGGAGGCTTGCGGCCCAGCATGGTACGCACCTGCACGGGAGAGGTGTGGGTGCGCATGAGCACGCGCTCGGTGATGTAGAGGGTGTCCTGCATGTCGCGGGCGGGATGTTCCGGCGGCATGTTGAGGGACTCGAAATTGTAGAAGTCGTTTTCCACTTCCGGGCCGGAAGCGATGTCGAAGCCCAGCTTGCTGAAGATGCCGCAGATCTCTTCCATCACCAGGGTGGTGGGGTGCAGCGAACCGCGCCAGGGGGCGCGGCCGGGCAGGGAGGGGTCGAAGCGCTTGAGGGCCTCGGCTTCGCGGGCCGCTTCCAGGGCGGTCTTGCGGGCGTCGAACAGGGCGGTGAGGCGCTCCTTGACGCTGTTGGCCTTCTGACCCGCGGCGGGGCGTTCCGCGGGGGGCAGCTTGGCCATGGAGCTCATGGCCTGGGCCAGTTTGCCCTTGCGGCCCAGAAAGTCCACCCGCAGTTCTTCCAGTTCATCCAACGAAGAAGCCCGGTCAAGACCAGCTTCGAGGTCTGTAACCAGGCTTTCCAATACAGTCATCAAATCCATGCGAATTCCCGGAGCCGCCGCAGGCGGCGTTACGGTCAAAGGGACGGCCCTGACGGCCGCACACAACAGCGGCGGAGGGACACCATGTCCCGCCGCCACACGACAACAGGGCGCATGCCGCCGGGGCCGCATGCCGCGGCATCCGGGGCGCGCCCGATCTTACCGGAATCTCCGGCGGAAAAAAAGAGCGCGGCATATCCCGCACGAGGAAAAACCTCACGCCAAGACATGCCGCGCACTCAAAAAAGCTGTGGCGTGCCGACTACAGGGCAGCCTTGGCCATTTCCACCACCTTGGCGAAGTCGTCCTTGTGGTAGACGGCGAGGTCGGCCAGAACCTTGCGGTTCAGGGCGATGCCGGCCTTGTTCAGGCCGTGCATGAGGCGGCTGTAGGACAGGCCGTTCAGGCGCGCGCCGGCGTTGATACGCAGGATCCACAGGGTGCGGAAGTCGCGTTTGCGGTGCTTGCGGCCGATGAAGGAATACTGGAGCGAACGCTCCACAGCCTCACGGGCGGTACGATACAGACGGCTGCGGCCACCACGGAAACCCTTGGCCGCGCTCAGGTACTTTTTGTGCCGACGATGAGCGGCGAGACCTCTCTTCACACGCATGGGGGGTACCCTCCTTTCGCCCGGCCAAGGCGGAGGTATTGTGCCTGCCGGGGAAAAAAATTGATCCCAGATGGGGCGCAAATTGCTTGAAAAGAATGGCTTTGCGCTGGCCGTCGCCCCTGTGGGGCGCTGCGCCGCGCGGCGGTGCTGCGGCGGTCATGCCGCCTCCCGCATGCGGGCGCGCAATCCGGACGGATCAGAATTCACGCCGTCACGCTCTCGCGTTCCGGCACGGACGCTCCGCGCACGGAGCTTCCGCAAGGCTCGGATGACTAGCCGTTGGGCAGCATCCGGCGCACGGCCTTCTCGTTGGTGCGGTCAACGATGGCGGCCTGGCCCAGGCGCATCTTGCGGCCGGGAGCCTTCTTGGTGAGGATGTGGCGCAGATTCTGACGACGACGCTTGAACTTGCCGCTGCCGGTGAGCTCGAAACGCTTGGCCGCGGAACGCCGGGTTTTGATCTTGGGCATGATATACTCCTTAGCGAATAACCTGCCCGTACACTACGGGCAGGAACGGCATATTGCCTGAAAAAGCCGTGCGGCGCAAGTGCAAAAATGCAGGGGCGCGCAGGCAGTCCTGACGGCACAGGCCACCTGTGACGTCAGGAAAAAAGGCTCTGGCGAAGGACTACTTCTTGGGCACCAGCAGCATCTGCAGGGTGCGGCCTTCGGCACGGGGCTCCTGGTCCACCTTGGCCACATCGGCCAGGTCCTGCACGACGCGTTCGAGGATGCTGATGCCACGGTCCTTGTGGACGATCTCGCGGCCACGGAAGAACACCGTCACCTTGCAGCGGTCGCCGTCTTCCAGAAAGCGGCGGATGTGGCGCAGCTTGGTCTCGTAGTCATGGTCGTCGGTCTTGGGACGGACCTTGATTTCCTTGATCTGCACCACGCTCTGGCGCTTTTTGGCTTCCTGCTTCTTTTTCTGCTGCTCGTACTTGAACTTGCCGTAGTCCATGATGCGGCAGACAGGCGGTTCGGAGGTGGAAGCGACTTCCACCAGGTCCATACCGGCTTCCTTGGCAAGGGCAATAGCCTCGTTGCGCTGCAAAATACCCAGTTGTTCCCCATCGGCGCCGATGACGCGCACTTCGCGGGCGCGGATCATCTCGTTGCGACGCACGCCGTCCTGCGGCACGTCGCGCCGGGGTCTCATGTTAGGAGAAGCTATAGCGCATCCCTCCATTCTTGAAAGGCTCTTCGCTGTCCGTACGGATCAGGGCAGCCACTTCCGCCACGGACTTGAGCCCCAGGTTGTCCCCATTGCGCAGACGCACATTGACGCCGCCCGCCTGCGCTTCCTTTTCTCCAACCACCAGAATATACGGCACCTTGGCCAGCTGCGCCTCGCGCACCTTGAAGCCCAGCTTCTCGTTGCGCGTATCGGCCGTCACGCGGATCCCCAGAGCTTTCAGCTCCTCGCAGGCCTTGAGCGCGGCTTCGTTGTGGGCATCGGTGACCGTCAGGATCCGGGCCTGTTCGGGCGCCAGCCAGGTGGGCATGGCACCGGCGTACTGCTCGATGAGCACACCGATGAAGCGCTCCAGCGAGCCCATGATGGCCCGGTGCACCATGACAGGACGATGACGTTCGCCGTCCTGGCCCACATAGGTCAGGTCGAAACGTTCGGGCAGGGTGAAGTCCACCTGGATGGTGGAGCACTGCCATTCGCGACCGATGCAGTCCAGCAGGCGCACGTCGATCTTGGGACCGTAGAAAGCGCCGTCGCCCTCGTTGATCTCGTAGGGCATGTCGGCCTTCTTCACGGCCTCGATCAGGGCATTGGTCGCCAGTTCCCAGGCTTCGTCGGTACCGATGCTGTCCTTGGGACGGGTGGAGATGCCCACCTTGTAGTCGAAGCCGAACAGATGCATCAGGTCGCGGATCAGGTGGATGACACCGAGGATCTCGCCTTCCAGCTGTTCGGGCGTGCACAGGATGTGGGCATCGTCCTGGGTGAACTGACGCACACGCAGCAGGCCGTGCAGGGTGCCGCTCTTTTCGTGGCGGTGCACCACGCCCAGCTCGAAGTAGCGCTGGGGCAGGTCACGGTAGCTGCGCAGATCGTTGCGGTAGATCAGCATGTGCGAGATGCAGTTCATGGGCTTGATGCCGTACTGATCGTCCTCGATCTGGGTGAAATACATGTTCTGGCGATAGTGGTCGTAGTGACCGGAACGCTGCCAGGTCTCCACGCGCAGCAGCTGCGGGCCCTGCACCAGGTCGTAGTTGCGCTTGATGTGCTCGCGACGCCAGAAATCTTCCAGGATGGTGCGCATCAGCATGCCCTTGGGCAGCCAGAAGACCATGCCGGGGGCCACGTCTTCATGGAAGGTGAAGAAGCCCAGTTCACGGCCCAGCTTGCGGTGGTCGCGGCGCTTGGCTTCTTCCAGCTGCTTCAGGTAGGCGTTGAGGGCCTTCTCGTCGGCAAAGGCGGTGCCGTACAGGCGGGAGAGCATGGGATTCTTTTCGTCGCCGCGCCAGTAGGCGCCGGCAGCGGAAAGGATCTTGCTGGCCTTGGAGAAGCCGGTGTGCGGCACGTGGGGGCCGCGGCACAGGTCGGTGAAATCACCGCAGGTGTACAGGGAGACCGTGTCGCCCTCGATGCCTTCGATGATCTCCACCTTGAAGTTCTCGCCCATCTTGCTGAACTTCTCGATGGCGTCGGCCTTGCTCATGGTGGTGCGCACGAAGGGCAGGCGTTCGTTGACGATGCGCTGCATCTCGGCTTCGATGGCCGGGAAGTCTTCGCTGGAGAAGGGCTTTTCCACGTCGAAGTCGTAGTAGAAGCCGTTTTCCACAGCGGGACCGATGGTCACCTTGGCCGAGGGGTAAAGCTTTTTCACCGCGGCGGCCATGACATGGGCCGTGGAATGGCGGATCATGCTCAGGCCTTCGGGAGAATCGGCGTACACGGGAGTGATGTCGGTACACTGGGCGGGAACGGTGGCGGAAAGATCGCACAAAGTCTCCGTGCCCTCTGCGGTCACACGCGCAGCCACCACGGATTTGAATTTTTTGCCGCTCAGCGCTTTCTGCAGAACAGCGGCCACATCACCCTGTTCGGGGGCGTCCACCACCTGTCCTTCCACGCGGACATCCATGCTTATACTCCTTCAGGCGCCCTTGTCGGGCGTATGGTACAAAAAAGGAATGGGGAGGCTGAAAAACCTCCCCATCTTCAAAAAAACGTGCTGCTTTCGTGCAGCTATCTGGCGGGCACCGCCCCTGTCGCCACGGGCTCATGCCCTTATTATTTTATTTGGTAGGAACGAGCAGACTTGAACTGCTGACCCCTTCCGTGTCAAGGAAGTGCTCTAGCCACCTGAGCTACGCTCCTACTCCAAGAGGCGAAGTCTTATCTAGCGAAAACCACCCCCTGAGTCAACAATTTTTTTTAATTTTTTTTTATTTTTTATTTTCAACAGGTTGCAGCCTTATTTTTGCCTCTCTTTTTGCCCGTTTTTTCCGGTGGCCGTCAAAAATGGGCAAGACGCTCTGGAAGAAGGGAACAAAAAAAGCGCATTTTTTTCGAAAAAAATGCGCTTTTTTTGCAACAGAGCCGAAAGTCGAGGCTGCTACAGCCCCTGTTCCGCACGCCAGGCGGCGAAACGTTCGCGCGCCCGGGCCGAGTAGAGGGCCTTGCGGTCCTTCTTCTTGGCTTTTTCGTCCAGCTCCGGCATGAGGCCGAAATGGGCGTTGGACGGCTGGAAGTGCTTCACCGGGGTGCGCAGATGGTTGAGCAGGGCACCCAGCGCGCATTCCAGCGGCGGCAGGGCCAGCTCCCTGCCCTGGGCGCGGGCGGCCAGCAGCATGCCCAGCCACATGCCGCAGGCGGCGGATTCCAGATAGCCTTCCACACCGGTGATCTGTCCGGCCAGGAAGACGCGGGGCCGCGCCTTGAGCGACAGGTCCTCGTTCAGGGCCACGGGCGCGTTCACATAGGTGTTGCGGTGCATGCTGCCGAAGCGGGCGAATTCCGCCTTTTCCAGACCGGGCACCATGCGGAACACGCGCGCCTGCTCGCCGTAGGTCAGCTTGGTCTGGCAGCCCACCAGATTGCAGGTCTCGCCGTTGAGGGTCTCGGCCCGCAGCTGCAGGATGGCCCAGGGGCGGCGGCCGGTACGCGGGTCCACGAAGCCCACGGGCTTCAGCGGGCCGAAGGTCAGGGTGCGCGGGCCGCGTTCGGCCAGGGCCTCCACCGGCATGCAGCCTTCGAAATGCTTTTCCTTCTCGAATTCCCGTGCGCCCACCTTTTGCGCTTCCAGCAGGGCATTATAGAAGGCTTCGTATTCTTCCTTGTTCATGGGGCAGTTGAGATAGTCGCCGCCCGTTTCGCCCTTTTCCTGCCCGTAGCGCGAGGCACGGAACACGATGTCCATATTCAGGGAATGCGTCCAGACGATGGGCGCGATGGCATCATAAAAATAGCAGTGGTCGCCGCCCACCACTTCGGCCAGCGAGGCGGAAAGATTCTCCGAAGCCATGGGCCCGGCCGCCAGCACCACGGTCTCGAAGCCGTCCAGCGCGGGATCGTCCAGGGACGTGATCTGCCGGTGCACCAGCGTGATGCCGGGCGTGGACATGACGCGCTGCGTCATGGCCGCCGAGAAGGCCTCGCGGTCCACGGCCAGGGCCTTGCCCGCAGGCACGCGGTGGGCGTCGGCCAGCTCCATGAAGTCGCTGCCCAGTTCGCGCATCTCGGCCTTGAGCAGGCCGATGCCGGAGGTCAGCTCGTCCGAGCGCAGGGAATTGGAACAGACCAGCTCCGCCAGCCCGTCATTGACATGGGCCGGGGAACGGAACTCCGGCTTCTGTTCGAACAGGGTCACTTGCAGACCGGCCCGCGCCAGACGCAGGGCACATTCGCAACCGGCCAGGCCGCCACCAATAACCGCATAGCTGTGTTCAGTCACGCCATCTCCTTTTGTTGGCCGCATCTTTGCCCAATCTGGGCCCGGAAGGCAAGGGGGCGCAGGAGCGGAGGCGGCGGAAGGGAAGAGGGCCCCGTTTTGTTATTGGAGGAAAGTGGGCCGTCCGGGGGAAGGGATGCCTTTTGGAAAAGGCTCCCCTTCCCCCGTGCCCCCATCCCCGCGAAAACTTTTGTTCTGGTCAGTGCCAGGGAATTTGCGGGCGGTGAGCCTCCCGAGCGCGACGGTCCCCGGAGGAGCTGCTGCTCCCGTTCGTCGACCATACCCGGGCATCCCGGAGCGCATGGGGGCCCTCGCGTGGCTCCATTGCCGGTCGTGATGCGGATGAGGTCTTGATATTGGCGGGGATTGTGCTGCGGGCTTGGGTATTGCCGGAGGGGGAGGGCGTTTTGTGGAATCTGTCGTTGGGGCAGGGGCCTCAGCTCATGAGGGGTTTGTCTGCAGGAGGCGGGCGGGGCAGCGCCACGCTGTTTTACTAGAGGAGATGAGAGGGGGAGACGGGGCTCGATGCGCGGAGGACGGGCCGCCGTATCCGGACGGGAAGGGAAGGCACGTTTGCTGGTGGCCTGTACTCTTCTCTTGCAGGGGTGGAGGGGCGTATGCCGGGCAAGGGAATGTCCGGAGGGATTGAAAAAAATTTTTTGCAGATGTCCCGGCTGGGAACTTGCTGGCAATGTTTCCTGAAAATCCCCGCAACTGGCCTGTACGCTCGCTGATGGAGGAAGGGGAAGACCACTGCGTGGAGCTGGCTGCCGGGCCGGCGGGGACCTGTCCATGAGCACGGGCACAAAGCGGCGGTCCTGTGGCCGTATCCTGCGGGCCCGCAAGGCTTTGAGCCTCTTGCCCGCTGTCCGCATGTGCGCTACATCTCACGCCATGAGCAATTTTTCCGTACCCACCTGCCCCGTGCGCCTCGCTTTCGTGCGCGAAGGGGCCCGTTCCCTGTACGCCGGTCAGCTTGAACCGGCCACGGCTTTCTCGGCCGGTATCGACCTGCGCGCCTGTCTGGACGAGGACTGTGTGCGCATCCCTGCCGGAGGCCGCTTTTGCGTGCCTGCGGGCATCAGCGTGCAGCCTTGCGAGGCCGGTTTCGCGGGTTTCCTCTATTCCCGCAGCGGCCTTGGTGCGCGTGAGGGCCTGACCGTGGCCCAGGGAGTGGGGGTCATCGACCCCGACTATACGGGCGAGATCCTCGTCATGCTGCTCAACACCTCGGGCGAGGAGCGCATCCTCAAGCGTGGGGAGCGCATGGCCCAGCTTGTTTTCCAGCCCTTTGTCCGCCCTGTCTGGCAGGAGGTGGAGAGCCTTTCTGCCACGGAGCGCGGTGCGGGCGGCTTCGGACATACGGGGCGCTAGTCTCCGCCAGGGGATGCCGCCGGCCGGGGCCGTGCGTTGCCGCGTGTGCCGCGGGCATATCCGCCGTCGGGCCGGGACGTCTGTTTTCCCGGCAGGTCTCCCGTTTTTTCCAAAGCCTTTTCTGTTTCACGATTGCCGGGGCGCGTGCCCCGTGGGATGGCGCAAGGCCTCCCAGCAAAGGAGTTGACCATGTCCGACACATTTTCCGCCGTCAAAGCCCAGGAAGAAGCACTGCTTTGCCGTTCCTACAGCCGATATCCCGTGGCTGTGGTCCGAGGCAAGGGCTCGCGGTTGTGGGACGTGGACGGTAAGGAATATGTGGACCTGCTGGCCGGCATCGCGGTGACCGCCCTGGGCCACTGCAACGACGAGGTCTGTGCCGCCCTGGAAGCCCAGGCCCACAAGCTCTGGCACGTCAGCAACCTTTTCTATCAGGAAGAACAGCTGGAACTGGCCCGCCTGCTGCTGAGCACCAGCCATCACGGCAAGGCCTTCTTCTGCAATTCCGGCGCCGAGGCCAACGAGGCCTGCATCAAGCTGGCCCGCCGCTACATGCGCAAGGTCAAGCAGCGCGACGCCTACGAGATCATCACCCTGGGCGGCTGCTTCCACGGCCGCACGTTCGGCGCGCTGGCCGCCACGGGCCGCGAGAGCCTGAGCGACGGTTTCACGCCGCTGCCCGAAGGCTTCAAGCAGGTGCCCGCCAATGACCTGGCCGCGCTGGAAGCCGCCATCACGCCCGCCACGGCGGCGGTGCTGGTGGAAGTGGTGCAGGGCGAAGGCGGCATCGTGCCCCTGCCGGGCGATTACCTGCGCGGTGTGGAAGACTTGTGCCGCAAGCACGACATCCTCTTCATCTGTGACGAAGTGCAGGCCGGTCTGTGCCGCACCGGTACCTTCTGGGCCTTCCAGCAGCACGGCCTGACCCCGGACGCCATCAGCATGGCCAAGTCCCTGGCCAACGGCCTGCCCATGGGCGCCATGCTGGCCACCGACGAGATGGCCAAGGGCTTCGAGGCCGGCAGCCACGCCACCACCTTTGGCGGCGGCGCGCTGGCCTCCGGTGTGGCGGCCAAGTGCGTGGAGATCATGCTCCGCGACAAGCTGGCCGACCGTGCCGCCGAGCTGGGCAAACATGTGATGGATCGCGTCCGTGCCATCCAGGACAAGCTGCCCGGTACCGTGCGTGAAGTGCGCGGCCTGGGCCTGATGATCGGCATCGAGCTGGCTGTGGATGCCGCCGCCGTGTGGCGCGAACTCATCGCCCGCGGCTTCATCTGCAACCTGAGCCACGGCGTGACCCTGCGCCTGCTGCCTGCCCTGACCATCGACAAGGCCGACCTCGACGCCTTCATCGATACGCTGGAAGACATCCTGCGTACGGCGAAGTAAGGCGGCGTTTCCCGGTACATATCCAGGCTCCCGTGCCGCTCCGGTGCGGGAGCCTCTTTTTAGCGTTTTTCAGGGCGGCCATCACGGTCGCCCAGGAGCCTGCCGGCCCTGATTTTTTCCTGGTGGCTGCGGGCGGACTCTTTACAGGATGGGGCGCCTGTGCTACACAGGCCCGCACCAATCCACTACGGCAATCCCGGCTCATACGGGATTGCCGCTTGCTTTAAGGAGACAGATGCATGGATGTTTTTGACCAGGCCACTGAACTTGAACGTCTGGACCGTGAAGCTGCCCTCTCCCGCGCCCGCGCTGCCATGGACCAGGGCGGTCCCGACTGGATCGACGGCGTGGCCTGCTGCCGCGAATGCGGCGAGCCCATCCCCCAGAAGCGTCTGGAGGCCCTGCCCGGTGTCGGCCTGTGCCGTGCCTGCCAGGAAGAACGCGAAAGCGGACGCTAGCATTTTTTGATAACGGACAACCGGAGGCCGGGGCCCTTGAGGCTCCGGCCTTTTTGTTTATGCCCGCGGCCTCTTTTTTATGGGCTTTAGCCTGTTGAGCGCCTGACAGGCGCGAAACAAAAAACCACCCGCTATGCGGGTGGAGACAAT
>NZ_JABAFY010000017.1 GCF_012843875.1 Desulfovibrio piger | reverse complement strand
GCTCTACAAAGTCAGGCATCTTGTCGAGAATGCTTTTCTCCATCTCAAGCGCTGGCGGGGAATTGCCACACGATATGCCAAAAGATGTGCATCTTTTCTTGCCGCCGTTCAAATCAGATGCATATCTTTGTGGGCAAACATAATTTGACGACACTATCTAACAAGGAGCCCCTGCCATGAACCCCGCTTTTTCTTCCCTGCTGGCCGCCCTGGCCCGTGAACTGGATCTGCCCGGCATCGAGACCCGCGACGGCGATTCCTCCTGCCTGCTGGGCATCGATGACTTCGAGGTCAGCCTGCGCTGCCTCTCTACGGATCAGGTCATGATCTTCACCGTGGTGGCCCCCCTGCCCGCGCGCAAACGTGACGAGCTGTATGCCTCGCTGCTGGACGCCAACACCTTCTTCCACCAGACCCAGGGCTTCACCCTGGCCGCCCGCGAGGATACGGGCGTGACCCTGCAGGGCACGCTGCCCCTGGCCGCGCTCACCGATACCCATGTGGGCACCTGGGTGAGCAATTTCGTCAACGTGGCCGAGCACTGGCAGGAACGCTGCCTGGCCTGTGACGACGCCGCTGCCGACGCCCCGGAAGCGCCCGCCGTTGATCCGGCCCTGATGGGTGGCATGCTGCGCATCTAGCCGGCACATCCCGCCTCTGTCATACCCTGCCGCGCCCGAACCCGCCCGATACTCCCGCGGCCTGCCTGCAGGGGCAGACTTTTCCCTCCCCATACGAAACGGGGCGACGATCCGTCGATCGCCGCCCCGTTTCCCTTGCCGCATGCGCAGCTCCGCCCTTCGGGAAATACCGGGAAATGCCGTTGCCCTTTCCCGGAACAGGACAGAGCCCAGCCTTGAGGCCCACTCCCGAACCTGCTATACTCTTGCTCCGCCGTGTGCGGGCCCTGCGTCCGTATCCGCTTTCCGGTGCCGGACACGGCCGTCCCGTACCGCCCCGGCCGCGCATGGCCTTCTCTTTCCTTCATCGGCCGTCGAGGCCCGGAGTTCCCGCATGTCCGATTTCGTGCATCTGCACTGCCACACCGAATACAGCCTTCTTGACGGCGCCATCCGCGTCAAGGATCTCTGCTCCCGTGCCAAGGATTTCGGCATGCCCGCCTGCGCCATCACCGACCACGGCAACCTGTTCGGCGCGGCCAAATTCTTCCTGACCTGCAAGGACTTCGGCATCAAGCCCATCATCGGCTGCGAGGTCTACGTCTGCCACGACCATCTGGACAAGACCTCCGAGCTGGCCCGCAAGCGCAACCACCTGATCCTGCTCTCGGAAAACATCGAGGGCTACCACAACCTGGTCAAGCTGGTGAGCCGCAGCTACCTGGAGGGCTTCCACTACAAGCCGCGCGTGGACAAGGCCATGCTGCGCCAGTATTCCGAAGGCCTCATCTGCCTTTCGGCCTGCATCGCGGGCGAGATACCGCGCGCCCTCAACGCCGGTGACATGGACGGCGCCATCGCCCTGGCCCGCGAATACGCCGACATCTACCCGGACCGCTTCTATCTGGAGCTGCAGTCCAACAGCCTGCCCGAGCAGGAGATCGCCAACAAGGGCCTGCTGGAGATCGCCGACCATCTCAAGCTGCCCATCGTGGCCACCAACGACTGCCACTACCTCAACGCCGACGACGCCGACGCCCATGAGGTGCTGCTCTGCATCCAGACCCAGACCACCATGGACGACCCCAAGCGCATGCGCTTCGGCACCCATGACCTCTACTACAAGTCCGGCGAGGAGATGGAGGCCGTATTCGGCCATCTGCCCCAGTCCCTGAGCAATACGGCCGAGATCGCCGAGCGCTGCAACGTGGAACTGGACATGGGCCACCATTATTTCCCGGTCTACAAGCTGCCCGAAGGGGCCAGCCTGGATTCCGAGTTCCGCCGTCTGGCCGAGGAAGGTCTGGAACGCCGCCTGGAGAAGCACCCCAACCGCGCCAACATCGACCCGCAGGCCTACCGCGACCGTTTGCAGTACGAGCTCAAGGTCATCCTCGAGATGGGCTTCCCCGGCTACTTCCTCATCGTGCAGGAGTTCATCAACTGGGCCAAGGACCACGGCATCCCCGTGGGCCCGGGCCGCGGTTCGGCCGCCGGTTCGCTGGTGGCCTGGTCGCTGCGCATCACCAACCTGGACCCCCTGCCCTACAATCTGCTCTTCGAGCGCTTCCTCAACGCCGAACGCGTCTCCCTGCCCGATATCGACGTGGACTTCTGCGAACGCCGCCGTACCGAGGTCATCCAGCATATGGTGGATACCTACGGCAAGGACAGCGTGGCCCAGATCACCACCTTCGGTACCATGAAGGCCAAGGGCGTTGTGCGTGACGTGGGCCGCGCCCTGGGCATGAGCTTTGCCGAGACCGACCGCATCGCCAAGCTGGTGCCCGACGACCTGAAAATGACCATCAACAAGGCCCTGGAAGCCGAGCCCGACCTCCAGAACCTGTACGATACCGACCCGCAGGTCAAAAAGCTGCTGGATACGGCCCGCCGTCTGGAGGGCCTGTCGCGCCACGCCTCCACCCACGCCGCCGGTCTGGTGGTCTCGCCCCGGCCCATGGACGAGTTCCTGCCCCTCTACACCGGCAAACGCGGCGAACTCGTGACCCAGTTCGACGGCCCCATGACCGAAAAATCCGGTCTGGTGAAGTTCGACTTCCTGGGCCTCAAGACCATGACCCTCATCCAGGACACCCTGGACAACATCACCCTGCAGGGCAAGACGCCGCCCGACCTGGACAACCTGCCCCTCACCGACGCCGCCACCTACGACCTTTACGCCCGCGGAGACACCGACGGCATCTTCCAGGTGGAAAGCTCGGGCATGCGCCAGTACCTGCGCATGCTCAAGCCCTCGTGCTTCGAGGACGTCATCGCCATGCTGGCCCTGTACCGTCCCGGCCCGCTGGGCTCCGGCATGGTGGACGAATTCATCAAGCGCAAGCACGGGCAGGTGCCCGTGGTCTATCCGCACGAGTCCCTCAGCGACTGCCTGCGCGATACCTACGGCGTCATCGTCTATCAGGAACAGGTCATGCAGATCGCCCAGATCATCGCCAGCTACACCCTGGGCGGCGCTGACCTGCTGCGCCGCGCCATGGGCAAGAAAAAGCCCGAAGCCATGGCCAAGGAACGCGTCAAGTTCGTGGAAGGCGCTCAGAAGAACGGCGTGGACAAGGCCAAAGCCGACGAGATCTTCGACTTGATGGAAAAGTTTGCGGAATACGGCTTCAACAAGTCGCACTCCGCCGCCTATGCCCAGATCTCCTACTTCACGGCCTACCTCAAGGTGCACCATACCGTGGAGTTCATGGCCGCCCTGCTCACCTCGGAAATGAGCAACCAGGAAAAGCTGCTCAAGTACATCTCCTGCTGCAAGGACATGGGCATCGACGTAGTGCAGCCCTCTGTCAATGCCAGCCAGCGCTCCTTCTCGGCCCGCGAGGGCAAGGTCGTCTTCGGTCTGGGCGGCATCAAGAACGTGGGCGACAGCGCCATCACCGAGATCATGGACGCCCGCAAGGACGGCGAGTACGTCTCCCTCTTCGACATGTGCTGCCGCGTGGACCTGCGCAAGGTCACCAAGCGCGTGCTCGAAGCCCTCATCAAGGGCGGCGCCTGCGACTGCTTCGGCGTCTCGCGCGCGGCCCTGCTGGCCGCCCTGGACACGGTGGTCACCCGCGCCCAGAAAAAAGCCAAGGAAAAGAATTCCAACCAGATCTCCCTGCTGGCCATGGCCCCGCAGGTGGAAGCCAAGCCCCAGCCCGGCATCGGCTTCGACTGCCCCGAGTCCGGCATCCCCGAGATGGACGAGGACCAGCGCCTCAAGAACGAAAAAGAGGCCCTGGGCTTCTTCCTCACCAGCCATCCCCTCCAGCCCTTCAGCCGCGAGATGCGCCGCCTGCGCCTGACCACGCTGGAAGACGCCCGCGACCTCTACCCCAAGGCCGAACTGAGTACCGCCGTGCTGGTGGTCAGCCTCAAGGAGGTCATCACCAAGTCCAAGGGCGAGCGCATGGCCTTCGTGGGCGTGGAAGACCTTACCGGCCATGCCGAGGTCACCTTCTTCCCCCGCGCCTATGCCGAGGCCCGCGAGCTGCTCAAGAGCGAACAGCCCCTTTGCCTGCGGGCCACGGTGGACAGTCAGGTGGACGAGAGCCGCGACAGCGACGAGGACGGCGAAGAGACCAGCCGCGAGGTCAAGCTGCTGGGCCAGAGCGTGACCCTGCTTTCCGAGGCCTGCGGCCAGAGCGATACGCCCATCTGCGTGCAGATACCGGCCCACCGCCTGGGCGAGGAGGACATCCTGGCCCTCAAGGCCATCCTGGAGGCCCATCCCGGCAATGTGGAGGCCGAAGCCATGGTCCTGCTGGACGGCGTGCGCTGCCACCTTACGCTGGGGCCGCAGTTCCGCGTCAGCCCCGGCCCCGAACTGGACAGGGCCCTGGCCGCCTGGGCCGGATAAAAAACGTTTTCCGGGGGGAAGGAACCCCCTTTAGCTGGCGCCCAAAGGGGGTTCCTTCCCCCCGGGCCCCCTATCCTCCCCCAAATGCGCTTTATCCGGCCAGGATATGCGACGGCCAGGGAGGACAGGCCACAGACCTTCCCGAAACGGTATCCCTCCGGGAAAGGATCACGAATGAACCCTGGCTGGCCAGAACAGCCAAAGGAAAGGATATGTCCAAGAAGATCTGGCGCCTTACGGTGCGTGACGAGATTTCCGCAGGCCATGCCCTGCGCCATTACGAAGGCAAGTGCGAACGTCTGCACGGCCACAATTTCGCCGTGGAACTGACCGTGGAAGGCGACAAACTCACCGAAAATGTGGAGCTGCTGCTGGACTTCAAGGTCCTCAAGCGCGCCCTCAAGGAAGAGCTGGCCGCCCTCGACCATCAGATCATCAATGAGGTGCCGCCCTTCGACCGCCTCAATCCCTCGTCGGAAAACATCTCCCGCCACATCTTCCAGAACGTGGCCCGCCGTCTGGCCGCCGATGAAAGCGCCTGTCATGTGCGCGTCCACAGCGTCAGCGTCAGCGAAAAGGGCGCGCAGACCGCCACCTATCTGGAACTGGACGACTAGTTTTGCCGGTCCGGCTGTCGTCGCCGGGCCTGTTATATGGCGGGGGAGGCAAGAGGCCCTTTTGAAAAAGGGGGGCCTTCCTCCCCCGCCCCCCATCCTTCCCCCGAAAATGTTTCTTCCGGTCGCGCTGGAAGGTCCCTGCCGCTGCCGTGCGGGGAGAGAGATCGCTCCCCAGGCGGAGATGCGTCAGGCGCAAGGCAAGGGACGTCTCAAGACAGCGGCAAGGCGACAGTGCAGACGAACAAGGCTTCTCTTTTCTCTGCCCTGCACTTTCCCCACCCTTCCCTGCGGACGATATGCGCCTGTCCGCGCCATACGTTTTCTGCCACAGCACGCAAAAAGCTCCCTTCTCAGGGAGCTTTTTTCATGCGCTGCCGCTTCCGGACGAAGCGCTCGCAACAAAAGCAGGGCTGGCGGGGTGGCAGGGATTTTCGCCGTCGCGCGGCGACCACCGTCCGTGCGATACCACGATCGTGTCGTGGTCGCGCACCCGCCGATAACACGCGCGGGGGATGGGATGGAAGGACGGGGAGCAATGGAGCCCCTCCCGCGCCGGCAGCGACCGCATGGCCGCCGCAGACCATAGCCGTCGCGACGAAGGAAGCTGCGGGCAGCGACAGCCGGGATGAAGGGGCCTTATCCCGGATATACCACTCAGGCCGTTTCTTTCCGGCGGGCCACGATGCCGCGCCGGGCCAGTTCGGCCACCACCTTTTCCGCAAAGACCGGCAGCATGGCCTCGGCCTCGGGCGAAAGGCCCACCTGCATGGTGCGCCAGTCAAAAGGCTGGAGGCCGAAGGCCAGGCATTGCGGACGGCACCCCGCCAGCTCGCAGACCTGCAGGGTCTGGAGCAGATCCGTCTGGTGCATGGAGCCCTGAAAGCTGAGGCTGCGGCTCAGATCCTCGTTTTCCAGCAGATAGACCGTGCCCGGCTCCTTGCCGCCCAGCACCACGTCCAGCACCACCAGCAGGTCGCACTCCTCCAGTTCGGACATGAGCAGAAGCCCCTGGGTGGCACCTTCCTGCAAGCGCACGTTCTCCGGCCAGTAGTAGTTCTTTTCCAGATGGTTCACGGCGGCCACGCCGAAGCCTTCGTCACGCAGCAGGATATTGCCCACGCCCATGATCAGCACGCGGGGAGCGACCACAGTCTCGCTCATGGAGCCTCCTTGGATGGCGGCCGTCCCGGCGGACGGCGCATGAAAAAAGGGGAAGGGCCCCTTGCGGACAGCCCTTCCCCCAGCGAACGGATACGGTTTACAGGACCTTGAACTCGTGCACCTGATTGGTCTCGCCGTCGATGACATGCACGGCGCAGGCGATGCAGGGGTCGAAGGAATGGATGGTGCGCAGGATCTCCACAGGCCGCTTGGGATCGGCCACGGGCGTGCCCACCAGGGCCTGTTCGGCGGCGCTCAGCACATGCTTGGCGTCCCGGGGCCCCAGGTTCCAGGTGGTGGGCACCACCAGCTGGAAGTTGCCGATCTTGCCGTCTTCGATGCGCAGCCAGTGCGACAGGCCGCCGCGCGGGGCATTGACGAAGCCCACGCCGCGCCCTTCCCTGGGCACGCTGCATTCCATGGCGATCTTCTTGTCGCCGCCGGCGATGTTGGCTTCGTATTCGGCCAGCCACTTTTCCACCTGCTGGGCGATGACCAGGGTCTCGACGCCGCGGGCGGCGGTGCGGCCCAGGGTGGAGAACAGGGCTTCCGGCCCCACGCCCAGGGCGGACAGCACCTTGTCCACCGCGGGCTTCACGGCTTCATGGCCCTGGGCATAGGCCACCAGCATCTGGGCCAGCGGGCCGGTCTCCATGGCCAAGCCGTCATAGCGCGGCGCCTTGAGCCAGGAATAGCGGTCCGTATCGCCCATGCGGGTAAAGGCGGGCTTGGTCTCGCCGTCGTAGGGGGCGCGGGCCTCTTCGCCTTCGTACCAGCTGTGGCGCACATGCTCGGCGATCTTGCCGGCATCGAAGGGATGCACGGTATCCAGCTTGCCGTCCAGCAGCACGCCGGGCTTGAGCCAGCGTTTGGTGATGTCGCGCTCGCCGCCCACTTCGGGGAATTCACCAAAGGCCATAAAGTTGCGGCAACCGCAGCCCAGCGCGGCCCAGTCCTTGTAGGCACCGGCCACCAGCAGCAGGTCGGGGATGTAGACTTCTTCGATGAATTCGCGGGCCTGCAGGTACAGGTCGCGGAATTCCTTGATGCGCTCGGGCGTCAGGGATTCATAACAGGTCACGCCGCCGGGGATGAGGAACTGGGGATGCGGGTTCTTGGCGCCGAACACGGCCATGGCCTTGGCGGCGCTGACCTGCACGCGCAGGGCTTCCAGATAGTGGGCCGTGGCCACGAGGTTGGCTTCGGGATCAAGATAATAGGCCGGATGCCCGCCCAGGAAATAGGCGTTGGTGAAGGGCCCCAGCTGGCCGCTGTCCACAAAGGCCTTCAGGCGGGCCTGCACGGCCTTGAAGTCATCGGCCGTGGCCTTGCGGGGCGAGATGGACGAGGCCAGCGCCGCGGCCTTGGCCGGATCGGCCTTGAGGGCGGCGGTCACATCCACGAAGTCCAGGGCGTGCAGGTGGTAGAAGTGCACCATGTGGTCGTGCATGAACAGCAGGCCCAGCACCAGATTGCGGATATAGGTGGCATTGGCGGGCAGGGTCAGGCCCATGGCGTCTTCCAGGGCGCGGGTGGAGGCCAGGGCGTGGGTGTAGGTGCACACGCCGCAGGTGCGCTGGGTGAAGTGCTGGGCATCGCGGGGGTCGCGTCCCTTGAGGATCACTTCCAGACCGCGATACAGGGTGCCGCAGCTGCGGGCATCCTTGATGCGGCCGTTTTCCACTTCCACCTCGATGCGCAGGTGGCCTTCGATACGGGTCAGCGGGTCAACGACAATGGGGCCGGAGAAATTGCTCTGGGGCGTTTTCATAACTTGGCTCATGCTGGCAGCTCCCTAGTTCTGGTAAAAAGGCGACAGGTCATCCCAGAAATTGGGCTCGCTGCAACCGATGCAGGGATGTCCGGCCCGCACGGGCCAGTTGGTCTCGTTGAACAGGGCCTTGGGGCAGTTGTTGTAGGTGCTGGGGCCCTTGCAGCCCAGATCGTACAGACACCAGCCCTTGCGCGCTTCTTCGGAATCGAAGGAGGGCGCGAACTCGCCCGCCTCGAAATGGACGCGGCGCTCGCACAGATCGTGTACAGACTGGCCGTAGAACATGAGCGGACGGCCCAGATCGTCGAGCTTGATCTCCTTGTTCTGCAAAAAGGCCACCAGCGTGCCCACCAGGTTCAGGGGATTGGGCGGACAGCCCGGGATATTGATGGCCTTCACGTCCATGCCCAGCCTGGCGAAGCAGTCATTGACGCCCACGGAGCCGGTGGGATTGGGCTTGGCGGCCTGCACGCCGCCGTAAGCGGCACAGGTGCCCATGGTGACCACGGCCTTGGCCTTGGGCAGCACGCGCTTGCACAGGTCCAGCATGGTGTGGCCGCCCACATAGCCGTACTTGCCGTCCATGGCCGTGGGGATGGCGCCTTCCACCACGCAGATGAAGCCTTCAGGATTGCTGATGGCCTGATCCAGCGCGGCCTCGGCGGCTTCGCCCGCGGCGGCCATGATGGTTTCGTGATAATCCAGGGAGATGGTGTCCAGGATCAGGGTGTCGAGGAAGGGTTTGCAGGTGCGCAGCAGGGCCTCGGAACAGCCCGTACATTCAGCGCAGTGCAGATAGACCACGGAGGCGCGGCGATTGGTCAGCGCCGCGGCCACTTCCGTAGCCATGCTGGGCCCAAGGCCCATGGTCACGGCCACGGCCGTGCAGAATTTCAAAAAATCACGACGGCTGACGCCCTGTTGCGCCAGACGTTCCTCCCCACCTTTTTTGCCCAGACCAACGGCAATACGCATACGTGCCTCCTGTCTGCAGGATGAGATAAACGGGAATGATGAAGACCGCACAAGATGAAATGGAAGGCTCCAGCCACGGAGCCTTCCCCCGGCTGCCGTCCACTGCATGAGGTGCATGCCACAGCAAAGGACGACCAAGGCCATGCATGGTCGAATGGGGAGTATGCGGCGAGGGGAAGGAATGGGAGGGATTATGCGTGGGCATGCCATCCATTGCCCGCGCCGCAGCCGGAAATGACGCGAACCCGCGTCTTCAGCCGGCTACTTCACAAACGGACAATGAACATGATGCCTCCTTGCGGCGGAGAATTCCGCCATTGGCAGCCATCCTACCCTGCCACCGTCATCTGGTCAACCACCCCACCGCTTTTCCGGCAGTGGGCAGGGCCTCCCCGACCGCATGACCGCTTGCCGGGGCTGGAAAAAATTTTTCTTTTTCCCCGGCTCCGGCAACGTTTCCGGCCTGCCCTGCCCGTCCCCAAAGCAGGCCGGGAAAGCTGCGGCCAACAAACACGTCAGAAAAGCTTGCACGCCACTTGCGGGACGTCCTCCCCTGCCGCCCCCCATCAGGCAACATCAGCCAGTCATGCCGCCCAAACGCGTGGCATCCCGCCGGTGCCGCTCCCCTCTCGACCCTGCCTGCCGCATCTGGCATACTGGCACCACCGGCATGATGCCGGAACGAAACCGTCAGGAGGATATGAATGAAAACCCTGGATTGTCGGGGCCTTGCCTGCCCCCAGCCTGTGATGCGCACCCGCGACGCCCTGGAACAGGGACGGCCGCAGGAGCTGCTCGTCCTGGTGGACAACGCTGCCGCCAGCGAGAACGTGAGCCGCTTTTTGCGCCGCAGCGGCTTTGAAGTCAGCGTCAACCAGCCCGAAAACGCCCTGTGGGAAGTGCACGGCCTGAGCAGCGCCACACAGGTGGAAGCCCCGGAACAGGCCCCGGCCGCCGCTCCTGCAGCGGATACGGAAAGCCGCAAGACCCTGGTCCTCATCACTACCGATACCCTGGGCCGCGGCGATGACGAACTGGGCGCCCGCCTGATGGAAAACTTCCTGGCCAGCCTGCCCGAACTGGGGGCCTCCCTGTGGCGCATCGTGCTGCTCAACGGCGGCGTCAAGCTGGCGGCCACGGAGGGCAAGTGCCTGGATACCCTGAAGCAGCTGGAAAGCAACGGCGTCAGCATCCTTGTCTGCGGGACCTGCCTGAACTTCTTCAACCTGCTGGAAGCCAAGCAGGTAGGCGAGACCACCAACATGATGGACGTGGTGACCAGCCTTTCCCTGGCCGACAAGGTCATCCGGCCCTGACCGCAACGCCTGCGGGCCGTGCGGGAAAGCACCTTTCCCTGCCCGCGCATGAGGCATAAAAAAAGAGGGACGCTCCGCAGCGTTCCTCTTTTTTTACGTCTTGCATCCCGCAACCATGCAGGCCATCTGAAAATTTCCCGGCCTCGCCAGTATCTTCCCTCATGGGACGGGCCCTTTCTTCTTCCCGCATATCCGCCGGTCCCGGCCGCGTATCCCCTGCCGCAGACCGCAGCCAGCGAAGCGGCTCTTCCCCTCAAAGCCTTCCCCCCTGAAGTCCCTGTACTCCGGTCAGGAGCCGATAGCCCTCCCCACAGCGCAACGCCGGGGACTTGCGGCCAGACCAGAACAAAAGTTTTCGGAGGATGGAGGGGGTACGGGGGAGGAAGGGCCCCTTTTCCAAAAGGGTCCCTTCCTCCCCCGCCCCTATCCCTGGCCTTCCCACAGCCCGGACAGCACTGCAGCCGTGCGGGCCAGCAATTCTTCCGTATGGCGGGCGGTGAGGCCGAAACGCAGCAGGGCCTGCCCGCGCGGTACGGTGGGCCAGCGGGCCCCCAGCACCAGCACCCCGCTCTCGGACAGACGGGCGGCCAGACGGCGGCAGCGCGCCTCATCGCCCACGGGCACGGACAAGATGTGCGCATCGCCCATGACCGGCAGCCCCCGTTCCGTCAGGGCCTGACGGAAAAAGGCCACGCGCGCGGCCAGCGTACGCCGTCGCTCCTCAAGGCGCGGCAGTTCCTCCACCAGCGCCAGCATGCAGGCCGCATGGGCGGGCGGCAGGGCCGTGCTGTGCATGATGGCCGAGGCCAGATGCTCGAACAGGGGCGTGAAGCCCCGGGGCAGCAGCAGGAACGCGCCCCACAGGCCCAGCGATTTGCCCAGCGTGCCCACCACCAGATCGGCCGGGGCCCGGCCGCCATCCCGCAGGGCCTGCGCCGCGCACAGGCCGCGTCCGCCGGGGCCCAGGGCCCCCAGCGCATGGGCTTCGTCCACACAGAGGAAAAATCCGTACCGGCGACGCAGGGCCGCCATGCGTTCCAGATCGAGAGCCGCGCCGTCCATGCTGTACAGGGACTCGGCCATGACCACGGGCTGCGGCGCGTCCAGCGGCAGGGAGGACAGCAGGCGCTCCAGATGGTCATAGTCCAGATGGTTCCAGGCCCGGATGCGCGCCCCGGCCAGCGGCAGGGCTCGCATGACGCTGGCGTGACAGCGCCTGTCCACAAAGGCCTCCTGCCCCTGCTGGAGCAGGGTGGTCACACAGGCCAGATTGGCCTGATAACCGCTGGGCAGGAACAGACATTCCGCAAAACCGAAGTAATCGGCCACGGCCCGACAGGCCTGGTCCACCACATCGCTGCGGCCCCCGGCCAGACGCGAGGCCGACGCCGACGGCGCATGGGCGGCAAAACAGGCAGCCACCCGCGCCTGCCAGTGCGCATCGGCGGCAAGGCCCAGACCGTCGTTGCTCATGAAGGAGATGTACTCCCGGCCGTCCCGGTACAGCAGCGGCCCGGCGGCTCCCCCGGCCATGGCGGCGCTGTCGCGGGCAAGGCCCAGACGGGCATCGGCGCGCAGGCGGTCGTTCAGACAGTCATAAAGGCTTCGGCGTTGTGGGACAGACATGAGTACAGCTCCCTGTAGCGGCTCTCCAGCAGTTCACGGGAAAAAGAGGCATCATAGGGCACCAGGCCCACGCGCAGTTCCAGCTCCAGCGGCGGCAGGGGGCCCCCAGGCCCGCAAAGCCCCCGCACGCGCACCAGCGAGGCCGCCACACTGCCGCCCTGTGCCGTCACCCGCACGTCCAGCCGCGCCGTGCCGGACAGGGGCCCGGCAGGCCATGGAGCGCGCTCCACGGACAGCAGGAAGGCATGACAGGAAAAATCCCGCGCCACACGCTGTTGCAGGGCGGCCGCCTGCGCGGCGGCCTCCAGCACCTGCCAGAAAGGCACGCCCTCACAACGGCGCCAGGCCGTGAGCCCCGGTGGGGAGTCCATGGCCCGGGCCGCATCCAGCAAGACGAAGGGCGACGGTGCATCCAGAAAGAAATCCGTGTTCATGGCCGCAGATCCACGGCAAGGGCGGCGTTCTGGCCACCGAAGCCGAAATTCTCCAGCAGGCCGCGGGAGGACGGGAAGGGACGGGGCTCCCGCACGAAGTCGAGACGGGGGGAACAGGGCCGTTCCAGATGGCGCACGGGCGGCATCCTGCCGTCACGCCAGGCGGCCAGCGCACAGCACAGCTCCAGCGCCCCGCAGGCCGAGGAACCGTGCCCCAGCCAGGATTTGAAGGCCATGACGGCCGGGCCGCCGGGCACATCGCCCAGCAGGCGTTCCCACAGCAGGCTCTCGGCCTGATCGTTGAGCTGCGTGCCCGTGCCGTGGGCCGAAAGCCAGCCCAGTCCGGCGGCATCGAGGCCCGCCTCTTCCAAAGCGCCCCGCACGGCCAGCTCGGCCCAGGTGCCCCGTGCTTCGGGCGCGGTCAGGCTCTCGGCATCCACGGAGGCCCCGTAGCCCAGGATCTCCGCATGGACATGGGCGCCCCTGGCCTGCGCCGAGGACAGGCTCTCCAGCACGAAGGCCGCGCCGCCCTCACCGGGCACGAAGCCGTCCCGGCCCATGTCGAAGGGACGCGGGCCCGTACCGGGCGCACAAAGACTGAGGGCACGGGCCTTGTGATAGCCCAGCAGTCCGCCCAGCGAAAGGCGGCTGTCCCCGGCCGCGACCAGTACGGCGTCGGCCAGACCGAAGCGTATGCGCCGCCAGCCTTCGCCCAGGGCCTGCAGGGCCGAGGCGCAGGCCGCGTTGACGGTCAGGGCCTCGCCATGGCAGCGGGCAAAACGGGCCAGTGCTCCGGCGGCGGTATTGGGCAGCCAGCGCAGCAGCCAGAGCGCGCCCAGCGTCGCGGTATCCTGCGGCGGCAGGCCCGGTTCACCGGTGACGTCCAGCATGGGCCCCACGGCGGCGATGATCTGCGAACGGACGGGCAGGCCCGCCTCCAGCCCGGCATCGCGCAGGGCACGCAGGCCCGAAAGGACAGCCATCCGGCTGCCCCGGTTCAGGTAATGGCGATGCCGCCAGCCTTCGAACTGCTGCCGGGCCCCGTCCTGGCCCCAGTCTTCCGCCGGGCAGACGGAAAGCCCTTCCAGCGCGCCGGAGGCCCGAAAGGCATCACGGCCCTCGCGCAGGCTGCGGGCCACGCTGTCCAGATCATGGCCCAGCGCCGTGCAGCAGCCCGCACCGCTGATGACGACCCGCTCAGGCACGGCCATCAGGCCCCCTGCCGTGTGGCCTCAAGGGCCTGTTCCACCCAGTGGGCGATGTCGCCCAGGGTCAGGGGCGATTGCAGGGCCATGCCGTCGGCATCCGTATAATAGGCGGCCAGCTGCTGCCGCCGCGCTTCGTCCAGATGGCCGTAATGCTCGCGCAAAAAGGCGGCCGCATCCGGGGCGCCGGCCAGCTGGTAACGCAGGGAGCGCAGAAAGGCGCGCTCCTCGTCCACAAAAATATGGAAGGTGGCGCCCAGCTGCACGCTCACTTCCAGCAGGTCGATGGATTCACAGGGCAGATCCTGCATGAGCAGGGTATCGTCGCTCAGGGTCGCGGCATCGCGCTCGAACAGATTGGCCACGATCTCGCGCACCTTGAGGCTGATCTCGTCGTATCGCATCACAGCTCCGGGAGTTTGAGGGCCCCGAGGCCCCCGTCAAGAGTCACCACGCTGCCGTTGATGGCCGCGGCCTCCGCCGACAGCAGGAAGCACAGGCCCGGCAGCACGTCGTCCGGGCCCAGGCAGCGCCCGGCGGGCATGGCACGGGCCACCTGCCCGTGGCGGGAAAGGAATTCGTGCCCGCGTCCGGCATCCAGCCAGCTCAGACGGGCGGAACAGGCGCTGAGGCCGCGTCCGGCCAGCTCCACGCCGAGGCTGCGGTACAGGCCCTCACCGGCCAGCTTGGCCGCGGCGTACCAGCCCTGCCCGGGCGACGGCCGCTGCGCGGCACTGGACGAGACGAAGACACAACGGCCGAAACGGCGGGCCAGCATGGCCCGGCTCACGGCACGCAGGCAGCGGGCACGCAAGGCGATGTCATCATCCGCCCAGCGCTCTATGGCCTCGGGCGCCGCCATGGCCACCAGCTGTTCGAAACGGGAATGCAGCAGATCCGCCAGATGCCCCACCGGCCGGCCCAGCAGGGCTTCACAGCGGGCGGGCAGGGTCTCGGGATCGCCAAGGACAAGGGCGGGCAGGCCGTCCTGCGCACAGCGGGCGCAGCCTGCGTCATCACGGCAGACACAGCAGACCTGCGCCCCTTCGGCGCGCAAGGCCAGCGCCAGGGCACGGCCCAGCTCGCTGCTGCCGCCAAGGATGAGGACAGAACCATGGAACGTCAATCGCATGGCCGCATAGTGAAAAAAAAGCGGCCCGGGCGCAAGGGCCCTGCCGCACACGGCCTGCGCCAGGCCATGGACAGGCCGGGATAAGGCCTGAAGATGCACCGGGCATGAGGCCCATCGAGTTCGCGACAAAAACGGGAGACCGGCAGCCGCGCGTCCGCTCTGCGCAGCGCACGACCCCCAATGACCGGAAGGAAGTTTTTTGCGGGGAGATGGAAGCGCCAGAAGGCGGAAAAGGGCGCTTTTCCCCAAGCTTCCTTCGTCTCCTTCGGCAAGATCCCCTTGAAAATAGGACGGCCTTCCCCTCACTCCAGAGAGAACACGGCTTCGGCCAGGCAGGCATCGCCGTGCAGCAGACGGCAGCGGACCTCCGACGGCAGGGCGTCGCCCCTGTCTTCAGGCTCCATACGGCACAGCAGGTCGCTGTCAGGCAGGACGAAATGGCGGAAGCGTGCCCGGCGCACGGCACGGACACGACGGGACGGGAAGGCCTCTTCCACGGCCCGGCGCATGGCTTCCAAAAGGCAGGAACCGGGCACGCGGGGCGCACCGGGAAAATGGTCGGCCAGCAAAGGCGCATGGCCGGGAAAGCGCAGCACGGCCTCCAGGGGCGGCATCATTCGCCCCAGAGCAGATGCAGGGGACCGGCCGGAGCCAGTTTTTCCAGCGGGATGAAGACGCGCTGCGTCCCGGCGGCCCAGGGAGCCACCTGATAAGGCTGGAAGTAGACACGCACCCCGCCGGGCACCAGGGCCAGCGCGGAAAAATTGTCCGCCAGGGGCTCGGTGCCGTCGTGGATCATGCTGTCCACCCGGCCGCCGCCCAGACGGGTGGCAAGCTCCTTCCGGGACACGGCGGACATGATCTCCAGAGCCTTGTCCACGTTCTCGAAGATGTCCACCAGCCCCAGACGCTGGCCGGAAAGCAGGCTGTAGGTCAGCGGGATCACGTCCAGATTGCCGTGCGCGCCGCCGGTGTAGGTCCAGATCTCGAAGACGATGCTCAGGCCATTGGCCGAGGGACGCGTCAGGGTGTAGGAGCCTATGAGCTCGCAGGGCGGGAGTTCCTGCTCCTGCCACTCAAGGGCCAGCGGCGCCAGCTCGGCCTCGAAGGTCGAGGCGATGCGCTCCACCCAGTCGGCCACGTCGCGGTCCACGTCCTTGCGGCCCAGCATGGGATAGGTGACGGTGATGTCCGGCTTGCCCGGCCGGGAAACGCGGCGCAGGTTGCAATCCGTGACGGAAATGGGGGCAAGGGCGGGCTCGGGACGGGAGTCGGCCAGCATGGTGCCGTGCCCGTGCGCGGCGCTGGCCGTGGGACATAGATCAGGAGACAGTGCGAAGCACGACAGCAGGGCCGCCAGCGCAAGCATGCGAGCGGACCGGCAACAGGATCCCGGCAGATGACGGAGATTCCCAGAGCTGAACATCATACCCCCCAGACGACGGAAAAAGAGATCGCGGCATGGCGCCGCAAGCTGCTTGTAGAGGGCTCCTGCGGCCCTGTCAAGCCTTGCGGGAGCAAATAAAAGGCCGGTCTGCCGACCCTGCGCGGACAGGGGGAAGACCGGCCGTGGGGAGCCTCTCCTCCAGACGGAGGCAAGGCCCTAATGATGCACGATATCCCGGACCTTGACGTGGAAGCCGTAACGCAGCTCGGCCACCAGGCGCCAGTGCCGCAGCAGGAGCAGGCCCGCCAGGATCAGGTACGTCCAGGCATAGAAGTTGTGCAGGCGCAGCGGGTCGTGGGGCAGGCCCAGCAGGGCTTCCAGCTGCACGTCATAGAAGGGCGAGAACAGCTGGGCCAGGAAGAACACCAGCAGGGCCGCCGCCTCGCGCAGGCCCAGGCGCAGGTCCAGCAGCAGGGCCACGGCAAAGATGGACTGGCCGGCCGTGAGGAAGATCTCCTGGAACTGGTGCGGGTCCAGGTTGATGGGGGTGGTGCCGCCGGAAGACACGGCGTAGACACCGGGGATCATGCCCACCAGCAGGGTCCACTGGTTGAGCTTGGAGGACAGCAGGCTGCCCAGGGCCAGACCGGCGTTGCCGCGGAAGGCGAACATCAGGGCCACGATGAATTCCGGCGCTTCGGAAGCGATGGGCGCCAGCCACTGCACCAGCAGGAACTCGTTGATGCCCAGGATCTTGCCGCTGGCCACCAGGCTTTCGCTGAAGGGTTCGGCGTTGAACAGGATCACCAGGGCCGCGAACAGGAACAGACCGGCCACGGCGCGCATGCGGGCGGGACGCGAGAGCTTGGCCAGGGTGGCCGCCGGGCCTTCGGGCTCTTCTTCCTCACAGGGACGGCGGGCGATGATGCACATGTAGCCCACATAGATGCCCAGGAAGACCACGCCGTCGAACAGGGTCAGGGAGCCCTTGAGCGGGATCAGCAGGGCATAGAGGGTGGCCATGCCCAGGAAGAGGATGTCGGTGCGCTTTTCTTCGTGCAGGGCCACATAATTATGGAAGCGGCCCGCGAAGATCAGCACGATGGCCGTCCAGCCGATACCGATGAGCAGCCGGTTGGCGCCCGTCATATTGGCGATGGCATAATGCGAGTAGGCGCTTTCGGGATGCTGGCCCGCCATCCAGGTAAAGTACATGTCCACGGCGTATTCGGGCAGCACGGCGATGAAGGCCACCACGGCCACGGCCACGGCCTGGGGGATGTCGAGCTGGGCCACTTCGCAGGCCCAGGTCAGCAGGAAAGACGCGCCCAGGATGGCCAGGCCGGCCAGTACGGCCACCAGCATAGGGGAAACGTCCGCAGGGGCAAGGCGCAGGGCCAGGCCCGGCAAGGTCATGAGGATAGCCAGAAGGTAGGGACGCAGGTCGCGCAAAGACATGACGGTCTCCTTGGCGGAGTTTGGGTTTTACACAAAAAAAAAGACCTTGGCTGCATGCAGTCATGCGGCCAAGGTCTCACTAGTCGGCAGGGCCAACGGCAGCACCAGACGTGATGTCAGGCTGTTGATGCTGCCAGGGTCTCAAGGACCCAGTTACTCCCCTTAGGTGCGGACAAAATAGTTGCTCTCTCTCCGCCTGTCAAGCCTGAATCCGCCTTTTCCGTCCCGTGGCCGTTCCCCGGATTGCAGGGCAGATGCCTCTCTGCTATGAGTAGCGTCATGAACATCATCTGCCCTCAATGCGGTTTCAGCCGTCCTTTCCCTCCCGATCGCGCTCCGGCGCATTCGGTGATCGCCACCTGCCCCCAGTGTTCCTGCCGCTTCCGCTTCCATCCCCAGGATGGCAGCAGCGAACAGCTTTCGCCCGTCCGCAATGAAGCCGCCCCGGCGGCCAGCGACCTGCCCCCCGGCGCCATCATCCCCGGCATAGGGGATGACGGGAAAGGCGGGGCCCCCTGCCGCCGCGAAGATCCCCGCGAGGAGATCCCGCCCTTCCGGCCCCGTGACCGGCAGGAAGAGCCCAAGCCGCAGGCAGACGACGAGCCGCTTGAAGATGACTTCCGGGACGACGACGCCGACGACGACCGCCCCGGCCTGCCTTCCGGCAACCCCTGGGACGTGGCGCCCGCGCCTTCGGGCTGGATGGTGGCCTTTTACCGTACGGCCACGCGCATCATGTTCGGCGCGCCGGCCTTCTTCAGCTGCCTGCGCCCGCATCGCCGCTCCCTGCGCGCCCTGAGCTTCTATCTGATCGTCAGCGTCATCCTTTCCGTGGTGCAGCTGCTCTGGATGCGCGGCATGACCTCCATGCTCGTGGACGGCGGCATGGACCCGCAGATGCAGCAGATGATGGCCAGCACCCTGGCCATCCATGAGAGCATGCCCCTGTTCGTGCTCAAGCAGGTGGCCTTCGTGACCCTGCAGCTGTATGTGCAAAGCGCCCTGCTCTATCTCATGTACCGGCTCATCCTGCGCGACAAGCCGGAATTCGACCTGATCTTCCAGGTCAGCGCCTACGGCTCGGCGCCCATGCTGCTGTGCGTCATCCCCGTGCTGGGAGCGCTCACCGGCCTGGTCTGGAGCCTGGCCTGCACCCTTGTGGGCTACAAGACCGTGCTGCGCCTGGACTGGAGCCAGACGTTGCTGGGCTACGCGCCCGTTTTCCTGCTGGAGATGTTCCTGCTCCTGCAAGTGATGCAGATGCTCTAGCCCCATATCGACCTGGCCTTTTCCCCCTCCGCCCGTGCCACCCATGAACGAAAACCCTTCCCAGCCCGTCCAGGACGCTCCCGCTCCTGGAGAAAAAAACGGTTTCGACCTCACCCGGCTGCTGCTGCCGGGAAGCATCGTCCTGGCCCTGTGCCTGCTGCTCTGCATCTGGCTGTGCATCGACATCTTCATCTGGCCGCTGGGCACGCGCCAGCGCATCCTCATGTGCCTGCTGCTGTTTGCCCTGCTCCTGCTGCTGGGCCTGGGCGCCTGCCTGTGGCGCGGCATCTACCTGCCCCTGCTCACGGCCCTGCGCGAACTGGGCCCCGATGCCGACGGACGCATGCCGCAGGGCTCGCCCGTGCCCGCCATCACCTGCCGCATCCGCCGCATGCACGAGAACATGCAGCGCACCCGCCTGGCCCTTGAGGAAAGCCACGAGAACCTGCGCCAAAACCTGCGCCAGACCGAAAAGATGGCCCTGGTGGGCAAACTGGCCGCCGGGGTGGCCCACTCCATCCGCAACCCGCTGACGGGCCTCAAGCTGCGCCTGTTCTCCTTCACCCGGGGCATGGAGCTTTCCCCGGCCCAGCAGGAAGACGTGCAGGCCATGAACGAGGCCGTGCGGCACATGGAAGCCATCACCAGCAATTTTCTGGAATTTTCGCGCCGTCCGCGCCTGAGCAAGGAGCCGCTGGACATGAGCGAGGTGCTGGACCGCACCCTCATCCTGCTGCAACCGCGCATGGAAGCCTACAAGGTGACCCTGCGCCGCACGCGGCACGCGCCCCTGCCCCGGGTGGACGGCGATGCCGAACAGCTGCGCGAGGCTCTGGCCAACCTCATCATCAATGCCTGCGAAGCCGCCGGTACCGACGGGGAAGTGCGCATCAGCGAAGAGCGCGGCCGCCTGGCCCCGCTGGGGCCCGTGGTGGTCATCCGCATCGAGGACAGCGGCCCCGGCGTGCCCGAAGAGCTGCACGAGGTCATCTTCCAGCCCTTCATGAGCACCAAGGTGGAGGGCACGGGCCTGGGCCTGCCCATCGCCCGGCGCATCTTTGAAGAACACGGCGGCTGGCTGCACCTGCACAACGCACCGGGACACGGGGCCAGCTTCGTCATGGTACTGCCTGTCCGCAAGGGGGACGACGTATGGCTGAGATCCTCATAGTCGACGACGACCACCACCTGCGTCAGGGCTTCCAGCGCCTGCTGGACGCCGAAGGCTACGAGACGCGCACCGCCGCCTCGGCCGAGGAGGCCCTGAACCTCATGCGGGAAAGGATGCCGCAATGCGTGGTCATGGACGTGCGCATGCCCGGCATGGACGGTCTGGAAGCGCTCAAGCGGATGCGTGCCCTGGAGGGCTGTCCGCCGGTGGTCATCATGACGGCCTATTCCACCACCGAGACCGCCATCGAAGCCACCCGGCTGGGGGCCTTCGACTACATGCTCAAGCCCTTCGACATCCCGCAGGTGCTGGAGCTGCTGCAACGGGCCCTGGCCGCGGGCGAGAGCCAGCGCCGCCACGAGGCCCAGTCCGCCGAGGAGGCTCTGGGCGAAGAGGACGACATCCGCCTGGTGGGGCATACGCCCCCCATGCAGGAGCTGTACAAGGCCATCGGCCGCGTGGCGCCCACCGATGCCCTGGTGCTGATCCGGGGCGAATCCGGCACGGGCAAGGAGCTGGTGGCCAATGCCATCTGGCGCTACAGTCCGCGCTCCCGCCGCCCGTTCTCGGTCATCAACTGCGTGGCCATCCCCGACACCCTGCTGGAGAGCGAACTTTTCGGTTATGAACGCGGGGCCTTCACCGGCGCGCAGCACCGCCGCATCGGCCGTATCGAACAGGCCGCGGGCGGCACCATCTTCCTGGACGAGATCGGCGACATGCCGCCGGGCATCCAGGCCAAACTGCTGCGCCTGCTGCAGGAAAAACAGATCCAGCGTCTGGGCGGGCATGACTCCATCGACGTGGACGTGCGCATCATCGCCGCCACCAACGCCAATCTGGAGCAGGCCGTGGCCGACGGGCGTTTCCGCGAGGACCTTTACTACCGTCTCAAGGTGGTGACCCTTTGGACCCCGCCGCTGCGCGAACGGCGCGAGGACATCCCGGCCCTGGCGGCCTTTTTGCTGCACCGGCAGGCCGCCGAGCTGCACCGGCCCGATCCCGGTCTGGAAGAAGAGGCCCTGCGCTATCTGGCCGGTCTGGACTGGCCCGGCAACGTGCGCGAACTTTCCAATGCCCTGCAAAAGGCCCTGGTCTTCAACAGCGGCGCCCCGGTGAGCATCCGCGACCTGCAGCTGGTGCTGGATTCCCCGGCAGTGCATCCCCCCGCGGCGGGCCTCAGCATCAACGGCAACGGCGATACCGGCCCTGCCCCGGGCGTACGCCGCTCCCCCGTCGGCACCAGGAACGGCTTCCACGAAGGGGAAGCTCCTGTCGAAGACGCCCCGGCTTCTGCTGGCGTACCTCACAACGACGAACAGCGCAGCCTGGCCAGCATCGTCACGGCCTGCCTCCGGTCCGGCGATCCTTCGCCCTTCGACACCTGCATGGACATCATGGGCAGGGCCGTGGTGCGCGAGGCCCTGCGCCAGTGCCGGGGCAACCGCTCGCAGGCGGCCCGCCTGCTGGGCCTTTCCCGCCCCACCCTGCTGGCGCGCATGGAAAAATACGGCCTGAAGATCGAGACCCGCATCAGCGACGAATGAGGGCCGCGGGACAAACGCCCGTCACCGCTTCAATGCTCCGCCATCCCAGGGCCTGCCGGTCTCCGGCGGGCCTTCTTTTTTGCCTGTCGGCACGGCGGCCTTCCCGACACACCCCGGTACGGATGTCCCGCCCGAAAACGTCCCGCCGTACGCGCGTGAGGCTCCCTCCGCCATGCCCTGCCACGCCCTCAGCCCCCAGGCACAGCCCCAAACGACCCGCCCGGTGACGGCACCTTCCCCCGCCGCACGGTTTTGCGGCATGGCAAGGCCAACTTTCCCGGCCAACGGGCACAAAAAAAGGCGCCGCCCCGAAGGGCAGCGCCTGGAAAAGTCAGGACCGGCCGAACTTACTTGTTCAGGCAGCAGGCGTCGTCCACCTTGAAGAAGGCAGCGGCCTTGGCGCCACACACGGGGCAGCTGTCACAGGGGCCTTCGTGGGTGTAGCCGCAGACCTTGCAGACGTAGAAGTCGACGTTGTCGAAAGCGTGGTTGTCAGCGGCAGCCTTCTTGTACAGGTTGGCGTGCACTTCTTCCACCTTGTTCACCATGTCCATGTACTTGGCCACGGCGGTCTGGCCTTCGGCTTCGGCTTCCTTGATCATTTCAGGATACATCTTGGTGAACTCGTAGGTCTCACCACCGATGGCGTCCTGCAGGTTGGCGGCGGTGTCGCCGATCTTGCCGGCGTTCTTCAGATGGGTGTGGGCGTGGATGGTTTCGGCGGCGGCAGCGGCGCGGAACACCTTGGCCACACCGGACAGGCCTTCCTTGTCGGCAGCCTGGGCGTAGGCGAGGTATTTGCGGTTGGCCTGGGATTCACCGGCGAAAGCAGCCATCAGGTTTTCGAGAGTCTTGCTCATTGTGGTTCTCCTTGGGGGGTATATGTTCAAAAAAAAGTTGTCTCAATCAGTAACGATTCCTGTTTACAGAAAACTCATGCCTTTGTAAAGCATTTTTTTGCGTATTTTTATTTCCGCCTCCAATAAATAAGGCCCGAATGGCCCGCGTCAATGTCCCGGAGCCGGATTAGCACCGTCTTTCCTGCACAAAAACGCCCTTTGTTCCATGCCCTGTCCGCAAAGCTTGCGAGCCGGGCCAAGGCAGGCTAAAAAAACGGCATGACAGCGACCACATCCCTTGCACAAGCCCTTTCGGCCCAGGACATCATCCGCCATTATGACCTGATGCCCCACGTGGAAGGCGGCCACTACCGGCGCGTCTGGTGCAGCTCGCAGGATCTGCAGCCCGAGAGCCTTCCCTGCGGCATCTACGGCAGCCGCCCGTGCAGCACGAGCATCCTGTATCTGTTGCAGGCGGGCGAGCGCTCACGCCTGCACCGCATCCGCCAGGATGAGTTATGGCATTTCCATCTGGGCGGCCCTTTGCGCCTGTACTGCCTGACCCCTGACGGCAAGGAGCTGGACAGGATACTGGGGGCCGACATCCTGGCCGACCAGCATCTGCTGCTGCCCATGCCCGGCGGCTGCTGGTTCGGCGCCGAACCCTGCCCGGGGACGGATTTTTCCCTGGTCTCCTGTACGGTGGCGCCGGGCTTCGATTTTCGTGACTTCGAGCTGGCCAAGGCGGCCTGTCTGGTACGCCGCTATCCTTTTGCCAAAGAAGGCATCGAACATTTTTGCCGGCTGCCTGACGGCTGTCCCGATCCCGGGAAAGGCTACCGGGGATGAGCCGCTTCCCCATCCCCGCGGCCGATGCCGCCGCCCCCTTCCAGACCGAGATCATCATCCGGCGCAGCCGTTTTTTGACCCACTGCGCGCATACGCCCGGCATGGAAGCCGCCCGCGCCTTCGTGGAGCAGATCCGCACCAAACACGCCGACGCCACCCACAACTGCTGGGCTTTCGTGGCCGGGGCTCCGGGACACAGCGGCCAGGTGGGCTTCTCGGATGACGGCGAACCGCACGGCACGGCCGGGCGCCCCATGCTGCAGGTGCTGCTGCATTGCGGCGTGGGCGAGATCACCATGGTGGTCACGCGCTGGTTCGGCGGCGTCAAACTGGGTACCGGCGGCCTGGTGCGCGCCTATCAGGATTCGGTGCGCGAGAACCTGGCCACCCTGCCGCTGGCTGAAAAAGTGCCTACCGTGGAGCTGGACGTGCAGCTGGACTATGCCCATCTGGACCGCCTGCACCGCCTGCTGCCCACCTTCGAGGCCCGCGTCTGCGCCGAGGCCTACGATCAGGCCGCCCGGGTACGCATCTGCCTGCCCGAGGCCCTGCGCGGCCCCTTCGAGGAAGCCATCGCCGGACGTACCGACGGCCGCGCCCGCTGTACGCCGGTCGAGGAAGCGTGAGGCAGGGGGCTGCCGCAAGACACGTCCTGCCGTCCGCCTCAAAGCGTCTCCGGCATATCCACAAGACGGCTTCCCGCCCGAACCGGCCCGCGCACCCGGCAGGCGCAGGCCCGTCCGCCTTTTCAGGCACGCCCCTTTCCAGGGGAAGATGGCCAGCAGTCCCCGACCGGGATACGGATCCCCCCAATATAAAAATAAGCCCCGCCTGCTGTCCGGCAGACGGGGCTCGTCCATTCTTCAAACTCGGCGGGAGGAGATCCGTTCTCCCCTGGCAGCGTCCTTACTGTATCACCTTCACCGGCACATCGGGAGCCAGGCGCACGATACCGTCGATGATGACCTGTTCCCCGGCCTTGAGCTCGCCTTCCACCACGCTGATGTCACCAGACTCAAAGAGGATGTTCACCTTGCGGTAAGAGGCCTTGCCGTCGGCACCGGCCACATAGAGGTAATTTTCCTCACGGCCGCTCTGCACGGCCCGACTGGGGATGGCCAGGGCCTGGCGCGCCATGCCCAGCGGCAGTTCCACGGTCACGAACTGGCCGGGCCAGAGGCGACGGTTCTCATTGTCGAAGGTGGCACGCAGCTGGATGGTGCCGGTGGTGGTATCCACGCTGTTTTCCACCAAGGTCAGCAGGCCCTTTTCGGTCTGCCCGCCCGTGGGGGTCACGTCCACTTCCACAGGTCCGGCATGCATGCGGTCGAGGATCAGGGAAAGATGCCGCTCCGGCACCGAAAAGGTCACATAGATGGGCGAAAGGGTGTCGATGCTGACGATGGGGGTGGTATCGGAGCTGCGCACCATATTGCCCTTGTCCACCTTGAGACCGCCCACACGACCGCTGATGGGCGCGCGCAGGGTACAGTAGGAAAGGTCGAGGGCGGCGCTTTCCACCGCGGCCTTGTCGGCCTGCACGGTGGCGCGCAGGGCCGCGGCCTCGGTGGCGGTCTGCTCGTAGGCCTCGCGGCTCACATAGCCGTTGCCCACCAGCTTGCCGTAACGGCCCGCATCGTTGGTGGCCTTGTGCAGCTGGGCCTCGGACTTGGCCAGCTGGCCCTTCTTTTCGCGCAGGGTGGCTTCAAAGGGTCGCGTATCGATGGTCAGCAGCACATCGCCTTCCTTCACGTCCTGGCCTTCCGTAAAATGCACCTTTTCTATCTCGCCGGTCACACGGGGAGTGAGCCCCACACTGGCGGAAGCCTTGACGTTGCCCACAGCGCCGAGCACGCGCGGCACGTCCTGCGGCTGTACCGTCATCACATGCACGGGCGCGGCCTGTCTGCCGCCCTGTCCGTCCTTGTCGCCGGAACAGGAGGCCAGCACGGGGACGAGCAGCAGCAGGAAGATGGCAAGATGTTTCATGGCAGTCCTCACGATTTTCTGAATGATGCCTCAAAAACGTTGCACACCAGACACATCGCGTCAAGAAAACAAATGTGTGGTCCTGCCCGGGAGCGCTTGCCCTCCCTGCCTTCCCGGACGGACAGCGGCCCCGGGACAATTGACTTTCCCCCCTGTGCGGGCATAATAATCCCGCGGCGGGAGAGCCCGCGAACTCATCCGAAATTTCCGATGCTGGAGGCACAAGAATTGGCAAAAAACCGCGCATTGCAACAGTGGCGGGTGGAAGATTCCATCGAACTGTACGGTATCCGCAACTGGGGAGCCGGCTTTTTTACGGTGTCCGATGAAGGGGACGTGGTCGTCTGCCCGCAGGGCCCAAAGGGCCCGCAGATCTCCATACCGGAGATCATCTCCGGCTTGCGTGAACGCGGCTATGACATGCCCGTGCTGCTGCGCGTGGAAAACATCCTGGACTCCCGTATCGCCAGCCTGCACGAGTCCTTCCTCAAGGCCATCAAGAACCTGAACTATCAGGGCGAGTACCGCGGCGTCTTCCCCATCAAGGTCAACCAGCAGCAACAGGTGGTGGAAAAGATCGCCCAGTTCGGCTCCCGCTACCATCACGGTCTGGAAGTGGGCTCCAAGGCGGAGCTCATCGCCGCCGTCTCCCTGATGCGCGATACCGAAGCCTGCATCGTCTGCAACGGCTACAAGGATGAGGAGTTCATCGACCTGGGCCTGCAGGCCCAGCGCCTGGGCTTCAACCTGTTCTTCGTGCTGGAGATGCCCAGCGAACTGGACGTTCTGCTCTCCCGCAGCCGTGAACTGGGCATCCGCCCCAACATCGGCGTGCGCGCCAAGCTCTCGGTCAAGGCCAGCGGCCACTGGACCGACTCCGGTGGCGAGCGCTCCACCTTCGGCCTTTCCCCGGCCCAGATCGTGGACGTGGTGGACAAGCTCAAGGCCTGCGACATGCTGGACTGCTTCCGCCTGCTGCACTACCACCTGGGCTCGCAGGTCTCCAACATCCGCGACATCCGCACCGGCGTCATGGAAGGCGCGCGCCTTTATGTGGGCCTGGTGCAGGAAGGCGCGCCCATGGGCTACCTTGACCTGGGCGGCGGTCTGGCCGTGGACTACGACGGCTCGCACACCAATTACATCTCGTCGCGCAACTACAATCTGGACGAATACAGCGCCGACATCGTGGAAGCCATCATGAGCATCCTCGACGAGCAGCAGGTGCCGCACCCGCACATCATCACCGAATCCGGCCGCGCCACCGTGGCCTACTATTCCGTGCTGCTGTTCAACGTGCTGGACGTGAGCGCCGTGGAAGAGGCCCAGCTGCCCGCCGAGCTGCCCGAAGACACCCCCGAGCCCGTGCTGAACATGCGCGAGGTCTACGGCAACATCAGCCTGCGCAACCTGCAGGAATGCTACAACGACGCCATCTACTACCGTGACGAGATGCGCAAGCTCTTCTCCACGGGCCGCGTGAACCTGCGCCAGCGTACCCTTTCGGAGCGTTTCTTCTGGGCCATCATCATGCGCATCGCCCAGGAAAAGGTGAAGCTCAAGACCGTGCCCCGCGACCTGCAGGACATCGACGTGAGCCTGGCCGACATCTACTACGGCAACTTCAGCGTCTTCCAGTCCCTGCCGGACAGCTGGGCCATCGACCAGCTCTTCCCGGTGATGCCGGTGCACCGCCTCAACGAGTTCCCCTCGCGCCAGGGCATCATCTCGGACATCACCTGTGACTCTGACGGCCGCATCGACCACTTCATCGACCCGCAGGGCCTCAAGACCACCCTGGACCTGCATCCCCTGAAGGACGGCGAGGAATACTATCTGGGCGTCTTCCTGGTGGGTGCCTATCAGGAGACTTTGGGCGACCTGCACAACCTCATGGGCGATACCAACGTGGTCTCCATCCGCGTCGATCCCGACGGCGGCTATGAGTACGTGCGCGAGATCCGGGGCGACTCCGTGGCCGACATCCTGAGCTATGTGGAATACGACCCCCGCCGTATCCTGGACGACCTGCGCGCCACGGCCGAACGCGCCGTGCGGGCCGGACGCCTGACCCCCAGCGACCGCTTTGCCGTGCTCCAGGCTTTTGAAGACGGCCTGCGCGGCTACACCTATTTCGAACGCTAGGAAAGAGGGCGCTCGCAGGGGAAGGGACCTTTTCCCGGAGCTGGAAAGCCCCTCTCCTTGCGCCTCTCCAAAGCGCTTTCTGCAAACGTCGAACGCCCGGCATTTCCTGCCGGGCGTTCTTGCTTTGCCGCACGGGACGCGCCACACGAAGACAGCCAGGTCGCACGCCGACTAGAGCAGGACCGACGTCAATGCCCGGGAGCTTTTTCTCCCGATCCGGGGCGTCGCAGGCAGTGCGATCATCAATCAGCCTCTCAGACCACGCTTGGAAGCCTTGATGGGGTTGATCTTCTTCTTGGCTTCGTCGGTGTAGACCGGGATGCGGTGGGCATTGGCCTCGGCCAGGCGAACGGGGTCCAGATCGAGGGCCAGCAGGCGGGCTTTGGTGGTGGCCCTGCTGCCGGAATAGCGGTGGGGGTCCGCCAGGTTCTTGTCCAGATAGTTGGCACTGGTCAGATACAGGCCGCGCTCGTCGATGGCCAGGCAGAATTCCTGCCCGTTTTCCATGACGGTCTGGATGACCATGCCGGAGGTAGTGCCGAAGCGATTGTCCATACGCTCTCCTTTGCTGGATATTTGTATCAGTTTATAGAAAAAGAATTTCATTTTCAATTAAAATATCCCAGCAATTTTTCCTGGCGCTGCCTCCCCTTCTAACGGGTACGTGAAACGCCCGCTCTCCCGCATCACCTGTCGGGGGACAGGCTGTCAGGCACGGCCTTCTTGGCAGGCAGCGTTCCGTCTTTCCGCATAAGACATACTTTAGGGGGAGAGATGCAGGGGCAAGGGACACTCTGCCGCACGTGCCGGCGACCAGCCGGCGGCCCGCAGGCCGTGCCCGTTGCGACGAAAAAAGCTGCGGGCAGCGACGGCAGCGCGAGGGCCCCTCCCCCTGGATGACCTATCATTTACCCATACAGATGGCAGCGGACCCGCCAGCCGGGCTCCAGCTCCTTCCACTGCGGGGCTTCCTCGCGGCAGCGTTCCGTGGCCTGCGGACAGCGGGGATGGAAGCGGCAGCCCGACGGCGGATCCAGCGGGCTCGGCAGCTCGCCCCGGATGTTCTGCTGGGGCGCGCGCACCGGGCTTTTGCCGTCGCGCAGATCCTCAAAGGAAGGCACCGAGGCCAGCAGGGCGCGCGTATAGGGATGGGCGGGCTCCCGGAGCAAACGCTCGCGCGGGCCCTCTTCCACGAAACGGCCCAGATACATGACCAGGATGTGAGGGCACATGAAGCCCACCACGGCCAGATCGTGGGAAATGAACAGATAGGCGGGCCCGAAATCCTCCTGCACCTGCCGCAGCAGGTTGAGGATCTGCGCCTGCACCGAGGCATCCAGCGCCGAGACCGGCTCGTCGCAGACGATGAGGTCAGGATGGGTCATGAGCGCCCGGGCCACGGCGATGCGCTGCCGCTGACCGCCGGAGAACTCGTGCGGGTAGCGGCGTTCCAGACCGGCCAGGCCCACCGTGGCGAACATGTCGCGCACCCGCTCCCGGCGTTCCCTGCGGCTCAGGCGCTCCCCGGCCAGCAGGCTCTCCTCCACCGAGGTGCCCACCGTGCAGCGGGGATCGAGGGAAGAGAACGGGTCCTGAAAGACCATCTGGATGCGTCCGGCCGCCATGCTGCCCGCTCCGGCAGGCGGCAGCGACGCGCCCCGGAACAGGATGCGGCCGCCGGTGGGACGTTGCAGACCGCAGACCAGACGGCCCAGCGTGGACTTGCCGCAGCCGGATTCGCCCACCAGCCCGAGGCTCTGGCCGGGCCGCAGGACAAGGTCCACCCCGTCCACGGCCCGCAGATGGCGCACTTCGCCCAACATGCCCTGACGCACCGGGAAGTGGCAGCGCACATCTTCCAGCGTCAGCAAATCGTCCCTGTTCCCGGTCTCCATCACAGGCCTTCGTCCACCTGCGCCTCGGCAAAGGTGGCCATCTCGTTGAAGATGTTCACGGCGCAGCGCAGCAAATGATAGGCCACGGCGCCGCCGGTGCCCTCGCCCAGCCGCATGTCCAGATGCAGCAGGGGCGTGCCGCTGTCCAGCGCGCCCAGGGCGGGCACATGGCCGGGCTCGGCCGAGGCATGGGACAGGATGGCGTACTGGGCCACCAGCGGGCAGATGTGCACCGCGGCGGCATAGGCGGCGCTGCAGATGAAGCCGTCCACCAGTATGGGCAGGGAGCGCGACGCGGCCCCCAGCATGATGCCGGCCATGATGGCCAGCTCGAAACCGCCCAGCGCGGCCAAGATGTCCACCCCGTCGCCCTTCAGGGCCGCGGCGTTGACCTCTAAGGCGCGACGCACGATGGCGGCCTTGTGGCGCACCCGTTCGGGATCGGAACCGGCCCCCGGGCCCGTGGCCACGTCAGGGTCGAAACCGAACAGCGCACAGTTGATGGCCGTGGCCGGCGTGGAATTGCCGATGCCCATCTCGCCGGTGCCGAAACAGCGGTAGCCCTTGTCCGCGAACTCCTCCACCAGGGCGATGCCGTGGCGCAGGCCCTGCAGGCAGGTCTCACGGCTCATGGCCGGGCCCTTGCTGATGTCGGCGGTGCCGTCGCCCAGGCGGCGGTCGATGAGCAGCTCGTGCGGCTCGTAGGGCCCCCCGGCGCAACCGGCATCCACCACGCGCAGGTCCATGCCGCTGCTGCGGCACAGCACGTTGACGCCCGCGCCGCCGTTGAGGAAATTGCGCGTCATCTGGCGGGTCACGGCCTGCGGCATGGGCGAGACGCCCTGGGCCGTCACGCCGTGGTCCCCGGCCACGGTCAGCATCAGGGCCGGGCTCACGCTCAGGGGCGTGACCCCGCCTGCCATGGCATACAGGCGCCGGCCCAGTTCTTCCAGACGCCCCAGACTGCCGCGCGGCTTGGTCAGGTTGTCCAGATGGGCCTGGGCCTTCTCCAGCAGGGAACTTTCCAGGGGACGGATAAAGAGGCCCGGCAGGGCGGGCACTTCCACAGCCTCACGATATACGGGAACTTGTTTCATGTTTTCTGTGTAACGTCTTGCCCGGCCCGGCGCAAGCATGGCCCGTCTTTACCTGTGTGACGGCCTGTATTAAAAAAGGTGGATCCTGCCGGGAATGCCCGCGTGGCCCATGTCCCGCCCGGACAAAAGCAGGGCATCGCCGCCGTCCGTCCACGGCTGCCGCTCCCCTGCCCCTGGGCCTTCCCGCCCTTTTTCCATCCGCAACGATCACGGAGTTGACCATGCATCCGTCGTTTTCCCTGTTCCCCGGCCTGCGCCGCGCCGCAGGCACCCTGGCCTGTCTGGCCCTGCTCTGTACGGCCACGGCCCCTGCCGCCGCGCCCGTGCCGGATTCCAGCCCGCGCATGACCCCGGTGGTGCGCGCCGTCCAGGCCACGGCCCCCGCCGTCGTCAACATCACCAGCACCCATGTGGTGGAGCGCCAGCGCATCTCGCCCATGGACCAGTTTTTCGGTTTCGGCCCGGGCTTCGACCAGCCCCGCCGGCAAAAACGCGTGAGCCTCGGCTCCGGCGTCATCGTGGACGGCAAGCGCGGCCTGGTGCTGACCAACGCCCACGTCATCGCCGGTGGCGACGAGGTCATGATCCATCTGCAGGACGGCCGCCAGTTCCCCGCCGTGGTCAAGGGCGCGGAGCCGGACTTCGACCTGGCCGTGCTGGAGATCCAGGGCCCCCATGACCTGCCCGCCGTGCCCCTGGGCGATTCCTCCGACCTCATGCCCGGCGAGACCGTCATCGCCATCGGCAACCCCTTCGGCTTCAACCACACCGTCACCACGGGCGTGGTCTCGGCCCTGGGCCGCACCATCCGCAGCGAGAGCGGCGTGTTCACCGACCTGGTCCAGACCGACGCCGCCATCAACCCCGGCAACAGCGGTGGCCCCCTGCTCAACCTCGAAGGCCGTCTGGTAGGCATCAATACCGCTGTCCACGCCCGCGGCGAGGGCATCGGCTTTGCCATCCCGGTCAACAAGGCCCGCCGCGTCATGGATGACCTTGTGGGCCAGGGCCGTGTGGCGCCCCTGTGGCTGGGCCTGGCCGCCGACGACGTGGACCAGCGCATGGCCATGGCCCTGGGCCTGCGTGAGCCCCGCGGCATCATCGTCACCCGCCTCTACCCCGGCAGCCCTGCGGGCAAGGCCGGCATCGAGCCCGGCGACGTCATCGACAGCATCAACGGCTCGCCCGTGCGCGACCGTCGCGAATACGTGAACATCCTGCGCAACCAGGTGCCCGGCGCCGAGCTGACCCTGGGCGTGCTGCGCGGCGACAAGCCGGAAAAGATCCGCGTGAAGCCCGCCTCCTTCGACGATGCCACGGCCCTTTCCCTCATGCAGGAGATCTGGGGCCTGCGCGTGCGCGAGGCCGACGGCCTCATGCTGGTGCGCGAGACGCGCCGCCCCGGCCCCACGGACTTCCTGCGCCCCGGCGACGTCATCGCGGCCATCGGCGGCATGCGCATCCGCACCACCGCCGATCTGGTCAACGCCTTCCGCCGGGAACGCCTGGCCAATCAGGTACTGATGCAGATCGTCCGCGACGGCCGTCCGTATTACGCGCGCGTGCTGCTGCAATAAACGCGCCGGACACGTCCCCTGCGACGATGTGCAAAGAAATCTTCCCTTGACAGCCCAAGGGGGGGGACGCTATGCATTCCCTTGGGTGGGGAGACCCCTCCCCCCGAGGACTACAAGAAACGTACGTTTCAACATCTGGAGGACACAATGGGCTACAATGTGAATGTCGATACCGACAAGTGCGTGGGCTGTGGCGAATGCGTGGACGTTTGCCCCGTGGAAGTTTACGAAATCAAGGACGGCAAGTCCGAACCCGTGAACTCCGAAGAGTGCCTGGGCTGCGAATCCTGTGTGGAAGTCTGTGAAACCAGCGCCATCACCGTTGAAGAAGCCTAAGCCCTAAGGGTGCCCAAGCACCTGCAAATCAAAGTGCCGCCGGGCGTTTCGTCTGGCGGCACTTTCATAACCAGCGGAACGACCCCAATGATTCCTGATCTTCAGCCCATTTTTGCCGAATACGAAAAACTCCGCGCCAGCTGTGACGCCGTGTTCGAGCGTATCCGGCACGACCATGCCCAGTGCGTCACCTGCAAGGAAGGCTGCAGCGATTGCTGTCATGCCCTGTTCGACCTTTCCCTGGTGGAGGCCATGTACATCAACCGGGCTTTCCAGCAGGCTTTCGACTACGGTCCGCAGCGCTCGGCCATCCTGACCAGGGCCGCCGAGACCGACCGTCAGCTGACCCGCCTCAAGCGCGAGCTCTTCCGGGAAGAAAAGTCCGGCAAGAGCCCCGAAGCCATCATGGAAGAAGCCGCGCGCATCAAGTGCCGCTGCCCCCTGCTGGGCGATGACGACCGCTGCCTGCTCTACCAGGCCCGTCCCATCACCTGTCGCCTCTACGGCGTGCCCACCGCCATCGCCGGTCAGGGCCACGTCTGTGGCTTCGCCGCCTTCGAAAAGGGCAAGTCGTACCCCACCGTCTATCTGGACAAGATCCAGAGCCGCCTGGAAGACCTGAGCCGCGAGATCGGCCGCACCGTCAACAGCCGCTTCCGCGAGCTGCACGAAGTCTACGTGCCGCTCTCCATGGCACTCATCACCAATTACGACGAGGCCTACCTGGGCATCGGCCCGGCCAAGCCTGAAAAATAGGGAGCGCACCATGCCTTCCGAGCTCAGTTTCATTCCCGCTACCGTGTTCCGCGACGGCACGCCCCAGCGCCTCAACGAGGAACAGGAACAGCTCAAGCGTGAGATCTACGAGCGCATGAACCCGCGGCGCCGCAAGTTCGTGGACCGCATCGGCTACGATAACTGGGACCCCTTCCAGAAGCCCAACGATCCTCTGGACGTGCGCCTGGACGTGACCAAGCGCACCACCCAGCAGCTGGTGCGCGAGTTCCTCCAGCTCAAGGCCGCCAGGAACGAACAGTACGGCAACGACTACGGTCGCGGCGTGCTGGAATGCGCTCTGGGTATTGTGAACCGTGACGAAAAATTCCAGGGCATCACCGACTTCTGCCTCTGGTACCATGATCTGCTGAAAAAAGAGGGCCACATCCTATGAAACAGCGTTACGACGATATCGACGAATATATTGCCGACCTCAAGATGGAGATCGCGGCCAACGAGCAGTGCGCTACCCATCACTACAACCTGGGCCTGGCCCTGCTGAGCAAACGTGACTTCGTGGGCGCCGAAGAAGCCCTGCTCAACGCCGTGCGCAACTCCCCCCACCTGGCCGAAGCCTATGTGCAGCTCGGCGGCATCTGCCTGGAACGCGGCGACCTGGAAGGCTGCCTGCGCTACAATGAAGAAGCCGCCCAGTGCCGCGCCAAGTTCCCCGTGCCGTGGAGCAACATCGCCTTCGTGCACCTGCAGCGCGGCGAGCCGGACAAGGCCATCACCGCCCTGAAGAAGGCCCTCAAGTGGGACCCCGACTTCGTGCAGGCCAAGAACGCCCTGACCACCGCCTACTACATGCAGGGCGACTTCGAAGCCTGCGAAAAGCTCTGCAAGGAGATCCTGGAAAAGGAACCCGCCTTCGCTCCCGCCTGGAACAACATGGCCCTTGCCCAGTTCGACCTTGGCAAGTACGCCGAAGCCCGCCAGTCCGCCGCCAAGGCCGCCGAGCTGGGCTTTGAAGTGCCCGAGGGCTTCCTGGAAGAGCTCAAGGCCAAGGGCGTCTAGCACACGACGCGCGCCATCGCTGCCCTGAGGCAGTGTCTTTTTGATGAGGGGGAGAGGAGACCTTTTTGAAAAAAGGTCTCCTCTCCCCCTCATGCTCCCCCGCTCCTCCCAAAAACTTTTACTCTGGTCTGTATGGCGGGTCCCCGTCTTCGGATGACGGACACGTCATCCCCCCTGACCGCCAAGGGACAGACATGACCGGACTGGGGGAGTGAGCACCCGTCCGCGCCTGCCGCCTCCGAAAAATCTTTTTCGCACGAAGCCGGTCCCGTCCCGACTCCTTCGCATCAAGCGGCCCGCATACTGCCCCGCCAACAGACAGCACGCCAACCGAATGACGTCATTATCCCGCCTGAAAACAGGAAACGGGCAGCCATACGGCTGCCCGTTTCCTGTAATAAAGCGCGTTTGGGGGAGGATGGAGGGCCCGGGGGAAGGCCTCCCTTTGGGCGCTAGCTAAAGGGGGTCCCTTCCCCCCGGACAAACGCCCCGCTCTCCTGCTCTCCGGCATCCGTCACATCAGGCAGGCTGTTCTTTTCCAGCTGCCAGCGGCCCAGGCCGTTGAGGATGCAGCGGCGGGAATCCTTGGCCACGCCGTACAGGGCCTTGAGGGTCTCGCCCATGTCGCTGCGGGCGGTGTTGCCGGCCGAGGGGCAGGCATTGGCCCACAGGGGCAGCTCCCACTGCTTGGCGGCCTTGATGATGTACTTTTTCTCCACCAGCAGCAGCGGCCGGATCAGATGCAGTTTGCCGCCGAAGAAGGGCTCGTTCATGCTCATGCCGTCCACGCGGCCGTTGCGGCACAGGTTCATGAAAAAGGTGGAGACCAGATCCTCGGCATTGTGCCCCAGGGCCAGATGGGTGAGCTTGTACTGCGAACAGAGCTCGAACAGGCGTTTGCGGCGCAGCCAGGCGCAGCGGAAACAGGGGGAACGGCGCTGGTTCTCGGCCGAATGGGCGTGCGGGCCGAAGTCCGTCACCTCCAGATGCGAGGGGATGCCGTGCTGCGAGAGCCAGGCGGCCAGCGGCATATGGCTTTGCGGATCGAAGCCGGGATTGAGATGGATGGCCATGATCTCGAAACGGAAGGGCACGATGCCCTGCCGGATATGCAGGGTCTTGAGCAGCACGAAGCTGTCCACCCCGCCGGAAACGGCCACGCCGATGCGGCAGCCGGGCCAGATCATGCCGGTCTGCTGCATGGCCTTGCCGGCGCTCTTGACGCAGACCTCCTGCGCATAGGAGCGTTTTTCGCGCATATGTCCTCCTGCCCCGCAGGGCATGTGTTGCGTTGATCGGAGGCGGCAGACAGGGCAGGGACGATTTTCCGCGCCTCTGGCCTTGACAGCCGCACAAAAGACCAATAGCATAACTCGCTTGGGCAGGCAAAGAGTTCTGCCCCTATTGCGCCGCGCCCGCTGCTGTCGGGTACGGCGGCATTCATTTTTACACTCCGCCCGCTGTCTCGCGGGCAAGCCGGAGGAACTATGGCCCGCATTACCGTGGAAGATTGCCAGGAACGCGTGAACAACCGCTTTTTGCTGGTCCAGATGGCCATCAAGCGTGTGCGCCAGTACCGTGAAGGCTATGAGCCCCTCATCGAAAGCCGCAACAAGGAAGCCGTGACCGCTCTGCGCGAGATCGCCGCGGGCAAGGTGCTGCCTGACGACATGAGCCTGTACAATCCCCTGCCCGAAGGTCAGGAGTCCGCCAAGAACGAAGGCTAAAGGCCATGGCACAGCGAGACTATTACGAAGTTCTGGGGGTGGACCGCAGCGCCAGCGAGGACGAGATCAAAAAAGCCTATCGCAAGCTGGCCATGCGCTACCATCCCGACCACAACCCCGGTGACGCCGAAGCCGAACAAAAGTTCAAGGAAGCTGCCGAGGCCTATGACGTCCTGCGCGACGCCGAAAAGCGCGCCCGCTATGACCGCTTCGGTCATGCCGGTGTGCAGGGCGGCATGGGCGGTGGGGGCTTCACCAGCAACGAAGACATCTTCGCCCATTTCAGCGATATCTTCGGCGACCTTTTCGGCTTTGCTTCCGCCGGTGGCGCACGTGGTCCCCGCCCCATGCAGGGCGCCGACCTGCGCTACAACCTGAAAGTCACCTTTGAGCAGGCCGCCACGGGCGACGAGATCCCCCTGACCCTGCCCAAGCATGTGACCTGCCCCGACTGCTCCGGCAGCGGTGCCGCTCCGGGCAGCCAGCCCGAGACCTGCCCCCAGTGCCACGGCACCGGTCAGGTGCGCCATTCCCAGGGCTTCTTCCAGATCGCCATGCCCTGCTCCACCTGCCAGGGTACCGGTCAGGTCATCAAAAAGCCCTGCCCCCGCTGCAAGGGCCAGGGCATCGTGGAAGAACGCCGCGAGATCGTGGTGCGCGTCCCCGCCGGTGTGGATACCGGCACCCGCCTGCGTGTGCGCGGTGAAGGGGAACCCGGCGAGCACGGAGGGCCTCCAGGCGACCTGTATGTGGTCCTGCATGTGGAGCCCAGCAAAAAGTACGAACGCCAGGGCCAGGACCTCATCTACACCTGCGAGATCAGCTTCGTGCAGGCGGCCCTCGGCCACCGCGTGGAAGTGCCCGGCCTCAAGGGCCCGCTGCCCCTGGACATCCCCAAGGGCATCCAGAGCGGCACCCTGCTGCGCCTCAAGGGCGAAGGCATGCCCTACCCCGGTCGCAGCAACCGCGGCGACCTGCTGGTGGAAGTCAAAGTCCTGACCCCCACCCGCGTCTCGGACAAGCAGGCCGAACTGCTGCGTGAATTCGAACGCCTGGAAAGTGAAAGCCCGCTGGACAAGGTCAAGAACCTGGGCAAGAAGCTGAGCAAAAAAATGGGCCTGGACTAGGGCGCTGATGCGCGCGAGGACAGGAGCCCACCTCACAAAACGAGCTCTTATGCAAAAGGGTGACAGTCGCCAGGACTGCCACCCTTTTTCTTTTATGCAAGCTTTCTGCGGCGCGGGCCGACGTGTCCGCCCGGCGCTGTCGGGGCTGACACCATAAGGGAACGGCCGCCGGCAAAAGCGTGAATCCCGCTGCCCCTGCGCCCTCATGGTGCCGGCCGGATGCTGCCGTCCAGCCCTCCGTCCGGCTCACGGGCCCCGGCACTCTGTCGTCCCGGCTAGACGCCCTGCCCCTCCTGCATGGCCAGGGCCCGCAGGCTCCGGTAATCCACCTTGCCCGACCCCAGCAGGGGCAGGGCCGCCAGCCATCGCACCCGGCGCAGCATGTACAGGGCGGAAAGACCTTCCTCCCGCAACACGGCATTGGCCTGTTCACGCTCCAGAGGCAGGGTCGTGAACAGTACCAGCACGGTCTGCCCCTCCTCTTCCAGCGCATCCACGGCCAGCACCGGGCCTTCCTGTCCGGCAGGGGCCATGAAATGACGCCCCAGCACGGCCTCCATCTGCGGCAGGGAGATCATCTCCCCGCCCAGCTTGACGAAACGCTCCCGCCGTCCCGCAAAGGTCATATGCCCGTCGCTGTCCGCCCGCACCAGATCGCCGGTGCAGTACCAGTCCTCGCCGTCCAGATGCAGGAAAGGCGAGGCCGGGCCGCCGTCGCTGCCCTGCCCCAGATAGCCGCCGAACACATTGGGGCCCCGCACCAGCAGCAGGCCTGTCTCTCCGGCCGCCAGCCGCTGCCGGGGCTCCTGCACGGATACGATGGCCGTCCGCACCGAAGGCAAAGGCTGACCGATGGTGCCCGTGCGGGCATCCGTGGGCAAGTTGAGGCTGATGACCGGCGAACATTCCGTGACGCCGTAGCCCTCGCACAGCAGCCCGCCGCCGCTCAGGCGGGCAAAATCATCATAAAGGCGCTGCGGACAGGCTTCCGCCCCCACGAAGGCCACGCGCAACGATGCCAGATCCCCGGGCCGGGCCTGCCGCAACATGCCGTCCAGGAAGGTGGGGGCCGCCACCAGCAGGGTCGGCCGCCACCGGCGGCATACGGCATCCAGACGGGCGCCTTCCGTAGGATTGGCGTGGAAGACCACCGGCACGCCGAAGCAAAGCGGCAGCACGATGTTGCCCGTGAGGCCCAGCGTATGGAAGGGCGGCAGCATGGCCAGCATGGCGTCGTGGCTGTCCAGGGCCAGGATGGCCGCCACGTCCCGGCAGTTGGCCAGGATGTTGTCATGGCTGAGCGGCACGCCCTTGGGTGCCGCCGACGAGCCCGAGGTGAACAGGATGGCCGCCGGCCGGGACAGCTCTCGGGGCACGGCGCAGCCTTCGAGCCCGGCCAGCGAAAGGAGCGCACGGCAGGCGGCCTCCAGCCGCAGACAGGGGGACAGGGAGGCTGCCGTATCTTCCAGCGGCAGCCATGCGGCCCCGGCCTCTTCGGCGGCTTCGCGCAGGCCGCTGCCTTCCAGGCGATCCAGCAGGGCCCGGGCACTGAGGATATGCCGCACCCCGGCCAGACGCAGACAGTGGCCCAGATTGCGCGGCCCTGTGGTCCAGTTCAGCATGACCGGCGTCTGTCCGGCCAGCAGCACGGCCAGCCAGGCCACGCAGGCCGCTGACGAGGCGGGCAGCATGATGCCCACCCGCTGTCCGCTGCCCAAACGGCGGCGCAGATGCAGGGAAAGGGCCACGGCCTGTATCCAGAACGCACGCGCCGTCAGTATCCGGCCGTTATCGGCCAGCAGGGGGCGGGACGGGGCGCGCCGCAACTGCCGCAGCATGACCAGCGGCAGATTGGGAGCATCAGGCAGGTTGAGCGCCCAGGCGGGACGGGCCCGCACGGCATCCAGCCAGGGGGAGGGCTCTTCCGGCGCTTCCGCTGTGGCGGCCTCCGGCATCTGCCCGGCGGCCAGCAGCAGACAGTCCCCCACCGTTCGCAAGCCTTCCAGAGTGGCGGGAGCGTGCCCAAAACGCTCTTCCAGCCGCACGGCCAGTTCCGTCAGGGCCAGACTGTCCAGCCCCAGATCAGTGTCCAGACGCTGGTCTTCCTTGAGGTTGCCCCACTCCGGGCCCAGAGGCGACGCTTCCGCCAGCAGGCGCAGCACGGCTTCCCTGTCGGCAGCGGCAAGCGGGGGCGGCGTGGCGGCCATCCGGGCCGATACAGCGCCTGTGCCCGCCCCGGACGGGACCTCGGCACGCCAGGGGAAAAGGATCTGCGGGCAGGCCTTTTCACCGCCGTCGGCATCATAAAAAGACTCCAGCAGCGCATTGTACGAACGGACGCCCTCCCCGGGCATGGGACGGCGGGACGGCAGAGCGCAGGTGATGCGCACCTCCCGCCGGGGCAGGAAGAACAGACCGTGACAGAGCAGCGACACCAGCCCGCGCAACAGGGCCCGGCCCAGCACGGGCTCGCCTGCGGCCCAGCTGAAGGACGAGCCCCAGAGGCCGCGCGTGCGCACGAGGACCAGACCGCAGTCGGGCACGGCCTGCAGCAGACGGTACGCGCCGCTGTTGCCGCCCAGATGGGTGCCGCCGTCCCGGCTCAGGCCGCCGGAGGGATACAAAAGGACGTTCTCGCCCCGGGCCAGCGCAGCGGCGCAGCCGTCCAGCGCTTCCCTCACTTGGTCACGGGCGGAAAGGCCGTCACGGCGCAGGTCCGGCAGGGAGATGCAGCCCGTCAGCGCGGCCACCGGCCGCAACCACGGGCGGTGGATCTGATGGCTGTCCGCCAGCGGCCGCAGGTCGAAAGCGGCAAGATGCGTACACAGCAGGGCCGGGTCCATGAAGGCGGGATGGTTGGGCAGCACGAGCACGCCCCTGCCCCGCTCACGCGCCCGCGCCACTTCGGCCTGCAGGACATCCAGCCCTTCCAGACGGACACGGTAACGCAGGGAGAGCAAATAGCGGCCGCAGCCCAGCAGCATGCGGGAGAACAGGATACGGACACGCGAAGCGGCCCGGCGAGGCCCCCGGGGCTCGTCCGCCTTCGCCTCCTCGTCCCCTGTCCCGCTCCTGCTGCCGCCATCGTCGCCATCAGGGAAAGCGGCCTTGAGGCGACGGGCAAAAAAGACGGCCCAGATCAGGGTAAGGCCGCCCAGCAGCATGTGGGCCACGGAAGGCGGGAGGAAGGACAGCAGGGCATAGACCGGCCCGGCCAGCGCCATGCCGGAAAAGGAAAAGAAATTGCTGGTGCCGAGGATGCGGCCCTTTTCCTCCGCTGCCGGGAGCAGCTGGATCTGGCTGGACACCGGCACGATATACAGGCTGCCGCAGATGCCCACCGCCGCATAACAGGCAAAGAGCAGGCCGAAGCGGAAGGCCTCGGGCGCGGCGGGCACGCCACCGGCGACCGCCAGCAGCAGGCCGATACCGGCGCAGGCGCGGGGCACGCTCCGCCGCCAGTCCCCACGGGCACGGCGGGCCGCCAGCCCGGCCCCGGCACAGATGCCCAGCATGAGCCCGCCGGGCAGCAGGCTGGCCATGGTGGGGCCAAGGCCCAGCTGGGCCACGCCGTAGGCATTGATCTCCAGCAGGACGAGGGTGGACAGGGTGTAGAAAAAGACATCGCCGCACAGGCACCAGAAGATGCCCTGGCGGGCACGCAGGCGCCACAAGTCGCGGGCGGAATCCAGAGCCCCCAGCCAGGGGAAGGGCGGCAGATCTTCCTTGCGGGCGGCAGCGGGACGGTAGGGGATGAAGAACACGGAGAGCAGGCCCAGCACCGCCACGCCCACGGCCACGGCAGCCACCAGCCAGCGCCCGAAGGGGATCTCCGTGGCGAGCCACTGCCGTTCCAGGGCGCCGCCTGCCAGTGTGATGCCCAGCAGGATGGAGGCCGTGGTGGCCAGCTTGAACAGGGCGTTGACGCGGGGCACGTCCTCGCGGGCGAACAGTTCCGGCAGGGAGCCGTTGAGGGCCGGGCTGAACAGGGTGGCGCTGGCCCCCATGCAGAAGAGCATGGCCAGCATGCCGCTCCAGTGCAGCTGGAGCAGCCCCCAGCCCCCGGCCAGCATGGCGCACACTTCCAGGGCCTTGGCCGCCAGTACCAAGCGGCACTTGGGATAGCGGTCGGCCAGCCAGCCCGCCCAGGCGGAGAACAGGACGAAGGGCAGCGAAAAAAGCACGGTGCCCCAGGCCTGCACGGCCGTATGGCCCATGCTCACGGCCAGCAGCAGGATGCCCTGCTTGAAGAAATTGTCGTTGAAGGTGCCGAGGGTATAGCTCACCCCCAGCGAGACGGTCTGTCGCAAAAATCGCCTGCTCATGCGCACTCCTTGCAGCATCCGTGCACGGCGGCGATCCCTGCCAAAGCCCCTGCCCAGCCGGGAGGATCAGGAACGGTCGCCCTGCTCCGCGGCCAGCTCGGCCAGCGCGTAATCCCGCACCCGGTCGAGCATCTCCACGGCAAAGGGCAGGTCGCGCCGGTAAAGCACTTCCCGGCCCTGCCGCCGGGGGATCAGCAGCCCGGCCCGTACGAGGACGTTCACATGATGGCTCACGGCCGTACGGCTCAGGCCCACGGTCGCCACAAGGCTGCTGAGGCTGATGCTCTCCCCGGGCTCGAAGAGCAGAAGGATCTTCTGCCGGGTGGCGTCCCCCATGGCGGAAAAGACCCGCGCCACGCGTTCCCAGTCGTCCGGCAGGGCGGTGATATACGAGGAATTCATGCCCTTGGTGTAGACGCTGAGAAAGTATGCTGTCAACATCAAACTAAAAAAGTAGTTTTATCGTGTCAACTAAAAAACTAGTTTTATAGTTTTAATGTCCACCCTCCTCGCCTGCAGGCTCCAGGGGCACACGCCCTGCCAGCCGGAACGAGGAACGTTTCCCCTATACAGGGCACAAAAAAACAGGGCCGCACAGCACCGGTGCAGCCCTTGCCGATATCGATAATTTCAAGATAGATGTCCGTGTGTTACGACAAACGATCCCGTCACATGCCCCGCAACGGCGATGCCGGCCTGACCGCAACGCGGGGACGGACTGCACCTCCATGCCGTAAAGGCCCATCCGCCCGCACGGGACGGATGCCCACGGCACGGCTCCCCCATCCTCTTGCCCGCCGCAGGTTCACGGGGCTCAGGCCGGGGAAGCTGCAGCCAGTCGCGTCATGGGCAAGCGCTCCGGCAGCTCCTGCGGCAGGGACAGGCGCAGGGCCCTCCCCCCATCCAGAGCCACGGCCAGCACAGCGCAGACGCGCAACTCGGCCCGTCCCGGCTCCTCCGGCAGGGACCCCAGGCACAGGAAAAAGGCCAGCCCTTCGGCCGGGCAGCTCCCCAGCAGGGCGTGCTCGGCCGCTGTCAGCCGCAGGGGGCCGGTGCAGCCCAAAGCGCAGGCCTCGCCCAGCAGCAGGCCCTCTTCCGGCTGTCCGGCCGGATGCAGCACGCCCACAGGGCTCCCCGGCTCCCGGCGCCAGAAATGGAAGTCCGCCGCAGCGGGGAAATCTTCCAGCCCGGCCGGAAAATGCCACGCCACCGGGACAGCCTCCCCTGCCGGGGACAGGGGGCTGAACAGCAGCGCGGCGTCTTCCGCCTCCGTCATCCCGCCCTGCCGGATCACACGCCCTGCCCTGCCAGCTTTTGGACCATCTCCTGCCCCATGACAAAGGCCTGACGGCAGTCCTGCGGGAACTGCTCCTCGCGCCGACGCCGCTTGTCCGCCTCGGAAAAACGGTCGGCCACATATCTGGCATAGTCGTCGAACTGCCAGGTGTCGGTCACATACTGGACGGAGGGCGTGCTGAAGATGCGCCCCAGATAGCCATCCATGACGGCCAGGGTCTCGGGATAGCCGTGCTGCCGCATGGTCTCCGCATCCACGTTCATGGTGTAGATGCAGGCCATCGCCAGACGGCGGGGCGCGATGGTGCTGCGCCGGCGGTCATAGACCAGATAGGGGAAGCACAGACGTTCCTGGAACGAACGCATGGCGCCCGTCACGTTACCGAAATAGACGGGACTGCCCAGGGCCAGCCCATCGGCCTTTTCCAGCGCGGCCAGCACGGGCGAAAGGTCGTCCTTCAGGGCGCAGTGCCCGTACGAGGCCCCGCCCCGGAGCTTGCAGGCGAAACAGCTGCGACAGCCGGAGGCCTGAAGATCATAAAGATGGATCAGCTCCGTGTCCGCCCCGGCGCTGCGGGCCCCTTCCAGAAAGTGTTCCAGCACCGTGGCCGTATTGCCCTTTTTGCGCGGGCTGCCGTTGACGGCGAATATCTTCATGGCATCGTGCCTCCGGTTCAGGCGGCCTTGGCGCCGCTGCTGTTGCGGGCCAGGGTACAGCCCACGGCCAGCAGGCTCAGGATACCGAACAGCACCATATCCACCTGCGTGCAGTGCAGGAAGGCGTCGATATTGTCCTTGCCCACCGGCTCATGGCCCAGAAAAATACTCAGGGTCAGGGTGATGATGGTCAGGTTGCCCAGCATGCCGGCCGTACGCACCGTGCCCACCAGCCCGGAAGCCTGCCCCACCCGCTGCGGCCCGGCCGCTTCGAGGATGATGGTGGTGTTGGGCAGGGCAAAGATGCTGGCCCCGGCACCAATGAAGCACTGGGCCCCCACGATGATCCAGAGCGAGGAATCCATGTCGAGGAAAGCGGCACTCAGCAGGCCCAGCCCGCAGAGCACCGTCCCGGCGGTACTGATGAGGCCCTGGTCATAACGGTCGCAAAGACGGGCGGCCAGCGGACTGGCCAGGGACTGCACGGCGGCCTGCAGGGCCAGCATCAGACCGGCCTCCTGCACGCTGAAGCCCCGCCCCACCTGCAGGTAGAGGCTGAAGAAAAAGACCATGCCGAAAAAGGAGCAGTAGTTGACGAAGGCCGCCACCAGCGACAGGCTGAGGACCCTGTTCCTGCGCAGCAGGCGCACGTCCACCATGGGGAAGGGACTGCGCAGCTCCCGCCAGACGAAACAGGCCAGCAGCACGAGACAGAGCAAAAAGAGCCCGCCGCCCAGCAGATGATCGTCCGCGATACAGGACGCGCCAAAGGTCAGGGCCGCCATGGCCCCGCCATAGAGCAGACAGCCCGGCACGTCGAAGGGCTCCTTGCCGGCGGTGCGCCACTCCAGGGGGACCCGGAAGATCATGATGCACATGGCGGCCAGCGCGGCCAGGCCCGTGCCCCAGAACAGCCAGCGCCAGCCCAGCCAGCCGGCCACCAGACCGCCCACCGGCGGCCCGCAGGCGATGCCCGCATAAACGGCCACGCCGCTGAGGCCAAGATAGCTGGCCCGCATCTCCTTGGGCGCGGCGGACGCCAGCAGGGCCAGGCTGGACGAACTCAGCATGGCGGCCCCCATGCCCTGGAACAGGCGCAGGCCGATGAAGACGTCGATATGAGGGATGTAACCCAGCACCAGAGCCAGCACACTGAACAGGCTCAGGCCAAAAAGGAAGACCCGGCGCCGTCCGTAGATATCCCCCAGGGTGCCTCCGGCCAGCTGGAACACGACCAGCCCCAGCGTATAGACGGCCCCCAGCAGACTGAGTTCACGGGCACTGGCCCCCAGGCTTTCCCCCAGGGGCGGCAGGACGGCGTTGACCCCGGCCACCATGAACGGCATGAAAAACTGCGCCGCGCAGACGGCCAGCAACAACCAGCGATGTTCTTTTGCGATGCTCATGGATAACCCTAAAACCGGAGGCCGGGGGTGGTCAACCGGATGTGAAATCGTGAAAAAAAAACAGTTACGGTGAGAAATGATCGCCTCCGTGCAGGGCACAAGACGGCGGCCCGGGGCCGGGCCATGCCTGCAGCAGCGACGCAGGCGGTGCCGGTCCGGAGCACGGTCCCCTCCCTGCGGGGGCGTATCGGGATGCGACGAAAAAACGGGAAGGACACCTGGCCCTTCCCGTTTTTTCAGGGAGCCGCGCGATCCCGGCAGCTCCCGTCATCATTCATGTTCTCCCCCACCGGGGAAGCGGCCTACAGGCCCGCTTCTTCCACCAGGCGCAGGCACATCTCGGATTTGTTGAGGCTGTACAGATGGATGCCGGGCGCGCCGCAATCCAGCAGCTGCCGGATCTGGCGGGCGGCAAAACGCAGGCCCGCTTCGCGCACGGCCTCCACACCGCCTTCGTTGTGGGCCGCTTCCAGTTCCAGATAGAGCTTGCCCGGAATGTTGGCCCCGCACAGCGAGAGCACGCGGCGCAGGGAATCGAAGCTCTGGATGGGCAGGATGCCCGGGATGACCGGCGTCTCCAGTCCGGCGGCGCGCAGCGAGCTGACCAGGGACTCATACTCGCGCACATCGAAGAAAAGCTGGGTGATGACGAAATCCGCTCCGGCGCGCAGCTTGTCGGCCAGATAGGCCCGGTCCGACGCGAAGGTGGCCGCATCGGGATGGGGCGCGGGATAGCCCGCCACACCGATGCCCAGGTCGGGATGCTCCGAGCGCAGGAAACGCACGAGGTCACGGGCGTTGTGGAAATGGCCCGCGTTCCAGTCCCAGTCGCTCACGCCGCGCGGCGCATCCCCGCGCAGGGCCAGCACGTTGTGGACCCCGGCAGCACGCAGATGGCTCACAAAATCGCTGATGGCCTGCGGCTCGGCGCCCACACAGGTCAGGTGCGCCATGACGGTGAAGCCCCGCCGGGCCAGCTCCGCCGTGACGTTCAGTGTGTTCTGCTGTTTGCCGCCCCCCGCACCGTAGGTGACGGAGAGGAAAAGGGGATCGATCGAGCGCAGGCGCTCCACGGTCTCGTAGAACTCCGGCAGATGACTTTCCGCGGCAGGGGGAAAAAATTCCAAAGAAACAAAAGGCTTGGTTGTCTGGCGGAGAGCCTGGGCGATCTGCATGACAAAACTCCTGGGAACTGTGAATCAGAAAAAACGGTTTCGATGCCCCAACAATATCAATATAACTTGATAAGTCAATATAGTTTGCCCGCCCCTTCCCGCCAAAGCCTGATGCTTGCCAAAAAAACAAGGGCGCTCTATGTCAGCAGGTATGGACGCTTCGGTCGCACCCGCTTTTTGTCATCCCGCCTTCCCTGCCGGTCTGCTCCGCCGCAGGCAGCACGCTCTTCTTGCCTGCTGTCTTCGCTCGCTCTACCTGCTGCTCTGCCTGCTGGTCTTCTGCCCTGCCGAAGCCGGAGCGGAAGGGGACCTTCCGCCTGCCCCCCCTGCGCCTTCCCTGAGTCTGGAACTGGAACAGCTCGACCTTTCCGGCCTGCCCGGCCTGCCCCCGCTGCCCGCCGAGGATGAAGTCCTGCCTGCGGCAGCCACCCAGGCCCTGCCGCTCCCGGACGAGGCCCCGGCAGCGGACGCCGGCGCCGAGGCCGATGCGGCTCTGCCGGAAGCCCCCCGCTGGAACGCCCTGGAAGAGGGGCTCGAATATGCGGAGTTCTCCCTGCAATCCGAAGCCGGGCAGCAGGCCTCTTTGACCGTCCTGCGTATCGACCCGGAATTGTTCGACTTCCGCCTCTATGCCAGCGCGGCCCACAAGCATCCTGCCCTGACCCTTGGCCAGTGGGCCGACAGCCATGATCTGGTGGCCGCCATCAATGCCAGCATGTATCTTCCCGACGGCGTCACCAGCACGGGCTACATGCGCCAGGACGACTACATCAACAACAAGCGCCTGGTCCGCCGCTTCGGCGCCTTCTTCGTGGCCGGTCCCCGCCAGGAGGGCCTGCCCCGCGCCGACATCCTGACCCGCGAGGATACCCAGTGGCAGGAACTGCTGGAGCAATACCGCCTGGTCATCCAGAACTACCGCATGATCAATGACGAGCGCCGCATCCTCTGGTCTCCCGGCGGCCCCCTGTACGCCATCTCGGCAGTGGCCGAGGACGGGGCGGGCAAGATCCTCTTCCTGCACTGCCGCGAACCGCTGGAAGCCTACAGCTTTGCCCACGCTCTGCTCCACCTGCCGCTGGATGTCCGTACCGTCATGTATGTGGAAGGCGGCATGCAGGCCGGGCTGGTGATCCGCTCCCCCGGGCTGCATCAGGAGCTGCGCGGACGGCACCTGGCCGATTTCTGGGTCACGGGCAATGTGCGGGCCCAGCTGCCCAATGTGCTGGGCATCCGTCGCCGGCATGCCCCGGCCCTACCGGACTGTCCCACCATGCTCCAGCAGACGGCCGTCCCCGCCGCTGCCGCCGAATGATGGCGGAACACGCCAGATATACAGACTTTTTTCTCTGCATCCTTCGCGCCAGGGCGGGAACGAGTTTTGTGAAAAACTTCTTTATTAAGAAAAATTACTATTATAGCCGAAAAACCTCTTTACAGCGGGGCCGTCTTGGTTCAAAGTAGCGTCGTCGGAAGGAGTTCCGGCAACATGCAAACACCGATCCCAACTGTCCGGCTGCGGACAAAGGTAGACAAATATCATGCCGAATCAGCTTGAAGTTTATAAGTGCACTCATTGCGGCAATATCGTTGAAGTCATCCACGGCGGCGGCGCCAGCCTGGTCTGCTGTGGCGAGAACATGAAGCTCATGAAGGAAGGCTCCACCGACGGCGCCATGGAAAAGCACGTGCCCGTGATCGAAAAGATCGAAGGCGGTTACAAAGTGACCGTGGGCAGCGTGGCCCATCCCATGGACGAGAACCACTACATCGAGTGGATCGAACTGCTGGCCGACAACCAGAGCCTGACCTGTTTCCTGAAGCCGGGCGACAAGCCTGAAGCGGTGTTCAAGACCGACGCCGAAAAGGTCACTGCCCGCGAATACTGCAACCTTCACGGCCACTGGAAGGCCGAAAACTAGGCTCATAAGGAGAGACACCATGAAATACGTTTGCAGCGTGTGCGGTTACGAATACGATCCCGCCGAAAACGACAACGTGCCCTTCGACCAGCTGCCTGATGACTGGACCTGCCCCGTCTGTGGCGTGAGCAAGGATCAGTTCGAACAGGCCTAAGCCCTGTTTCTTCCGCTCTTTCCGCCTGCCCTGCCGCCCTGCGGCAGGGCAGGCTCGTTTATGCCCTTTGCGGCATCCTGACCGTGAACAATATCCCCTAATGGAGAATTTTCATGCAGCCCGTTGAAATTAAAAAAGATATTTTCTGGGTCGGTTGCGTGGACTACGATCACCGTGACTTCCACGGCTATTCCCGCTCCCCCGAAGGTTCCACCTACAATGCCTACCTGATCCGCGACGAAAAGAACGTCCTGATGGATACCGTGTATCCCGGCTGGGCCGGCAACATGCTGTGCCGCATCGCCAAGATCATGGATCCTGAAAAGATCGACTACATCGTCTGCAACCACATGGAACCCGACCACGCCGGCAGCCTGGCCGAAGTGGTGGCCCGCGTGAAGCCCGAAAAGATCTTCGTCTCCACCCTGGGCTACAAGTCCATGCAGGGCTACTTCGACTGCAAGGACTGGCCCATCGAAGTGGTCAAGAGCGGCGACAAGCTGAACATCGGCAAGCGCAACATCATCTTCCAGGAGACCCGCATGCTGCACTGGCCCGACAGCATGGTCTCCTACATCCCCGAAGACAAGCTGCTCATCAGCAACGACGCCTTCGGCCAGAACATCGCCACCAGTTACCGCTATGCCGATGAGCACGACCAGGGCGACTTCGTGCGCGCCATCAAGGAATACTACTACAACATCGTGCTGCCCTACTCTCCCCAGGTGCTGAAGACCCTGCCCATCGTGGAGAGCCTGGACATCGACATGATCGCCCCTGACCACGGCCTGATCCACCGCGGCGAAAAGTCCGTGAAGTTCATCGTGGACATGTACCGCCAGATGGCCGAACAGAAGCCCCAGCAGCGCGCCATGGTGATCTACGACACCATGTGGCATTCCACCGAAAAGATGGCCTATGCCGTGTGCAGCGGTCTGGAAGAAGTGGGCGTGCCCACCCGACTGATGTCCGTGAAGAGCAACCACCACAGCGAGATCATGACCGAACTGGCCAACTGCGGCGCCGTGATCGCGGGCTCCCCCACCCACAACAACACCATCATGCCCCTGATGGCCTCCACCCTGACCTACATGAAGGGCCTGCGTCCCCAGAACCGCGTGGGCGGCGCTTTCGGTTCCTTCGGCTGGTCCGGTGAATCCGCCAAGGTCCTGCACGAGATGCTGGCTTCCATGGGCATGGACATGCCCGCCGATTTCGTGAAGTGCAACTGGACCCCGCGCCACGAAGCCCTGCGCGCCTGCGTGGAACTGGGCAAGACCGTGGGCGAGGCCCTGAAGAAGAAGTGCCAGGGCGAATAAGCCCGCATCCTTCCGAATGCCCTACGGCGTCCCCAAACGGGGGCGCCGTTTTTTTATGCCCCGCGTGAAGCGGCAAAGAGCCTCCGTCCCATCCGGCAGGCAGGCATCGCCCGGCAGAGCGACGGGCCTGCCCTGCGTCCCGTCACGGACAGAGGCTTCCATCCCTGATGAGCGGGGCTGTCAGCTTCATCAAAAATCACCGTACGGGCAGCAATGAGGATCGTATCAGCATTGCGCCCGTCCTCGGCCCGGCAAAAAAGCAGACAAGGCTCCTGCCCGTATCCAGGCATCTTTCCGGACGCATGCGCCCGGCCCGCCCTGCATGACCGGTATCCTTGCGCCACGCCTGCGCGGCTCAACAACTTGCAGCCCCAAATCAGAACCACCCGCAAAGCGGGTGGTTTGCTCTGGCCCTGTAAGGGCCTGTTACCGGCTGCGCCTAAAGACGCTGGCTTTCACGCTGTTCAAGCCCAGTGCCCTTGCCGCCTTGGCTACCCCTTAAAGGGGTCTTGATATTCGCGTGATGTCAGCTTGTCTCTCATAATGTCGTGACGTTCCTGATCCTGGATATATTTTTTGATCGTTGCCTCATTAAGCCCCACCGTACTGACATAATATCCTTCGGCCCAAAATTTTCTGTTGCCAAACTTATATTTAAGGTTTGCGTGC
>NZ_JABAFY010000016.1 GCF_012843875.1 Desulfovibrio piger | reverse complement strand
GGCGTCTTGTGCGGGATTACGAGCGACGCCTTGATGTGTCTGAGTCCATGATTCAAATAGCCATGGCAAGCATACTGTTGAAACGTTTCATTATTGATAAATGAGTTTCCAAACACGCTCTTATGTTGACGGCTATTTTGGCATTGGAAGCGGAAGTTATACCAAGCACACCACCATGTTTGATCTTTCTCGTGTAGTGCCAACAGGAAATGAAAACAGGCCGGTGAATATGGCGGTGCGCTACCTGGTGCGTGCCCGGCCATGAGAAGGCTTGCCAAAGGGGGGAGAGGGATTTATATAAAAAGGGAACCCCGGCTCCTGCTGGCAGGCAGAAACCGGGGCTGGCACGGCGCGGTTCGCGCCCCCGTGCACGGCTACCACCGACGGACTATCTTTTACGACCCCGACCCACCGCATATGGGCCGGGGTCAACTGCTATCTGACGGCGGACGCCAGCAGCAGGACAAGGGCCATTGCGACGAATAGAGCGAAAACGATCTTCCGCATGGCAAGCCCTCCTTTTCCGTTTGCGCCGTGCCGACGCTCAGGCCAGAGGGGAGCCGTGCAAAACGGGTATATCTTATCCTCCTATCTTGCTCAAGGATTCTCTGTTTGATGAACGGCCATGAGCTACCCGGAACTGTTTGCGCTCATGGGCGGGCAGGTGCCTGATTTGAGAGGGCTTTTTTTGTGTGGCCACGGCTCCCATACGTCAACGCATTATGGCACCGTGACACACAAGAGTGCGGAACTTGGTCAGGTTCAGGGGGATGCGATCCGGGAGATATGGGGGAGCTTTCCTGAACTGATCGCACCTGGTTGGGGAACAAGCACCCAAGGGGCCATGTACTATGGCAGCCCTTGGGCTTCCGGTGTGCATCGTTCCGAAGGCTCGGACTGGAGTAAACGGGGAGCCAATTTCTACGCTTCGCGTGTTACTCCGGTCGATGGTGAAATTCGTCCAGTGAATCAGGCTGTACGCTACCTGATACGGGCGCGTTAAGGGATAGCCCTGATGAGATAGCGGACGGCCTGGTTATCGGGGCGTACCTCATTGGCCACGGGAACTCCACCGGCAGAAAGATCAAGGCCATAATTGGTGCTGCTCCAATTGTTGTCCCATGTTCCCCGGATAACTGTGACCTTGTGGCTTCCTACAGGCTTAAAAATGCCACTCCCGCTCAGATAACCGCCAAACCCTACACTAATACTGCCTGACGCGGAAATATCCCGCATGGCGTGCCCCTGCTGTTCTCCCAGTCCTGCGGAATTTCCGCCGTGCCCTCGGAGGAACAGCCCCCTCAGATCGGGCACTTGTCCGCCTACCAGCGCAAACAGTTCCGGAAAAACTGTCTTCGATATACTTTGTCCATTACATTCCAGCCAGTTATAAGAGCCGTCAGAATTTTGCCAATCAGCCGGATTCTGTGCAACCGGCCAAGAGATAATCGTACCGACAGGGATGGAACTGGTGCCTTTTGCGATGACCGCAACGGTTGTCGGATTAAACGTCGTGGAGTCCGCCCCACAGACTGGACGGATCGGAATGAGCAGGCAGAGGGTGAAGACCAAAAACACAAAAAATTTTTGCATTGGAGGCTCCATATGAGGGGGGCGGTGCCCCCCTCGGATTGAACTACGGCTGACCAAAAAGCTGTTTGGTAACGGCCACGACCTGGTCAAGCAGGTAGAGCTTTTCCAGCAGGCCAGCATCCGGGTTGTCATCTTCAGGCTCGGAACTGGACGAGGCCGGACACTTGATAGCAGAAATCCGCAGGCTGTCGCTTTCCAAGGAAAACGTCCATTCTGCCGCATCGTCTGCTTTCGTCATGCCGACTTTCAGCTTGGAGATGCCGAAACCTTTTTCCAGTCCGGCATCCACGGCAGCCCGGTCATTCTTGGCAGTAATCGTCACCTGCTCATTGTCGGCATCCAGGCCAGAGAGCGTGATGACTCCCGCTTCTGCCAGCTCATACCTGTCTCCATTCACATCGGCTGTCAGACCTTCAGCATAGAGCGTATGCAGGCACGCTCCCATGTTTTCCACGGGCTGTAATTCTGCCACCTCGATGCCAAAAGAAGATTTGAAGTAGTCCTTAAACTTTTCCAGTATCCCTTTGGACTTCGTCGCCACATACAAAGTGCCATTAGCCAGGTTCAGGGCGACATCCACCGTGGAGGGCACGGGTTCTGCCTTGGCCAGAAGTTTCAGACGGATCGCTTCCTTCAGCTCTTTTTTCCGTGTCCGGGGAACACCATCAATGCCCTGGGCGGAGTATTTTGCCAGCTCGTCTTTCAGTGCTTCAGCAAGATGCTTCTTCACGACCTGAGCAGGCACAGACCGTTTATCCATGCGGAACGCCCAGCAAAGCCATTCGCCTTTGTCTGGAGGGGAAACCTGCCAAGCCGTATCCATCGGATCATCAATGTTTACCCAGCCAAAGGCCAGTTCTTCCGTTTTGGCATCGTCAATGGAGCGGAAAGCAAATTGCTTGAGCTTGGCAGCGGTGACGGCCTTGGTGTCAGAAAAGTGGAAACAAGAAAGGTCTGTGGACGAGGATTTCAAGCCTGCCATACTTACTCCTTAATTCTTGGGAGGATTTTCAACATCAGGGGTTCCATCATCTTTGGCCCAGAACCTGACTTTACATTTCGGGAAACCAGAACATCCGAACCAGACCCCCCCGGACTTGGTAGGTCTGACCACCAGGGGCTTGCCACACTTGGGGCATTTGAAGTCCGTTTCTTCAGAACGTGTCTTCTCCTTCTCCTGCTTCGCGCCGGGACGGCCATGCTCATCAGCAAACGTAGTCCCGCAGGCCTTGCACCCCCAGAAATTCCAGCCTTTTTCTTTGGAACGGATATGTCTGAAATGTTCGCGGTCGCCACATTCAGGGCATGGGATGGTGTGGTCACAAACGAATTTATCCAGCTCTTTCATGAGCTGGGTATGAAAGTCTCTGACGCAGTCCACATAGGTCAGCTTACCGCTGGCCACGTCATCCAGACGCTCTTCCATGTGCTTGGTAAAATCCAAATCCAGGAAGCCGAATGCCCCGACCAGGGCGTCCACAAGTTTTTCACCGCGCGGCGTGGGTACGAGGAAACTTTTTTCCTCCCGGACATAGGATCGTGCAACGATGGTTTCCATGATGGCAGCATATGTTGCAGGACGGCCTATGCCGCGCTTTTCCATCTCCCGGATCAACGAGGCCTCAGAGAACCTGGAGGCAGGCTTGGTCTTTTTGGTCTTAACGTCGCCTCGAACTGCTGTTGCCTGGCATCCGGGCTTGAGAGAGGGGACAGCGTTATCGGGTTCGGCCTCTTCGGCATCACTGAGCGACGCATCCTGTGCCATCACCATTTTCCAGCCCTGTTCTTTGAGTGTCCGTCCCTTGGCCTCAAATATGGCTGTTTTGCCTTCCACACTACCGGCCAGTCTGGCCACACGCACATCAAACACGGCATCGGCTAACTGGCTGGCCAGCGCACGAATGCGGATCAGGCGATATAACGCCTTTTCGTCCGGCGTTTCTCCGGCATCTTCCACCTCGATATGGGTAGGGCGTATGGCTTCATGGGCTTCCTGTGCTCCTGCTTTGCTTTTCCAGGTACGAGGCTTTTCCGGCAGTGGCCATCCTTGAGCGTCACAGTACGCCCGGATTTCAGCAATAGCGCTATCGCTCAGATTAGGGCTGTCTGTGCGCATGTAGGTAATCTGCCCGGCTTCATAGAGCTTTTGCGCCAAATCCATAGTCTTTTTGGGCTTGAACTTGAGCGCGTTGCTGGCCGCCTGCTGCAACGAGGAAGTCGTGAAAGGAGCCGGGGGAGCGGTGCGGCGTTCATTTTCGTCGCACGCAAGAATTTCCAACGTGCGCAGGGCAGCTATTTTTTCCGCAGTATTTTTGTCCAGGAAGTACTCCTGCCCATCTTCCAGCCACCCCTCTTTGGGCAGCCAAGAGGCTTTCCAACCGTCAGAAATATTCGCTACAGCCTCAAACACCAGTTCGACTCCATAGTGCGTGGTGGAGACGAATGAGCGGATGGATCGCTCACGTTCGACAACAAGTCGAACTGCCGGACTTTGCACGCGGCCTGCGGACATCTTTTCTTCAGCAACAGCCATACACAGCGGCCCAGACACTTTATAGCCGCACAGGCGATCGAGCGCACGACGAGCCTCTTGAGCATGGACGAGGTTCATATCTATCTCACGCGGGCTACTCAGTCCTGCCTGGACATCCTGCGGCGTGATGGCCGTGTAGGTCACACGTTTATAGGATTTGATCCCCAGCGCGTCTTTGAGGTGCCAGGAAATGGCTTCTCCCTCCCTGTCGGGGTCAGATGCCAGGAACACCTCGTCAGCATCCTGAATCAAGCCGGCGAGCTTCTTTAGGACGTCCGGCTTGGTTGGTGTATAGCGCAGTTCAAAGTTCGGCGGCTCCAAGCCATAGCCTTGATTCGGCAGGTCACGCACATGGCCGCAACTGGCGGCAACACGCCATTCAGCGCCAAGAATATTTTGCAATTTCTTAATCTTGCCAGGGCTTTCAACAATCAGAAGTCTCATCGAGTAAGCTCCTTTTCCTGCTCGATCTTTCGCCCTAATCCCAGCTGATGCCGGACAGCTTCAAGTCCGCGTGCTTTATGCAGGTCATTGAAATCCGTCAGGCCTTGCGATTTTTCTTTTTCGGTGAACAGGGGCGTTTTGACAGAGCCATTGACCTTCTGAGCAGCCATTTTGGCTTTTTCCAGGCCGACATTATACGGCTTGCCCTCTCTCTGTATGGAGTGGTCATTGTCTGCGCAGATGGTAATTGCCGCATTAGGGTATTTGGCGCGGATCGCTTCAGCTACAGGCAGCAGATTGCCGGAGTCAAAAGCGACAGCCACGGCTTTTCCCGTGGCCATATGCAGGGATGCCCCCGTGGCATACCCTTCGCACAGGAGGATTTCTCCCTGGGATAAGTCCTTCTCATCGGCACCGATCAGATGGAAATTCCCTTTTTTTTCCATACCTCTTGCAAATGTTTTCTGGCCATCCGGGGCAATGGCCTGGAAGCCGCGCAACTGGCCCTCTGCATTTTTGAGCGGCACAATGAGGTTGCCCTGGTCTTCCTTGAGGCCAAAGGCCGATACTCCCTTCCTTTCCAGGTAGGGAGAGGAGGACGCCCAGGAAAAACTGTCCCACATGGCTTGGCATCGCTGTGCGGCAGCCTCATGCGCCTTGGCACGCTCCTGCTCCTGAGCCTGAAGTCGTGCCGTTCGTTCCTGGCGCTGTTTTTCAATTTCAGCAGGAGACAGAATCACCCCAGACGCAACCAGCTTCACCCTGTCTCCCGTGACATGATTCTGTGCCCAGCCCGCAGGCCGTCCATCTCCATGCAAGCAGTAGCTCCCATCCAGACCATGCCCTTGCTTTGACAGAAGGGGAACTCGATGGATTTGTCCGTCCATCTCTGGGAGCTGTCCCTTCAAATCAAGGCCAAGGTCAGCCAGCTTCCGAGCAAACTCCTCTTGCGGCGAGAGGGTATCCATGTCCCGGCATCTTTCAGGATTCGGCAGGAACCGCTGTAGCGGCTCAAGATCAGTCCCCTCCGGGGCATACCACTGCTTTTGGCGGGCATCCCAGCGGGCACCCAGCGCCTTGGCCACGTTTTTATCCTTGTAGGGGACGTGAAGATATGTCTTCTCTTGGCTTGTTTTGGAGGCAAACTCCATGCTTGGCTTGTTTTCAGGAGCGGACAGGTACTGCCGCAGCGGCGCGAGGTCAGTCCCCTCCGGGGCATACCACTGTTTTTGACGAGCATCCCAGCGGGCACCCAGCGCCTTAGCCTGTTCTTTGTCCTGGTACGGTATATGGAGGTAGGTTCTTTCCTGCGCAGCTTGTACAGGCGGAGGGGCCATATCCATTGTTTCGGGAGCCTCATCCATAGCGTGCTCAACGGATTTTTCTTTTTGCATTTCCATACTCAGAACAAAGTCATGGATGCGTTCAGCGTCACGGCAGGCGCGCATTATTTCCAGAGGATCGTCCTTCAGTGCGGCGATCCATGATTTTACGTATGCGGCGTGCTGTCCGGGATCATGCCCGACACCAATGTCTTGCCCGACCATCCAGGAGGAAATCTCTGCACGCAGCTCTTCTTTGGCGTAGGTGGAGGAGCCGAAGGGACCGAACTCCCGATTCAGGCGATCAGGGTGCCCTGTCCAGTGCCCCAGCTCATGCAATGCCGTTGCATAATACTGGTCGGCTTGTGCGAAGCGGGTTTTGGGAGGCAGGTGGATTTCATCACTCGACGGGCGATAGAATGCCCGGTCACGCTGATCGTGCCTGATGATAGCGCCGGAATTGGCCAGAACAGCTTCAGCCTTCTCTTGGGGATTCCAGGCAAAGGCCTTCTCTTGCTCCGGGATCGGAGGGAAGTTTTCCACCTGTGCCGCGTTAAAAACGCGAGCCATGCGAAGAATGGGCCGTGCCAGTTCTACCGTCTCACGAACGGGTGTACCGTCATCTCCCAGGACAGGCTGTCCATTTTCGTCCATTTTGTCCTGCTCGCGGGTGAACTGGTAGTAGACGACAGGCGTGGAGCGACTGCCCTGTTTGATGCGGTAGCCAGCATCATTGGCCTGCTTCAGCGTCATCCAGCGTGGATCAGCATAGCCCTGCATGGCAAGATGCAAGCGGTTGACCCCACGATAAACTGTCCCGGACAGAGGATTGCGAGGAGCCATGTTTTGGGCGGGCGTCCAAGGCTTTTGCCACGGCGCGGTTCCCTCTTCCAACATCTTGATGATTTTCTCCGCGAACTCCTCATGGAAAGGAATCCGATCCTTTTTATTTGTGGCCATCATCCCCTCCCTGCGCCGCAAGCAGGGCGTCGTCCATCACTGCTTCCAGTGTCAGAGCATCTTCCGTAAACGCGCCCATCCCTTCAGCCAGATCAGGGTCAAGAGCCACGCCAAACCCCTGTTCAGCCTGGTTGAAAGCATCGGCAGCCGCTGCGACCTGTTCAGTTTTATCCATAGTTCACTCCTTTATGGTAAAAACGGGCTTGACTTTGACCACGTCGGCCAAGGGCACCAGCCCGAAGAATCGGCTGTCAAAGCTGCCGGGATGATCGGACAACGCCAAGCACATGCCGTCAGGAATCATCCCGGATTCCAGAGAGCTGCCAGGCAAGAGGCGGCCTGCGGAATCTTCATGCCGGGCAGCGGGCCAGCGGCTCGATCCAGAGCCTGTGCTGAGATGTATGGCGTCAGGCTCTACCGTTATGGCATCTCCGGGCATCCCCACCACTTGCTTCAGCAATGGGCGCAGACCGGAGGGACATGAGCCAGGAGCAAGGTAGCCACGTTCTTTGGCCAGCAGTGTCCAGACAGGCGATTTCAGACAGAAGGCGATGAAATCCCCACGTTCTGGAGTCCCAGAAACGATGCGGTAAATGCCTTTTGGCAACGACGGTGTTGGGTTGAACCGGAAGCCAGCACAATACAGGAGCAGCATTCCAACGAGGCATATCAAAATTGCCTTCATGGCCGATCTTCCAGGAAACTCTCGAACGTCACAGGTGCCGCTATGTCCTGCTCTTTCGGCTCGATAGGAAGGGGAACCTCACGAGGGAAATAGAGAGAGTCGGTCATCCCGGCAGGTGAGTTTTCCGAAATTCCCGGCGCAGGGATTTTAGCGCGCTGCGAAAAGACCAAATCCTTAAAGTACAGAATCTGCATTCCATATATTGGAAATTGGCCAGCGGTAAAAATGAGCATATGTCCGGGCTTGGTAATCTTTCCGCTGCTGTCCTTCTCCGCTCCAGGGAGGCGGGAACACTCGTCAGGTGTCAGCAAGGGCCTGGCTGTCTCTGCGATATTGATGGATCGGGAACGCCCGCTCTTGCTGATGGAGACAGAGTCCTTTTTTTCCACAACGGTTGTTTTGCCGGTCATTTTCGACAGAAGTTCCGCTGTCTCCGCGTCATTCGGCGCATAGGCTATGCGAACATGACAGTTAGCCATCAAGGCATTGTCTTTTCCGTAGACTCCATTGAGCTGCTTGGTGTCTTGCACGATCAGATAGAGCTTGCCGCCATAACCGGCGATGTACGCAATGGCTTTCTCCAAAATCGGCACCTTGCCCAAGCTCGTCAGCTCGTCCAGCATGAACAGGAGCCGGTGTTTGTATCCAGCGACGCTGGCACCATCCTTGAACTCCATGCTGGAACAGACACGGCGCACGATCATATCAAGCATAAGCCGCATCAGGGGACGCACCCGATCTATGCCGTCTGGAGGTGTCACAAGATACAAGTCCAGAGGCGTCTCGTGGTTCATGAGGTCATGGATATGAAAATCCGAGCGGGCTGTGTTGATATTGATGATGGGGTCCCGATAAATGGCCATATTGACCAGCGCCGACGACAGGACGCCGGAGGCTTCATTCTCCGCCTTTGCGGCCATTTCGCGGGCCGAGCTGGCTATGAAAATATGACAGGCCTCACCAACACGGGCGTCCGCGTCCGGAGCGAACTCCCGAAACAGCATCGCGTGATCCATGACCATCATCTCATCCAGCAGTTCCGCTGTTGTACGGTCAGGATCAGACATCATCAGCGTCAATTCCTGAAGAGACGGCATGCGCCCTTGCCGAGAGCGCACAACCACGCAGCAATGCAGGATCAAGCCTGAAAAAAAGGCGAAGGCTGCCTTTGTCCAGTGGTCTTCCAGGCCTTTACCGTCAGGATCGACCAGCATAAGGGCCAGATTCTGAACATCCTGGACAGCTTCCAGCGAAGTCAGACGGATTTCATCCAGCGGGTTGAAAGCGCAGCCGAAGCCGGACGAATCCGCCGGAGCAAAACGCAGAACTTTATGCCCCTGGGATTTGCGCCAGCCGGAAGTGAGCGCCCAATTCTCCCCCTTAATGTCCAAGGTCAGGGTGGAGCCTGGCCAGGACAGAAGCGTCGGCAGGATCAGGCCCACCCCCTTGCCTGAGCGTGTAGGAGCAAAACACAGGATATGCTCTGGGCCGTTATGTCGAAGATAGCGTAATATGTTCTTTTTTGTATCGAACCATCCACCGACATACACACCTTGTCCGCCGAGGTAGCCCATACGCGCGATTTCTGCTTTTCGTGCCCAGCGGGCCGATCCGTGCAGTTCCTGGTTTCCTTTGAGACGCCTGGCTGCGACGACACATAACAGGGCAAGGAACAGCGGCAGCAGGAAGAATGCCTGTCCAAGTACAAGGGCATTATCCATGACGGGTTGGGAGATGCCTTCCCATGTAAAAACACGCCACGGGGCATAGACTGGAACACCTAACACCGAAAACCAGGGCTGCCCCAGCATGGGATGGAAGCCGTAATCAGACGCGATTTTCAGCGTTGCCATCTCCATGCCCAGCAGGGCCAAGAGCGGTATTGCCGCCATAAATGCCCATAAGACAGTATGCTTGCGGTTGGCCTCGGTTGTCTGAAGGCCATATTCTTGCTGCTGCGCCATTTCCCTCTCCTCAGTGCCGCCAGCGCGTGTAGGGTTCCCTGAAGATTACGTCCTTCGTGACCACGATATTGAACTGGTAGCCTGGCCTGATCTCCAACGTGGGCTTGATGCTCAGGTTACGCTGAAGGAGCGTCGTCGTTGTCTGACCAAGCTGCTGCGCCAGAGAGGCCGTCATCTCATCAGTCATGCGTGTCCCGTTGTCCGTCTCCGTGCTGTCATTGGCCCCGTCCAGAGCGTAGGCCATGCCCCCAGAGACCAGCGACATCATAAGAGCCGATCCGAAAATCCGGGCGTAATGGTTGTCCACATCGTCATTGAAGCCTGCCATACCGGCCATATCAGCACCTGGCATTGCGCCAAGGGAAATCGACGATCCATCGGGGAAAATGAGTCTGTTCCAGGCAATCAGGACACGCTGCTGGCCATATACGACACGGGAGTCATAAATGCCGTACAGACGAGCGCCCTGTGGAATAAGCAAGTTCAGGCCCGTCGCCGTGTCATAGACGTTCTGGGCTACCTGCGCGATCATGTTGCCAGGCAGATCGGAATTGATACCCGTCAGCATCACACCTGGGATTACGGCCCCGGTCTTCAGCTCCAGGGGCATCCCCTCAGTGCGCTGCTCAGGAAGCTGCCAGGACGTATCCTTGCGGGCACGGTCGAAAAAGGCCTCTTTGTCACGATCAGCGGCAGGGTTGTAGTAGCCATCCGCACCGGCAGACGCCGCAGAAGAAACGACATCCGATCCCGTGGTGGAGGCTGTGCCCGGAGCCGTTGATGCCGTGACTACGGTGCTTCCTCCGCTGGATACCCGCTTGGCGACCAGAGGAGCAGTCAGAGCATTCATGTACGATTGTGCCCTGACCCGCCTGATATTTTCGATTTGCTGATCCGGCTTGGCCTCCCTTTGGACAACAACGATAGGCTCCGGCTTGGCGGGTTCCGGGGGCACCATTACGCCGCTTGTCCTGTCTTTTTTGGGATCAAGTGCAAGCCCGCTTCCTTCGACAAGCCAGACAGGCTTGTCCTCTTCGCCGACTGTCGCCGCTTTTTGTGGCCCTTCCTTTTTTTGAGGGTCATGGGCAAAATTGACGCTGTATATCAGTGCAGCCAATAAGAGGATCAGCACGATCAGTAGTGCGTATAACGGCCAGCGCCCCATCCTGGCCACGACAGGTTCAGGGGACATGACAAGTCCGTTGGGGGATTCATCCTTCATGCTAGCTCTTCCTGATGATCCGAATCTCTTCTTTGCCTGATCCTACGCCCAGCAACAGCGTCAGTTCGTCAAAGATGCCGTCAACGACCAGCTTTTTCCCATCCGCACGGTAGTTGACCAGGACATTTTCTCCTTTTCTGCGCGCCAGCAGTACGGGCAGTTCCGTGCTTTTGCGCGGCAGATGAATGTAGATTTTTTCCCCGTCGTCAAAGACACGTTCCGGCTTCCAGGAGGCCTTCCCCCGGACTTCAAAGTTAAAGTTCAGCTTGGAAATATCGACGCTTTTCCCATCCAGCATGGCGGTATTGCGAGAGGTTTCCCGTTCCTGCGCAGCTTTCTTGGCTGCTATCTGCTGTTTCATGGAGTCTGCGTAGACAAACCCCACATAAGGCGTGTGCCCTGTGCGTTGAGAGACAAGGCGAAGATGGTAGACTCGGCGATCCGTCGTGACCACCGCCGTGGTTTCCAGACCAGCGTCCACCGGTTTGATGAACAAATGTGTCGTTTCTCCTGCGGAGCCTGTTTCAACCATCCAGCGGGCGGAATCTCCCACGATGACTTCATTGACTTTTTCCCCCGCCTGCAACTCCACATCACAGACCTGCATGGGGCTGGCCAAAATTGTCGGCAACGATGCACCATGCACATAGACCAGCTTCCCGGAATGAGAGAGAACCGGTGCGGGGCCACGCCCGGCCCAGGCACGAGTCAGGTTGAGCGCTTTCTTCTCCCGTTGAGTAAGGGGCACGGTGTCATTGCTGAGAAAATCAGGCAGATTCAAAAAGTCAGGAGGCAATTGCGGGGCAGCTTCCTGGGAAGCCGCCATTGCAGCCGTAGGGGCAAGAACCAAAAAAAGCACCAAGGCAAGATATTTCATGGGAGAACTCCTATTGGATGGCAGAAGACGGGGCAGGCCCAAAGTTTTTAAAGACGCGGCTTGCGGAGAGACCTGTGATATACATGCCGCCCGGATTCCGCAGCAGGACGGCCTCTGAGGTCGGCGGTGAAATCTGAATGCTGACCGTGGCTTCATAGGTGTGCTGCTCAAGCACTACACCTGCATGAGAACGGATGGTTTCTGTCCACTCCACACGGTAGGAGTCCGAGCTGACAGGCAGGGGCAGACTTTGAATTTCGACATGCACCAACTTCCCGGACTTGGCGATTTCATAGGGGTTATTCGTTGCAAACCATTCCTTCAGTACCCCTTTGGCACTGCCAGCCACAAAGTAGCTGAGCCTCTGGATCATGTGCTTTTGCAGCTCAATGTCTGCGGTAACAGTGCGCCAGTCGGAGATGCAGGCTGCGATTTCAGCCTGAATCAAGCGTAATGGCGTTGCGCTGGCCTGATCTGCACGCGCGACAACAGCCGATTTGCCAAGCTTATCCACTTCGACGATGTACGGAATCGCTTTGACCTGGCAGGCTTGGATTACGTTGCCGGTGATAGAGCCTGCCAGGAGAACCAGGGCGATGATGGTTGTCAGTCGCCACTGCGCAGCGCGGCTGATGTACGAGCCATAGCGTTCCAGCCACTCTTGGCGGGCATTGAGATACGGATTTTTCTCATCCCCAGAAGGAGCTGTTTCTGCCTTTTCTTTTTTCTTAAAAAACATGTGAAATCCCCTAGTTAGTCATTACGCAATCTCTGGGCTTCAAGTCTCTGGCGAAGCGAAGAAGACACTGTATTGTTGCGCGAATCCTTGTTGTGCATAGACTCCCGCGTGGCATTCCACAGGTTACTGGCCGTCCCCTTCATGATCCCCCGGATACCCTGCGCACCTTCAGATTTTGCGACTTGCGCTGCCCTGCCGATATTGGCCATGCCAGCACCGGCAGCAATGCTCAATCCGGCAAGCCCTGCCCCCATAGCCGTAACCGTTGACGTGAGAGCATTACCGGTACTGACGTGCGACCCTTGGATGATGCCTGCGACGACGTCAGGCAGCGTTTTGACGAGACAGTAAAAGATGATGCAAAACGAGATCGTGACCCCAATCTGGCCCCAATTCATGTCCTCTGCCATTTGTAGCTGTGTAATAAAGTTAATACCGACGCCCATAACAAGTTGCATGACCATCAGCTTGAAAGCCACGGCAAAAACATAGCGCAATGCATTGACAGCATATTCACGCAAAAAAGATGTTGCACCGAGTCCAATTAAAATAGATGATGCACACATAGCTACAATGCACTCACACTTGATTAAAATTATTTGCAGTGATATTAACGCAAAGCAGATTAGTATAGACATTCCAGCCAATATATATACAAGAGAGTCAATTGGGTCACCAAAGCCACATTTATCAAAAAGATACGATGCTAATTCTAATCCGACTGTAAATGGTTTATCAGAGGCATCAATAATAACTGTTGCCTCGCCAGCAATTGATTTTAGGCCGTTTATTATATTCCATGTCCATGTGTGGTAATTATTGATAACAGCTAGGAAAAATCCTGCGGCTAAGATAACAAGACAAAAATTTTTGATTGTATCCTTTAAATCAGAAGCTCCCAGAGCCATCCTTATGCCAAGCCATGCTATTTCAAATACTGCGCACCAATAAAAAAGGAGCTTTGCATATTTGAGCATAACTGTTTCATATTTAGATAATTGGTCATGAAATTTTGTTACTATATCCGATACAATCGTATCGCCTGAAGTGGCGGCGTTGCTAATTTTAGGAATACTGATAAATAAAAAAAGGAGAAAAAAGATGAAAAAATATTTTTCTATCCTCTTTGCACTTTTGTTTTCCATATTTATCGCAAGCCCCTCTTTTGCATATGATATATGTGGATGGTGGAAAGCTGAAGGAAAACGTATTCCGAACACGCCTGATCTTTTAAAAATAACTGACAACAAATTTCATGGTTTTACTTATAAATCGACAGAAGATGACAGAAAAATAAGTCTATATTTAAATAGGTCTAAAAAACCGACAGAAATAAAGATTATAAGCAAAGATGATATAATGATTACAAATATTCGTGGCCAATCTGGTAATTATAAATTAATTACACGAGATACGACATTAACGAGAGAACAGGTTACAGGTCTTTTAAAAATTAAAAAGGATCAGGTCGAGAAGTAGTTCCAATTTTACCAACACCTTCCAGCATATATCTATGTAGCTCTTGGCGCATTTGCTCTTCCTTTTCTATCTTTTGACGGCTCGCCAAATCCGATTGAATCTTGGTTGCAAGAAGTTCGCGGAGCTGGCGAGCCTCTTGTATCTGAAGGGCTGCGAGCTGGTTTCCCGCCATGAGGGCCTTTTGCTGACCATCCGGGGTAGACAGGAGTTCATTGATATATGCTTCCAGCTCCCCTGATTCTTCCAGGTCTTTGAGCTGTTTCCCTGAAAGCTGGAAGGTCGCCTTTGTGGAATCATCCACACGACGGCTCCAGTTATCCCAGCTCGTGTGATAGGTCGTCATACCGCCCTGGAGCATATTGCGCGGCATTCTGGCCAAGTCCTTCAACTCAGATTGTGCGCTGTACAGTTCATCAAAGACATTGCCCAAGCCGACAACATCATTTCTCATGGTGCTCAGGGCACCCGTGATCTTTCCAAACTTGGACATCTCGGCTGATATTTTTCGGATCATCTCTTTGGGGAGAGCCACGGTGTTTTGAACCATATTTGTATATTGCTCTATGTTTTGTTGCACCATTTGCAACTGTGCTGCTGTTTGCTGGATAGCTTCATCATATTCTTTAACAAGTGTTTTTAACTGCTCAAGGCTCGTTGCCTTTTCGATAGCTTGCATAAACTTGTCACTGCAATTTGTGCAGTACACAGTTCCTGATATCGTCTGAACGGGAACCAACAGCAAAGCGGTGATGATAATAAGAGAAGTCTTCATAAGTTACTCAAAACTATATAGCATGGCGTTCTTTCAGCCATACATTAGGCCAATCACGGCCATGAATTTCTTTTAGGGATTTGATACGAGCAATGCTCTCTTTGTCGGATGCGCCGACAAAGGCTAATGCGACCGGCCCCAGACCGAGCTGGAAAAGGCGACGGCCAGCAGGACTGACCATGTAGTAATCCTGCTTTGCTGTGGCATGGGCCAAGATGCTGATTTGTCGATCATTGAGTCCGCAGGCTTTGTAAAAGCCGTAGGTTTCATCGTTTCGGGCTTCCCGATTCGGCAAATAAATCTTGGTAGGACACGACTCCAGGAGGACATCCATGATACCCGACTGCCGGGCGTCGGAAAGGCTTTGTGTGGCCAAGATGACCCCACAGTTGGCCTTACGGAGAACTTTCAGCCACTCCCGTATCTTGGAGCGAAAAACAGGGTGCCCCAGCATGATCCAGGCTTCATCTAGAATGAGAAGGGCAGGCTTACCGTCCAACGCTTTCTCGATCCGGTGGAAAATGTAGATCAGGACAGGGATCAGGTTGCGATCTCCCTTTTTCATCAGCTCTTCCATTTCAAAGACCGTGAACGTGGACTCACGCAGATTGTCCGTCCGGGCGTCCAGAAGCATCCCCATCGCCCCCCGCTGTGTGTAGTAGGCCAGCGCCTCGCGGAGAGATTGCTCCTGAACGGTATCCATGAAATGCGACAGGGTGCGCATGTGCTCCGGCTGTGTCGCCAGTCCCGTCATGGCGTCATGTATCGCTGCCCGATGGGAAGGCAGGACAGTCATCCCCTGGAGTTCCAGGAGTGTTTCTATCCAGTTTTCTGCCCAAGCCATCTCTGTCGGGCTTTCATCTATGCGCTGGAGAGGCGTGAAGCAGAGACTGTTTTCTGCTGCGATCTCATAGTGATCTCCTCCCGTAGCTTCGCAAAGCGGCAGGAGGGAGTTGCCTTTGTCGAAGGCAAAAATGCGGCGATGCGCATAGCGCAGGAATTGCGTGGCAATCGTGGCCAGCAGCGTGGATTTGCCGGAACCTGTGGGGCCGAAAATCACAGTATGCGCCAGATCGCCGTCATGGAGATTGAACCAGAACGGCGTGGAACCGTCAGTCAGAAAGACGGCCAGCGGCGGCGAATCCGGCGGATAAAGCGGGCACGGGCACGTCGGCGTCCCCGTCCAAACCGATTGCAGCGGCAGCAAATCGGCCAGGTTGAGTGTGGTTATGAGGGGACGGCGGATATTTGCGTATCCGTTGCCCGGCAGACTGCCCAGCCAGGCTTCCAGGGCATTCATGGACTCTATGCGGCAGCCAAAGCCCTGCGTCTGGATCAGACGGCGCAACTCGCGCGCCTTGTCCTGAAGGCCATTCACATCTTCGTCCATAATGATGATCGTGGACGACAGGTAGCCCGCTCCCACATAGCCGGACTGTACCTCGGTTTTGGCCGTCTCCGCATCTTCGCGCATAAGCAGCGCATCACGATTTACTTTCGCGTTGGGATTGTTGAAAAATTGATCCATGAATCCCAGCACGCGCTGGTTCCAGCCCTTGACGAAGCTGGTGATCTCCTTTTCCGCGTCATACTGGTCAAGGCAGATAAACCGTGTGGAATAGCGCAGCTCGAACGGCAGACTGTCCAGAGCTGCGAACATGGCAGGCCAGGACTCTTGCGGAAGGCCATCAATGGAAAGAATGGCCAGATGTTTTTTCTCAAGCCCGTCTTCAAGGCGCGGGATCAGACCGCCGACAAGGTGCCGACTGCCCAGCAGGGCATCAAGGTACATGGGCACCGTGGGCACACGCATAGGCTGAAGCACACCGGAGATGCAGAACTGCAAGTGAGCCAGCAAGTCTGAATGCAAAAAGGTGTCGTTTGAGGCATCATACAGCTCGTATTCCTGAAGCCGGTGCATCTCCAACACCGAAGCGCAGGCATCCTCAAATTCCATCAAGGAATCCTTGAATGTCTTGAGTCCCTTCTCCAAGGCAGACATCGTTTCCACGCCAACCTTGGCCGCGCCAGCCATTTTGGCGACATTGTAGTTGGGCAGATAGGTGACGGTCAGAAACGTCGAAGTGCTGTAGCAAACATCCTGCCCAAAAAATGCACGGCGCTCATCCTCTATGGCCTGGGAGACAGGATCAGGAAAGTGTGAGCGATCCGCATCCGGGTAAGCGCGCTGCGTTGTCCGGCAGGCATCGACGTGGATCATCCAGCCTGTTCCCAGACGCAGGACGGCGTTACTGACCTGCTCGGACACATAGGACAGTTCGGCAGGGGTAGAGCTGGCAGTATCCTCTCCCCGGATTTCCCATGCTGCCAGGAACGAGCCATCTTTTTGGAGTATGATCCCAGGCTCTATGAGCGCGGCATAGGTCAGCAGATCGGGAAGCCCTTTGGCTTTTGAACGAAAGTCTTGCAGATTCAGCATATTATTTACCGTCCAGAATTTTCTTCACATGCCCTACAACAGAGCGGGCATAGGCACGTCCCCGCTCCGGATTCTTGTGAAGCGGTGTGTGGTAATAGGCCACGGCTTTCCAGTTAAGACCGTGCCGCCGAATCTCCTGCGCAAGTATCCAGACACCGATCTTGATATTGTTGGCAGGTTCCAGCACCTGTTCCACCGGCCAGCCATACCGTTTGATCCAGTAGGCATTGATCTGCATGATCCCCACGTCAAACGAGCGTCCGGAGCGCATGGCCCACTGAGCGTACTGGATGGCTTCTTCTTTCGACCTGGGTCGTACATCCCGCCCAGAAATATTGATGATCCACGGATGGCAGCCGCTTTCCTGCCGGGCGATGGCCAGGGCCAGCACTTTGGGCACCTGATAGCGGGCACAGGGCGCGTCAAAAAGCGGTTCCAGGACATGCTGACGGTTCTGAAGGGTTTCGGCGTATACCGGGGTAAAAAAAATGACGATCATCAGGAGAACGGAGCAAGCGCTTGCCTTGCGGAAGAATATGTTGATGGGATAACATTCCTGCATAGTATTTCCTTTAGGAGCAATATATGACGCAACTAATTAAAGATTTTCTTGAAGCTGAGAAAAACATGTTTGATTATTGCAAGTCATTTATGAGTTTCTCTTTTCTGCTAAATACAGGATGTCTTGGTATATTATTGAATTTATATCCTAATCTTTATGTTATAATATATATACTATCCATAGGAACTCTTCTTTCTATTACTTCATACATGGTTTCATTTAAATATTTAAACAAGTCTACAAAATTTATAATTAGTAACGATGAAGTTAAATTCGTATCCATGAGAAGGAGGGCTTATTTTTCGTCCTATGTTGGCTTGTTTTTCTCCGTATTGGCATTTGAAGTATCTTTATTTTATTATATATTTAATAATGTTTCTATTGCCACCCAATAAATAAGTGCAAACATTACTATATCAATAATTTTTTCTAATAATGAACCCTGATAAAACAAATCAATTATTCCTATACGCCTGAACCACTTAAATTTTATTGCAAGAAAATGCAGTATCGCTAATAAGATAGTAAATCCTATCCACATATGAGGTATGTAATTGTCCATCGTTCCCTCTATGGAGTTGGTGTCTCCATCTGTTTGACGCACATGGCCAGAACCATGATCCGCCCGTAATCGTCAGCCGGGTAAACCCAGCCTTGTTCATCTCCAAGGGAAGAGTCGCCAGTCTGTACACGAAGGTGGACTTGCCATTCTGTATCCGAGACCGAGGTAGCCCAGGTCTGAATAGCCGTCATTGGCGGTGCGTCCGGCCCTGCTTCCGAGATTGCAGGAGCGGTAAAAATCGCTGGCGTCAGCCCGGTGCCTGGCGCACAGGACGGCTTTGTGATGCGGTCGCCGTTTTTGGCCACGGTCGCGTTTTTCATCAGTGCGGTGTTCCCAGAGTCCCCAATGATTTCCAGCGAATTGTTCCGACAGAGGTAAAGCCCTTGAAGGCTGTCCAGGAAGATGCGGCCCTGCTCGTCCGTGCTGGTGCAGGATTCTGAGGTGATCTCCCGTGGTTCAAACTGGAGGTCAGAGACATTGCGAATGGCGTGATCCGTCATATCCAGTTCCGTTTGCATGGCATTCAGTTCAGGTTGTCCTGGAACTGCCACGCGATAGAGGAAGTCCTGTCCCAAGGCGGAAGAGTCATAGGTGGAAACGGCTCCCAGATGCCCGGCACCGGGCGACGCAATTCCCACAGTCCCCAAGTTCAGCACCCAGCCATTACCTGCTCCCTGAAGCATGTTTTCCGTTTGGCCAGGCAGGACGCCGGACGGGATATGTCCACCAGCCCCGCCAATGAGGGCCGCAGCGCCCGGAACCACGGCATTCAGGAAATGATCCGTTGCATTTTCTCTACCCCCGGTAGTCAGTACGATGGCCTGTAAAGCACCATTTTGCGGCTGCCGGATGTAAATTTGATAGTCCTGAAGCCAGGCGTTCTGGGGCTGAAAGCCATCAGGCAAAAGCCCATCCGAAATAAGGTCAGCAATGCTGATCGTCGGGCCTGTCGTAGCTGTCGCTTGAGAAAGAAGCGTATCTTGGTGCTGATTGACGTACTGGTTGGCTGCCCTCATCACCATAGTCATGTGATTTGCAATAATGCGCTGTTGTACAGCAGAGTTTCCCGTTTCCCACCATCCAATCATATATGGAATCATGATGATAACGACGATGATTGCGCCGATTGTACTCAGTAGGTTCATCTGTCGATCTCCGTAACGCTGACAAGGGAACCATTAGGGATAAAGGCAGGCACGGTAATCACATTCCCCATCACAGGGATAAGGCGGCCATTGCTGGCCATTCCCAAAGCAAAACTTCCCCTGAAGAGCTGACGCACAGCCATGATTTCTTGCATCGACGCATCACCGTAAACGTAGCATCGACCCGCATCCACGCGCGCACGCCAATTACGCAAGGCGCGCCAGCTCTCAGGGAGATCAAGTACAGCAAGCGGTATGTCTCCAGAAAGCCCATTGTTTTCATAAACATATCGGAAGACTTCATTACGATAGATTGCGTAATTGACTGCTATCGCACTGAATGAAGACTCTTCAGAAGAAAAGTCCACAGTGCGTTGAATCATGGCTCCTACCCCAATGAGGAAGATAAGAAAGACAACAGGCTTCATTTTATAACCTAGCGTGCTGTGAAGATAAGGCTACTGGCAGCCGTGCAGGTCTCAACAATAGCCCCCACGTCCGTAGGATCGACGACGGAACCGTTGACGGAGATGGATTCCCAAGAATCCGGCTGGAATCGGGCGAGCTGCATGCAGGCATCCTGCGGGACATTGTCCAGCGTGATCGAGAACTGGCCGTTATCGGCGTCATTGGCCAGCGTGACATCACCACCCCAGGCGTTCTTCATGCTGTCCCCCTTGATGAAAGCCTTGGGAACGATACCGGCACTCATGGCAACGTCATTGTCCAGGTTGTCATAGTTCGTGCCGAAGAAGAGCTGCTGGGTCTGCATTCGCAGCAGAACAAGGTTTTGTTCCGTCGTCGCCACATTGGATTTGCCAAATGCGGAATACAGGCCAAATGCGGCGGCAGCGATCAGGAGCAGGCCGACGATCAATGCGCCAACGGTTTCAAGAATACTCATCACATTCCTCCCTGTAGTGTTGACTGAAGCCCGCCGACAGCCAGAGCAACCATGCTCAACTGGCCGATCACAAGAGCGAACATGAAAACCTTGATTTTCCCAGCGAGACGCTGGATGCCTTCAATTCCTTCAATAAGCCATTCATCTGCCAGCTCTATGAGATGATTCTGGAAGCCTGGCATTCGTGAGTAGACGGCTAGGGTATCGACAAGCTCAGGGCTAGGAAAACGCATTCCTGATTTCTTAAGTGCCTGTCCAAAATCAATCCCCTGCCCAGAACTTGCCAAAATATTACTGACTATCTCCCGTAAATACGGGCTAGTCGAAATATCTCCAGCCATACTTTTCAATATGTTTGAAATTTGATGACCAGCCCGCATTCGTGTTGCAACTGCGTACAACCATAGTGTCCCTATGGTTAATCTATAGATTGACCACGGTACAAATCTGTCTGCTATTCTCCTTCTCGATCCTGTCCAATTAGCAAAAGAAAAAAATACAACACATATCAGAATGAGTATGGCTATGCCTAATGCTGTTCCACGCCATGAAGAAATAAACGAGCTTTGCAGATACAGAGCATAGGCAGCTCCCTGCCATGTTTCTGGATCGGAAAGCATGGCGAGCTGTGGCATCACACGTTCGGCCACAATAAGCATCATAATGACGATCAACAGCAGCAACATAAGTGGATAGGCCAATGCGCCGATCAGACTCTTTCTGATACTGCTCTTCGCATCCAGAACTTTGCTGGCCAGCAGCAGGCCTCCCGCCAAGCGACTGCTGTCTTGAGCCGAGCTAATGAGCAGTGTTTCTTCGCGGCTGGCCAGTCCATCCAGTGCTGCGCCCAAGGTGCGCCCGCGTCCCAGCTTGTGCAGGATATGGGTATAGACGTTGGCCAGAGGGGACTTCCGCTCTTCCGCTTGGAACTTGAGCAGGCGAAGCGCCTCATGTAGATGCATCCGGTTCTGAAGGAGCTTGGCCAGCTGTTTCCAGATGCGAGACCTCACCTTCGTGCTAAATGCCAGACGTGCAATCAAATCAGGCATGTTGGCCTCTTTTGCCGGATTCCACGTCGGCATTTATGGGCATGGCCAGCATTTCTTCTGTAATGGCAGGATCAAGGACACCCGACATGATGAGGTGGCGGGCATGTTCCAGGTAGGTCATGCCTCCCAGCTCGGAGAGCCAATACTTTTTCGCCTCCTCATGCTGCCGCTGACGCAACAGAGCTAGGAGCTGGCGATCTACCGCGATCACTTCCGCTACAACCGTTTGCCTGTGCAGCCCCGGATGGCCGGATTCCATGCAGTGTTCGCAGCCGCTTCCCCGGATGCAGACTTCATCGAGACAGTCTTCCGGCATGGAGTTCCGCAACCTGTCCAGTAGATCGGGAGCAATGGCATCCGGGCGATCCTTCAGACGTATCTTGCAGTACGGGCAGAGCTTGGGGACAAGCCGCTGAAACACCAGGCCAGACAACACGATGGGGTCACAGACGATGTTAAGGGGATCAGCGACACGGGAACGGAGTTGAACATCCAGACGCTGGATGATGCCCAGAGCGTCGGCGGCGTGGATGGTGGCCCAGACCGCATTACCGGACAATGCGACCTCAATGGTGGCCAGCGCGGCTTCGGCATAGCGGATTTCACCGATCATCACGGTGTCAGTATCATCTCGGTTGGTGCCCGCGATTGCATTGGTATAGGCGTCGCCTCGCTCATCTCCCTCTTTGGAGTTGACGGGGATTTGGTACATCCCCCGGATCGGCTTCTCCGGGGGGTCTTCGATGGACAGAAAGTTGTCCCCCGGACGTTCTTCGATCAACGCTTCCATGCAGTGTGCCAGCGCCGTCGATTTACCGGAGCCGGTAGGCCCGGAGATAAAGACGATACCAGTTCTGGCCGCAAGCGTCCGAAAAAGCCTGGTCTGGGCTTGGGCAAGTCGTTTGGTTCCCGCCTGGTCAACCACCTCTATCGTCTCGTTCGTATATCCCAGCTTGGCCAATCTCTCTTCCAGACTGCCGGAAGCACCCGACGTGTCATGCAACAGGCGTAGCGGCATAAACGTTCCCTTGCCGTCAGGTGCCCCATCGCATTCAATAGGTTCGGAATGGATACGAACAGAGTACAGGCCTTGCGGCAGGTAGTCCCGATTGATGATACGACCATCAAGCCGAGATATGGGATCAAAAGCAGGAGCATCCTGTGCAGCACCAAGATGCTCATAGATGGTTCGGATCATATGTCGTCCTGTTTCGGCATCGAACTCCATATCATCACGCAACAGGCCAAGCACACGAAAGCGTGTGCGTACATGCGTTCCCATATCCGCTATATGTATATCCGTTGCGCCAGCCTTGAAGCCACGTGCAATCAAGTCAATCGCCAACTGCTGGACTTCGTTGTCACCTATGCCACTACGGGAGGCATAGCGAGAAAATTCAGCATCAAAACGGCTAGGCGGGACAAAAGAAAATACCTTTATGCCTATAACTGCAAAATTTGATGCAAAATTTATGAATGCCATATTCCCCTGAATCTCATCAGACACAATCAATGAGTCATCCATCAGGGCGATACGAGCACGGATTTGATCGGGAAGATCGCTGATAAGCTGCGTTATGCGGGTATGCACTTTCCCTATCCTCTATTCAAACGGTATCGTTGAAGACTTCCCCGATTTGTGAATGGTCACTCCTTTGCGCGTCACATGCAGCCGTCCGCCATTAAACAGCGATCCGTTATTGATCGTGACCGTGTGTCCATCCGCCATGCGCAGTGTCGCAGACAGCCTCCCCTCAATGCCCTGGACAGAAACAACAGCAAGACGTCTGGATGGAGCCGAAGCCGCAGAACCGGGCGTTGATGAACTTTTGGGGGCCGCAGGTGGAGGTGTCAGGCTGGGCAATACCAACTCCTGCTTGGAGGGCTGGCTAAGGTCTTGCAGACGATTTTCCAGCTCACGGATGCGCACTTCCTGCTTCAGCAGCTGCTCATGGCCACGTTTGCGCGTCAGTTCCCCCAGCGTGCTGGGCGAGTTCAAGTCTTGGGCGATGGGGGCCAAGCCGGTTTCTCCCTTTGGAGTCTGCGTCGGCAGCTTAGGAGGCTTTACCTGTGCCTGCGGAATCTGCTTCGGGGTTGTCTTGGATGGAATTACCGGTGCAGGAGACGAGGACAATGTCTGCCATGCCACAGCTCCCAGCACGATTATTGAGGCCAAGCCAAGGCCTCCCCAAACAAGAAGGCGTTTCTTTTTAATGTCTTGCATAAATTTTCCCCTTGACTGCCCATTTCCCATCAAACTTTATGGATTCAACACACAATCCTGGGATTGCGGTCAGAAATTCAAACAGCCCTACTTTCTCTCCAGCCCTGTAATCCATCAAAATATCGGGTAGTTCGGAGAGCTCCCATGTACCTTCGTGCCACGGTGCTGTGATTTTCGTTTTTTTGTCGATATTGCGTGTTTTCTGCGCTTTGAACTGAGGCAAGGACAGTCGTGCCCCAGATGCCTGTGTCACGTCCGAAAGCAACGCAGTTGCTTGCTTGCGATCCACCAACGCATGGTGATCTGTTCCTGGCCCGTCCATAAGACGAGCGGAACTACGCAGCGTTACAGGGATAGACGACCGGGCTGTAAGCATATCTTTACCGTCCAGCATCGCCCCGCTTGGTAGCGTCGTAAACGTCGCTCCTTCAGCGTACTGCCATTCAATGTTGATCTTTTGTCCAATGCATGAGGCAGACTTCAACTCCCAGCCATTCGACGCCAGGGGGAGAGCCAGCAGGCCAGGTAGACACGCTGCGGCAGCATCAGAGGCTAAGGGCTGTTGTTGCCACTCCATAGGGAAAAATCGTTCAGGATGACGTTGCATGTCTTCCATGCGTGCGGCGTGTTCCTGCTTGCGCAGCACCGCAGATTCCAGGGCAGCCTTTTCCGTAAAATGGTCATAGATAAAGAAGGTTCCCAGCATGATAGCCAGCAGTATCCCCAGGATCGTCAAACGCAGGATCGTGCTTCGGGAGGCCATGCTGCGCAAATTTGACAGATGACCTTTGGCTATGAGCTTGTCCAAAGTAGAGAACTGGATATGTTCTTCAAGCCAGAGTTCACTTTCGCGAATCGACTCGTAGTGTTCGACTGGAAGGCCAGAGAATTTTTCCAACAGTGAGGCGAACGACGCTGCTTCTTCGGAGCTGAAGAAGACCTGATCCCCATACTCGCTGACCACGCCATCTATCCGAAGATGAAGCCACCAAAACTCTTTGGCAGGGCCCAAAGTAGGATCAGGGGCACACAGCTTGAATATCCCCAGAAAAGAGTCTGGACAGCGCAGACAAGAGCACAAGGCCGTTGCCGAGGAATAGTTAGACCACGTCTCTACAGTTCCAAGGCCATACTGTATGCCCTGCGTTGTCGTGCGCCTTGCCGCAGCGTTAAACTCCTCATCCTGGAGTTCGGACAGCGCCTTATGCCCCATGTGCCCCAATCGCTGCCGGACAGGAGCCATCCAGCGCAAGCCAAGCACCCACGTCGTTTTTTTGAGGGTGATAAGCTCCATAGCCTAATCCTCTGTCCCGCCACCGGCGGCTTCGACTTCAATCGTGATAACCAGTAATGTCTTGGCGTACTCCCCGGAGCCACCGAAATTTAATAACCCCAGAGACTTGGAAAGCTGTTGGGCCTGATCTTGGAATCCGGCCAGCACAAGAGTCTGCCCAAGTTGCATAGTGCTTCTCTGGCTGAACGCCCGCGTGCTTGTTTTGGGAAGCTGGACGGTCAAATCACTGGTGGTAAATTCGGTCAATTCGTCCAGGCTGGAGAGGTTGATGCTGTACTGGAGGAGTACCCGCCGCCGATCCAGAATGTGAGGAATCACAGTCATGGCAAAGCCCGTCGTCACTTCCCCTGGAGTGATTTCCGTCGTCTGACCATAGTCCGATTGCGATGAAGATGACCCTGCCAGATAGGCAATGCGTTTGATGGCCTGGATTGGAACAGGCTGATTGGAGAGAACAAGACCGCCCCCGGACGTAACCTGTGTGGCATTGCCCCATGCCTTCAAAGCACGCAGAACGCCGGTGGAGTTCTTTAACTTCCCGTTGACGATGGTAGCCGAGGCGGACGAGCTACTGCCGAGAGAGGCCAGACTGCCTGCGACCACGGAAACATCGTCGTTGGCGAACAGTACCTGCATGTCGATACCGGCCTCATTGGTGTCCGTGACTTCCAGAGCCCAGACATGCACGGTCAACGCTACCTGGCGGGACAAGCGCTTGTTTATGTCCGCGATGTACTTCTCCACCTGCCGGACGTTATCCGCATAGTCCCGGACAGTGATGGTTCCAGCAGCCTGATTGCCGACGACACTCCCTTCGGAAGACAACAGCTCTTTGACAGCCTTTTCGGTATCCGCCCAAATGTCGAACTTGTAATTCGTCGTGTTGGACTGTGCCGTCTGGCTCGACGTGTCGGAAGTCGCTACCGTCTGGTTGATATTGTTGCCACCGATACTGGAGCGCGACGTTTCCCTGGATTTGTTGGTGATCTGATCTTTGTATTCGCGTTTGCCAGGCGCACCCAGAATCGTAAACGTCCGCACGACAAGGCGTGAGAATACAACGGTTTTTGTCTTGGAGTCGAAATCCCACCCGTAGCCACTGGCGACTGCCACATGATCCAGAAGGCCACGCAGAGGCCCCTCATAGGATACATTGAGTAAACGCGAACCACCGCTGGCTCCGGGATCAAGCAAGTCAGGCAATTCAAGGGCGGGAGGCGTGCCAGCTTTTGCGGGCTTTCCCCCCTTACTGATGGGAGCGGGATCAGCGCCGACCTGGACAGTCAACGCGGTCAAATCGGTTATAGTTGCAGCAATATCACTCAATGTGCCGCGCTTGCGCAGCATGACCCTGGTATTCAGTTCCGCCTGTGAGGCCTCATCAGCACGAATGGGCACGGCCTTAACCCCAACGTAAGGTTCCGCGACGACATCAACGGCTTTCGACCGTGAGAGTGTCGTGAAATCCTTCCCCTTACCCTCGATCAGTTCCTGGTCAGGAGCGTTCTTATGAGAACAACCAACCAGAGCCACGCCGAGGAGCAGAAGCATGATGCTGCAAATGATGCGGCTTGTTTTCATAGTATTTTTTCCAATGTTTATTTTTTTACATAAAAAAATAGTTATATCTTTACAGCTTTAATGCTCAGATACTTCCATCACCTTGTTTCCTTGGTAGATCGTTACGCGCAGAGCCAGGCCGTTGGCCTGAAGAGCGGCAAAGAAGTGCTTGACGGCATCCAGGAACTCACCCCTGAATGTCGCGTCGCTCCGCATTTCATAGTCATGCTGGGCATTCCAGATCAGGCTGTACCCGGCAACAGCAGCCCAGCCTTCCATTGTCGAACGGAGCATTTCCCGTTTATGGATTTCCCATACGGGCATCTCTACAGGTGTCACCAGCGTCGTGCTCACTGCGGGCATGACGACCGCGGGAGTCGCTGCGGGAACTTCCGCGGGCTTCTCCGGAGCAGGGGGATTGCTCCCTGGAATGGGAGGTGTCGCGGAAATTGGTGTATAGGGGACAGGCTTACCCGGCTGTGGTTTTTCCAGGGTCAGGGAAGGAGAGGTCTGGGTTTTCGTAGGCAGTACCGCCGGAGCCGGTACAGGTGTTGGTGCGGATACCGGTTCAGTATGCTCAGGCACAGGTACAGGGGCAGCTACCGGAATTGTTCCCGCTGGAGGCTCAGACAAATAGACCTGATAGCCCTTCATCAAGGTCGCATTGGCTCCAACGCAGTTCCATCGGCAGAAATCCTTCACTGGTACGCGGTTCCGCCGAGCTATGGCTGCCGCAGTCCCGGTCTTTCTCACCGGATAGGTTTTTACTTGCGGGGCCTGAGTCGCAACCGGCGTCGGGTCTGGCGTTTTCACGGCAGGTTCCTTGGAGGGAAGAGCTTGTGTGTCCGCCGACGGGTAGCCAGGCAAAGGGCGTGAAGAAACTGGTTGTTTGTCTTCAACAGGCGCATCCAGCCCTTTCACGACTTCGCGAGTCATACTGAACAGCTCACCATCGGAACAGCGAATCTGGGCATATCCCAGAGCAGGCGTTCCATTGCCGTCCATCACATCAAGACTGTAGCTCACCTCAAGACCAGATGGGTTCAAGGCAAAACCATCCTCCCGAAGTCGCTGTTCTAACGTCTCCCCAAACGTCCCTGGGGCACGATGCAGCGCAATCGCAGTGTGAGCGGGAGCATGACGACGGCTCAATTCCTCAGCCGCTTGTTCCGCAAGGATGCGGGCGTCATTGCCGTAATCGCTACTCAGCCCATCAAAAGAGCCTGACGCGCTGCGCTGATGAAGACAGCCTGAGCCTGATGCAATCGCAAGACAAAGGAGCAAAAGGATATATTTTTTCATAGCAATCACTTATTGCTGAAGGCTTTTTGACTCCGCCAGCGGCTCGACTTTGACTGGTAAAGAATCTGTTGCTTGATATGGCGCATCCAAACCTTACTCATCAAAGGATCAATCCTGGCCATACGGCGTAAGATAAAGATTGAGGTGATCCAGAACAGCAGCGCTGCCAGCCCAGAAATAGCCGTCATTCCTCCCACTCCAACCAGCAAGGCGATCAATGCGCTCGTCATCGCCAATTCGCGTTCCGCCCCTAGTACAAGATTGTGTCTGTGCAGAGATTGATGGACAGGAATGTGACGTTGCTCCATTACAAAACAGCCCCGGAAAAGCTGAAGATCGAATTTACCATGCTACCGGCAAATGCGATGAACGAGATGCCGAAGACAACCGACAGCAACAGCTTGAAACCACCTGAAATATCATCTTTATTCATGATGAAGATGATACCGCAGATCGCCATTGCAACGATACTGATGTATTTACCAGCAGGGCCTGTGACAGTATTGACAACCTTTTCGAGAGGGCTGGAAAACTCTGTGATTCCACCACTGGCCAGAGCCATTTCAGGGAAAGCCATCGCTGCGGCTGCAAAAACGATAAAGAGCATAAAAGATTTCTTTTTGAGCATACTATCCTCCTCAGTGAATACTCTCTTGATTTTGTTTAATGTTTTTTGTTTGCAAAGATAAAAAATATCCCCAAGATAACTACCAAGAAATAAGAAAAATATCTCATCTCAGGATGCAATAACATGGAAGCTATTTTACTTGTCCTCAGCAAAACGAATGGTATAAATATTACAATAAAAATAATAAGAATGTAAAAACTATACCGCAGTATATATTTCTTTAGTTTCATATCGCCTTTCTTTCAAATCGAAATGATTTACACTGATTATGGAAGAAAGCCTGCGTGTGTTATGCCTTGTCTTTTCCATGAAGATGACAAGATCAACGGCACGGCCTATGAGCTTTTGCTTGGAGCCGACGCCAGCTTCTTCCACCAGCTCTTCCAGGCGCTCAAGGGCTTCTTCAGCACTATCCGCGTGGAACGTACCGATGCCGCCGGGATGACCAGTATTCCAGAGCTTCAGCAGCTCCAAGGCAGCGCTATCCCGGACTTCCCCGACCAGAATCCGCCGGGGGGCGTAGCGCATACAGACTTTGGTAAGCTGCCGCATACCGATGCCTGCCAGTTCAGACGTCAGAAAAAACACAGAGTTAGGAGCTTTGGACTGAAGCTCTGCCGTATCTTCCAGGATCAGAAGGCGATCATGGGGACAGAGCTGATCCAGCTCGTGGATGATGGCATTCACGAAAGTCGTCTTGCCGCTGGAGGTGCCCCCGACAACGACGATGTTTTTTCGCTCCAGGATGGCCGTGCGGATAATGTCCGGGACCTCCGGGCCGATGACACCCTGGTTGAGATATTCGGAGAGCTGTATGACTCGCGATGCTTTCTTGCGCAGGGAGAAGGATGCACCTGGCCCTACAATGGGCGGCAATGTCCCCTCAAAACGAGAGCCATCCAGTGGAAAGCTGCCTTCAATCACCGGATGGCGGGCATCCACTGTTTGGTTCAGGGCACTGGCCACAAGGGACAGGATCAGTTTGCCTTGGGGCAGGGAGAGCGTACCGACACACTCCTGATCCTGGCCGTACCGCTCGATCCAAAGAGCGCCATCAGGATTGAGCATGATTTCAATGACACTATCATCCCGCAGGGCATCCATAATCAGTGGCCCGCAGTTGTATTCAAGGCTTTCCAGCAGACGCTCATCCATGACGCACCATCCCCAGGATAAAGACGGCGACATTGAGCAAGGCGGAAAGGGCTATGATGGCCGTACACAAATACATGGCTGACCGGTGCGTGGCCAAATTGGCGACAAAATCCGCCACGGCCTTGCGTATGCCCTCCATCGTGAGGCCTGACAGAGTCTCTGTGAGGCTCTTCAGGTTTTTCTCCATATCGTTGACGTAGGCTGTCGTCTGTTGTCCCATGAAGGCGGCCAGAGCTGTTTCATGCTTTTTCTGGAGTCTCGCCTGAGCTTCGAGGAAAACTTGAAGAATCGTTACCTGCATCAGTATGGGGTCATCCTGCGGAACAGATACGTCATGTTTTTTTGCCAGAAGCGCACGCACGTCTTCCACAGACATACCGAAGCCGTCAGGGAATCGTTCTTCAGGCATGGGGGGCTTGTCTTCATCGCCGGGAAAATCATCACTCATTGCAATCCTCCGACGAGCCTGCCTCGCTTTCATTGAATCGACGAATCAGCGCTTCCTGCTGTTGGGAGAAATCTTCATTAGTAAGCATCAGGCTGGCTATTTTTAGTAGTTGCATTCCAAGCATTGCGACTGCTGGACAATTATTGTTCAATGCTCCAAGACTGGGAACAAAGTTTATTTTGCAAAGTATTTGACAAGGATTTTCTTTGTCTTCCAAAAACTCAAGACTACACTTTCTTGTTTTTGAGCTTTTCATTCCATTACCTACATGATTCCAGCCTGTTCAATACAGGCGAGGATTTGATTCCAGTAACGGCGTAGGCGGGCTTTGACAGCGATATGAGTAGAGCTGCCATTGATGCCAGCCTCAAAACTTTGGCGTCGGGCAAACAGCTCTTCCAGGTCTTTGCCAATCAGGGCTTTGTTGCCTTGGGGCAACGAAATCAGGGCATGGAACTGATGGGCATACTCTTTGTAGATTTTAAAGTGCTCAAATCCGGCCCCATCAATGGCGATGTCCCCGAAGTAAGGATTCAACCAGACAACCAAAGGAGATCGGGGGAAGTTAATGGCCATCCGGGCCAGACCTTGGAGCGTGTCTCCCATAGCCTGGCCACCGGTCACGATAGTATGGAGGAAAACCCGGTGCCCTTGATCTTCAAGCAGATCAATGAAGTCGTTATCGGACAGATAGGATGCCAGAGCGATGAATGACGATGCTCCATTGTCTACGATGACATGGGCGTTGTCGGGAGCCTGCGAAAGAGCTTCCAGAAGTTCATCAAACTTACGCGGCTCGATATTCCCATCCTTCATCACATCCAGTTTGGTCACATCGAACTCCGGGAAAGAAGCCAATGTCGCATTGACGGGGTCAGTATCGAACGCAATGACTTCTTTCTCGGCATGGCGCAGCGCCTGGTAAAGCATGACTGCAATCATGGATTTACCGACGCCACCCTTGCCTTGCAGGATCAAGTGGATAGTCGCCATTATTCTTCCTCCTTACTCACTTGCAGGAGATCGGCCACGTCTGGAACGGAGCTGTCCTGAAATGATTTGTTTTGTGGCACGATCATGCGGGGGCCGTCGGAAGTCGTGCGTGGGCTTTTTGCCGGTGCAGCCGGAGACGGGGGAAGCACCGCCCCCGGAGAGTGTTTTGACCGAGTGTCAGTCCTCTTCAGCTTCCCTGCTTGTTCATTCTTCCCGCCGGGGAAATATTTTCGGGCGTATCGACGGAACGTGTCATAGGTCATGCTGATCCGTTTTTCTTTCGTCAGCTGCGCATAAGCCGGTTTCAGCAGGTAGCCTCTGGCCAGCAGGCTTTCTACTTCGTCTTTGACCGCCAGGAACTCGACCCGCGCCATACCGGGGGTTAATCGCAATCTCTTGCTTTCCATCGTTCGCCTCAAAATGAAAATCCGTACCGCACAGAATGCAGAAACTCCAAGACGCCAGTATTGACCGCCGGTACATCCGCAGCCGAAGGGGCTTTTCCCTTCCGCCAGAGCAGAGTCCATAGACCCCAAGCGGGGCCGCGTTTTTGTTGACCATCGTCGAAACGAGACAGAAACGACTCAAATACGGGCCGCATTGCCTCCAGTTCAGGCTCGGTACGTTGCCAGCGCTTTTCCAACGCATCCGTCTGCTGCTTGATACGTCTGTCCCGCTCAGAATCCGGCGCAGCAGGTAGAGACGCTTGCCCCCCAGACTGAAGGTCATCCAGCCAACGCTGGCCGCGCAGCCAATTCACCAGTAGCGGGATAAACCGCCCATGTTCGCGCTGCCAGCTCAGGCTTTCTCGGAAACGGATCAGCGATTGAAACAGGACATCAAGGCCGGGCAATGAGCCACGCCGCCAAAGACGATGCCAGACGGCACGCGCAAGTTCCTTGGCTTCTTTGCGTGGATAGCGCTGACAGAACTGCTCGAATGAAGAATCGGCAAGAGAAAAATCCCCCCCATCGCCCCGGCAGGGGCGTGGACGTGGAAAGGTTAGAGCCAAGGAGGAGGAACCAGCCGCCTGCGTGGGGGGAGTGGGGGGTAATATGGAGTCTTTCTTAAAGTTCTTTCTGTAGGCAAACTTTGTCTGGCAAGAGGTAAAGTTTGCCTCTTGGGCCTTGCCGATGAAGGCAGCACCAGAAGCCTGAAGCATAGAAGGCTTGAGCATATAATATGTGGAAGTCCGGGCCGCGTTTCGGCGGATCGCAATGAGCTTGTGCGTGACAAGTTCCCGCAGCCAGTTTTTGACGCTGGAGACGCTGCAATGCAGGAGTTCAGCAAGCCGCGCGTGAGACGGCCAACAATGGTCTTTGTCAGCAGCAATGTCACACAGGATTGCGTAGATGGTTTTTGCGCCCGGAGACATATCCATAGTCAAAACAAAACGAGGTAAAATCGGGCCGCGAATGCAGCCGCGTGGTGCAAACGTATTTTCCATGTCTGATTACTCCAGACAGGCCTTGGAAAAAGCGTAAAATAGAGCTGCGGAGCTTGACGCCGCTAAGCCTTTCGGCTAGAGTTAATCCAACAAATTTGCGGATTACTCCCGCAGATAGCTCCTGTGCTGCCAACACAGGAGCTTTTTTCTTTTGGCCTACAGTTTTCTCAGGTTCGCTCCAGCGATTGAGTTTTTTGTTGTTCGAGCGGGCTGGCTCGTCAGACCGTGGGCACCTATCCCCCGGTGACGCTGGTCGTAAAAACGCCAGCGTTTCGCCTTTCTTTTTCTGATCCCCAGGAACCGTCTCCGGGGGAGTTCTCATTGCCGCCATTTCCGGCGGGAAATTTATGTAGCGTTTACAAGCAGGGCTTGCTCGACCACGGGCGGGCATTCCCTCTCCGTGGACTTTCGGGTAAGACAATCCCTATTCGTGCTCGTGCAAAGTGGGGGGTGCGGAAAAGACAAAAAGCCCCTTCCAGGCTGGATCACCAGCGCTGAAAAGGGCTTTTGAAAAGGAAGAAGGGCTGAAAAAAAGAAAAAAAGCGTAGAAACATGCTCAAAAAAGCACGTTACTACGCTTGATTTCTTGTTGGCGTCCCCAAGGGGATTTGAACCCCTGTCGACGGCGTGAAAGGCCGTTGTCCTGGGCCGGCTAGACGATAGGGACGCGCTATGAAGTTGTGATGGCTGGGCTGCAAGGACTCGAACCTTGATTAGCGGAGCCAGAATCCGCCGTCCTGCCAATTGAACGACAGCCCATCGCGAAAATGGAACCTACGCAAAACCGGCCCTCTTGTCAAACAAAAAAATGAAAAAAGTGGATATTTTTTTGATAAAAATAAAAAGATAAATTATTTTAGTATGTTGATATGTGCCTTTTGGGTGTAAAAAAAGGCCGTCCCGATGGGGACGGCCTTGGGGATGGCAGGTGATGCCGTTACGGCAGCCTTACTTCCAGTAGAGTTTGACCAGGTTGGTACCGCGCGGGGTAGCCGTGGAGCCCTTGAGCTGGCCGGCGGTGATGACGGCGCATTCGTTGGGCAGGAAGTCCGGGCAGTTGTGGATGAAGTTTTCGGCGCGGCTCAGGTGGCTGGGATCGCTGGCCGGATCGGCGACGAATACGGGATGCACGCCCCAGACGAAGTTCAGGGCCTTGATGGTCACCGGGTCGGGGGTCAGGGCGTAGATGTCCTGGGGAGGACGGCGGCAGGAGACCTGACGGGCCGACGCACCGCTGAGGCTGTGGGAGACGATGGCCTTGGCGTGGGCCTTCTCGGCCAGCAGGCAGGCGGAGTAGGCCAGGAACTCGGGGATGCCCTTGTCCGCGGCTGGTTCTTCCAGCTTGCGGTCATTGACCAGCAGCTTCTCCGCCTCGTCGGTGATCTTGCGCATGTACTGCACGGTCTCCACCGGGAAGTTGCCCATGGCGGTCTCTTCGGAGAGCATCACGCAGTCGGCGCCGTCCAGCACGGCATTGGCCACGTCCGTGGTCTCGGCGCGGGTGGGGGCGGGGCTGTTGACCATGGAGAGCAGCATCTGCGTGGCCACGATGACCGGCTTGGAGATGGCGTTGCAGGCGCGGATGATGCGCTTCTGCAGGGCGGGCAGCAGGGGCAGGGGGCATTCCACGCCCAGGTCGCCGCGCGCCACCATGATGACGTCGGTCTCCTTCAGGATCTCGTCCAGGTTGTCCACGGCGTTCTGGCGCTCCAGCTTGACCACCACGGGCACGCGGCGGCCCGAGGCGGCGATGAGCTGTTTGGCTTCGCGCACGTCGTCAGCCGTCTGTACATAAGAGATGGCTACGGCGTCCACGCCCAGGGCCAGACCGTCGCTCAGGTCCTTTTTGTCCTTTTCGGTCAGGGCGCGCACCTTGGTGGCCTTGCCGGGCAGGGCCAGGCCCTTGCGCGAGGTCACAATGCCGCTGTTGTTGGCTTCCAGCAGCACCAGGCCGTCGGGGCGGCTCTGCTGCACGGTGAATTGCAGACCGCCGTCGGCCAGCACCATGCGGTCGCCGGGCTCCAGGGTCTCCAGGATCTCGGGATGGTCGAAGGGCAGGAAGGGCATCTCATCGGTGCGCTGGTCGGAAAGGCCCAGCAGCAGCTGCATGCCCTTGGTGACCTGGATGGTCTTTTCCTGAACGACACCCAGACGGATCTTGGGGCCGGACAGGTCCTGCATGATGGTGATGGGCTTGTCCAGCTCCTTTTCCACTTCACGGATATCATTGATGATACGGACGAAATCCGCGGCCGAACCGTGGGAGAAGTTCAGGCGGAAGACGCTGACGCCCGCTTCGACGAGCTGACGCAGCTTTTCCTTGGAATTGGAAGCCGGGCCGATGGTGGCGACGATCTTGGTTCTCATATCTTTATTCCTTTCATACCCGTGCGGGGGCACGGATGTTCTCTCATAAAGCTGTATGTCCAGAAAAAACTATCCGGGCTTTCCTGCGGCTTGTCAAGCGGCAGGAAGCGTGCGGGCGGGCGGGGACGCCCCCACCCCGAGTCCGAGGCAGCCCATTGGAATAATTGACAAACAAAATCACATGATTGTCACCGTCCCGTCATGTTCGCTTGACAGCGGGGGAAAGGGTGGGGCATAAGTGGGAAAACGTGGTAAATAGTGGGCGACAGGTGGTGGATCGGTGGCAAATCTGTTTATCCAGAGCGCATATCGCAATCTTGACGCCAAGGGCCGTCTGCTGCTGCCGCCAGAGTACAGGGATGCCCTGCTGGCCGCCGGGGATGGTTCCTTCTGGCTGACCATAGGTCTGTACGGAGGCCTCAAGGCCTACATGCCTGCGGATTGGGAAGCCATCGTCGAAAAGCTGAACAGCGTCCCCCTCCCTTCCATGAAGCTTTCCCACGTCAAAACGAAGTTGCTCGGTCTTGCGCAGAGGATGGTCCCCGATGCGCAGGGCCGCATACGTATCCCGCAGCCCCTGATGCGTGCCGCCGGTCTGCAAAAGGACGTGGTACTGGTGGGCATGGCGGACAAGTTCGAGATCTGGGATCAGGCCCGCTTCGATGCCCTGCTGGTGGAAGACGTCAGCGATGAAGTGGCGGCCTGTCATCTTGATATAGCTCTTTAGAGGTAAGCATGACCATGCAGCAGCAGGGACAGGAACGAAATGCGGCTGATTTGCATATCCCTGTCCTGATGAAGGAAACCCTTGCGGCCCTGCAGCCCGTGCTGGATGCCGGAAGGGATCGCCCCGTGCGCATCCTGGACGGCACGCTCGGCATGGCCGGGCACAGCTCTGCCATGTTGCAGGCGGCCCCCCAGGCGGAACTCTGCGCCCTGGACCGGGACGAGGAAGCCCTGGAACTGGCCCGGCGCCGGCTGGAGCCTTTTGGTGGGCGCGTCCATACCTACCATTGCCGCTACAGCCAGTTCGAGGAGGCCCTCGACGACCTGGGCTGGGACAAGGTCGACGCCGTGCTGCTGGATATCGGTGTTTCCTCCCTGCAGCTGGACGAGGCGGAGCGCGGCTTCAGCTTTTACGGGGACGGGCCCCTGGACATGCGCATGGACCAGCATTCCGGCGCGCCTTCGGCCTGGCACTGGGTCAATCGCGAAAGTTTCGACCGCCTCAAGGAATGCATCGCCACCCTGGGCGAGGAGCCGCAGGCCGGGCGCATAGCCCGGGCCATCGTGGATGCCCGCCAGAAGAACCCCATCGATACCACCGCCCAGCTGGCGGCCCTGGTGGAGAAGGCCTATCCGCCCGCGTGGCGTGCCAAGGCCCGCCGCCATCCCGCCACGCGCACCTTCCAGGCCCTGCGCATGGCCGTCAACGACGAGCTGGGCGAGTTGCGCCGCTTCCTTGATGCCATCCTGGGCCGTCTGTCCTTGGGCGGCCGTCTGGCGGTCATTTCCTTCCATTCCCTAGAAGACCGCATGGTCAAGCAGACCATGCGCTACTGGGCCGAGGGCTGCCGTTGCCCCCGGCATGTGCCGGTGTGCGTGTGCCACCATGTGCCGGAAGTCGAGATCCTGTACAAGAAGCCCGTGCAGGCCGACGATGACGAGCTGGCCATCAATCCGCGTGCCAGCAGCGCCAAACTGCGGGCCGTGGAGAAAATAGCCGAGGCGGTTTCATGAAGAAGCTGTCGGTCGGGCTGCCGTTCCGCGGACAGGGCAAGGTCCAGACCAAAAGCTGGCTGCTCCTGCTGGCGCTGGGACTGCTGGCCTGCATGACCATGTGCCTGATCCTGGTCTGGAGCAATATCGAGCGCATCGATACCACCTACTTCATCAATATCGCCCAGAACAAGTTGCAGGAACGCAAGGCCCTGCGCGCCAAGCTGGAAGTGGAGCGGGAGCGCCTTCTTTCCCCGTACGAGCTGCGCCGCAAGGCGGAGGAGATCGGCATGAAGGAGCCGAAGCCGGGGCAGGTCCGGCGTATGGAAGCGCACTAGCCGGCAAGCATCATAAGCGGGGGACGCATGTTCAAATTCTCATCCGATACCGGAGACAAGAAACGTCGTCCGGGCCGTACCGCATCGCGTACCGTACGCAGCGGTGGGGCCCGGCGTGTTTCTGTTGCGCCCAAGAACAGGGGCCTGAGCTGGGTCGACAGGGTGGACTGGGGCAAGGCCCGCATCGCCGCTGTCGTGGCCATTTTCTGCGTCCTGTGGCTGGGCCTGTGGGGCCGTGCCTGGTATCTGCAGATGATCGAGGGCCCGCGCCTGGCCGACAAGGCCCGCCGCCAGCATATGGCCACGGAACTGGTCACCGGCAAGCGCGGCATGATCATGGACCGCAACGGGCAGGTGCTGGCCCGCAGCGTGGAGGCCCGTTCCGTCTATGCCCGGCCGCAGGAGATCCAGGATTTCCTGACCATGGCCAACACCCTGGGGCCCATCCTCGGCATCGAACCGCAAAAGCTCTATGACGAGCTTTCCAAGACCAAGCGCCGTTTCGTCTGGGTGCGCCGCAAAGTGGACGATTACACCGCCGAGGCCGTGCGCAAGGCGGGCCTGCCCGGCATCGGCCTTTCCAAGGAATACGACCGCGTCTATCCCTTCAAGCATCTGGCCGGGCAGCTGCTCGGCTTCGTGGGCGTGGACGACAAAGGCCTGGAAGGCCTGGAACGCTCGCTGGACGACCGTCTTGCGGGCACGCCCACCCGCATGGTGGTGCAGCGCGACGCCATGGGCCGCCGTTTTTACCTGCATGAAGAAGGCAAGGACGAGCTCCGCGGCGAGGACTTGATGCTGACGCTGGACGTGCAGCTGCAGTTCATCGCCGAAGAAGCCGTGGCCCGTGCCGCCCGGGACTTCGATGCCCGCTGGAGCGGGGCCCTGGTGGTGGATGTGCCCAGCGGCGACATCCTGGCCTGGGCGCAGTATCCCTTCTTCAATCCCAATACCTACCGGCAGTCCAGCCCCATGATCTACCGCAACCGGCTGGCCTCCGACGCCCTGGAACCCGGTTCCACCTTCAAGCCCTTCGTCATGGCCTCGGCCCTGCAGGAGCGCAAGCTCAACCGCAATACGGCCATCGACTGCGAGAACGGCAAGTGGGAGATCAAGAAGGTGACCATCCGCGACACCTCGCGGCAGGGCGTGTTGCCCGCGCACAAGGTGCTGCGCTATTCCTCCAACATCGGCATGGCCAAGATCGGTCTGGAGCTGGGCTCGCCCACGCTCTACAAGTACCTGCGCGCCCTCGGCTTCGGGGAGAGCACCTGCGTGCCCGTGGCCGACAGCCGGGGCATCCTGCGCCAGCCCCGCTCCTGGAGCGAGGCCGACCTCATGTCCGCCTCCTTCGGGCAGAGCGTGTCCGTCACGGCCCTGCAGATGGCGCAGGGCTACTTGACCCTGCTCAACAATGGTGTCTACAAGCCGCTGCGCCTGCTGCGCGAGCAGGTCAATGTGGAACAGCGTTACGAGCGCATCTTTTCGGAGCGCGTCTGCCGTGAGGTCATGGGCATGATGCGCGACGTGGTGGAAGAAAAGGACGGTACCGGCAAGCGGGCCCGCATCGAAGGGGTGGAAGTGGCCGGCAAGACCGGCACCGCCCAGAAGGCCGACCACAAGGCGGGTTCCTACGGCGCCAAGCGTCTGGCCTCCTTCGTGGGCTTTTTGCCCGCCGACAATCCCCGCTATCTGATCGTGGTGCTGGTGGACGAACCCACCAAGAACCAGTACGGGGGCGTGGTGGCCGCGCCCGTGTTCCGCGAGATCGCCTCGCGCGCCATCACCTACAGCGGCGCCATCGTGCCTGATGCCACCAGTCAGGCGGAAAAGGACGACAAGCCGGACAAGGACAAGGGCCGTCAGCGCGGCCTCAAGCTTTCGCGTCTGGATGTGCCCTTCCTGGCCAAGGAAGACGTCCAGACCAGACGTCCGCCGTCCATGCAGCAGCCCGGCCATCTGGCCAAGGCCTCCAGCCGGGTCCCCGACGTCAAGGGCAAGACGGTGCGCAACGCCGTGGAACTTTTTGCCCGCGCCGGGATCGTGCCGGAGCTCAAGGGGACCGGCACGCGCGTGGTCAGGCAGAGCCCGCCGCCGGGCACGGCCTGGCCCAAGGAAGGAGAAAACGTCACTTACATTCTGTGGCTCTCGGAGAGGTAACCGTGAATCGCGAATTCGAACAATTGCTCGACAAGGTGCGCCGTGAGGGAGGGGAGATCCGCTCCGACTCGCGTGAGGTCGGCAAGGGGGACATCTTTGTGGCTGTCCCCGGGGTCAATGCTGACGGCGCCCGTTTCATCCCGCCGGCCGTGGAGGCCGGTGCGTCCACCATCGTCTGCCTGCCCGGAGGGGCCGAAGCCGAGGCCGCCCGTGCCGCGGGCTGCACGGTGGTCCATCATGACGATCCCCGCGAGGCCCTGTGGCGTCTGGCCGAGGCCCGCTGGCATACCGGCAGCCTACCGCTGCGCGTACTGGGCGTCACCGGCACCAACGGCAAGACCACCAGCGCCTATTTGCTGGAGCATCTGTTCACGGCCACCGGACACAAGGTGGGCGTGCTGGGCACGGTGAGCTACCGCTGGCCCGGTCATTGCGAGGCCGCGCCCCTGACCACGCCCGATCCCCTGCGCGTGCACGCCATGCTGGCGGCCATGGCGCAGGCCGGGGTGGACATCGCCGTCATGGAGGTCTCTTCCCACGCCCTGGAACAGCAGCGCGTCTGCGGGGTGCCCTTTGCCGGGGCCTCCTTCAGCAACCTGACCCAGGACCATCTGGATTTCCACCAGGACATGGAAAGCTATTTCCGGGCCAAGTCCCGTCTGTTCCTGGAACTGCCCCGCGCCGACAAGGTCATGGCCATCAACGGCGATGATCCCTGGGGCCGCCGCCTGCTGGAGCTGTGCCCGCGGGCCCTGTCCTTCGGCCTGCAGAAGGCGCTCCCGCAGCAGCGTCATCTGTGGGGCGAGCTGTTGTCCGCCGGTACGGACGGCTGCCATCTGCGCATGCATCTGGACGGCCAGCAGTGGGAACTGCGCTCGCCGCTGGTGGGGGCCTTCAATGCCTCCAACCTGCTCTCCGTGCAGGCCCTGGCCCTGGAGCTGGGCCTGATGCCGGACGACCTGCGCCATCTGGAAGACTTCCACGGTGTGTGCGGCCGTCTGGAACGGGTTCCCAATGCCCGCAAGCTGCACGTCTTCGTGGACTATGCCCACACGCCGGACGCGCTGGTCAACGTCCTGAAGGCCCTGCGCGGCGCCGGTTTCAAGCGCATCGTCACGGTCTTCGGCTGCGGCGGCAACCGTGACCGCACCAAGCGCCCCATCATGGGCGAAGCCGTGGCCCGCTATTCCGACGTGGCCGTGCTGACCTCGGACAATCCCCGTTTCGAGGACCCGGAAGCCATCCTCAAGGATGTGCTGCCCGGCCTGCGCGAAGCCAGGGAAGTCGTCGTGGAAGTGGACCGCCGCAAGGCAACGGCCAAGGCCGTGGAAATGCTCGGTCCCGATGATGCCCTGCTGATCGCCGGCAAGGGCCATGAGGATTATCAGATCATTCAGGGCACCAAACATCACTACAGTGATCAGGAAGTGGTGCGGGAGCTGTTGGGGTGCGCCTAGATCTTGCTGAAATCGTTCGTTGTCTGGGCTGTGCCCGGGATGTGAAGGTGACCGACGGCAGCGTGACGGTCACCTCGGTCGTCACGGACAGCCGCGAGGCCGTGGCCGGCAGCCTGTTCGTCTGCATCGCCGGCGAGCGCGTGGACGGCCATGATTATGCCGCCCGTGCCGTGGAGCAGGGCGCTGTGGCCGTGCTGGCTTCCCGCCCGCTGGAAGGCCTGTCCGTGCCTGTCCTGCTGGTCCAGGATACGGTGCGCGCCCTGGGCGCCGTGGCCGCCCTCTGGCGCGGCAAGTCCTCTGCCCGGGTGGTGGGCATCACCGGCTCCGCGGGCAAGACCACGGTCAAGGAACTGCTGGCCCATGTGCTGTCGCGGCGCGGCAAGACCGCCTGCAATGCCCTCAACCTCAACAATCAGGTGGGCATGCCCCTGTGCATGCTCAAGACCGACGGGGACGAGGACTTCTGGGTCTTCGAGGCCGGTATCAGCCACGAGGGCGACATGGACGAGCTGGGCGCCATCCTCCAGCCCGATCTGGCCCTGATCCTCAACGTGGGCGCCGCCCATACCGAGGGGCTGGGCGAACGCGGCGTGGCCTGGCACAAGTCCCGTCTTCTGGCCCATCTGGCCCCCGAAGGCCAGGCCCTCGTGAGCGCCGACTATGACGACCTCGTCCGCGAGGCGCGGGCCGTGTTCGGCGACGTGCTCTTCTTCACGGCCAGCGGGCGTCCGCTCTCCTATCGTGCGGCCTATGCCGGGTGTAGCGATGGGGTGCACGGGCAGTACCGCCTGTGGCTGGACGGTCGTCCCTGTGACGTTATCGCGCCTTTCCGCGGCGATTACGGTACCGAGAACTGCATCGCCGTGGCGGCCGCCGCCCACATGCTGGGCCTGACCGCCGAGGAGATCGCCGCCGGTTTCGCCGACGCGCAGCTGCCGCCGCAGCGCTTTGCCCGCAGCCGTCGCGGCAACTGGGACATCGTGGACGATACCTACAATGCCAACCCGCTTTCCATGGCCCGCATGCTTGACGCCGCGGCGGAAAGCGCCCAGAAACGGCCTTTCGTGGTGGTGCTGGGCGAGATGCGCGAACTGGGCAGCGTGGCGGATAGGGAGCATGAACGCCTGGGCAGGCATCTGGCCCAGCTGCGTCCTGTGCTGGTCTTCTGGCGCGGCGGCCATGCCGATGCCGTGCGGGACGGCCTGGAGCACGGGCTGTACACGGGCAAGTTCCTGCCCGTGGATTCCGGCGAGGCCTTCGTGCAGGCCCTGCGTGAACATCTTCCCGCCGAGACGGGAGAGCAGGGGGGCCTCATGCTCTTCAAGGGATCGCGCGGCAACCATCTGGAAGAATTGCTTGAAGCTCTGGAGCAGAGCGACTGGCTGCCCGGCAGCCGTACGGAGAGTCTGTAGATGCTGTATAACCTGCTGGTACCGTGGGCGTCCGAATGGACGGCGCTCAATGTTTTCCGGTACATCACCTTCCGTTCCATGGCCGCGCTCATCACGGCCCTGGTGCTCTCCATCCTGCTGGGTCCCCGGTTCATCGCCTGGCTGCGCCGCCTCAAATGCGGCCAGCACATCCTGCATGAAGTGACGGCCCATGCCTGCAAGGAAGGCACGCCCACCATGGGCGGCCTGCTGATGCTCTTCAGCCTCACGGTCAGCCTGCTGCTGTGGGCGGATCTGGGCAATTTCTACATCTGGCAGACCCTGCTGGTGTTCTGGGGCTTTGCGGCCGTGGGATTCTGGGACGACATGACCAAGCTGCGCCATGCCGAGAACCGCGGCATCAGCGGCCGGGCCAAGCTGGCGGGCCAGCTGGCGGTGGCCGTGGTGGCCATGCTCTTCCTGGTCACGGATCCCGGCTATTCCAGCCAGCTGAGCATCCCCTTCGTCAAGGACTGGGCTCCTGACCTTGGTCCCCTGTATCTGCCGTTCGGGGTTTTCGTCATGGTGGCCTCGTCCAATGCCGTCAACCTGACCGACGGTCTGGACGGTCTGGCCATCGGGCCCTGTATCGTGGCCGGTATCGTTTTCGCCATCTTCATCTATGTGACGGGCCATGCCCGCTTCGCCAATTATCTGCTGCTGCCCTATACGCCGGGCGTCGGTGAGGTCACGGTGTTCTGTGCGGCTCTGGTAGGCGCGGGGCTGGGCTTTTTGTGGTTCAACGCCTATCCGGCCCAGGTCTTCATGGGCGACGTGGGCTCGCTGGCCCTGGGCGGCGTGCTCGGCTATCTGGCCCTGCTCTGCAAGCAGGAACTCATCCTGGCCGTGGTGGGCGGTCTGTTCGTGGCCGAGACCCTGTCGGTCATCATGCAGGTGAGCTACTTCCGCTGGACAGGCGGCAAACGCCTGTTCCGCATGGCGCCCCTGCATCATCACTTTGAACTGAAGGGCATCCCGGAATCGAAGATCATCATCCGGTTCTGGATCACGTCCGCACTGCTGGGGCTGGTGGCCCTGTCGGTACTGAAACTGCGCTGATGGCGAGGGCTCCGGCTGCATGAGGCCGGGGCCCGCTCGCCGTTTTTTATCCTGTCCGCCGTGCCTGCCGGTGCAGTGCGCGGCAATATCTTATCCGCGAGGAATGTGACATGGCTCAGAATGAAGATCGTGGCCGGTGCATCAAGGCCGGTGAACTGGCTGTAGTGGTGGGCGCCGGGCGTTCCGGCAAGGCAGCGGCCCGTCTTCTGTTGCGGCAGGGCGCCCGGGTGCGCCTGCTGGAGAGCAATCCCCAGGCTCTGGACGAAGCGCAGGCCGCGGCCCTGCGCGCGGAAGGCATCGAACTGGTGCTGGGGGAACAGGGGCCGGAGCTCTTTGCCGGTGCGAAGATGGTGGTGCCCAGCCCCGGCCTGCCCGTGGTGCGCCTGCGCGAGATGATGGGCCCCCATGCCGATGCGGAAGGTACCGAGATCCTGGCCGAGATGGAGCTGGCCTGGCGAGCCCTTGACGGCGAGCCCGTGCTGGCGGTGACCGGCACCAGCGGCAAGACCACCACGGTCAGTCTGGCGGCGGCCATGCTGCGGGAGCAGGGCCTGCGTGTTTTTCTGGGCGGCAATATCGGCACGCCCCTTTCGGAATATCTGCTTTCCGGCGAAAAGGCCGACGTGCTGGTGCTGGAGACCTCGAGCTTCCAGCTCCAGTGCTGTTCCACCTTCCATCCCCGGGTGGCCGTGGTGCTGAACATCTCGCCCAACCATCTGGATTACCACAAGGACATGGAAGAATACATCGAGGCCAAGTTCCGTCTGTTCCGCTGCCAGACGGAAGAGGACCTGGCGGTTTTGGAGCCCGGGCTGGAAGAGACCGCCGCCCGCTTCGGCCTCAGGGCCCGCAAGGTGTGGATCCGGCCCGAAGGCCGCTTCCCGGACTGCCCCCTGTTCGGACAGCACAACCAGTTCAATGCCGAAGCCGCCTGGCAGGCCTGCCGTCCCTTCGGCGTGACGCTGGAGAATGCCGCCCGCGCGGTGGCTGCCTTCAAGCCCCTGCCCAACCGGCTGGAATCCGTGGCCCGCGTGCACGGCGTGCTTTATGTGAACGACTCCAAATGCACCACGGTGGCCGCTCTGGAAGTGGCGCTGGAAGCCATGGACCATCCCGTGCACCTGCTGTGCGGCGGCAAGTTCAAGGGCGGGGATCTGGACGGCATGAAGGATCTGTTGCGCCGCAAGGCCAAGAGCGTGAACCTGTACGGGGCCAGCCGCGAGATCTTCGAGGCTGCCTGGCAGGGCGTGGTGCCCCTGTGCTGGCACGAGCGCATGGAAGACGCTGTCCTGGCCCTGCAGGGCAAGGTGAAGGAGGGCGATGTGGTCCTGCTGGCTCCGGCAACTTCCAGTTTTGACCAGTACCGCAATTATGTGGAACGCGGCAACGACTTCAAGCGCATCGTGGGAAGCCTGGCATGAAGAACATGTTCCTGAGCAGGAAGGAAAAGAAAAAGGAAGAAGCCGCTCCCCAGGGCGGAGGCATCTCGCGTGCTCTGGGCAAGGTGAGTTTTGAGGTTTTCGACTGGTGGCTGTTCACCCTGATGCTCATCGTCCTGGCCATCGGCCTCATCATGGTGCTGTCGGCCAGCGGCATCGTGGCCGAGCAGGTCAACGGTGACAAATACTACTTTTTCAAGCGCCAGCTGATCTTTGCCTGCGGCGGGGGCCTCGTGCTCTGGGGCGCGGCCCTCATGCCCCGCAGCTGGCTCTACAAATTGCAGTATCCGGCCATCTTCCTCTCCCTGTTCCTGCTCCTGCTGACCCTGTCGCCCCTGACGCCGTCCATCAACGGCGCCAAGCGCTGGATCCCTCTGGGGCCCGTGAACCTGCAGCCCATGGAGTTCGTCAAGATCTCCCTGGCCCTGTACCTAGCCTATTTCATGAGTTCCAAGCAGGCACTGGTCAAGACCTTCAGCCGGGGCGTCATCCCGCCCTTTGCCGTGACGGGCCTGTTCTGCGGCCTGCTGCTGTTGCAGCCCGACTTCGGCAGCGCCGTGGTGGTGGCCAGCATCTTGTTCTTCATGTGTCTGGCCGGGGGCACGCGTTTCATCTATCTGTTCTTCGCCATGATCCTGGCCTGCGCCGGCGCCATGGCCCTGGCCATCCTGGAGCCTTACCGCCTGCGCCGCCTGCTGGCCTTTCTGGATCCGTTCGCCGATCCCACCGACACGGGCTATCACCTGGTGCAGTCCCTGCTGGCCATCGGATCGGGCGGCTTTTTCGGCGTGGGCGTGGGCGCCAGCCGACAGAAGATGTTCTATCTGCCCGAAGCCCACAACGACTTCATCATGGCCGTGCTGGCCGAGGAGCTGGGCTTTGTGGGCATCACCGTGGTCATGCTGCTGTTCGGCCTGCTGTTCTGGCGCTGTTACCGCATCATCATGCGCCAGACCGAACTGCGCGACCGGCTGACGGCCTTTGGCCTGACGGTCATCCTGGCCATGGGTGCCGTCATGAATCTGGCCGTGGTCATGGGGGTGGCGCCGCCCAAGGGCGTGCCCATGCCCCTGATGAGCTACGGCGGCAGTAATCTTATGGCCACCATGCTCTGCGTGGGCCTGCTCATGAATTTTTCTCGCACGGCCACGGGCAAGGAGGGGAGCATATGGAAAGAGTCCTCTTAACCACCGGCGGTACCGGCGGGCACATCTTCCCGGCGCTGGCCGTGGCGGAAGCCCTGCGTCAGCGCCATCCCGGTGTGGAACTGCTGTTCGTGGGCTCGCAATACGGCCCGGAACAGCGTCTGGCCCGGGCGGCGGGCATCGACTTCATCGGCCTGCCGGTGCGTGGCTTTTTGGGGCGTGGCCTGCGGGCCTTTGCCGCTGCGGGGCGCATGGCCTGTGCCGTCTGCCGGGCCCGGGGCATCATCCGGCGCTTCCGGCCCCAGGTGGTGGCCGGTTTTGGCGGTTATGCCGCCTTCGCACCCATGCTGGCGGCCCGTCTGGCCGGTGTGCCCACGGTGCTGCATGAGCAGAACGCCATCGCCGGCATGAGCAACCGCATCCTGGGGCGCCTTGCCCGGCGCATCTGCCTGTCCCTGCCGGGGACCGAGGGCTTCGACGCCTCCCGGACGGTACTGACGGGCAACCCCGTGCGCGCCGCCGTGGTGGCGCTGGCCGGACGGCAGCATGATTTTTCCGGCAAGCGCCTGCTGGTCATGGGGGGGTCCCTGGGGGCCCATGCCCTGAACGTGCATGTGTGCCGTCATCTCGACGCCCTGCGGGCCGCGGGCATCGAAGTGCGCCACCAGACCGGCGTGCGTGACGAGGCCGTGACCCGCGAGGCCTATGCGGCGGCGGGCTATGACCCGGCCTGTGTGAGTGCCTTCATCGACGACATGGCTTCGGCCTATGCCTGGGCGGATCTGGTGCTTTGCCGCGCCGGGGCCACCACCGTGGCCGAGCTTTGCGCCGCGGGCCTGCCCTCGGTGCTGGTGCCGTTTCCCTATGCGGTGCATGACCACCAGACGCGCAACGCCCAGGCCCTGGTGGCCGAAGGCGCGGCCCTGATGCTGCCCGAGGCCCGCATGGAGAGCGACGGCCTCATGGCGCAGGTCACGGACCTGCTGCAGGATACCGGCAGGCTGCGCACCATGGCCGCTGCGGCTTCCGGCTGTGCCCGCGTCCGCGCGGCGGAGCTGGTGGCCGCGGAACTGGAGACCGTGTGCGCACGGTAAGTTCACGATAACATCTTCTTCCGGATAGAGAGAGACATATGGACAGCAAGATTCGGCAGATTCACATGGTGGGCATCGGCGGCGCCGGCATGAGCGGCATCGCGGAAGTCCTGCTCAACCTGGGCTATGACATCTCGGGCTCGGACATGAGCGATTCGGCCGTGGTCAAACATCTGCGTAGTCTTGGGGCCCGCATCGCCGTGGGCCATGCGGCCGAGAACGTGGGCAACGTGCAGGTGCTGGTCAAGTCCACGGCCATTGCCGAGGACAACCCCGAAGTGGTGGAAGCGCGCCGCCGCAACATCGCCATCATCCCCCGTGCCGAGATGCTGGCCGAACTGATGCGCCTGCGCCAGGGCGTGGCCATTGCCGGTACCCACGGCAAGACCACCACCACGTCCCTGACGGCCTCCATCTTCGATACGGCCGGTCTGGACCCCACGGTCATCATCGGGGGGCGCCTCAATGTCTACGGCACCAATGCCCATCTGGGCAGCGGCCACTACCTCATCGCCGAAGCCGACGAATCCGACGGCTCCTTCCTCTGTCTGTTCCCCATCATCAACGTGGTCACCAACGTGGACGAAGACCATCTGGACCACTACGGGACCCGGCAGGCCATCGACGACGCCTTTGTCCAGTTCATGAACAAGGTTCCGTTCTACGGCCTCAACGTGGTCTGCGGCGATGATCCCGGCGTGCGGGCCCTGCTGCCGCGCGTCAAGCGCCCGGTGCTGACCTACGGCTTCGCCGCCGACAACCAGCTGCGCGCCGTGTTGCTGGAATCGGGCATGACCAGCCGTTTCGAGGTCTGGCGCGATGACCGGAAGCTGGGCGAAGTGAGCCTGCCCCATCCCGGCCGCCACAATATCCTCAATGCCCTGGCCGCCATCGGTGCCGCCACGGCTGCCGACATCCCCTTCGAACGCTGTGTGGAAGGTCTGGCTACCTTCCGAGGCGTGGGGCGCCGCTTTGAATTCAAGGGCGAACGCAATGGGGTGACCGTCATCGACGACTACGGCCATCATCCGGCCGAGATCGCGGCCACGCTGGCCACGGCCCGCCAGGTCTTCCCTGACCGCCGTCTGGTGGTGGCCTTCCAGCCGCACCGCTTCAGTCGTACCCAGGCCCATTTCGGCGAGTTCTGCAAGGTCTTCGACGTGGTGGACCAGCTGGTGCTGACCGAGATCTACGCCGCTTCCGAAAAGCCCATCCCCGGTGTTTCCGGCGAGAGCCTGGCCCAGGGCATGCGTCAGGTCTCCGAGACCCCGGTCACTTATTTCCAAACCATCGACGCCATGGTCAAGGGCCTGGACGATATCCTGCAGCCCGGTGACGTGCTGCTGACTCTGGGGGCCGGCACCATCACCCGTGTGGGGCCCGCCTGGCTGGAGGGCGGCAAGGATGCGTGAGATCCTGTCTCCTTCGCTGGCAGAGCGGACATCACTGCATCTCGGGGGCCGGGCCATCGCGGAACTGGTGCTTGAGCGTGCCGAGGATTATCCGCTGCTGGCAGAACGTTTGCAGCAGCTGGGCGGGAGCCCGTTCATCATTGGCGCGGGCACGAATTTGCTTGCCCGCGATGGTGAATTACCAGTCGTGCTGCTTCGTTCTGCAATCAAGGAAGACCCCGAGATCGTCTGGGAATCTGAAGCGCGGGCCCACGTGCGGGTAGGGGCGGGCGTGCCCCTGCCGCGCCTGCTTGGTTTCTGTGCCCGGCGGGGTTTAGGCGGTCTTGAGGGCCTTGTCGGCATCCCCGGGAGCGTCGGGGGGGCCGTGGCCATGAACGCAGGCTCCTACGGTTGCGAGACCTGCAGGAATCTCTTGGAAATCAAGGCCGTTGTCGATGGTCGCCCGCGGGTCTTCCCGGCAGCGGAACTGCAGTATGGTTACAGAACCCTGCTGGTGGACGGCAAAAAAAACGGTTTTCTTGTGCTCGAAGCCACATTTGACTTGACCAAGACTGACAGGGATGGCATTTCTAAACTCATGCATCGCAATATTTGCGAGAAAAAGTCTAAACAACCTGTGACAGCGTGGAGTGCGGGCTGCGTATTCAAAAATCCGGCCCCGGACAAACCAGCCGGCATCCTTCTGGATAGGGCCGGCTTTCGCGGCAGGCGGCTTGGCGGGATGGCTTTTTCGACCATGCATGCCAATTTTTTGATAAATGAAGGGAATGGCAGCGCGAGTGCCGCGTTCGAACTTATCGAAAGTGCGCGGCAGGGAGTGCTGGAGCAGTTCGGCATCACGCTGGAAACGGAAGTCAGGATCGTGCCGTGACCTTTTCGCTGAAAAAAAACCGGCGCAATACGCGCTCCTACAGCGGTAGTTCGACACCTGCTCCCAGTCGCAGCACCGCTTCCCGCCCCAATACCCGCAACCGGGCCAAGCCGGCGAGGGAAAAACGTCAGTTCTCCCTTTGGAGCAAGCTGCAGGGCGGGCGTGTGCAGCGTTTTTTTTGCGTCCTGTTCCTGCTGGCAGGGCTGGTAGCGGCTGTGACGGGCCTGTGTGCCGGGTCCATCTGGCTGTACGGCAAGGCCACGACCAGTGACTTCTTCGCCACGCGGCATATCGACGTGGCCGGGAATGTCAGATTGTCGCGGGAGATGGTCCTGCAGTATGGCGGTCTGAAGGAAGGGGAGAACTCCCTGGCGGTCAGCATCGCGGAAGTGGAGCGCAAGCTGCGTGCCACGCCCTGGGTGGAAGAGGTCTCGGTCAAACGTCTGTTGCCGGACCGCTTCGTCATCAAGATCAAGGAGCGTATGCCCACCTTCTGGGTCCACAAGGACGGGGTGCTATATTACGCCAATGAATCCGGCGAGGCCATCGCGCCTGTGGAGAGCCGCAACTTCCTCTCGCTGCCGACCCTGTCCGTGGAAGCGGGGGCCGAGGATGACGTGGCCTACCTGCCGCGATTCATGAAGGATCTGCATGCGGGCAGCCTGCCGGTGGAGGCGGGGGCCATTGCGTCGATCACGGTGAGCCCCGCACGGGGTATCGAGATATATCTGGGAGACCGCGAGATGCGGCTTTCCATCGCAACGGATGACTGGGCCGGGAATCTTGCCCGGATCGGCCTGACGCTGGGGGATCTGGCACGCAGGCACGAGCTGAAGAACGTGCGTGAGGTGCGTTCGGTCAACGGCAGTGTCTGGGTGACGCTCAGTCAGCCCATGCGCGGATGATGTTTGGTGAGGAGTAACTATGGCGGATCTCATTGTAGGCCTGGATATCGGCACTACCAAAGTGTGTGCGGTCGTAGGGGAAATGGCGGAAAACGGCCTGGTGGATGTCGTTGGAATCGGCACCCGTCCCTCTCACGGCATGCGCAAGGGCGTGGTGGTGAATATTGAGCAGACCGTGCAGTCCATCCGGGGCGCCATCGAGGACGCCGAGCTCATGGCCGGCTGTGAGATCAATTCGGTCTATGTGGGGATCGCCGGCGGGCATATCGCCGGGATCAACAGCCATGGCGTCATCGCCGTCAAGGGCGGCGAAGTGGGCCAGCGCGATGTGGAACGCGCGCTCGATGCGGCCCGTGCCGTGGCCATCCCTGCGGACCGTGAAGTCATCCACATCCTGCCGCAGGAATATATCGTGGACAACCAGCGCGGCATCGCCGATCCGCTGGGCATGGCGGGCGTGCGTCTGGAGGTCAAGGTGCACATCGTGACCGGGGCCGTGACCTCGGCCCAGAACATCGTGCGCTCCTGCCACCGCAGCGAACTGGAAGTCTCGGACATCGCGCTGGAGTCCCTGGCATCGGCCAAAGCCGTGCTGACGGAAGAAGAGCGCGAGCTGGGCGTCGCGCTGGTGGACATCGGCGGCGGCACCACGGACATCGCCATTTTCGCCAACGATTCCATCAAGCACACCCATGTGCTGGCGCTGGGCGGCCAGAACCTGACCAACGATATCGCCTTTGGCCTGCGCACCCCCATTGCGGCGGCCGAGCGTATCAAACTCAAGTATGGCTGCGCCCTGACCGACATGGTGCGGCATGACGAATTCATCGAAGTCCCCACCGTGGGCGGCCGTGATCCCAGCCGCATCTCCCGCCAGATCCTGGCGGAGATCTGCGAGCCGCGCATGGAAGAGATCCTGTGTCTGGTGAACAGGACGCTGGAAAACTCCGGTTACAAGAACTTCCTGGGCGCAGGTGTGGTGCTGACCGGCGGCACGGCCCTTATCGAGGGCTGTCAGGAGCTGGGCACGCAGATCTTCAACCTGCCCACGCGTATCGGCTACCCCCGCAATGTGGGCGGCCTCAAGGACGTGGTGAACAGCCCCAAGTTCTCCACGGCTGTGGGTCTGCTGCGTTACGGTGCGGAAAAGGAAGTTTCCGGCCAGAAAAAGTTTACTCCCACGCACAGTGACAGCGGCGTTTTCGAAGGCCTGCTGGCGCGCATGAAGAAGTGGTTTTCCGACATTTCCTAAAAAAACAAAGCGGGCAAGCTTTTAGAGTATTTGAGGAGAGGGAACTATGTCACAATCCATTGTTGATGATATCGACATCACGCTGGGCAATAATGCCAAGCTTAAGGTCATCGGTGTAGGCGGTGGCGGCGGCAACGCCGTGCAGAACATGATCACTTCCGGTCTGCAGGGGGTGCAGTTCATCTGCGCCAATACCGATATGCAGGCCCTGAGCCGCAACAACGCCCCGGTCAAGATCCAGCTGGGCGAAAAGCTCACCAAGGGCCTGGGGGCCGGTGCCAACCCCGCCGTGGGCCGTGAGGCCGCCCTGGAAAGCGTCAATGCCATCCGGGAAGCCATCGGCGATGCCGACATGGTCTTCGTGACCGCTGGCATGGGCGGTGGTACGGGGACGGGGGCCGCGCCCGTCGTGGCCCAGACCGCCAAGGAGATGGGCGCTCTGACCGTGGGTGTCGTCACCAAACCTTTCTCTTTTGAAGGGGCCCGCCGCCGTCGCTTTGCCGAAGAAGGTCTGGAAGAGTTCAAGCAGCATGTGGACTGCCTGATCACCATCCCCAACGACCGTCTGCTGGCCTTCGCTCCCAAGAAGACTCCCTTCTCTGCCATGCTGCAGAAAGCCAACGACGTGCTCTTCTATGCCGTCAAGGGTATTTCCGACGTCATCCTGGCCGATGGTATGATCAACCTCGACTTCGCCGACGTGCGCACCACCATGTCCGAATCCGGCATGGCCCTGATGGGCACCGGTGTGGCCGCCGGTGAGAACCGCGCCCGCGAGGCCGCCCAGCGCGCCATCAACAGCCCGCTGCTGGAAGACGTGTCGCTGGAAAGCGCCAAGGCCGTGCTGTACAACATCACGGCGTCCATGGACATCTCCACCGACGAGATCGCCGAGATCGGCGACATCATCGCCGATGCCACGCCCGAAGATACCAACATCATCTTTGGTGTGGTCTATGACGAGAACATCGGCGACGAACTGCGCCTGACCGTCATCGCTACGGGTATCGATCCCAGCGCCACGGTGGTGCAGCCCGTGGCCGAGCCCGTGAAAAGCTCCAGCGTGACTAAATTCCCCGGCTCGCAGGCTGCCCAGGCTGCCCGCCCCATGGAAGCGCCGCAGGCTCCTGCCTATGAGCAGCCCCGTCCGCGTCCCGTGCGCCAGCGTGGAGACTGGATCCCCCAGAACTCCTATCCGCAGGGGGGATACGGTCCCTATTCCGCCCAGGACCAGTTCGAGAAACCGACCTATCTGCGCACCGGCGCCACGCTGGGCCAGCAGCCCATGCCCCGGCGCCAGCACAACCCCGGTCATGAGGACTTCACCTACAGTGAAGAAGACTTCGAGATTCCTACGTTCATCCGCACTCAGGCCGACTAGGCCGTGCGGCAGGCCGCTGAGGCATGAACGCATGAGATTTCAGGGCTCACCTCTTCGGCCCTGAAATGCCCGCCGGGAGGCCCATGGGGGGCCTCCCCTTTGTACCGTTCCGGTGCACAAAAACGCCCGTAAGTTCGTCTTGCGGGCGTTTTTCGTTTTGCGTGCCAGTCTATGCATTACCGGCGGCACGATACCAGGCAGATGATCGACAAAAATGACGGAGCAGGGCGAAGCCGGTGCGGCCTCAGCGGTATTGCCACCAGCGCCAGAGCATCCACAGGGCAAGGCCTGCCAGGGTCGCGGACAGGATCAGGAGATTCTTGCCCGGTGAGCGAATCCAGCCCGCAAGATAGACGCGACCACCAAAAAAATGGCCAGCAGTGCGAGGATGATGGCAAGGCTCATGTCGTTTCGGCCGTGATCGCTGAAAAAGATCGGTCACAGCAGCGAGCCGCTGTCCAGATCGGGGGAGCTGGGCTTGATGTCCAGCAGGGGCGTGCCGTCCAGCATATCCACATGCGAGACGTGGAGGATGTTCCCGTCCCGGCGCAGCAGCGGTACCAGACTCATGCCGATGCCGCTTGGACGGCAGGGAGCACGGGTAGTGAAGACGCCGCGCTCCTGCGTCTGCCCGTGCGGGATGACCTGCAGGCGCGGAGCCTCCGCCCTGTGGAAGGCGAAGATCAGCCAGATGCGGGCAAAGCGCTCCAGGCCTTCAAGCCCGGCCATGAATTCGGGAAAGATCTCCACCCGGCCGGTGTAGTCTGCGGCGCGGATGGGTTGACGGGGCGTTTGGGCCGGATCGGTATGGGGGGTGTGGATGATGCCGATGGGGCGGCAGGTGAACAGGGGCAGCGACATGGACTCCTCCTGTGAGCGTTTTCCCGGGGAATGTCACAAGGCACGGCTGGCGGTCGATGGACAGTCGTACTGTCCTGGATGCCTTTGCATGGAACCTGTGAATGCGAACTGGCAGGGCGATACCGCCCCCAAATCCGTATTTCCACTAGCGCTAGCCGCGTGCTGGCGGAAAGGGGGCTGGAGCCACGCTATCCCTTCGGCCATGCGGGCGTGTCGTCTGCCTCCTGCGGGCGCAGCTGCGGCGCGTGGATGGCCAGCCAGACACAGGGCTTGCTGGTCTCCAGTACACGATGGCGCACATGCTTAGAGGATGTCCGGCATGTTTTTTGATTTTAAAAGGTGTGGTAATCTCGTCCCATGAAACAAACAGATTTTCGT